>JBFLYC010000059.1:0-10321 GCA_040756735.1 Bacillota bacterium | reverse complement strand
AACATAATATGGTATGTTCCAGTGTTACTTATTTCTCTTGCTTGCCTTGGCATAATTTAACACCTCCTCTTTCTAAGTCTATCACTTAAGAAATGGAGGTGTCAATAGAACCGTCCCCTGTCACCCCCCTCACCCCCCCTGTCACCCCACATCAAGCAATATCCATAAATCTCATAGGCACAAATATCTTTATATTTTACTAATGTTTCCATAAATTTTAGCTTGTCTTCTTCGCCATTGAAAATAATCTGTCTGTTTATCCCTCTTAACATAATATGGTATGTTCCAGTGCTACTTATTTCTCTTGCTTGCCTTGGCATAATTTAACACCTCCTCTTTCTAAGTCTATCACTTAAGAAATGGAGGTGTCAATAGAACCGTCCCCTGTCACCCGAGGTGTCAATAGAACCGTCCCCTGTCACCCCGAACCGTCCCCTGTCACCCCGGAACCGTCCCCTGTCACCCCGCCCTGTCACCCTCCCTGTCACCCTCTACTCCGGCACAGGTAAAGTAAAGTAAAATGTAGAACCCTGACCCAGTTTACTGTCTGCTCCGACCTTTCCTCCATGGGCTTCAACTATTAGCTTAACAATTGACAGACCTAGACCTGTGCCTCCTTTATGTCTGGCCCGGGATTTATCCACCCGGTGAAATCTCTCCCAAATATATGGAAGGTCTTCTTCGGGAATACCTGACCCGTTATCATTAACCTCCACCCAAACTTGATTGTCCCTTTTTTGAACCTTGATGCTTATTTCCCCATTATTGGAAGTAAATTGGATGCTGTTTGAGATCAAATTTATAAGGACTTGTTGCATGCGATCCACATTAGCAAGTACCTGCAACTCCTCACCTGCCAGATCAATGTTTAAAGTTAAATTCTTCTGATCCATTAGGTGCTTTAGCTTAACTACCACCTGCTGCACTACCTCTCTTAAATCAACCATCTCCAAATCCCAATTAGCCTTCCCCGACTCAATAAGAGCCAAATCCAAGAGGTCATGAATAAGACGATCCAGACGCAGTGTTTCATCATGAATAACATTTAAATATCTTTGTTGAGTAGCCGTATCATCAATCATGCTATCAAGTAAAGCTTCCACAAAGGCTCGAATGGAAGTCAAGGGGGTCCGTAATTCATGGGAGACATTTGCCACAAAATCCCTGCGCAGCTGATCCAACTGTCTAATTTCAGTTATATCCTGCAGGACTGCGACAGCTCCAAAGGGGGTTTCCTTCTCACTCTTTAGAGAAGAAGCATGTGCCAATATATATTTTTTCCCGTGCTCAAGAGCAAATTCCATGACTTCACTGCCCTTAGATCCGGATTTGAGGACCCTGTCCAGGAGATTCGACAATTCTTGGCCATCTCCCAAAGTATGGATAGGTTTTCCCAAAACTCTAGAAACGTTGACTCCAAAGGTTTCTTCAGCCCTGGGATTCAGGAGAATTAGATTATTTTGTTGGTCAACTGCCACAACTCCTTCAGCCATATTATCAAGGATGTTCTCCATTTTGCCTTTTTCCTTTGCCAGAGCATTGATGGTTTTATCCAGGGTTACCGTGAGGTCATTGAAGTTTCTTGCCAGCTGTCCGACTTCGTCCTGGGAATTAACTGTAACTTTTTGCTTGAAATTACCCTTGGCCATTTCCAGGGTAACCCTGCTCATTTCCCGCAAAGGCCTGGAAATAGACTTGGACAACCCATAACCTACGATACTTGCAAAGGCAACAGCCGCCAAAGCTGCATAAATAATCAGCTGCCTAACTGAAGTCACTGTGGAGCTTAACCCTGAAACAGGGGCATTTAACAAGAGTCCTCCTATGACTTGATTATCTACTATGATGGGTATACCAACTGAAATCATGGCCTGGCCAAAACGATGGTGAAACCCCTGCTTGGATACTACATCCCCATTTAAAACCATGCCTATCTCTGATGGGTCCAGTCTCATTCCATGGGGAAATCTGGAGCGTACAGTGGTGCCAATTATGAAACCCTCTTTGTTTATGACTAGCAACCTGGCATCCAGGAATCTATCCAGGCTTTCCAACCATTGCTCTACCGGACCAGGCAGAACACCTCCTGAATCATGGTATTGGACAACCATTTGTGCTATTTCTTTGCCCTTCCTAACCAATTCTGCTTCTTTAGATGAATAATAGTAGGCAGAAAAAAGATGGGACAAAGTAATCCCAACAGCAAAAAGAGCAACCAGTATAATTAATATATAAGAAAGAAGCAGTTTTGAAAATAACGATTTATTCATGGTGTCCCACCTCAAACTTGTAGCCTGCTCCCCAAACAGTTTTAATACATTGATAATTCAGTGCGCTCAGTTTTTCCCTAAGCCTTTTGATATGTGTATCCACTGTCCTGACATCCCCAAGATATGTGTAACCCCATACCTTTTCCAAAATCTGTTCCCTGCTTAAAAGCCTGCCTGCATTATTTGATAATAACCATAAAATATCAAATTCTTTAGGAGAAAGCACTATTTCCTGAGAATTCACCATAACCCGGTGGGAAGCGTAATCAATCTCTAAACCTGGAAAACTTAGAAATTCTTTTTCAGGGGGTTCAACGTTTATTCTCCTGAGTACGGCCTTGATTCTAGCTACCAGTTCCCTTGGGCTAAAAGGTTTTGCCAGGTAATCATCTGCACCAAGCTCTAATCCGAGAACCCTGTCAAATTCCTCACTTCTAGCCGTAAGCATGATAATAGGAACACGAGAGGTTTTGCGCAGTTCACGACAGACATCCCAGCCATCCATATTAGGCAGCATGAGGTCCAGCACAATTAAGGCAGGGTTAAACTCCCAAAACTTTTTAACCGCCACTCTACCATCTTCTGCTTCTATCACCTGAAAACCGTTTTTGTTTAAATAGACCCTTACCACTTCCCTCAATTGTGAGTCATCATCAACTACCATAATGGTATTGTTCACCAGATCACCCCTTTCGCTTATATAATAATTCTTTACTACAAAGGGTTTTTCCTTTTATGCTCCGGTCGAACCAGCAAACTTTACTCTCTGCGCAAGGCCACAATGGGATCTAGATTTGCAGCTTTAACTGCAGGATATATTCCAAAGAATAAGCCAACGGCTAAAGCAAAAGTGAAAGATACAATAATTGCCCATGAACTAAGGGCAGTGGTCCAACCCACGGCCAGAGTAATAAGATAAGATAATCCAATGCCAAGAAAAACACCGATTATACCCCCACTAATACTTAAGAAAACCGATTCCACTAGAAATTGAAAAATAATATCCCGGTGAAGTGCCCCCAGCGCTTTACGAATACCTATTTCTCTGAACCGTTCGGTAACAGAAACCAGCATAATGTTCATAATTCCGATACCACCAACAAGAAGGGAGATACCCGCAATTGCACCAAGCATCAGTGTGAAGGTTTGTGCAGTACTACTCACTGTTGACAGAAGTTGGTCCTGGCTGGTTACCCGAATTGTACCAGGTCTGCCAAACTTGTGCTCAAAAATCTTCTGGATGTGTCCTACCGCTAAAGGGGCCATGTCCGGATCTATGAGCTTTGCATAGATTGTACTTATTTCCCTGGTTCCAGCTAACCGTTCTGCCACACTCACCGGTATGAACGCTACATCATCCTGATCGCGGCCCAAGGTGGCTCCCTTGGCCTCCATGATACCAGCTACTAAAAATGGCTGCCCATTAATGGTCACTGTCTGCCCCAGGGGATCTTGATTTTTAAAGAGCTCCTTGACCACTGTTTTCCCCAGGATCACGGTACGGGTGCGGTTTTCAACCTCCATAGAATTGATAAAACGACCTTTTTCTACTGCAGCGTTACGCACTGAAGGGTAATTATCCGTAACTCCTTCTACATTTGTCTCATAAGTGCTGGTTCCCCATTTTATAGTTGCAGAAAAAGTTAAACTGGGTATGGCTTCGCTAATAGTAGGTATCCTCTCTGCTAATTCTACAACATCATCAAGGAAAAAGCGGGCTCCTGTATTTCTAATGGGAGAAATAACTATTAGATTAGATCCCATTCCTTCTATCCTCGCAGAGACATCTTTAGCAGCACCCTGCCCCACAGAAATCATGGCAATAACCGCGCCGACACCGAAAATAATCCCCAGCATTGTTAAAACTGAGCGTATTTTATTTGCTACCAGCCCCTTCCATGCCAGTTTTAAGCCCTCCCAGACACTCACTTAACACACACCTCCATGTTCAGCACCAGTTCTTCCCTTAATCAAGGATACCCCGTAAACATTTGTTGAAATATTAGGTTCATCCGATAACAACCTGCCATCACGAAGACGGATAATTCTTCTTGTATGTACCGCAACATCTTCATCGTGGGTCACAAGAATTATTGTCATTCCCTGCTCGTTGAGCTTGGAAAATAATTTTATTACCTCTTCTCCAGATTTTGTATCTAATGCCCCTGTTGGTTCATCAGCTAAAATCAAGGTGGGATTACCTGAAAGTGCCCTGGCAATTGCTACACGCTGCTGCTCCCCACCAGAAAGCTCCATAGGCCTGTGATTTACCCTCTTGGCTAAACCTACAGCTTCCAACACTTCAAGGGCTTTTTTTTGGCGTTCTTTGGGCTTTTCTCCCCGGTAGATTAATGGCAATTCAACATTTTCCCTGGCAGATAATCCCGGCAATAAATTGAATGACTGAAACACAAATCCTATAAAACGATTGCGAATCCTGGCAAGCTGGTCATCAGATTTATCTTTGACCTGTTCACCATTTATCAAATAGCTTCCTGACGTTGGCCGGTCCAGACAGCCCAGCAAATTCATTAATGTTGATTTTCCTGAGCCACTCGGACCCATGATTGCGCAGAATTCACCGGAAGAAATGCCAAGATTAATGTCGATCAGGGCGGGTACCTGAACCGATCCAAGTATATAAGTTTTTTCCAATCGACTAATCTCTATCACAGTCTACTCCCCTTTCCCTCTATCTTATTAGCTGCCACCTCCGCCTCCTCTGCCTGCGCCGCTGCCTCCACCTCCTGAGCCAGAAGACCTCATTCCGGGTTCCATGCCAGGAACAATGGTTCCTGGTACAGGACTGCTTGTACTGGCTCCTGCACCTGATACTATTACCTGCTCACCTTCTCGCAGTCCGTCAAGAATTTCCACCTGGTAATCCCCGGTAATACCTGTTTTTACCGGCTGCCACAGGGGCTCTCCATTCCTGATCACCTGGACTGCCGTAGTGCCCTGGTAGGTTGATAAGGCCTCAACAGGCACTCGTAAGACATTTACACGGTCTTCCACAACAATAGTAGCATTGGCGGTTAATCCTCCCCTTAGTCCTTCAGCTTCCTCTAATTCTAAAAGGACAGGAAAAACCGTAACTCCACTGGCAGTATTTCCTTCCCCAGCAATACTAACCACTTCAGCGGTAAATCTTTGCCCGGGTAGGGCGCTGATGGAAACATAAGCTTTCTGGCCAGGAAAAATTTTTCCAATATCTAGTTCATCTACTTCAATTTCTATTAGGGCTTTGCTGTAGTCAGCAATTGTAGCTATCATTGTTGAAGGGGTGACCGTATCCCCTCTGGTCACAGCCAAATCTACTATGGTTCCCCCTATGGGCGAAGTAATGGTAAGCTGCTTCTGCTCTTCTAGCCTGCGGGCTAGACTGAGCTTGGCCTGTTGAATCTTAATCAACTGGGATTCAACCTGGGTAAGCATACCTGGAGAATTTATTATAAATAAAGTATCTCCTTTTTCAACCCTTTGACCTGACTTCACCAGAACTTCACTGATTTCTCCACTAAAGTTCATTTTGATGTTTATTTCTTCCAGGGCTTCGAGACTGCCTGAACGCAGCAGGTCACCACTTTCTGTTTTAATTGTGGCGCTACCCTCCATACCTGGTTTTAATAGTCCGGGATTCTGCAGTTTTACCTTAACAGGATACCAAAAAGTAGTATCGCCCTGAATACTTTCGGAAGAGACCTCTGCTACTACACCAGGCAAGGTGCTCATAAACTCTTGGATAAAAACTTCTGCCTGTTGGCCTAGCTTGATTTTACCTACTTCTGCGCTGGAAACATTAATAACAAGGTTCATATCTTGGTCGTTGATAATAGATGCTACAACTGTTCCTGCTCCTAGCTGTACACCGGTTTGCGGCCGCACAATGGTCACCCTGCCGGAGATAGGAGCTGCAATGACCAGATCATTTGTAAACTCTGTGGGAATAGGCTCATTAGGTCCAAGATTCAAAATTTCCTTAAGTTTAAGTTCAGCAGCTTTTAAATCCAGCTGGGCCTGCTGCACCTGGTCAACAGATGTTGCATTTGACAATCTGACCAGGGGTTGCCCCTCAGTTACAACATCTCCTACATCAACATACAATTGATCCACCACCGCATCATTGACCCCGGCACGGACAGTTTGCCGCTGGGATGCTGTAACAACTCCGGTACCATTTACTGTTACTCTCAGATTTCCGGTTTGAACAGCTACAGTAAAATAAGATTTGTCATCTTTATCATCTTTTCCCTGAATACCCAGGAATCCTACACTAACTACAGATATAAGAAATAAAGTGATTAAAGCAATGATTAACTTCTTTTTCATTTACGCACCTCCGTATCAGCAGTAATTTAGAGGATAAATATTTTCAAGACTTATTAGGTTGCTAGGACCATAAAATATTGGTGAAGGTGGGGAGGTAGTTAGCCTCCCCAGTTATATGGATGGTCCTACCTATTACATGGCGTTATTTCTTGTACCCATCCGCCCGTGTTTACCGTGGCCGTGCATCCCACCTAGTTTTTCCTGTTGTTCAGGGGTGAGTATATTATTCATGGAAGCCCGGTTTTCCTGGGCGATTTCAGATAACTCCTGTCTTAGCTTTATCACTTCTTCCTTTTTAGCAGCAATTGCCTCTTCATCCGGGTCCTGAGCGAACCACAACTTTCTAAGCTCATACATCTTTTCAGATAAAGCAATTCTTAGATTTTGAGTTTGCAGAAATGAGCTTTCATTCAATTCTTGGAGTTGGCTGCGCTGTTCAGCCGACAGGTCGAGGTCCAATATTGGCGGATTGAAGTCTTTGCCGGCCCATTTGCCGCCCATACCTCCCCAATTGGATGCCGCCGCTGCTCCGGCTATTCCCATTACGAGAAAGATAACCATTATAGTAACCAGTAGTTTCTTTGACATATCCTTACTCCTTTCATTTTTTTCGGCAGTTTCTTCAGCAGGAAGTCTAATTATGACTATTAAACGCCCCCCTTTCGTAAAAGAATAACTTCACTGCCCTGGAAGCTACCACCTTCACCTTTTAGTTTATTGTTGGTTTTTTACAATTCTGTGACAACTCTTTAACAAAAGGTGGAACATTTGCAGTCTCTTCCGGAAACTAAAAAACCCATTGGAAAAAGGTTTCCATGGGTCTCATAAATACAAGATGGGAAAAACTCGGGTAAAGTTATAATGATCAAACTTCATCTCCTGCCAAAACCGACTTCACCGCCGCCTGTATTTCCTCATAACTTGTACAGCGGCAGATATTTGACTGCAGCCATTCTTCAATAATCTCATCCCCCGCGTCCGGGTGGATTTGAGCCAAGGCATGGCAGACTAAGATAAATCCGGGAGTGCAATAACCGCACTGAAAGGCCCACTTATCCAGAAAGGCTTTTTGGGTTGGAGTATCTTTTAACCCTTCAATGGTTGTTATTTGATGTCCGATGGCTTCCACTGCCAGCATCATCAGATTCCTCCGTCCAATTCCCGTATAATTTTGATGAGGGTATTTTTTTATAATTATAATATTTTATTGTTCCTGTTACTTTATCTGCTGCTTCTTTTCTGGGAACACTAACGCCAATTCCTCGTGACATGCAACTGCTCCTAAAATATTATATTTTATATTTTTCAACAAAGGATGGAATTTTATGCCTCTGTTTCAATTTACTTTTACAATTAAGGTCAATATACTTTATTTTATTAGACCCCATTTATTTGTTGCATCGACAACCAATTTTACATTATAATAAATACAGCAGCATGGTTGCGCATGCAACTAATGGAGGTGGCTTATGTCAAACCTGTCACTTGGAAAATGGATTTCCCTCCTTTACCGTTACGGTCAAATATATGTTACTAAAGAATTAGAACCCTATAATATTGGGAAGGGTCAAATCCTGTTTTTACTGGCTTTATATCAAAATGACGGAGTGCTTCAAGAAGAATTAGCTCAACAAATAAATATTGATAAAGGTACAACAGCACGTGCTATCGGCAAATTAGAAAAAGCCGGTTACGTTACTAGAAAACCAAATGAAAAAGACCTGCGTTCCAATCAGATCTTTTTAACCCCAAAAGCCCAGGAGTTTAAACCTCATTTATGCTCGGTACTGCGCAGGTGGACGGAAATATTAAGTGCAGGCATGACTGAAGAAGAGGTTGAAAAAGCCTTTGACCTATTAATAAAAATGGCCCAAAATGCCACAAATCATATCGAAAAAGACAGGACATTATCGCGTGGCGAGAGGAGAAACACTCATGAAACCACAAAGTGAACGATTGGGGAAAGAACCTATACCCAGGCTTTTAACTAAATTAGCTGTCCCGGCCATGGTGGGCATGTTTGTGATGGCTTTTTATAATGTTGTTGATGCCATATTTATTGAAAGGGCTGTAGGTACTGTAGGAGTTGCTGCCGTATCTGTAGCTTTCCCTGTTAAAATGATTATCATGGCTCTGGCCGGAGCCGTTGGTGTTGGGGGAGCATCGTTAATATCACGAATGCTTGGGTCTAAAGAAGTTGACAAGGCTAATCAAGTATTTGGAACTGTGATAAGTATCGTATTATTGATCAGCGTCATTGGTATTTTTCTAGGATTAAAGCTGTTGACACCAATTCTCTATTTGTTTGGATCAAGTGAAACTATTTTACCCTTTGCACGCGATTATTTGGGGGTTATTTTATACGGCACCATCTTTTTTGCATTTGCTTTTTCAATTAATAATATTGTACGTTCAGAGGGCAATGCCAAGATTGCCATGATGACCATGATTATTTCAGCAGGTTTAAATGTTGTCTTAACTCCTATTTTTATCTTTATCTTTGGCCTGGGGATCAAGGGAGCAGCTATAGCTACTGTATTATCCCAGGGAATTACGGCTCTCTACCTGGTTTTATATTTTGCAGCAGGAAAAAGCAGTTTATCTTTTAAGGCTTTATATTTGCGCCCTAGTTGGCTTATAATTAAACAAGTTCTGGCGGTCGGTTCGTCTGCCTTTGTACACCAGGCTGCCGGGAGCATCATGTTTATTATTGCCAACCACATGCTCATATTCTATGGCGGTGACTTGGCGCTTGCCGTGTTTGGGATTATCCACAGGGTACTGATGTTTAGTTTTATGCCCATTTTCGGCATTGCCCAGGGGTTACTACCCCTTGTCGGGTATAATTATGGAGCGAGCCTGCACACCCGTGTAAGCGAATCAATTTTGTTGGCCATTAAAGCTTCAACAGGTATAGCTATACTAGTCTTTGCCATGATAATGGTATTTCCCAAACCAATTATGTTGATCTTTACAAAGGATCCGGCAGCTATCAATATGGGAATAGCTGCCATGAGGATCATGTTTGCCCTTTCCATTACAATCGGCCTGCAAATGGTCACCGGCATTGTTTTTCAGGCTTTAGGTAAAGCCAAAGCAGCATTTGTCTTATCCATGTCCCGTCAAGTACTGTTTCTAATTCCACTGCTGCTGACTCTTCCCTTCATATTTAATTTGTCTGGGGTCTGGCTGGCCTTTCCCCTGGCAGACTTGTTATCGTTTTTACTTGCTCTCTGGTTCATCAAAAGATATCGATGGATTTTCTTTCCAGGTGAGCCTTTGACCCTATCACCGTTGCCGTTGCTCACAAAAAAAGGTAATTAAAAGTATAAAAGTAAAGAAGAGACAGAGGTCTTCCGGGGGTGTCAGAGGGTGTCAGGGGGACGGTTCTCTGTCACCTTTTTTAGGGTGTCAGGGGGACGGTTCTCTGTCACCTTTTTTATGCTTTTTCTATTACTCGCCTGCCTATCCCCGTTATCCTTGCCAGCTGCCTTATTGAAATATCTTTCTTTTTTAGTTTATTTATTGTTGCATCTCTCTCTTTTTTATTCATAAGTTGAAGTATTTGAGGATCATCATTCTTAATCAGTTCTTTGATGAATTCTCTAGCTTTTTCGTCTGATACCTGTTTTCTTTTCTTAATGTCATCGTCCAAACACTTGTCTTCATTTTCTTCTCCCATGAATTCTTTAAATATCTCAACAGCTTTGCCATGGTCATTA
>JBFLYC010000058.1:0-10559 GCA_040756735.1 Bacillota bacterium | reverse complement strand
CTAGAATGGATTAGGCTATTATATTGTTATCCAAATCATATTACAGAAGAGTTGCTTTATACTATTGCAGAAGAAGAAAAAATATGTAATTATCTTGACATACCCTTGCAGCATTTAAGTGATCCAGTATTACAAAGGATGGGTAGAAAAATTACTTCTGATGAGATATTTTCCCTGGTTGAGAAGATTAAAACAATAATACCGGACATCTCTCTTCGCAGTACATTTATAATAGGGTTCCCAGGCGAAAAGGACAAGGATTTCGAATTATTATTGAATGGGTTGAAATATTTAAAATTGAATTGGAGTGGTTTTTTTAGTTATTCACGGGAAGAGGGTACCCCAGCAGCATCTATGAATAGACAGGTACCCGAAAAAATTAAACAAGAAAGGTTATTCATAATAAAGAAAATGTCAGAAGAGATTAGCATAGATCAAATGAGGAAATATAGGGGAAGGCGCCTAAATGTTTTGGTTGAGGAAAAGTCTCTAGATGACGGGGAATGGTATTTGGGAAGAAGTTACCTGCAGGCCCCCGAAGTAGATGGACAAATCTACCTAAGATTATCCCAGGTTGATTCTGTGGGAAAAATTGTACCTGTGGATGTAGTAGGATCGTCTAACTTTGATTTGATAGGAGAGGTTGTCAATGAACCTGGCCAATAGAGTAACATTAGCGAGAATTATTTTAGTTCCTATTTTCATGTTTTTTATTTTAATCAGGATTCCCTTTGGCGAATATATAGCAGCTGCAATTTTTATTCTGGCAGCTAGTACAGATGGTTTGGATGGATATATTGCTCGGGCTCGCAAAGAGGTGACTAAATTTGGCAAGTTGCTTGATCCTTTGGCAGACAAATTACTTGTATCAGCAGCACTAATCTCTCTTGTGGAAATAAATTTAGTAAATGCTTGGATTGCAGTAGTAATAATAGGAAGAGAATTTGCTGTTACCGGATTAAGGTCAATAGCTGCCGGGGAGGGTGTCATTATTTCTGCAAGTAAACTTGGTAAATATAAGACTATATCCCAAATTGTTGCCATAGTAGCAGTTATCTTGAATGACTTTCTCATGAAGTCTTTAGGACTGCCCTTCAACCTTGGGGAAATACTAATTCATATAGCTGTTGTTTTTACACTATGGTCCGGGTTTGATTACTTTGTAAAGGGTTGGAAAATACTAAAATTAAACAAATAAAAAGAATTTCTCCGTTTATTAAAAAGCTGTTTTCAGAAAACAGCTTTTTTTGTTCCAGTTATTACATGAGGATATATCCATGACAGTGCGTTATAATTTAAAGTGTGTCTCATTGCAGGTATTGGGGAGGAAATAAAAATGAACATTAAGGGTTACAGTATACCTGTAATAATATTTTCTTTTGCTCTTACTATTGGCATTTTGATATCTGCAAACTGGGGATATAAAGAGTTGGCAATAAATAAACCGCTATCCCAGCAGCTATCTGAAATAGAAGGAGTTAAAGGATATTCTATTAATAAAAATACCAACACTGTACAATTAGAAGTGACATTGGCAAGTGTAGATAATTTACAGCAGACATATCTTTCCATCAGGGGAACAGCTATACCATTATTTGGTAAACATAATGATTTGAGTGTGAGTCTAGTGGACAATCCTAATAGGGAGCTTCTGGCAATTTGGGATGAGCTCCAGCTAGCAGCATACCAAGCTTTGGTGCAGGGAGATTTTCTTACGTTAAAGGAAACCATGAATAGACTGACAAGAGAGAATAAAACAGTAGACTATAAAATTACTGTTGATAGCGAGTTTTTATTTATTCAACTGCATTTGGGAGATAACTATCTCTACAGAGTATTAACACGCAACTGAGAAGCGCTGGGGAGATGCTAACATGAAAAAGGAGATATTAATTGGAGTAGCTCTAGGTATTATTACATTTCTTGCCATTCAAGGATACAATCTGCTTCCTGTTCTTTTTGCAGCAGTATTTGGGGGTCTAGTATTCGTTATTTTTAAGCGCCAGGGTTTGTTTGAGCTTGTTGGTGGCAAAAAGGTGACTACCGTAACAGGTGTTGAATTTGCAGATATAGGTGGTCAGAAAAATGCGAAACAGGAGTTAATAGAAGCTTTAGACTTTATCGTTAAGGAGAAAGATATTGCAGAATTAGGAATTAGGCCGTTAAAAGGCATTTTATTAACAGGCCCTCCTGGTACCGGTAAAACTATGTTAGCTAAAGCAGCAGCCAATTATACTGATGCAGTATTTATCGCAGCTAGTGGTAGTGAGTTTATAGAAATGTATGCGGGAGTAGGTGCACAAAGGGTAAGGAATCTTTTTAAGAAGGCCATTGAAACAGCACGAAAAGTAAATAAAAAGCGTGCAGTGATTTTTATTGATGAGATTGAAGTATTAGGTAGTAGAAGAGGACGTAATACCAGCCATATGGAATATGAACAAACATTAAACGAGTTGCTGGTAAAAATGGATGGATTAGGAAGTAACAGTGAAGATATAAAGATATTGGTAATGGGAGCAACCAATAGATCTGATATGATTGACGAAGCGCTTCTAAGGCCAGGGAGATTCGATAGGATCGTAAGGGTAGATTTGCCGGATATGGAAGCAAGACTTCAAATACTACAATTGCATACAACAAATAAACCTTTAGGGGAAGATGTTGATCTTAAAGCCATTGCCAGGGAAACCTTTGGTTATTCAGGCGCACATTTGGAGTGTGTGGCCAACGAAGCGGCAATTTTTGCTTTAAGACAAAACAATAAATATATAGGGCAGAAGCATTTTAAAGAAGCAGTTGATAAGGTAATGTTGGGTGAAAAAGTAGATAGAAAACCAAGTACTGATGAAAAACGCAGAATTGCTGTACATGAACTGGGGCATGCTATTATTAGCGAATTTTACTCCCCAGGGTCAGTGTCTCATATTACAGTTATTTCTCGGGATAGTGCCCTGGGTTATATGAGGCAAAAACCAAAAGAGGATATGTATTTGTATACTAAAGAATATATGGAAAACCAGATTAGAGTTTTATTAGCTGGTGCAGCAGCTGAGGTAATTATCTTGGGAAGCAAAAGTACTGGCTCTGGCAATGACTATCAGGAGTCGTTGAAATTAGCTAAAAGGCTCATATTTAACGGTATGACTGATTTGGGCATTGTTAGTCCAGATGATGTTAATAAGAGTCTCTTGTCCAAACAATGCCAGATAATCTTAAAAAATCATGAAAAGGAAATCATGAGTATTTTGCAAGATAATAAATCACTTTTAGTAATGTTGAGCGAAGAATTGATGATAAGTGAAACCATAGAAGGCGACAATCTAAGATTCCATATGCAAAGTAGTTTACATCAACCTGCATAAAAAATTCATATGCAGGTTGATTTTTTAATGTAAAAAATACTAGGATTAATTAATAAGATTAAAATTAGAATCTAGAGGGTGTGATGTTTATGGAAACGCTGGCAATTCTATCAACTATATTGAAAAAAAAGCAGATGACAATATCCACTGCTGAATCATGTACAGGAGGCTTATTAGCAGCAGCTCTAACCAATATACCTGGTAGCTCTGAGTACTTTGGTCTAGGTCTAGTAACATACAGCAATTTATCAAAGGTACAGCTGCTTGGAGTAAATGAAACAACCATTGAAAAATATGGTGCTGTAAGTGAAAAAACAGCTGAAGAGATGGCCATGGGAGCTAAAAAATTGGCCAAAAGCGATATAGGTATTGCTATCACCGGTGTGGCTGGACCTGGAGGTGGGACAGAAGAAAAACCTGTGGGCTTGGTATATGTTGCAGTTGCAAAGGATAATAATATTTTTGTATTGAAAAATAATTTTGAAGGCGATAGAAACACTATTAGAAAAAAGACAGTGATTGCAGCAGTTGAGTACTTAGTATCAATAATTAATAATTAAAGAGAATGGGTGAATTCATGATATCAAAGGAGACTTGGTTGGCGTTTTTACTAATTATAGCAACTACCTTTACCTTTGTTACCATTTTTGCTGATATGAGCTTCAATATTAAAGGGTTTGAGTTTAGGTTTTCCCTGGAAATATTTGATCAAGGATTAACTGAAATAAGTATTCCACCCATAGGGGTAATAAGTGCTAAAACTCATCAGACTCCATTAAAATTAGCAATAACACTGACCAACATTGATATTGACTTACTTCAGAATTTAATAGAAGAACCCATTGAACAGGAAGATTTGATGGAACAAATCATTATGCAAATAAGAAAAAATGTATTAATATTTATCAGTAGAGTACTGCTTATTGCCTCTTTTGGAGGAGCTTTTGCAATGCTTTTATTACATAAAAGAAATATAATGGATTATTTTAAGGCATCATTAACTGGTTTTACTTTACTCGGAGTCTTGTTTATTGGAACATTTTATACGTATAATGTTGATAGTTTTACAAATCCGCAATATAGGGGAGTATTAAAAGCAGCACCTTGGATGATAAGTTTTGCTGAGCAAGCTATTGTTAAGGTGGATCAGCTTGGTGAACAATTAAGGGTAACTGCTGATAACTTATATGAATTATTTGAAAAGGTTGATATAATTGGAATAACCGGAGAATTGGATGACACTCTAAAAGTCTTGCATATTTCAGATATCCATAATAATCCAGCTGCATATGATTTTGTTCAACAGGTGACAAGCAGTTTTGATGTGGATTTCATTATTGATACTGGAGATATTTCTGATTTTGGCAGCCCTTTAGAAGCAGTATTACTAGACCGAATTACAGATTTCTCTGTTCCCTATGTCTTCGTGGCAGGAAATCATGATTCACCTGAAATTATTAAAGCCATGGGAAAGATTAAAAATGTAGTGCTTTTGAATAATCAGATAATTAATGTAAAAGGCCTATACTTGCTAGGGACTCATGACCCTGCATCAATATCCACAGACGTTACGCCTCCCAGTGAAGAGATTGTTAACGAGTTTGTTGGGAATCTTAATATTCTTTTAGAGGAATCTGAAATTACTCCCGATATTTTAGCAGTTCACTATCCACCAATTGCAGAAGCTTTCATAGGTAGAATACCGGTTATTTTACATGGACATAGGCATAGGGTTACTATGAAAGAAGAAAACGGAAGTGTTATTATAGATGCTGGTACTACCGGTGCTGCAGGAATAAGAGGGTTACAAAGCAGGAATGAAGTTGCCTACAGTTTAGTTTTATTGCACTTTATAATTGCTGACGAAAGACCAGTGTTAAAGGCTGCCGACATAATTAAAGTCTTTAATCTCCAAGGCGGTTTCATTTTGCAAAGATCACTTTTTGAGCAACCTGAGTAATAATCATAAAAAATAATTATTAAATAATTATTTAAGTATATTTTGG
Organism: Bacillota bacterium; assembly: GCA_040756735.1. Taxonomy (GTDB): domain Bacteria; phylum Bacillota; class DSM-16504; order Desulfitibacterales; family Desulfitibacteraceae; genus JBFLYC01. The sequence goes on along the minus strand of JBFLYC010000058.1, from coordinate 5,191 downwards.
AGGTTTTATGAGGAGTTTTTTGGCCTTGCCATTTTCTAAATGTATGCAAAATCAATTATTTTTGCTTCAAAAAAACCTTATGGATGATTCTCTTTATAACATAAAATGGGTAGCCAAAAATAATTTTCATTTGACATTATTTTTCTTTAAAAATTTGTCTGTTGAAGAAATGGAGATCTTAAATAGGGGTATTAACTCTATTGCATCTTTACTTCCGAAAATTACAATCAAGACTACAAGACTTGGGTGTTTTCCAAGCCTTAATAAACCTTCTGTTCTGTGGCTGGGTATTGAAGAAAACCAGGAAATAAAAGATTCTTATTTTGTTATTAAAGATTTTTTGATTAAGCAAAGAATATATGTGGATGAAAAGGACTTTCATCCACATATAACGCTTGGTAGAATAAAAGAAGTGAAAAATCGTAATGGTTTTAGAAATCTACTTCAGCAAAAACTACAAGATTTGCCTCAACTGCTTGAAAAAATTGGAGAAATCCATTTATATGAAAGTCGCTTAAATACTGGTGGGCCAATTTATATTGTCAAAAATAAATATTTTTTAAATAGTCAATAAATAAAGGATAACTAGACCTTAAAGAAATCCTTTAATGGTTGACAAGAAGAAATAAATTAAAATATAATTGGGAAAAGGGGAACAATTGTTTGTATTAAGGAAAGGGGGAGAAAATAAGTGTCAGACAAACAACAGGCGCTAAAAGCAGCCTTGGGTCAAATCGAGAAGCAGTTTGGCAAAGGATCAATCATGAAATTAGGAGAAGCTAGTGCAAAAATGAATGTAGAAGTCATTTCTACAGGCTCATTAGCACTAGATGCAGCCCTAGGAGTCTGGGGTATTCCACGGGGAAGAATTATAGAAATATTTGGCCCAGAATCGTCTGGTAAAACCACAGTGGCATTACATATTATTGCGGAAGCCCAAAAGAAAGGCGGTATAGCAGCATTTATTGATGCTGAACATGCTTTAGATCCAGGTTATGCGAAAAACCTTGGGGTGGATATTGATAATCTTTTGATATCTCAACCTGATACTGGGGAGCAAGCTTTGGAAATAGCAGAAGCATTAGTTAGAAGTTCAGCGATAGACGTTATAGTTGTTGACTCTGTGGCAGCATTAGTTCCTAGAGCAGAGATTGAGGGTGAAATGGGAGATGCACATGTCGGGCTACAAGCGAGACTTATGTCTCAAGCCCTTAGAAAGCTTGCTGGCTCTATAAATAAATCTAAGACATCTGCAATTTTTATTAATCAGCTGCGTGAAAAAGTAGGAATAATGTTTGGAAATCCAGAGACAACTCCTGGGGGCAGGGCCCTAAAGTTTTATTCTTCGATAAGGCTTGAAGTAAAAAAAGTTGAAACCATTAAAATGGCCACAGAGATGGTCGGAAGTCGGACAAGGGTAAAAGTTGTTAAGAATAAAGTTGCTCCTCCTTTTAAACAAGCTGAGTTTGATATTATGTATGGACAAGGTATTTCCAAAGAGGGGGATATAATTGATTTAGGAACAGAGCTAGATATTATTAATAAGAGCGGCGCATGGTATTCTTATGAAAAAGAAAGATTAGGACAAGGTAGAGAAAATGCAAAGGACTTCTTGAAACAGAATAAGCATATAATGACAGAAATCGAAGAAAAAATAAAACAAAGGTTTGCCGTTAAGGTCAGCTTGCCCAGCAATTCCCATAGTGATGAGAACTTAGACCCACAGTAGTAAATCACAGTTATTTTCTTGACAACTGTATAAAAAACAAATACAATTGAACAGTAAGAAACTAGTATTAGAAACGACTACCGATTAAGTGGGTTTATATATATTTAACTGAAAAAACGTTAAAGTGGAGGACTGTTTTTATAAGTGAAAAAAGATTGTTATGAATGGTCTTCTGAGTTATATTAAACGCCCTTTTGGTGGTATTGGTTCTGAGTCGAGTTTTCTTGCTCGACTTATTTTTTTTACAAAACCGTATTTGTAAGGGAGGTGAACAGTATTACAGAAAAAATTATTATTATAATAATTAGCGCTGCTGTATCATTAATAATAGGTTATTTTATTAGAAAATATATAGCGGAAGCTAAAATTACTTCTGCTGAAGAAGCTGCTAAAAGAATAATGGAAGAAGCAGAAAAAGAAGCTGAAGGTAAGAAGAGAGAATCTCTTCTTGAGGCAAAAGAGGAAGTATTGAAGCTTAGAAATGAGCTAGAAAGAGAAAACAAAGAACGCAGAAACGAACTGCAAAGACTTGAAAGAAGATTGCTACAAAAAGAAGAATCGTTGGACAAAAAAATTGATTCTATTGAGAAAAAGGAAGAGTTTTTGCATAAAAAAGAACATGAAGTTGAAGTAGTTAGACAAGACCTATTAGATGTTTTCCAAAAGCAGAAAGAAGAATTAGAGAGGATTTCAGGGCTTACATCTGATGAAGCAAAGCATATTTTACTTGAGAATCTAGAAAAAGAAATCAAACATGAAATGGCCATAATGATAAAAGATCTGGAGAACCAGGCTAAAGAGGAAGCAGATAAGAAGGCCAAGGAGGTTATTACCCTTGCCATTCAAAGATGTGCTGCTGATCATGTTGCGGAAACTACTGTATCAGTAGTAGTATTACCAAATGATGAGATGAAAGGGCGAATTATTGGTAGAGAAGGTCGAAATATCAGGACTTTGGAAACTCTTACTGGTATAGACTTGATAATAGATGATACTCCTGAAGCAGTAATTTTGTCTGGATTTGACCCCATTCGTCGTGAGGTAGCCAGGATATCCCTGGAAAAGTTGATATTAGATGGAAGAATTCATCCTGCTAGGATTGAAGAAATGGTCGAAAAGGCCAAGAAGGAAGTTGAACAAAAAATTAGAGAAGAAGGCGAGCAGGCTACTTTTGACACAGGTATCCATGGCTTACACCCAGAATTAGTGAAATTACTCGGTCGGCTTCATTATCGTACAAGTTATGGACAAAATGTATTGAAGCATTCAATTGAAGTTGCTCACTTAGCAGGCACAATAGCTTCTGAACTCGGAGTGGATGTTCAATTAGCAAAAAGAGCAGGGTTATTACATGACATTGGTAAAGCTGTGGATCATGAGGTGGAGGGTCCCCATGTTCAGTTGGGAGTTGATTTGGCCAAGAAATATAAAGAATCTCCAGCAGTTATTCATGCAATTGCAGCTCACCATGGTGATATTGAAGCTCACAGTATTGAAGCTGTTTTAGTTCAAGCAGCAGATACTATTTCTGCTGCCAGACCGGGAGCAAGAAGAGAAACCTTAGAATCATATATTAAGAGACTTCAAAAACTTGAGGAGATTGCTGATTCTTTTGAGGGTGTTGAGAAATCTTATGCAATCCAAGCTGGAAGAGAAATACGTATTATGGTTAAACCGGATAGGATTAATGATGTGCAAGCAGTAGTTCTTGCAAGAGATTTAGTTAAGAAAATAGAACAAGATTTAGAATATCCAGGTCAAATAAAGGTAGTTGTAATAAGAGAGATACGAGCGATAGATTATGCAAAATAACGGTTCTGCAAGGACCGTTATTTTATTGGAAAATATTTTAAAGAATAAAGTGTTTCTTTAAAGAAGGAGTTTTTACTGAAGATGCAGAAGAACTCTCTTCATCTATCTTCATGTCTTTGGAGGAGTGGTTGTTTTGTCTTTGAAGTATAAAAGTGGTGAAAGAGTATCTGATAGTGTTGGATTGTTAATATCCATGCTTGTTAGGTATCCTGAAATAAGCAGTATTTATTATGATCCTGCTAAAAAGGAAATTAAACTTTGCTTTTTATTGAATAATAATAAAAAAAATGTCAACAATTTTGTTGAGTTACTGAACAAGTGCATTAAAACATATAATTATTTAGAGGGTGGACAAGACAATAATTTAGTTTCTATTAATTATAGTTCTATGGGAAAGATAACACTAATAGACATTCACAGCACATTAGATTTTTTCTCATTACAAGAATTAAATCTTATCATCAATCTTGTAAGGGATTATTTCCAAGAATCACTTAATGTAGAAATGGAAGAACTAACAAGAGAAGACCAACTTTTCCAGGAAGACTTAATAGGAACTATCTTAAATAATTTGCGACAGGAGAAAACAAATCAAAAACTGATTGCGTTCAGAGAAGAAGGTAAAGTCATGGTTTTTAATAAATAAGGAGGACAACTTTTGAAGGTTTTATTTGTAGGAGATGTTGTTGGAAGACCAGGTAGGTATATATTAAAAAAATTTATTCCACAGATTAAGGAAGAGCATAAAATTGATATAATAATAGCAAATGGAGAAAATGCTGCTGGGGGTCATGGTATCACATATCAAGTTGCCAATGAGCTATTTGACTGTGGTGTCCATATGGTAACTTTAGGTAATCATGCATGGGATAAAAAGGAAATCATGGACTTTATAGATACTGAAGAACGTATTATCCGTCCTGAAAACTATCCGGCTTGTACCCCAGGTAGGGGGTATAAGATTATTTCTAAAAACTATTTGGAAATAGCCATTATTAACCTTCAAGGTAGAGTATTTATGCAACCCTTAGAATGCCCCTTTAGAACCATGGATAGAATTATCGAAAAGATCTCAGGTCGGACAAATATTATTATTGTTGATTTTCATGCAGAAGCAACCTCAGAAAAGGCTGCTCTAGGTTATTATTTAGATGGTAGAGTATCAGCAGTGGTTGGTACACATACGCATATTCAAACAGCAGATGAAAAAGTATTACCAAAAGGGACAGCATATATAACTGATGTGGGAATGACAGGCCCTTCAGAATCAATTCTAGGAGTTAAAATAGAAAACATAATAACCAGATTTTTAACTCAACTACCTAATCGTTTTGACGTCGCAACAGGCAGGTCCCAGCTTAATGCTGTAGTTATTGATATCAATAATCAAACAGGAAGTGCAGTCAATATTATGAGGTTACAGCGGTATTGTGAATAATTTTTTTTAAATTAATGACAGAAAAAAAGGATTTTTTTAACCGGAGCAGAATATATTGTCACTAGAGGGTATCAAATATTGTAAGATACATTTAAGGAGGTTTAGTTTAATGGAAGTATTGAAAGTTTCAGCAAAATCAAGTCCAAACTCTGTAGCAGGTGCTTTAGCAGGAGTCTTAAGGGAAAAAGGTGCCGCAGAAATGCAAGCCATTG
>JBFLYC010000057.1:0-10882 GCA_040756735.1 Bacillota bacterium | reverse complement strand
AAATGCAAGTCTCTGGTTTGTATTAGGGGGTGTTTAAAGCCCTCACTGCAGTACTTATATCCAAAAAATTTATGATTTGTGTCTATATATTCTTAGTTTGAAAAGTTACTTTCCGATTTGAAGTTTAAATAGACGGTCATTGTCCCTCCATCCCAGCGTTCAACAACATATCTTTTGTTTTCCAATACCCTGACAGGTAGATACACCCTTTGTTCGTACAATAATCCTTCACCAATTAGGGCTCCATCAAGGTACACCTTGCACTTGTCCACCTCTTCAGCCTCTTTCATCGGCTTTAGTTGTCTATCAAAAAACTCACATGCTGTACTTATGGCAACCCTGGCACAATCTCGCCTAAATATATCAGACTTTAATAATGCTGAGTCCTGCAGATTGGTCATAAAGCCGTGTTCCATAAGGATTGAGGGGAATTTGTATGTTGGATTAATAACCGGCTCCCTACACATATAGAAATTAGCCCAAAAGTTAGGTTTACAGCCAACAATACCTCTACTATTGTTAGGCAAAATAGTTTTGGCATATTTGCTCCATATTTCAGCTAGCCTTTTGCTTTCAGGGCAACTATACCAATAAAAAGCCCAATGTCCTTTTGCGCTAGGATTGTCGTTCGCATCTGCATGGAAGCTCATTAACAGTTTGACTCTTTGGGCTATGGCCTTATCGATTCTAGATTTTAAAGGGACATCCGAACTGCGGGGCTTGTCCTGGGCCTTTTTAACCCCCTGTATGAGATATTTAGGCCTGTGATTTTAATAGTCCAAGCCGTACCTGTCATTTCATGGCTGTCCCTTGTGATTTTTGCCTGGGGAATAGGCTGGAAGGGCCCTGTTTTCATAGCCTTCGTGTCATTAATACCCATGGCCCTCTTGACCACTGTTTCAGGTGTGAGAAACCTTGACAAGAACCTGTTGGAAATGGCCAGGGTCTACAAAATACCCAAAAAGAAGGTCCTTAAAGATATTTACCTTGGCTCTTTGATCCCCTTTATAATAGCCATAGTTGATGTTACCCTGGGACAGGCCTGGAAAGTGATCCTGGTAGCAGAGTATTTAAGTGGCAATACAGGATTGGGAGTTCAAATATTATCAGCAAGGTATGAGGTAAATGTAGCTAAGGTATGGGCCCTGACGTTATTTGCTGTGGTTTTGGGATTTATGGCTGAAAGGGTAATAAAAAAGGTCTTTGAAAGGATTTCGAAAAAATGGGTGCCGGCATAAGGGTAAAAAACCTCTGCAAATCTTATGACAAGCTGGAGGTTATCAGAAATTGGAGTTTGACTGTTAAAAGTTCTGAAAGGATTGCCCTTTTGGGCCCTTCAGGTGCAGGCAAGACAACCTTTTTAAAGATTGCTGCCGGCCTGGAAAAGCAGACAAGTGGAGAGATTGTCACTGACTGCAAAAGGATTGGCTTTGTCTTTCAAGAACCGAGGCTGATACCTTGGCGCAGCGTGGCCCAAAACCTCAAATTTATCAGGGAAGATGCCGATATTGAAAACATCCTTGCAAGGCTTGGACTTGCTGGCTTTGCCTCATATTATCCCAACCAGCTAAGTGGAGGCATGAAGCAGCGTGTCAACCTGGCCCGGGCACTTATTAATGAGCCTGACCTCCTTATCCTTGATGAGGCCTTTTCTTCCCTGGATTTAAAGGTCAAGCTGGGGATAGTAGATGATGTGGTGAAACAGTGGCAAGAAAAAGGCTTTACCATACTGGCAGTTACCCACGATCTAAAGGAAGCCCTGCTCCTTGCAGACAGGATCGTCATTATCTCTGCAGCCCCTTCTATTATCATCCATGACCTCAAAATAGACCTTGGGCAAGCAAGGGACTTTTCAGACCCAGAGTTTATTAAGATAGAATCCCAACTGTTAAAGCTAATGGCAGGGCAATAATGGAATAAACTATTTGCTTCACAAAAGTGCTGCAAAAGTGCTTTGCAACGCAAAAGCTCAACACAAAAGTCGAGTAGAGAAGAACCTTTCCTTTATTAAGGATTGTGTTCCTCCCCCTCCCAGAACCGTGCTTGCGGAACTATCGCACACGGCTCTTCCTACCATCATTTACATGATATAGCTAATCTCTTTTCTTAGTTCATAAATGTTTACTTTTATCCTTGGTTTTGGTAATGGATATCTCTTCAAAAATAGGTTCATTTCTGGTTGAGATTTCGCTTATTCTGCTATTCTTTCTAGTTTTGTTCCCATTATTTTGTACCTACCTCTGTGTGTAGTTAATGTGTCCCTAGTTAGAGCAATGGCTTTCGGCCCATTATCTAACTGTCTGCGCTTAAAGGCAGTAGTTGCCTATTACCCTCCAAGACTCGCTACGAGTGAATGGCTGGTTCTTTCCCGGCGGGAATCCCACCCGCTATGTGTTACAACCTTGCTCGGCCGCACGAACCGTCCCTTTGTGCATGTGCCTTTGTGCATGTGCTGCACTTGACTTAGTCTACAAGCTTAGTCTATAATATAATTAAGGTGGTGAGTATTTATGACTGACAAGAAAATTAATGTCCATGAAGCAAAAACCCATTTTTTAGCTTTTTTGCCTTCTTCTAATGAGCCGATTTCTTTTTCCCATGGCCAGTGCCTTTGCCCCGTCAATAGTTACCATTTTTAGTATCTGTTGGGCAGCATAACAGAAGGATCAAGGAGCCTTCCTTTGTGGATTAATGATGTCAGCCACATTTCGTCTATTAAATCCATTCTGTTGTTTGATGGGGCCCCATCAGTGCCAATGGTTACTACAATTCCCTTATCAATCATTTCCGGAATTTTTGCAATCCCAAAACACGTATAGCTGCTGCCGGATTATGAGAAACTTTAACTCCCTTTTCAGCAAAGATGTTAATTTCCTCATCAGTAAGCCATACTGCATGGACAGCCAAGAAATTCTTGTCCAAAACCCCCAGATTATATAGGTGCTTTACTGTACTGGCTCCTCTGGTCTTTTTGGCGTATTCAATCTCCTCTGGTATTTCTGCTACATGCATGTGTACACCGACCTGATATTTGTCTGTGGAGATACAAGAATCTTTTTCTGTAAGGCGGCTTTCATAGGGCCAAATCCTTTCATACAGCCAGGTAAGCAAAGAAACATCATCACCCAGACCTCTGCCGAGCTGTTGAGAAGTGTGTACGTGGGTGTTAATTAAACCGGGCAGAACAATTTTACCCTTTTAATACTTTGTCAATGAATTTTGATTTATTAATTCTATACTCTTCTCTATTGTATGGGTACTTTCTTGCTAAATTCACTTTAACGATTGCATATGCCGCTGCTAAATCTGGTTTTTGTATTAATAATTCCTTAAACCTTAAATTGTTTTTCCAATAGATGCTTCCTTTTTCTACTACATGCAGGTGATGAGTACAATTATTTGGTTTTCCCTTTACAAAGAACAGTCTTCCTGGCCTTCCACATTCCCCAAAAAACGTGTAACCTATTTCATTCAGGAAGGGTATAAGTAATGTAGCATCATCAGTCTTATTCACTTCAATCATAATATCTAAAATAGGCTTTGCTATCATTCCTGGAACAGAGGTACTGCCTATATGGTGGATTTTTGACCCTTCTATTCCTGTTACATCAGCAATTAGTTCACATTCATATTTAAATTTTTCTGCCCATTCATTTCTGTAAGCTACTAATTTGACAACATCATAACTTAGTCCCATAGAAACCACACCTCAAAATAATAGTTGGCTAAAGCAGTTTGCGCAGCTCTTCTCTGAGCTCCAAGGGGATGGTGACAATTGCCGTTCTTCTGCCATTGATTATGGCTTTCCCCACATAGACAAGGCATAATGACCATAAAAAGCCTACCTCAGACCCTGGTTGTTTTTCATTCCCAAAATAACCATCTCCTTCAGTAGACCCAAACTTTTTGGTGATTGAGCTAATTCTGACGAAATCTACCCAGGTTAAAAGCAGCCGCACCAGCCATGAATTTAATTTCCGAGTTGTCTGATAAGTTCTGCCAGTTGCGATACACGTTATATGCCAGACGATGGTCTTCTAGGGCTCCTGCTGTTTCAAATATTTTAATTAAATACTCTTTCCAATATTTAGGTATATTTGAAGTGTTTCTACAAGAGGATACTCCCTGTTCAAAGTCTTTAACGGCCAGGTCAAGCTCACTTACTGCCCTTGTTTTATTTCCTAGTTTCAGGTATATTTGGGCAGCAAGGGCATGTCCAAAGGGATTCGGCTGTGCTGACTTTTCAATATTTGGTTTGATTGTTTCTAGCGCCTGCTCTAAATCACCTTTGTGAAAATATACTAATCCTAGATTATTTCTGGCAAAAGGCTCATTATTGGAATCAAGTTTAATAATTTCTTGAAAATGTTTTATTGCCTTTTCGTACTCAGCATTTTTCAGTAGATTTATACCCTGCTCCATCCTGTTAACAATATCTTTATTTTGCTTTTGCATTCTACACATCCTTTGCATGAAGTCATAGTTTAACTAATTATTTGATAGTTTGCCAGGGAATCTAGAGCTTTACCGAGATAACCCTGCCTTATAATTCTGCCTCCCTCTGAAAAGGCCCTTTTAGTGCCTATTACCTGCACATAAATGGGTATCAAGAATAAAGCAACAAGGGCCGATGCTATTATACTTGATATGATAATAGCCGGAAGGGGCCTAATGAAGCCACCTGCCGCCCCTGATAAAAACATGAGTGGTAAAAAAGTAAAGACTATGATAATTGTAGAGGTTACAACAGAGCTAAAAACTTCTTTAGGCCCATTAACTGCAGCCTCAGAAATTTTTTCGCCTAGAAGCATTCTCCTTTCTATATTCTCATTTACTACTATGGAGTTATCCACTAAAATTCCAAGGACAATAATAAAGGCAATCAGGGATATCTGGTTCATATCCACACCTAATTCCACCAGACACCTGCAGCTGAAGCTGGTAAACTCTGCCATCAAGCTGCCAACTTCCAGGGGGTATGGTATTTATCTCACCATATATGACACCCATTATCTGAGCTATGTCTAGATTTAGATGCCTCATCTTTTCTGCATGCAGCCTAATTAAAACCTCCTGTTCAGGCATGCCCTGAATAAGAGCCCTTGCCACGCCTGGTATTTGATTAAATCTCCTCTCCCATGCTTCAAGCTGCTGGTTAATGTTGAACAGCTCATCATATGTATCAGCCTTAAGCATATAGAGTGATATACCCTGCATGTTTAAAGCATCGTTGAAATTGGGTTCATGAACACCATCGGGGAATAGGTTTTGTGCCTCCTTGATCTTCTGCCTGATGAGATTCCATGCTTTATCCTTGTCTGTTCCTTCTTTTAATACTATAACTATATTTGAAACACCTGCACTTGAGGTGGAGGTTACCTCTTCAATTTCACGTACCCCTGACAGCTTATCCTCTATCCTGTTTGTTACATATTTTTCAACCTGCTCAGCCTCAGCTCCTGGGTATATGGTAAGAATGGTGGCCATGGGCAGATCTGTTTCAGGTATTTCTCTTCTTGGTAATAGGTACAGTGTTAGTAATCCATAGATAAAAAGCATTATGGCAAATAGGATAACCACCTTCTTTTTCCTAATGGCAAGCTCTATCATTTTCTCTCACCCCCTATTCAATAATCCTTACTAAATCTCCAGACTGAAGCCTTTCCATACCTCCTATGACAACCATGTCACCTTCATTAAGTCCAAAAATTTCTACCTGTGATGATATTGGAAGACCAACAGAAATCTCCCTTTCAAGGACCATATGATCGCTTACCACAAAGACATAGGGATTCCTATTTTTCATTACCGCCTCTATTGGAACAAAAAATCCTTCTCTGGCTTCCTTATGGTCAATTACTCTCACAAGTTCTCCAGCTAACCAGCCACTATCTGTATTATCTAAAGTCAACTCAACTGCCACCTTTCCAGTTGCGCCTGTGGTCACTGGAAAGACTTTGTCTACAGTGGCATAAAGCCTCTGTCCATTATAGTGGACAGCAACCTGCCTGCCATTTGACCAATTATCCAATTCAACCACAGGAACATTTACAATGAGCTTTAGCTGCTCCACCTGTCCAAGTGAATAAACAGGCTGGCCAGCTCCAACAAACTGTCCCTCCTGTGCGTGCTTTCTTAATATGACACCATTAGAACTAGCATAGAGACTGCTCTTTTCCATACCCAATTCTAACTCCTGTTCCAATAGTAATAATGCTCTGAATCGGCTTTCCATCATCTCCAGGTCCTTTTCTAAAATTTCTAATTGGTTTTGGGCGCTTTCCAGTGCAATTTTGGAAATACCACCCTCCTGATAAAAGATCTTTTTTCTTTCGTAGTCCTCTATTAATTCCTGCTTACGTATTTTTAGCTTTTCTATTCCCAAAAGCATCTCCTGCTTCTGCTCATAATGCTTTTCCAGACTCAGCCGCTGCTGTTCTACGTCCAAAGAAGCAAGCAGTTCTCCCTTTTGCACCATATCCCCATCATTTTTGTAAAGAACCGTCCCTGTGTGTCCCTTTTCACAGCACCTGAATCATCTGCAATGTGGAATATGATATCTCGAAGTTGAGCTTCAGCTTTATCCGTTCTTAGGATTTTATACATCACTCATTTTTCCTTTTCATTAAAGATTCACGAAGATCATCGAAGGAATCCTGCATTGATCCTATTCTACCATTTTTCACGTCATCCTCTGCGTCTGCAAGTGTTCTAAGCAATTCCAATTCAGATTTCATTTGATAGTAATCCTGCAATCCAAGAATTGCTGTATCTCCACGACCATTTACAGTAATAATGACTGCATCCCTTGTTTCTTTACACTGCTTAGAGATTTCATTATAATGATTTCTTAAATCCGCCGATGGCCTGATATTTGCTTCCATGATATCACCTCTTTCATGTACATTTTCCTATTCCATGTTATATCATCATTTGTCTATGCAATCAATTAACTTTCCATGGAACTGTTCTTTTTAGGATCTTTAGGAGAACAAAATCCCCAGCACTTAGGATCGCTCCCAAGGCCGGAGGTTTTTTGAATTGCTTTATCACGTTAAAGTGATGGGGGTCTGACACCTTTTGGACTTACCTATTAATTTTTGGAGTTTATAACTTAATAATATATGATATAATTTAGTCAGGAGTACTTCTTGGAGGTGCGGGCGAAATGTTAACTACGCATCAAATTAAAGAATTAGTAAGCGATATAATAGTAAAATATCCTGTAAAGAAGTTATCTATATTTGGCTCCTATGCAGATGGTACTGCACATGAGAATAGTGATATTGACATATTAATTGAGTTTTTACACACAAACGTATCTCTTATAATGCTGTATGATATTAAAGAGGAACTTGAAATTAAGCTGTCTAAAAACGTGGATTTAATTCATGCTCCTCTTGATGAAAATGCACTTATATCTGTTAATAAGGTTGTGGACATTTATGAACAATAGAGATTTACAAATTGTAAAAAAGATACTTTCAGAGGTAACTATTGTTGAAGCACTTATTGATGGTTTCAATTTAGAAAAGTTTCTTAAAGATGAAAGAACTAAAAGAGCAGCGTGTATGACACTTATCAACATAGGTGAGCTTGTTAAAAATCTTACAGAAGAATTTAAATCAAAATATAACCTTATTCCTTGGAGAGCCATTGCTGGCATGAGAGATATCACAGTTCATAAGTACCAATTATAGTAGATCTTTACGACTAATCAGCCAGCTTCTCTACAGGCTCTTCAATGAGGACAGGCTCTATATCACCATATGGCTTGCTTGTTTCTAAAGCACCCTCGTCAGGTAAATACTCCTCATAGGGTTCTGCATACTGTAGGGTATCTAAGGTTCTAACCAACACAGTTGCCAATTCTGCCTTTGTGAGTGAAGCATCTGGTAAGAAATGGTCATTACTTCTGCCTTTCATAATACCAGCATTAAATACAAAGGATAATGCTCCATTTTCTTCTGAGGATAAAGCCATGGTGTCCTCATAGATAGGGAACATGAGAGTGGTCATAACTGACAGTTTCTTAAAGGCAAAAGACTTATTAACTGCTATAGCTATCTCCATTCTGGTTACATTTTTGTCAGCATCAAGACTAAAATCTGCTTCACCATCAAAATCAAAGATCTTATCCAGGTATTTTACAAGTTCTCCACCAGTAACTGCCTTATTGGGATTAAACTCACCTGTTAGGTCTCCCCAAATTCCCTTGGCTTCCAGGAGGGCTATGTTTTCATAGGCCCAATGATTTTTAATGTCAGTAAATTTAGTCTCAACTGCAATTGGTGTTACCTCTCCATCTGCAGATGCTGATATGGGTATTATGTCCTCTGAAGAAACGGGCTTGTCATTGATTGTGCCGGCAAAGGCCATAGTTGTACCTCCTATTAGAATCGCACCTGCTAATATAACTTTAAATAGTTTACTTTTCATCTTTCTAACAGCCTCCCTTTGTGAGTGTTTATTTGGTTAATTTGTTAGACGCGGGAGGCGGGAAGTTTGTTCCAACAGGTAGGGGGTCTGACCCCTTTTGGCATCTCCTCTATATCAAATTACGGTATTTTCTTCTTCCATCAACGATTGCATATATAATAACTGTTTTATCTTCATCGTTTATCTTATAAAAGACAAGATGTTTCTCAACGATAACTACTCTGTACCCTTGCTTTTTTAAAATATAATGTCTGGGCAAGCTTCCTGATTGTGAGAACTCCTGTAGATGATTAATAGCAATTTCTATTTTATCTAGATATCGCAATGCAACATTTACAGCACCTGAATCATCTGCAATGTGGAATATGATATCTTAAAGTTGAGCTTCAGCTTTATCCGTTCTTAGGATTTTTACTGATTTTTCAATAAATTCTCCAGTTCCCGCTTAAATCCATACTTCTGAAGGTACTCAATCAGCGCCTTCTACTCAACCTTTCCCGCCGTCTTCACATAGTTATTTTTTGTAATACCGCACATTAATCCACCCTAAAAAAGTCACAATAAATATACCTTAAAAACAGAAATGTTGCTTTCTGTACGGTTCAACACATCAGCCCTTCTATTTGGGTTTTCGGAGCTCAATCCCTTCAACCTATTGGCTTTCGGCCCATTATCTAACTGTCTGCGCTTAAAGGCAGTAGTTGCCTATTACCCTCCAAGACTCGCTACGAGTGAATGGCTGGTTCTTTCCCGGCGGGAATCCCACCCGCTATATGTTACAACCATACTCGGCCGCACGAACCGTCCCTTTGTGCATGTGCCTTTGTGCATGTGCTGCACTTGACTTAGTCTACAAGCTAAGTCTATAATATAATTAAGGTGGTGAGTATTTATGACTGACAAGAAAATTAATGTCCATGAAGCAAAAACCCATTTTTCAAAGCTTGTAGCACGTGTCATTAGTGGTGAAGAATTTATTATTGCCAAAGCAGGGAAACCCGTGGCTCGGCTGCTCCCCATCAAGGAAAAAGCTTCCAAGAGACTTCCGGGAAGCGGTAAAGGTAAAATATTCATTAATCCCGATTTTAACTCACCTCTTCCAGAAGATATGCTAAAGGAGTTTGAAAAATGAAGGTACTTTTAGATACGCATGCTTTTCTTTGGTGGATTACAGATGATCCTCAATTATCCATTGCTGCTCGAAATATTATTAGTAATGGGGAAAATCAAATTTTTTTAAGTGCAGCTAGCGGATTGGAAATAGCAATAAAAGCCCGACTTGGCAAATTAACAGTGCCTGCCAATGTTGAGCAATTTATATTCGAACAGGTGGCAGGCAATAATTTTGAAGTTTTACCTATCAAACTGAGCCATGCAGTACATGCATATGCCCTACCCGACCACCATCGCGATCCCTTCGATCGTCTCCTTATTTCTCAGGCCCAGCTGGAAGACCTCTCCTTAATAACTATAGATGCTCAAATTGCAAGCTATGAAGTAAAAACAATATGGTAGTGTTATATTATATATTTATTCTCTATTAAATAAGCCAAGATTTCTTCTTGTAATTTTTTACTTCAATCCCCTCTGGGTGGAGAATGATATTTCATTCCAAATTTAAAATTAAATCTGATTGGTATTTTGTGGGTACTTGCTCTCCAGATCGATAATCCGACGATAACTGCTTTCTAACTGCTTTCCTTGTAGAGAGCATGGTAAGTGTCGGCAGTAAAAATACCGGCCAGGAGCAGGCTCAGAAATTTTAAATCGTCGTTTATGTGCGAGATTTTTAAAAACGCTTACAATAAGGCTCCATATATATATTTTTTTGCTTTCTGTACAAACATTTGTTCCCTCTCGCCTGTTTTTTTGCTATAATTTAATTATAAATTGCTGCTGCGCATAGCTGTAATATTTCTATCATCCAACCATTTGTGGTAAAATAATATTGAAAGGAAGAATATCATGACAGTTAAACAAGTTAACCCTCTTAATGATTTTATTTTTAAAAAGTTGTTGGGAGAAGAAGATTCTAAGGATAATCTTGTTGCTTTTCTAAATGCTGTTCTTGACCCTGAGGATAAGAAGAAGCTAGTCTCTTTAGAAATAGTTGATAACAAGCAACTCACAAAAGAGCTTATTGAAGATAAAACTGGCAGATTGGATGTTAGAGCTAAAACTGCAGATGGTACCCAGGTAAACATCGAGGTTCAGCTCACTAACCAATATAATATGGATAACGCTATTAAAAAGACCTACGAGAAACTTGAATATCTCAAAAACGATGAAACTGCAATGGCACTTTATGAAGCAAGGCAAAATTCTTTACATGAAAGAGCTAATATGATCAGTACTGCCAAGGCTCAAGGTAAAGCTGAAAGCAAAAAAGAAACAGCTATTGCCGCTTTTAGAAAAGGGTTATCAATTGAAATAATTTCTGATA
>JBFLYC010000056.1:0-11373 GCA_040756735.1 Bacillota bacterium | reverse complement strand
GTCAGATACAAGGATACATGGTATGGTTTATGCCTGCAATGGATTTTGCAATACTATGGAATTTCCAATTGCAACATTATGGATTTTTAACTTGCAACTTTCGGTATTTTTATCTTACAACAAATACACAGTATCAGCAGACTGTGGTAGAGAACCGTTTCAAGTTTATTAAGCATCCCCTTTATGTTGGACCGATGTTTTTACAGAAAAATGAGCGGATGGAAGCTCTCACCTACATAATTCTCATGGCTTTAATTGTCTATATTGTTTTACAAAGACGTGTACGTAAGGCATTAGAACAAGAGTCAAAACCGTTAGATATTGCAGGAGGAAAAAAGACTTTTGCCCCAACAGGTAACAGGGTGCTTGAGCTCTTTAGTCCTGTTAAGATATTGTGTTTTAAGGAAGGTGGTATTATTACAAAGCGGCATCTGCCGAAAAACTATAATCGCCTTGCTAGGGTGCTAAAACTAATTGGGTTTGACCTTGATGTGTTTACTAGGGGAAGCGCCCCTTAATTACCATAGGCTCTTCCCGAAAAAATTGACTGGGATAAATGTTAGTTCTTGTTGTGTAAGGGTGCGAAAGATCAGTTAAAAAATTATTATTCATTATTTCCTGGGCTGTTTCCTCATTTCTTCTTTAACCGCTTACGATAATGATTTTTCTAAAAATTTAATTACCATACCCCTATTCAATTCATCATGACAAAACTGGTTCCTGTAATGTCTTAAGCAACCATAACAGCTTGTGTTTCCTTCAGGCGCCCCACATTCACATCGCTTTAGCCTTTCTAATGTTGTACTGAGAACATCCATTAAAGTTTTATCGTTGGCAAGACGTCTAACATGCCCAGCCCCACCAGGTACATCATCAAAAATTACAAGTACTGGCCTATCTAGATTACCAATAGAGTTGTATAAACAACCGTCTAAGTCCTGTCTTTCAATTTGCATAGCTTCACAAGTACCCTCAAGAATTCCATACAGCATAGATTGCCAAAAACCCTTCCTACTGTCAAAATGTCCTTCGAAGGTTATCATAAGAATATCAGTTTCAAACTCATGTCCTAAAGCCAAGTGATTTCTTAGTGAGCCATTGCATTCTGCTCCCCACGCATTTTGGTGAGTGTTTGGGGGTTTCTCATTGCCTAATATTGTATAGCCACACCTAAAACATACTTTAAATGCCTTACCTCCAGCATTATTAATTATCGCTAGCTTACCTTTTGAGGCAGGTATCGCTATAAGTTTGCTCCCATTTAACTCTAAATTAACACTATCCCCTTGTTTGTCACAGCCAGAATAATAAACCCTCGTAGCATATGTTCTTTCAGGTTTTTCTTCACCAGGTTTCCCAGGCGCTTTTTTTTCAGATATAAACCCAAAAGCAGGAATAATGAAGATACCTTTATTTTTTATTGTTTGTCCACAAACAGGGCAAATTTTAATTGTTTCATTTTCATTACCATTACCACCGAATTCCATTCGACTTCCCCTGTAATAGCTGTTGCAGTTATCACAAATAGAATACCTATAACTCTCCCACTCTTTTCTGGGTATTCGTTTCAAGTATCGACTTGTCCATAATTTACCACCGGCTACTATTTGGCTACTTGGAGCATACTCTGATAATGCGATACGTAAATCCCTTTCCAATTGTAACATCTTAGCTTCTTCACCGTGATGAGATAGTTGTAGTTCAACTACATCTACAGGAAACCCATACTTTGGGATCACATTCCTTGTTGATAAGTAATCAATCAGATTTTTGCTTTTAAGAGTAGTTATCAGCCTATTGATATGGTCTGCGTTACGTCTTTCTTGGAAAAGCTGTATCCGTAATTGCTCTAATTGTTCAACATCACTGACTATTTCATCCCAAGCTTTCTGTAAAACAGCCTCACCATGATGGTAAAGGGATGCAATCCAGCCCCAATTATCTATCTCTAAAATATCGTGTAAGTTCTCAGGAACAATCCGCTTCAATGAATCCTTTAAAGCTTGTGGCTTTTTATAGAGGTATTCAGCAAAGCATTGAGGACCGGGCACATCATTTTGGAAAAAGAAATTGTCTACACTCCCGAAATAGCTTTTTCTTTCCCTCCAAAAACATGATAAGGCCACTGCATAAAGATGTCTTGTAACTATCTTTAGGTTCTCAATTTTAAAGTATGGCGGCTTAATTATACCAGTAACCATGCGCCAGGGTTCTTGGTAATGAGCGATGTCATGAGAACGTCTTTGGGCAAAGGTCAAAACATATGCAGTGCTATCAATCCGTCTTCCAGCACGACCGGCTCTTTGCACATAATTTGCTGTAGATGGAGGCATGTTGCGCATGAAGACTGTTTCCAGTTCACCAACGTCCACACCTAACTCAAAGGTGGTTGAGCAACTTAATATATTGACATGACCTTCGACGAACTGGTTTTGCAATTCAGCAGCAGCCCTACTATTTAATTGTGCAGTATGCTCTTCTGCTTTCATTCTGATTGGAAGCAAGTTTGTATATAATTTAAAATAATGATTCTCTTTATTCAACTCTAATGGGTTACAAGGCTTAAGTGTTCCTTCGCAGCGATAAGATGGACAATTCCCACGGATATTAAGGATGGTTAGACTTCTACATTTATCACACATATACCACTGAATATTACTATCCAATTGTGTAGGCTTTAATTCCCAGACATGGTTTTTCAGTCTATAAACAGTCCCCAGTTGCTGCAAGTTTTCCATATAAAAATAAGGATACCAAGGACCGCGAGGGTCATTACATTGTAAACTCCTCCAAATATTGTTTAAAAGCTCTATACATTGATCTTTTGTTATTGCTGGGTTTATTCGTTGTGAAAGGCGTATTAGATAATCAGATCTACTGTTGTTTGAATTAGAATTCCAACCCAGTACACCTCTTTTAGTGGCCTCTTGGTCGGTTTTATCTCTAACATAAATCTCACGGTTTCGAGGTTGAAAAAACTCATCCTGGGGGGATACTTCACCAGGAAAAAATATAGCACCTTTTTGACGAATTGTATCAAGCAAAACCTGATACAAAGTCCAGACTTCCTCGGGGTTTAAGTTCCATGGTGACTGCAAAAGAGGCCGAGGAGGCGCCCATCTTGGCGGCTTTACAAGAGAAAAACCTAAAAGACCCAAACCTTCCAGACTGTTGCGCTTATCAAACGCCAATAATTCATATAGTAACCATTTCCAGATCTCTGCCTTTTGTTCTGTTTTACTGTACTGTGAAAAAATTTCCATCTCCTCTGAATATTGTTGTAGCGGATTAACAATATCTTGTACCCTCCATTTATCATTAAGTACAGCTTCTTTGTTTTTCCTTAATATTTCTAAAATTAAACCTCTTCTTAAGATACGACCATAAGTGCGGTTTAAATAGGGTGCAAAAAATGCTGCATCCTGCCTGCTATCGGAGAACACCAACAATTTTCTTTGTGCATAATTAACTGAATCTTCATCGGAATTATCAACTTTAATCTGGATTGAGCTCCAAGGATCATGGAAGTCCGAAGACTTTACTCCCTTTACTACCTGCTTGGGTTTAACTTCTCTGTATAAAGCGGTAGCCAGTACGCTGGTAGCAGCATCGGCACCTAAAAGAAAACGCCAGACTATTCCTTGTGAACTCCTTTTACCACATGCAGGACAGGCATATACTTTTCCATATTTATCTGGCATCTTAAGTAGATTGAAAAGCTGTTTTTCTCTACAGCAATCACCAGCAATAGAATTGGCCTTGTCTAGGGAACCGCAACTGCCACAGAGTACATACTTTTCAAACTTGCTAGCTGCTTCTGTAGTAATATCTGTGATACCAACAATTTCGTCCTCATCTTCTTCCCCTGCTTCTATTCCCAAATTCAATAAAAGGTAATGCTCTAACCGATCCCGCCCTACCCCTTGCTTTAAATAATATCTACTATTCTCCCCTAATACAGTAATACCGGATAAATAAATAGCTCCACACTGGCGGCAACTTGATATTTCAAAGGCTGGATACTCTCTATCCTTTTTTTTAACTGTCTCATATCTGTCTAAGAATAACTGAAACTCAGGAGTTAAACTGAGATATGCTCCCTCAATAGCCCTTACAAAGACATGATATCTAGCTGGTATTAAAGGCTGACACTGGGATTTACTTTTTGCCTTATTAGCCAAATCAACTAAAGCTACCAATGGTAAAGCCGGCAGGGGTACATCTGGCATTATTTCTTCTACGAGTTCTGCTAAAAGTATGGGACCCCTTTGTAGAGCAATTTGCAAATTTATTAACCTTTGTTCACCTTTTAGTATTTCGTAAAGAAATGCTGGCCAACCTTCAGAATTACCTTTACTAGTGGCTTTATCAAGTAAATATTGGGGTACTTTACCATCTAAAGTAGATATTAACATCGCAATCTTATCAGACTTTTTCTGATCATTCACAATGTCCCTACACACAATATAAAGCTCAGGGCTTAATGTCCCCCATCTCTCTGTAGATTGCTCTAGAGGAAGCCGAGCGGCACCTATTACATCCTGTTTTTCTGGGTTTGTAATTTCATATTGAAAAGATTCACCAAAAAGTTGCTCAGCATAGCTAGCCACCTCAGGAAAATCTGTTTCTCCTCCACCTATGGTGGCGCTAGTAGCAATATATATTAAACTACCAGGTCTACTCCTGGCAACTCGGTCCTTTAAGCGTCGAATCAGCATAGCAGTTTCAATGCCCTTAGCTCCCATATATGTGTGAGCTTCGTCAAGGACAAGAAAGCGCCAGTAATTAGCATAATTACCATCAAAAAAAACACTATCATCTGGTCTTAATAACAAGTATTCCAGCATAGCATAGTTGGTTAATAGAAGGTGTGGGGGTGAATCCCACATCTGCGTCCTAGAAATTAATTCATTATCCAAGGGTTGACTACCGTACATCTTTACATGTTTATCTAAAGCTGCAGCATACTCTTTTTCAGTCTCACCTGTGTACCGTCCAAAAGTAATGTCTTTGTAGTTAGCAAGAATCCCGCGTAAGCGCGCTAACTGGTCATTAACCAAGGCATTCATAGGATAAAGCAGAAGAGCCCTTACTCCTGGCCCTAAACAGCCCGCCTCTTTCTCTTTAAATAAGTAATCTAGTATAGGTAGTAAAAAAGACTCAGTTTTACCACTACCTGTACCAGTAGCGATAACAACATTGCGTTCTTTTTTAATAATCTTAAATAAAGCCATTTCTTGATGTTTGTAAAGATTAAAATCAAGTTTAAAGTCAGAAGACTGTAGCTTCTTAAACTCTCTGGATAAGAGCCCAGTCATAATTAGTTCGTTTATCGAAGCCCCTTTTTCAAAAGAAGGAGTGGCCTCCAAGATTGGTCCCTTAACAAACTTACCAGATACTTTAAGAAGATTTATAAACTGCTCATACAATTTAGGATCATGTAAGGGAAAAGAAGTAGATAAATAGCTGAGGTAACTGTCCTCGATAGTCTTTGTTACTTTAATGGGATCAAAGCTCACCTGTTAGCACCTCCACAAGTTTATTGCAAATTTCTATTTCTTTCTTCAGAAATATCTCTACTAATTCATTTCCTTTAAGGTTTTGTAAAGGATTCAAACCAAGCTCTTTTGGGAAAGGCTTAATTTTTGATGAAAATAGAACCAAGGAATTATCTCTACCCACAGGGTATTTCATAAAAAACTGACTATATATTTCCTTAAAATCAAGGAAACATAGTAATTGGGCCTTAGCTTCATAAACCTTAACACTTAAACGTTTACATCGGGAAAATGGATTATGGGCATACCAACCTTCTTGGTTTTGGAAAAATTGGCCACAAGTATTACAAATTACTCCCTCTGTTGGTAGATCAAGATAGACCTGCCTTTCTTTTTCTACCCATCGCAGTTTAGCTGTTTTTACAGGATATTTTGAATCTAGTGTAAAGTCCTTTTTTTCTATCAATCTAGATAAAACAGGCCTAGTTAGTTCTTCTAAGTCAAATGCTTTAGTGGAGTCATTGTCACTGTAAACTAGTTTTAGTCTAATGTTACTTAGACCTAGCAATTGTTTTATAAAATCCCTGTTTTCACCAATAGGCCATTCCAGCTGTGCGCCTTCCACAACAGTCAAGACTCTATAGTAAAAAGGTTCATCTGGGAGCTTTATTATAATCCAGTGAGCTATCTGGCCCAGATCTTTATTTTTTAGGGACAGGCTGAATTTACCTCCTTGGGCGTAACTCTCCTTTTTGATTATTTTTGTACCACCTTCGTCGATACTTAACAGTGAAACCTCTACCTTGGCTAGGGGAGGCACGTTGAGAAACTCACCAGTTACAATAGCTTTGCTAGTATTAATTACCTGAATACTACAGTTATTCAGATATGTCTCCCCGTAATTTATATCTACCAAAAATGTGTTATAATCCTGAGATGGAAACTCCGTTACTTGAGGATTCCAAGAATCTTCAACATCAAAACTTATTAAATGTCTTCCCTCTGATAAATATTGTTCAATACCATATAAAACTATAAAACACTGACCAACAGGAATATGTTGTACATAAGGTTCCCTCCAAGGTTCCTCTAAGTGCCAAAACCTTACAACTCTTTGCTCAGCTTCTCCTTTTTCCAACCATTGCAATTCCATGGAGTACCCATTGTTTCCCTTATTGGTAGAATATTTGAACCCATATACTTCCCACTTGCTACGAACTCTCAAAACTGGCCCAACCCTAATTTTATCTCTATCCTTAATAAGGTTTATGCTGAACACTTGAACTGGTAAATTACTGCTCCTAATGGAATCAATAAAGGAAGTCAACTTAAATTGAGCCTTACCATCATTTAATGGTTGAATTAGTTCTTGTATATAATCATTCATGTATAATTGAAGGCTGCTTCTTTCTCTAGTAGGATATCGTACTTCAAGCACTAAACCCTCTGCCTTTTCCAATTTACCAAACCACATTTCCTCTAACTTATCAGACCATTCAAAGAATTCCTTTTCCTTGAAGTCCAATAACCGCCATCTAAGCTTAGGAATACTAATATTAATGGGAAATATTACCATTTCTGTGGTAGATGTAATAGCCTTGATGTCGCAACTTAAACTATCCTCATTAAAATTTGTGCTAATATCACAACTACTGGTTTCCTCATGTAATATTTTAGCAGGCTGATGAACAATGAGCTCAGTATTTGGCATTTTCACAATCCTGAGTTTGACCTCTTGTATCGTCTCTTTCTCTTTTGGAGGATAGATTTTCTGCTTAAAATTGACACGAAAACCAGGTAAATATGCCAGCTTGTAAGTTTTAATTTCCTGTCCAAGGTAGTATAAAATTATATTATATAAACCTATATCTAAAGGACCTAACAAAGATTGGTTATTCAAATCAAGCCAGGCATTCTGACCATCTTTATCTATCTCTAATGCTTTAAATTGAGATATGATTGATTGGATAACACATTCTCCTTTTTCATTCTCTAATTTAAGTAGCCAGTAGGATAAATCACTCTTTTCATGAAATGGTATTTTTATAGATGGTAGTTTCCCAGAATATACCACAGTACCATCTATCGAGACATTGGGAATCTCTTCACCACCCTTAATATCAGGTATTACTAAACTCCATTCCTGGACAGGTATCCTGTGTCGAACTCCTTTTTTATCAGTAAACTTTAAAAATTTCACATTAGAAAGATCAATTAGTACCATTTGGTAGGACTTGTCAACTAAGTCAAGTTGGGCTTCCTCTATTACACGTAGAGCAGGATCTATCACAATTCCTTTTTCTACAATAAACCAGTATCGACTGCTCCTTAGTTTTTTGACATCCTGCTTTCTACCATCTTCGCTAAAAACAAGGATATATTCATTTGGGCCAAGGCCACTAATGCTCCATGAGGCTAGGAGAGTATTATTAAAATGAATTTCCACCAGGTATATATCTTTCAAAAAATCTAAATTAATTTCAACTGGTAGGGTCTCTATGAGCCCTTCTGAATCAAAATAAGCTCTCAGGTCTCTTGTTGCCAGAATGGTTGTTCCATCTGCATAAGCAACTACCATTGATAATGTTTGGAAAGAGCTGTTTACAGCATAATTGAACCGCATTTTTCCTACCAATAGCTTTATCCTTTTATACACTGGATCAAGAGTAAGTGCAGGAGCTACTAATCTTTCACCTCTAGAACCTACTTTATATAACTCCCGTTCATGTCCTTTGTGCCACCATTGTTCAAAAAATGTGATTACTCTTTCAGGAAGCTGTACAGTTTTGTTTTTGGAAAGTTTTCCGCCTGATGCAATGTTAACAAGTTTTACACCCTGCACAATAAAGTCATCAGCCCAGTCTCCTCCATAAAGAAGAAATCTTCTAACCGGTTCATCAGCATAAGGATACACCATTGGATAAGAGGACAATTCTTTTTGTTTAAAATTAAGAAGTTTTCTTAGTTGTGTTAACTGAGTAGATATTTGCCGATTTAGATAATCTAATATATGATTTTCAGATCCCGGTCTAATTTGCAGGGATTTTTCGAATTGTTTTATTTTCTTGATAACCTTTTTCTTGTTTTTTTCTATGCTTTTCAAATCTTGAACAGCTGATATACCCTTCTCCAAGTCACCCTTGCCAAATTCAAGAAATATCCTTTCTTTTTCTTTAAGTTCCCTTTCAATATTTTGCTTTTTTTGTGTTAGTTCTTTAAGCGCAGGAATAATAGTCTTATCCAGTTTGATTTTAGCTAGGTAAGCATTCTTTCTTTTATTGTGGGCTTGATAAACTTCAAGTAGTATATGAGAAAGTTGATCTACTGTACTTGTTTCTCTTTCTAAAGAAACAGCTATTTCACAAACTTTGACATTATCTTTATTAAACTTGTTGTCATGAGCATGCAACTCACTGAAACACTTATTATAGCTGTCAGTAATTTCTGCTACTATTTGCACTAAAGACCTAAATTCCTCATAACTATACAAAAACAACTCCTCTTTCAAAGGGCTGTCGTATATTTCCCTTAGTGTCTCCTCTATACCCTTACGCAGTTCATAAATTCCATCACTCTCTGTTTTCTCTGTAGGTATATCCTTCTTAAAACTAAACAAACTCATAACAAACTGTATTAATCTTTCTAGCCAATTGTTTACTTTAGCTCTTTCTTTTTGTTCTAAATCAGATTTATTTTTTAGTTGGTAATAAGCATCAATGAACGAGAGTAATCTATCTGAATTAAAAACAATTTCAGATTCTAATTCCGGCTGCACTTGAAAGATATTGAGTAATTCCAGAGACAACTGTTGTTTGGCTTTATTGAAATTCTCCAGCAATACGGCTCTATTTTTTGCTTGTTTTTCATATTCTTGTAATCTTTCGATTTCTACATTAAGATTAGATAGAGAATCAAGTAAGGCTTGCTCCTTTGGCCCAAATAGATTAATTATTGCTTCAATTGCAATCCTTTGGTTTTCCCAGTCTTTTATTTTTTCCTGAAAAAAAGATAATTCCTTAAGCTTTATAGTTTTATAATCCTTAAAGTTTTCCGGTAGACTTGATATGTTAACAGAGTTACAGAGTTTAATTTCATACTCATCGTATTTATTTCGCAATTCGATTAAAGAGGTAAGCTGTTTCATTTTATTGTTATAGTCGTGAAGCTTAAGTTTTAACTGCTTTATTTCGTTAGAAATTGTTAACCTTTTACTATTTTGATCTCTAATCTTTGTTAAAAAGGCTTTAATCTCAGTGCTTGATATAATTCCCAATTTTATTAATGGGGTAACTACTTCTTCGAAGAAATCTGCCAAACAACTCTGAGGAATTCCAGCATGTAAAAGGATAGGACCAACAAATCTATGTGCACCCTCTATTTCTACATAATTCAGTCCATTTGATTTAATATAACCAAGAAAAAATTCGCCTAGTTTATTTTGTAAAGCAACGTTATTAACTTCTGGGAGAACCTCATCAAGTGACCAGTATTGTCCCTGTTTATAATTCCATATGGCTTCATTAACTAATAAAAAAACCAGACTCAACGGCGTACACTCCAACACATACTCTACTCCATTGTTTATGTCCCGTCTAATCTGGTTATATATTAAATCTCGTAATTTAATGGTATCATCTTGGGTCAGATCTAACTGACCAATAAATGAAATATCTCGATTTAATCCTTGTTTTTTTAATAATTCTTCGCACTCAGAAATGTTAGTAATACCCTCCAACATATATAACACCTCTTTTTGTTGCAACAAATTAATAAAACCATAAATTATTAAATTAAAATCACTAGTGTTGCATAAATTTCATGTGGCTAAATCAAGTAAGCATTGCCATATTGCGACATGCACCTATTTACAACAAATATGTATAAATTTAACATCTACTCTCTCCTGCTGTGGTTAAAAGACTAGTAGTAACAAGAGATAGTCCTTATCCACATTTTTACAAAGATTTAATGTTTAGAGAGTTATCGGGTCGTAGGTCAGATCATATAAATGATCTGCTTCTCCTGCAATCACCTGCCTTAAAGTTTTTTGATAGATTGCCTCATGGTCTTTTTGTCGTCGTCGGCCCTTAGAGTACCGTTTAGGTTTTCTATAAAGCTTCTGGACAAAGCAGTTGAACGGTTCATAAAGGCAGGTATGTAACAGCCGTTTAATTGTCAGTAACGGGCCTTTATAGCCTGTTTTTAGCTCAAGTAATCTAAGTAAACAGAAGGTGAAATGCATTCTTTTTTAGCCTTGTAACAAAACGAGTGCCGTTTTCACAATACCTATCAAATTTCTCGTAGTCTACATAGGCACGGTCGAAGACATTTAATGCACCTTCTTCACAGACAACCAAAGCATCCATCTGTGTTTTATCAGCTGGTTTAGCTGGAGTAATCACAACGTGCTCAGGCAAAACCCCACTTTCAAAAAATCTAAGACGAAGGTGAACTTTTATACCACTTTTTGGTACTTCTAAAAATTGCCCAGTTATATTGGGATAGACACAGGCTGATGGTTGAAGAGTCGATTAGGCAAATGCGGTCTAGCTCCTTATTTAAGGCATTTACACCAATTTCTTTGGCTATTTCAAGAGATAAGCCCTTAAACAGCAATTGAAGGGCTTCTGTTGGCAAATCAGCCAGCCTTCTGGATATTTGGGAAAAGCTAATATCATCAAGCATGATTGATTTTCTTAACCCTTCGGTATTTAGGCTGTTGCTGATTTCGCGCAAACTTGACAATTATTCAAGTTGGGCAAAAGCCATAAGTGTGACTAGTTTATGAGCAAACAATTTTTTAACGTATTTATCAACCCCCAGGCGCTTTAAAATTTCTTGAAAACTTTTTTGGAAAATTGGTTTAAACAGTTGA
>JBFLYC010000055.1:0-11417 GCA_040756735.1 Bacillota bacterium | reverse complement strand
AAAACTAATTGGGTTTGACCTTGATGTGTTTACTAGGGTAGGTGGCCCTTAATTACCATAGGCTCTTCCCGAAAAAATTGACTGGGATAAATGTTAGTTCTTGTTGTGTAAGGGTTCGAAAGATCAGTAAAATTGCTTCTCCGCTTGTTTATTGCTTTTATGACAACACAACAATAAAAAGAGAAATTAAAAGAGGCCTCCTCTTGAAGGCCTCTCTTAAGTCACCAATTAGGCTTTTTCCTTGATCCTTTCTATATATATGGCGCAATCTGGGCATACCATTTGACACATTTTGCATGCGGTACAATCCTTTCCATGTCCAGGCTCAACAGTTGGGGTTCCAAACACACCCAATTCTTTTGCCCAGCCTATGGTATCCACAGGACACTTTTCTATACAAAGGCCGCAGCCCTTACATAGTCCGGGAAACAAGTGAAACCTACCTTTACCGTTTTCCTTGGTAATAGCTTTAAAACGTACAGTCACTTACTATCCCTCCCCTAGACTTGGCCTTTTACAAGTTCAATGCCTCGCTCAAGGGCCTTAAAATTTAACTCCCTTAACTGAGGATTTTGTTCGAACTTGTAGCCAAGTTTTTTCTCGAGGGCAGCTTTAGCTTGTTCAATAGACACTACTCCAGTTACACCTATTACTGCCCCCATAATTATAACGTTAAATACCCTGGGATGAAGTTCGTTCTTAGCGACTTCTATGGCAGGGATACCTAAAACCCTTTTCGCTTGTTTAGGCAAATCTTCCTCTATACCCTCAATACCAGAATCGTATACAAATAAAGTATTTTCATCGATATATTTTTGTGTTCTGCGAACTGCCCTATCACTTAAGGCAATTATAATGTCTGCAAACTTAAACTTGGGTGAACCTATATAGCCGTCAGAAATCTGAACATAGGCTACGGATACTCCGCCCCTTTGCTCTACGCCAAAATTAGGAATATACAGGGCTTCTTTACCTTCTTCATAAGCGGCTTCAACTAAAATATTGGCAACAGATTGAACCCCTTGACCACCTTCACCTGCTAGGGCTATCTTAACCACTTTTGCCATGACTATTCCTCCTTACCTTGACCTGGAACTTTTAACTCGCCAACTTTGAAGAACTTGGCCATATCTTCTTCAACAAACCTCCAAGTCTGCTCAGCATTGGTCCGCCAGTTAGTGGGGCATAATGAGAGAGCTTCGATAAAGGAAAAGCCGTTGCCTTGCATAACATTTTCTACGGCCTTTTTTATGAATTTTTTGAGCTGCCTGATATTTGCAACGGTTCCCCTGGCAACATAAGCGCCTTCTTGAGATATTGCAGCCACCATTTCCGGACCTTGAACTGGGGGGCCTGTCCACTCAACATCACGTCCATAGGGAGATGTTTCGGTTTTTTGCCCTGGCAAAGTAGTGGGGGCCATTTGCCCGCCGGTCATTCCATATTGAGTGTTGTTGACTAAAATCACTAAAATCTTTTCGTTCCTGGCTGCCGCATTCACCAGGTGCTGTGCTCCAATGGCATAGCCACCACCATCACCCATGTAGGCAATACCGATTACATCTTCATTTGCTCGCCGCATACCGACAATTACAGGGGTAGTTCTGCCATGATGGGTTTGGATGCTGTCAACATTAAAGAAATCCCATGCCAATAAAGAGCAGCCAATATCACAGCCGTAAACAACCTTATCGGCTATTTCCAATTCATCTATTACTTCCCCCAAAGCTTTCAATACCAGAGGATGACCACAACCTGGGCAGAACTTATGGGGTTTTGTCTCTATACACCAGCTCTTAGGCATTTGAGGTTGTACAGACATTTGTTTACCTCCTTTATTAAAAACTAGATGCGCTATCTTTTTTAAACATATCGCTCTAAACCAGCTTTTTAACTTCCTGTATTACTTCTTCAACGGTAACACCAACACCAGGCCTGAAATATGGTGAAATCGGGGTAGTGATACCGTAGATGTTTTCTTTAACAAGTTTGTCCAATTGCCCGTGGGCCGATTCTACAACTAGTATGTGTTTGGCTTTTTGTGCATATTTTTTCAACTCTTCTTGGGGAAAGGGCCTCAAGGTAATTGGACGGAACAAGCCAACTTTTAAACCTTCTTGCCTCAAAAGTTTTACAGCGCCCAGGGCAGCCCTTGACACTACTCCATGTGCCAAGAGCAGTATTTCAGCATCTTCACAATCATGCACAGCATATTCCACTACTTCCGGCGCCATTTTTTCAAAATCCTTAACTAATTCCATGATTACTTCATAAAGCTCATCTTCCATATTATAAGTATTGCGTAAATGTGCTGCTTTCCTATCTGATCCAGGAACTCCAGGTTTAAGTACGTAAGGTTCAGATTCAACCATTTCTATACCCCTGGCTTCCGGGTCATACATAACAAGAGATTCTCTCATTTTTGATTGATATCCGTCACCTAGTACAAAAGTAGGAAAACGGTATTTCCAAGCGGAATTAAAGGCCTTAATTGTATAATCATATAACTCTTGATGGTTAGCTGTTGAATATACTATCCTAAGTCCTTCCCCGTTACCGCCATAGCAGGTTAGCGTTGTTTCTTGCTGAGAATAAATGACTGTGGCAGTAGATGGGCCTCCCCTGGCGCAAATAACGACAACACTGGGTATTCTCATCATCTCTGCCATGGACATGGGTTCCTGCATAAGGGTGTTACCCGGCCCAGCCGTAGCCGTAAAAGCCTTCCTCCCCGCTAAAACCCCACCTAAACATGTAAAACCTGCTGAAATTTCATCTTCTGTCTGCAGGAATTTTTTACCATATTTAGGCGCAATCCTTGTCCAATAATGCATTATTTCGTTTTGCGGCGTAATAGGATAACCATACATAATTTCTGCACCTGCCGCTAATGCCGCCCAGGCAACTGCTTCATTGCCCGTAACAAAGACTTTCTTTTCACCTTCAATAGGTTTTGCGGCCATTACAAACAACACCTCCTAAAAATTATAACCCTGCTGTACAAAAAGTTATAAATACTACATTATTTAAAGCTACCAAAAAGTATGGGGCATATATCGCTTAATATAGAATACGGGATTGCCGGCGCAGTCTGTTTCCCCTAAAGATATCCGGAAACGATCCATGGCGGTGGTAGCTATTATCGGTATACCTAACATTTTGGATGCCTTGGCAACCAGTTCGGCCCCGTGTTGAATGGTATCTAAGTCGGTATCGTCACCTAAATGAGTATTATTAACCAGTCCATCAACCCTGCCAAGCTCCTTTACAAACTCAACAATATCCTCTAATGTACTGGTCATAGGCCTAGAACAATTCAACACTGCTATAACCTTTAAAAACTGATGATTGTCCGCACCGTAAACAAGGTTAAGGGTTTTTGCCCCTTCCACACCATATCCTATATCCAGGATAATATCACCTTCTCTTTTTAAAACCCAGCGTAGTTCTGGCTTGATAATATTGCCTGCTTCTCCTAACCCCATGGTCTTTTTGGTTTCCCATGCTAAAACAGTAATACCCTTTTCCTCAAGATGCTTTTTAATTGGTCTTAAGGTATAGAATGGTTCCACAATGTCCAAATCAGCCAGGGTAACTTTTCTATCCTGGCCCTTCAACCATAAAGCCCTGTTAACAGCAACTTCGCTTTTCCCACTGGCATATTCTCCAATGTATGCCTCCACTATGGGATTATCCAAAAGCTTCACCTCAAAATCCAGCAAACGCATAAGTATGATGTTTAGTTTATTATTAGCAGACAAATCCAATTAATACAAACAATAATATTTTATTCATCAGATTTTTAATAAACCCATGTAAACAAAAAAAGACTGTACGAAAAAAAATTTCCTGTTTAGTAGGGGTTATTATTATTCATAACATTTAAATATTATTAAACATAATTCTACCAATTTTAGAAAGATTTCACCATTTAAGTATAAAGTATACAAAGGCGAAAGTCAATATCAATAGTATTCACCCCTATAATTTAACCGTTCATCTTATTAAAATGACCGTTCACCTTAAATTATGGACAATTAGCTAATCCCCCATTTTTCTTACTTTTATCCCATTTTATGGGTTGAATCTGTTCAGATAGAGTCATATTTACGTTCTGCAGGTGAAGTAAAAGCTACTGTTACGGAAATAATTCAAAGGGTTGAAAATCAAGAAGCTGTTAGTAGATCTAGTATTGAACGCGGTCATATCTGCAGTCTGAACGAGGGACCCCTGAAAAACTTGATTTTAAAATAGGGGCATTAATCGATTTATATAATTCGGCTATTTCTTGGTAAACTTGACTGTCATATGCAAGTGGATTCTCCACGACATTGACTTATTCTTTAAAAAAATAGAATTCACTGGGATTATTTATGATTGTTCTATAGCAATATGTTCATTTATTTAAGACGAAATTACGGGCCTTAAAAGGCCCGTTTCTTTCCAATTCTCTTTCTTCATTAAACAAGAAATTGCAAAACTAGCATCAAGCCTAGTCCAGGCAAACCTAAAAGGCCTGCAGTTAAAATAGTAATCAAATTTGCAGGAAGGTGTAGACCTAAAAATCCACCTAAAAAATTGAAAGCCCACACTATAATCATTCCAAATATAAAAGTATATCCAACCCTAAACACTATTTTCACGGGTCTCAATACAAGCTTGTTTATAATTGCTACAATCACCAAGATTAACCCTATAGCAAATACTATTTGCATTATCTCCAAGTCCACTTGATAAACACCCCCACCACTACTTGTCTATTTTCTTTTTTTTATAAGCTATTCTATTCTGAACCTAAATTAAATAGAACAAATATGGATTTATCAATTAAATTATGCATATAAATTAAACAAGCACTTTTTTCGGGGGTTTTTCGTAATGCTGAAAAATCTATTTAAACCCTTTAGGAGCAAATCTGATCAAATTAGTCACATAGAGGAATTAACCGCTAAAATGCAGGATGCTTTAATCGAGTGGAAAACTGCTCAAAAAGCCTATGATGAAATCACTGATCCGCAACAGCTTGATTTGGCTATCCTGAAAGTAGTCCGTGCCGAAAGAAGGTATATGCACTATTTAAAGTTAATTAAACAAAACAATGCTGTGAGTCAGAATTAGTTGGAATTAAACACCCCGGCAGCCTTACAGCCATAAATACTTATTTATATTGTCACCCTATCAATTATCGCGAGAATGTCACCCATAAATAGTATAAAAAAAGAACCCAGTAGTTGGGTTCCTTAATAACAACACATAGTAGTATTGCATTGATTAACAATACAATGCAGCATTTTCATTCATTGGAGTTATTCGCCTTCATATCCGTTTGGATATTTAAATACTTTTCCTTCCCAATTTCTGATCATGACATAACCTTTGCCCAATGAAACAAGGTACTGGGGCAGAATTGGGGTTTTTCCATGCCCTTCGGGTGCATTGATAATATACCAGGGAATAGCCATACCTGAAGTATACCCTCGCAAGTGCTCCATGATTTCAATTCCATCTTCAACTTTTGCAACAAAATGACTGGTTCCTTTAACTGATTTGGCATGGAAAATATAATAGGGTCTCACATGGATTTTCAATAATTCATGATTCAGTTTTTTCATTACATGAGGATTATTATTTACGCCTTTTAAAAGTACCGCTTGGTTGCCCAGCCCAACGCCTGCCTTGGCCAACATCCTGGCAGCTTTTAAGGTCTCCGGGGTCACCTCTTTGGGGTGATTAAAATGTGTATTAATGTAGAGTGGATGGTATTTCTCCACCATGCTGCAAAATTCAGGAGTAATTCTTTGCGGCATGGTCACCAGGGTCCTGCTTCCCATACGGATTATTTCTACAGATGGGATGGCCCTGAGCTCGGATAAGATCCACTCTAATTTATCGTCAGACAGCGTCAGTGGGTCTCCTCCGGTAATCAAGACATCTCTTATTTCGGGATTGGCCCGGATATAATCTATAGCTTCCTGAATTTGCTCCATCCCGGCAGCCTTGTCTGTCTCACCTATATTTCTTCTTCTCTGGCAGTGCCTGCAAAACATTGCACACTGGTTGGTGACATTTATTATCAGCCTGTCAGGGTAGCGCCTGGTAATCCTCGGTGCCGGGGATGTAAATTCCTCGGCCATGGGGTCTTCCTTTCCGTATGGGTCATTAATCTCCATAATAGAAGGAATGGACTGCAGCCTTACCGGGCAATGAGGGTCACCGGGATCCATAATGCTTAAATAATATGGAGATATGGACCACCTATAGACTGCTCCTACCCGCTTTATGGCCTCTTTATCTTCCGCTGATAATTCTACTAGTTTTTCTAATGTTTCAACATCTTCTATTCTGTTGCGCAGCTGCCAGCGCCAATCATTCCAGTCACTTTCATTTGCCGAAAAAAACTTGAGAATCCTCTCTTTAGTCTCTTGGCTCTTTTCTGAAAGATCAAAACCCGTCAGAATATTCTCCTTTGCCTGCAAATAAGGCGTAATCCTTTGTTTCAACTGTTCAGCCCGTTCTAAGGCGATTTCTCTCTTTCTTTGTTCGTTCAATTTATACACCCTTTCTCATGATTTATATTTTTCCACCATCGTTCTTTTCAGATAAATGAAATATATCGCATTTTTCCCAGATCATTTCCATTTTTTCAAGGACCTCCAAGGTCTGGTCCTTTTGCCTCCTACCAACAGCAGTAACCAGAGCATTAATCAGACTTAATGGGGCGGCAAAGGATTCAATGAAAGAACCTAAATTGCTTTCGCTGGTTAAAGTAATATCTGCCCATTGAGCCAGAGGAGAAAGTATCGTATCTGTTATTACCACGACAGAAGCTCCCATTTGCTTGGCATAGGCAATGCCTTCAATGGTTATCTTTGTATATCTGGGAAAACTTATGCCAACTATCAAGTCATTTTCCTTAACTCCCGAGAGCTGTTCATAAATACTGCTTACTCCCGAAGGAACAACCTTTACTTTTTTGCCAATCATCTCCAGATAAAAACCTAAAAATAAAGCCAGGCAGTGAGCGCTGCGCATTCCTAAAATATAGATGGTTGAGGCGCTGCTTATTTGATCTACTGCTTGAGCAAAGGCCTCTGGAGAAATCTCCTGGTAGGTCTTTCTTAGGTTTTCCATATCATAATGAAATATCTCGGGTAAAATGGGTGAGTCTTTCGATGTTTCGCAGGCATCTCTAAGCCTGGCTGCAGTGCTGAGTTTGCTCCTAACCATATCCTGCATGGCAGCTTGCAGCTCAGGATAACCGCTATAACCCAAGGTACAGGCAAAGCGAATCACTGTGGATTCACTTGTTCCAATGATTGCTCCCAGGCGAGAAGCCGTCAAAAAAGCCGCCTTCTCATAATTATTGAGCAAGTATTCACCCAGCAGTTTATGAGCGCTGGACAATTTGTGGAACTGGCTCTGGATTCTTCGCTTAAATTCATTTTCCATAATATCTTTAGTTCACCCCCTTGCTCAGGTTTTACCTGCATATATGCAAGTCCTTCATCGTAAAGCCTTGTTTCATGCAATTATTCCTGCACGCCTCTCTAAAAAAAATATATCAAAATAACACTATATCCTTTTATCATTCAAAAATGCTTAGCTTGCTCATTTAAGCACTCGTTTACACATATATCTCTTAATATAATATTTATAGGTTCATCTTAAAATTCCTGCCTGGAAATAATTTTTTTAAAAAAATATAGCCTCCACTGTTTTAACAGTGGGAGGCTTAATGTCTAATCTATTAAATAGCAGACAAATCCCTTCTTCCATCAAAAGCCCTTGCTAAAGTGACTTCATCTGCATATTCTAAGTCACTGCCCACGGGCAGTCCGTGAGCTATCCTTGTAACCTTTACTCCAAAAGGTTTAATGAGGCGTGCAATATACATGGCCGTGGCCTCTCCCTCAACAGTGGGATTGGTAGCCATAACCAATTCAACAATTTTGTCTTTATTGAGCCTAAACATTAACTCCTTAATTTTTAGTTTATCAGGGCCGACATTATCCATGGGGGATATAACACCATGAAGCACATGATACTGCCCTCTGTACTCTCTTGTCCTTTCTACTGCTGCCACATCACGCGGGTTTTCAACAACGCAAATAATACTACGATCCCGCCTGTCATCACTACAAAGGGCACAAGGATCCTCATCGGTTAAATTACAACAAGTGGAGCATAATTTAATAGCCCTTTTTGCCTCAATAATGGATTCTGCTAAGGCCTGAGCCTCACCTTCACTATTATTTAAAATATGGAAGGCTAAGCGCTGGGCTGTTTTTGGCCCTATGCCCGGCAGTTTATTAAACTCTCTGATCAATTTTGCCACAGGTTTTGCGAAGTCAAACAAATCTCTACACTCCTAAAACAAACCCGGAATATTTAAACCACCAGTAATTTTACCCATCTCTGACTGCATCATTTCTTGTATTTTTTGCAGCGCTTCATTTGTTGCAGCTAAAATCATATCCTGGAGCATTTCTACATCTTCAGGATCTATAGCTTCGGGTGAAATTTCTACCGAAACTATCTGCATTTTCCCGTTAGCAACGACCTTGACCACACCTCCGCCAGCAGTAGCTTCAAGAGTTCTCTGCTCGAGTTCTTCCTGCATTTTTTGCATTTGCTGCTGCATTTTCTGTACTTGCTTCATCATCTTACCCATATTACCCATACCCACTCAAACATACCTCCTTAATTCTCATTAATTTAATCTTCACTTCTAAATTAAATCATTTACAATTACTCAATAAGGGTGCCGCCGAAGATCTTAATTGCACTCTCCAGAATATTTTCTTGAGAAGGGGCGCTATCGGCCTTACCTGTCTGAGCTGTAACACATTTTATTGCAACCTTTTCTTTCAATAAATAACCCAGTATATCTTCAATTATTTTCTTGTTTTCGGGCTGTTCAATTTTTTCCCTATGAAAACTATAATTACTAGCAAATCTCAGTGTTAAACACCCATTTTGGTATTCTATAGGTTCTGCCACAACCAAAAAAGCATGGGTAGTAACCTTATTCCTTCTTACTAAATCCAAGACTTTTTTCCAGGAAGCCTTAATGGTTTCCAAATCTACATAGGATGGAGAAGATCTGCTCGGCCTTACCTCTTCCATGTCTTTGTCTCCGCCCTGGTCTTCTTCCAGTTTACCTTCTTCCAGGAGCGCTTCTCCTTTAAAATCAATGGGCTTATTTAATCCCTTTTGCATAATATGTGACTTTAAGGTTCCTTTTGTTTTTATTGTTTCCAATTCTTTCTCTAAAAATTGAACTTTCTCATACAAAACATGCAGCATTTGTTCTTCTTTTTGTTGATACATGTATTTAAAAAAGGCCATTTCCAGCAAAAGTCGAGGATTGCTGCTCCACCTCATTTGTTCCTCCGCCTTGTTTACACATTCTATGGCAAAAGAAAGTTCGGAAAGCTTTAAGTCTTCGTGTTTTTTGAAAAGCTCCTTTTCTTCATCTGGAGCATCAGCTAATGCTTCTTCCCCACAGGTTTTATATATTATTAGATTTCTTAAATAGTCTAGAACCTGGTTGGCAAGCTGCCTTATTTCTTTACCCTCCTTTGTCAGAATATCCAGCTTTTCTAATAGTCCCTTGGCATCCTTTAACAGAAGCAGATTAACCAAATCACCTACATATTCTGTAGAAGCAAGCCCAAGCGCTTCTCTAATCTGCGGCAGCAAAAGCCGCTGCTCCCCGTAAGAAAGACATTGGTCCATTAAGCTCAATGCATCTCTCATGCCCCCCCGGGCCAAACGAGCAATTACGTCTAGGCCTTCTTTAGCATATTCAATATCACTTTTCAAGCATATTTCTTCCAGTTTAGCTGAAATGGTTTTCTGGTCAAGCCTGTGAAAATCAAAACGCTGGCACCTTGACAGAATAGTTGCAGGAACTTTATGGGGTTCAGTTGTAGCTAGGATAAACATAACAAATTTGGGGGGTTCTTCCAGGGTTTTTAGCAGGGCATTAAAGGCTTCAGTAGTAAGCATATGCACTTCATCAATGATATAAACCTTATATTTGCCCTGTGCAGGAGCTAAATTAACCTTCTCCCTTAGATCACGGATTTCATCTATACCCCTGTTAGAAGCCCCGTCAATCTCAAGGACATCCATAGAATTGCCTGCATTAATCAGCTTGCAGGGCATACACTGGTTGCAAGGCTCTCCCATAACAGGCTGCAGGCAGTTAATAGACTTGGCAATGATTTTGGCTGTGGTGGTTTTGCCTGTCCCCCTTGGACCACATAACAAATAAGCATGGGCAATCTTATTTGCTGCTAAAGCATTCTTTAAGGTCCTGCTTATATGGTCCTGCCCAATCAGCTCGGTAAAATCCTGCGGCCTCCATTTCCTGTATAAAGCAATATAACTCATTATTTCCACCCCAAAGTTATTGCTTCATTTATTATAGCAGAATATCCATCGGATTGTTAGAAAAACTAAAAATTCTCAGGCCTGGAGTCATTGTCCTTAGCAGACAGGGCCTAAGAATATAAAAAGAATACATTATTAAAATAATACAATATAATCGATAGGATAATTGAAAAGGGACACAAGGTCAGAGGACACACCAAACAAGGAAAGGGGACACACCTAATAAGGTCAGAGGAGGAATGTCCCCAACTTAAGAGGAATGTCCCCTAAAAAATATAGAGACCGTGCAACTATCTTCGAATAATGCCCTCCTAACCGTTACCCCCCTAGTTAGCTCCTATCAGGCTGCCCTACGGCACACGAAAATTATCACTTACCGCTGCTTCCTTCCGGACCTGACGGGGTTCATGAGTTTCCGTTGCGTAGGACCTGATTATCGACACCACTTTTGAAAGTCAGTCGTCAACAGGACAAACCCTATGATAGTATTCAGCCCCACTATAGCGGATTGTAGGTACAGGGCACCGCTACCTCCCCGCCTAGCACGGTCAAAACTCACAATAATTATAAAATGGCGGAGAGGGTGGGATTTGAACCCACGAGACGAAGTTTTGCCCCGTCTACTCGCTCTCCAGGCGAGCGCCTTCAGCCGGACTCAGCCACCTCTCCGCATTAACCTGTTATTAAAATTAAAAAATTTGCCCAGCTTGCCCATACTGCACATGAAAAAGCTGAACATTAGAAATTATACATGTTATTTGCTCTAAATGCAAGGGTTATAAATAATTAACTTTGATTCGTAATTTGAATTTGCTAGGGGTAGAGTTCACCCTATACTTTGGCAAGAATGGGGTTCAAGCGCTCTTTCACTTCGGGAGTACATGCTGCATATAGCTGAACAAACTCGAGGAAGCCAAAGATGCCAAAGTATTGCCCCGAATAAATAATTACTGATTTAGCTCCTTGTTCCACATACTTCTTGATGGCAACAGGCAGGCTTTTCCCCGCATATTTTTTCC
>JBFLYC010000054.1:0-11515 GCA_040756735.1 Bacillota bacterium | reverse complement strand
GTTATCTCTATTATAAAGGATTTTTTATAAAAATGCAGCATAATACCATAAATATCTTGCTAATTCTAAGTATTTCGTTCATTATCGTGACTTATTGCTACTTGACAAGTTCTAAATGTTTTTTTGCTAAAGCAACATTACCTGTTTCTTGGCATTCTTTAATAACTTGTTCTTTGAATTCAAAACTGTACTTCTTTCTTGTCATTATTATCACTACCCCCTATAATAATGCTAACATATTTCATATATTTTCTCCAAGTCTTCTAGGGGGCTATAGAGGTAGTACTATCTCCACCTTACAATCCAAAGAAACCACCTATTTAGAATACATCGAATGCATCGGCATAAGTTTATTTTTCTACATAATTTTTTATAATCCTCCAAGAATAACCAATTAAAGTATAAAATGAGGGGGTAGTAAGAGCAGTTGGAGAAATTCTTTAAGTCTATCGCAGAAAGTGATCGGGGCATAAAAAAACAGGCTGTTTTAGCCTGATTTTGTCTTATTAACTGGAGCCCATACCCGGGATTGAACCGGGGACCTCTACCTTACCAAGGTAACGCTCTGCCGACTGAGCTATATGGGCTCAAAATAAAAATTGGTTGCGGGGGAAGGATTCGAACCTACGACCTTCGGGTTATGAGCCCGACGAGCTTCCAACTGCTCCACCCCGCAACGAATTCTGGATTAACTTATTAAGTTTGGTGGAGAGGACTGGATTCGAACCAGTGAAGGCGGCGCCAGCAGATTTACAGTCTGCCCCCTTTGGCCAACTCGGGAACCTCTCCACGATATTGTCAATATCAGCCTTGATGACTGACAAAATTTATTATATCACGCGGTAATACTTAAGTCAAGAAAATTGACTTGGTAATTACAGGCTGTTGTAGATCAGGCTTCTCTTTTTTCGAGATAGCGTTCCAACTTCCTCTTGACCCTCTGGAGAGCATTATCGATGGATTTAACATGCCGCCTCAAATCACAGGCAATCTCTTGATAGGATTTGCCTTCTAAGTAAGACATCAGAACCTTCCATTCCAGGGAACTTAGTATTTCACCCATCTTTTCCTCAATATCTCCAAACTCCTCCTGGCTGATAATCAGTTCTTCAGGATCCGTTACTTTCGTACCGGAGATAACATCCAATAAGGTCCTGTCCGAATCTTCATCATAGATGGGCTTGTTAAGGGACACATATGAATTAAGAGGAATGTGCTTCTGCCTGGTGGCAGTCTTAATAGCAGTTATTATTTGCCTGGTAATGCAAAGTTCAGCAAAGGCTCTAAAGGAAGATAATTTATCGCACTTAAAATCTCTAATGGCCTTATAAAGTCCGATCATGCCTTCTTGTATAATGTCTTCTCTGTCTGCACCAATTAAAAAATAGGACCTAGCTTTAGCTCTCACGAAATTTTTGTACTTGTTGATAAGAAATTCTTGTGCCGTATCGTCACCCGCTTGAGCTATTTCCACAATGTCTTCGTCACCCAAATAATCATAGTCGTGGTACATCTCTCTTTGGGCAGTTACACTCATGACATCGCCTCCACTTGAAGTTTAAATAAAAAGGTATTATTACCAATACCTTCTATATTTCTTAAAACCGGCGCCATTCATTATTAAGTTGCGATTTGTTTCCTCTTAAACTATACGCAAGTCTTGTACAAAACTTGCCAGAAACTTTTCGGAGGCCACTTTAAAAATACTAGTTTGTCCATCTTAACGTCATAATTATACATGAAAAATGGCCTTAAATCAACTTATTATTTCATTTACAGGTGTTTACGCCTCCATTCTTCAAGTTTTTTTCTTACTTTATCGTGAAGACGACCTTCTATAGACTTGAGCTTCTTAAAACCGCCGGCGCTGTTTTGGGATATCACTTCACCCATATCACTAACCCTGTAATAAAGCTCCCGGGAGCTCATCCGTAATGCACCCTTGCCCATGACTATCCTTTGCTCATCCCAATCATTTGTTACCACAGTTATCTTGGACCTTTCAGGGAGTTCCCCTATCATCTTTTCTATTAAGGAATCAGCCGTTTCCCCTGCCTTTGTATAAACAACCTGGAGGTTCCCCTCAGCAAGATATGTTCTCGTCTTGGCCTTGGACAAATGAGCATCAAACACCACTATTATGATGGCCTGCTGCATGCCCTGATAGTTTTGCAGGATTTCAACAAGCTTGTCCCTGGCTAGCTCCAGGTCATCTTTTTTCAGTTCCACCAAATTGGGCCAGCTGTTGATTACGTTATAGCCATCAACTATGAGATACTCATCCAAGACACTCACCTCTTCATTTACAGGTTAAGAAAAATTCCTCTGCCTTAAAGCTTCATACAAGCAAACAGCTGCTGCCGCTGAGGCATTGAGTGAGTTTATCCTGCCCATCATGGGTAGCTTTACTAAAATATCGCAGTTGTCTTTAACCAAACGTCCAATGCCCTTTCCTTCACCACCTATTACCAATACAAGAGGAATCCGTAAATCTGCTTCATATATAAACTTGTCTCCTGAAGCTTCGCAGCCAATAACCCAAAAACCCTTATCCTTTAATGTTACTATTGTCTGGGTTAGGTTTGATACCCTGGCAACCGGGATATGTTCAATGGCGCCGGCGCTTACCTTGCTGACAATGTAGGTTAGGCCTACATTACGCCTATTAGGAATAATAACCCCGGCAGCGCCGACGGCATCACAGGTACGGATAA
The DNA here is from genome assembly GCA_040756735.1 of Bacillota bacterium. Lineage (GTDB taxonomy): Bacteria > Bacillota > DSM-16504 > Desulfitibacterales > Desulfitibacteraceae > JBFLYC01. The sequence continues at coordinate 8,801 of JBFLYC010000054.1, read as the reverse complement.
TGGCTCCCAAATTATGGGGGTCCTCCAGTCCGTCAACCATCACCAGAATAGGCATGTCCGCCATGGATACATTCTCCAAAATATCTTCTAAGTCAACATATTCCTTGGCCGCAGCCATGGCAATAATACCCTGATGGTGCTTTGAAACGGCTGTGTTATTAATTTTGGTCTTATCAACCCTTTGAACAGGTATTTTCCCTGCTTTTGCCAGGGAAATGATCTCTCCTATTGTTTTATCACCTACAAGAGTATCGGCCATAAATATTTTGTTAATCTGCCTGCTGGCCCTTAGCGCTTCTAATACTGCGTTTTTTCCCTCAATTGATTCAACTGGTTCGTCGGTCTGCATTTCATTTTCTTTTGTTCTATTGGCTTTTGGTTTAATCCCTTTTATTTTACCTGTTTTTTTGAACTGGTTCACTCTGGCACCTCTACTTTAATGGTTAATAAAATCTAAAACTCAATTCTGTAAAAATATCCCTTCAGCCAGGGTTCCTCATCTACAATCAGCTTGACCATGGTAAGCACCATCTCTTTAATCTCCCACTGGGCGCCGGGAACAACGACTCTTTTTTCATAAACGTCAAATAAAGACCGCAGGTTTAGTGACGTAAGAAAATTCGTTCCTGCACCCCCAGGCAGCACGAACCTGGCATCCTGGTTCTTGATTCCCAGGACTTTTAGCTTGTCATAGTATTGCTGGCACAGCCCCATGGCTTCCAAGAAGACCTCTTTTGCTTCTTCATTACCTTTGATTTCAGGGGGTATAACATAATCAAAGATATTACCCTTCTGTTTATCGGAAGCTTCCGAAACATATCGCTGGCTTTGAACTGAAAGACTTATACCAATACGGTGCCTGGTATACTGGGCTAAAAGGGTTCTGGAAACGTCTTTTACAGCAAAGGTCATATGGCAGTGCTCCAACACGCTTAAATGTTTACTGGAGATTACCTTATCTGCGATTCTTAGCATTTCCTCCTGTGTGGGATTTTGCTCAAGGAGTTCTATGGCTGACAGGGAACTGTAGCAGGACCTGGCCGCCAGCCAAATCTTTTTTAAATAGTCAGATGACTTGTCAACAAGTATAACTTTCATTTTTACCACCCCATATCACTTTAGGTATCCTCTTCCCAATCCAGCATTTCTAATATTTCCATGAGTCTTTTCTTGTTGTTTTTCAGATAAAGGTATCCCAACAAGCTTTCTAGGCCCGTGCTGTACCTGTAATCTGATACGTCTGCGCTCCTGGGAACATTAGATTTAGTGTTCCTACCCTTTTTCATAATTGCCAGTTCATCCTCAGTAAGCTTTTCAGCTATGCTGCGTATAAACTCAGCTTGAGCAGAAGCTTTGACATACTTCACCGACTGGCAGTGCAGGCGTTTAACCCTGGCTATCCCGCAGGTTACCAGTCTGGTTCTAATATATAGTTCGTATACAGCATCTCCTAAATATGCCAGCACCAGAGGATGAACACCCTCCGGGTCAAGGTCTTTACCTAGTTCTGCAAATTCAAAGTCCATCTGTTCACTTCTTTTCTAATCTTTGTCAACAATCTTCCACTTGGTACCCTTAGGTCCGTCTTCTAAAATGATGCCTAGTTCTTTTACAGCATCCCGTATTTTGTCGGACAAAGCCCACTGCTTTTGATCCCTGGCTTCCTGGCGGATGCTTAATAATATGTCCATTAGGCTGCTTACCAGCTCATCTGAGCCTGGCAATGCATCCTGTTTGCCTGTCCTAAAGAAAAGCCCTAAAACACCATTGCCTAATTCATCATATAGATTTAAAGCTTTTTTCAGTGAAAAAACTGCCTGTTGAGTAACCTTAAAATCCGGCTTATTAATTATGCCGTTAATATCTCTTACGAAGTCAAATAAACATGCAATAGCCAGGGCTGTATTAAAGTCATCGTCCATGGCTTCAGTAAACTTCTGCTCCAGGTTCTCAACAAAGGCTTCTATCTTTCTTAGGTCCTCACCAGGTGTACTATTATCGTCTGGCACTGCAGGCCCATGGACAATATCTAAAAGAGCAGTTCTAAAATTTTTCAGCCTGTCCAGGCCCTTTCCTGCAACTACCAGCTTCTCATCATCAAAATCCAGGGGACTGCGGTAATGGGTTGCCAGCAAGTAAAAGCGCACTGCATCTGGAGGAAATTTGTCAAGAATCTCCCTTACCAGAAAAAAATTACCCAGTGACTTGGACATTTTTTCTTGATTTATGGTAATAAAACCATTATGGAGCCAGTATTTAGCAAATCCACACCGGCTGCAGGCCTGTGACTGGGCCAATTCGTTTTCATGATGGGGGAAAATCAAATCATGTCCCCCACCATGAATATCAAAATCTTTTCCAAGATATTTTAAGGACATGACTGAACACTCAATATGCCAACCCGGCCTGCCTTCTCCCCATGGACTAGACCAGGCAGGTTCGCCTTCCTTGGCTTTTTTCCAGAGGGCAAAATCTAGAGGATCATTCTTGCGTTCATCCACCTGAACCCTGGCTCCTGCCATCAATTCATCCAGGCTTCTGCCCGAAAGCTGGCCGTAGCTTTGAAACTTGCGCACATTGAAATATATATCGCCGTCAACCTCATAAGCAAAGCCCCTGTCAATGAGCTTTTTTACCATCTCAATTATATCTTCAATATGGTCGCTCACCCTGGGATGTATGTCGGCACGGCCTACATTTAATGCATCAGCATCCTTAAAATACTCTTTAATGAACCTTGACGCCAGTTCCAGTGCAGGCTCACCCAGCTCATGAGCCCTTTTGATTATTTTATCGTCAACATCTGTGAAGTTTTGAACGTAGACTACCTGGTAGCCCCTGTATTTAAGGTAACGTCTGATAGTATCAAAGACAACCACCGGACGGGCATTGCCCAGGTGGATATAGTTGTATGTGGTGGGCCCGCAAACATACATTTTCACCCTGCCTGGTTCAATGGTTTCAAGGCTTTCTTTCTTTTTAGTTAAAGAATTATACAGCCTGATCACTTTGTTTTGCCTCCAATTCCTTAATACGTTTTTCCAGTTCCTCGATCTTTTCCTGCAGTAAAGTACACACTTCTGCCACCGGGTCAGGCAGCTTGCCGTGGTTTAAGTCAATGTATGCACCTGGTTCTGCAGGAGCCACCCTGAGACCATCTTGTTTTACTATTCTTCCGGGAACACCTACTACAGTACAATTTGGCGGCACATCCTTTAAGACCACGGAACCTGCCCCTATTTTAACATTATCTCCTATGGTAATGCTACCCAGTACTTTTGCGCCTGTGCTTATTACCACATTATTGCCAATAGTGGGGTGCCTTTTTCCTTTTTCCTTGCCGGTACCGCCCAGGGTAACACCCTGGTACAAACTCACATTGTCCCCTATTTCCGTGGTCTCCCCTATTACTATACCCATGCCATGATCAATGAAAAATCCATCACCAATTTTTGCCCCCGGGTGAATCTCTATGCCCGTTAAAAAACGGCTGAGCTGGGAAATTAAACGAGGTATTAGGATCATGCCTCTCTTAAAAAGGGCATGGGCTAAACGATGGAGTATGATAGCATGGAGACCTGGAGAAGTTAGAATAACCTCCAGAGTATTTTTAGCTGCGGGATCTCTATCAAATATGACTTGAATATCCTGTCTCACTCTTTTCAGCATTATTGTTTCCCTCCCAATTCATTATCTATGATGCCCATAATTGCCGACATAAAAAATTAAAATCCTTCGGCCTTTTTTCAGAGGCGAAGGATTTTCCGCGGTTCCACCCTGTTTGGTAACTACTTTTACCCACTTATAAGCCTTAACGCGGCTAAACGTGACTCCCTACTAAACAAGCTACCATGATTCAGCAGTCCGGTTCCCGGGCGCATTCACCGGATGTCAGCCAGGCCCTCACAGCCTAGGGGCCCTTCTCTGAAGGCTTGTAACCGATTACCCTCCCGGTCATTACCAATAAACTTATTCTACATAGATTGCTTCAAATTATAATAAACAGTGCAAGTACATGTCAATAAGTATTTTTACAAAACAGCTTGGTTTAAAATATTTTCCCTAAAAATTTTTGCCTAAGATTTGCTAAATTTGCCCTAAAGAATGCTTAATCCTCGCTGCCACCCTCTCAGCTCCAAGCAGGGGAATTAGATCATGGAGTTCAGGCCCCCTGGCAGCGCCTGTTAAAGCCGCCCTGATGGGCAAGAAAACCTTCTTGCCGCCCAGACTTAACTCTGCAGCAACTTCTTTTAAGAGTTCCTTGACTCTATCAGGAGTTAGCTGCAATTCATTATTCAGCTTTTGCTGCAGAAGATCCAGAACCGCCGGCACCTGGTCTCCTTTTAGAGCCTGCAGGGCTGCATCATCGGTAATGATGAACCTGTCATTAAAATACACATCAACATGATCCACAATTTCCGCCATATAAGATATGTAGTTTCTGGCAACGGAGATGACCCCTTGCAGCCATTTTTCATCAGCTTCTGTGAGGTTGCCTTTTATGTAGCCTGCTTCCTGCAAATAGGGAACAGCCATTTTGGTAATCATCTCAATAGAACTGTTGCGAATATAATATCCATTAATATGGTTAAGTTTTTCCAGGTCAAATACAGCCGGATTTTTTGCCACCCTGTCTAAAGAAAATAAGCTGATTAACTGTTCCATGGAAAATATTTCTTCTTCACCCTCAGGGGACCAGCCCATCAAGGCAAGAAAATTGTTAATAGCTTCCGGCAGGTATCCCTTCTTTTTGTATTCGTCAACAGATGTATCTCCATGACGCTTGCTCATTTTAGAGCGGTCCTTGCCCAGAATCAGGGAAACATGAGCAAATACCGGAGGATCTATGCCGAGGGCCTTGTACAGGAGCACCTGGCGCGGGGTATTGGATAAGTGCTCTTCCCCTCTGATAATATGAGTAACCTCCATCTGTGCGTCGTCTATAACCACAGCATAATTATATGTAGGAATGCCATCTGACTTGATGATGATAAAGTCACCTATGCCATCGGTTTCATACCTGACCTGGCCCCTGACCACATCATCAATCTCAACAACCTGGCCTTCAGGAACAAGAAAGCGAATAACACTTTTTCTGTCTTCAGCCAGCTTCTTTTTTTCTGCCGGGGACAAATTCCTGCACCTGTTCAGGTACCTGGGCAGTTCCCCTTTTTGCCTGCAGATTTCCCGCTGCTCCTCCAATTCTTCTTCTGTACAAAAACACTCATAGGCATGTCCGGCTTCAATGAGCTTTTGAGCATACTGATGGTATAGCTCAAGCCTTTCAGTCTGCCTGTATGGTTCATAAGGGCCGCCCACATCAATTCCCTCATCCCAGGTTAACCCCAACCATCTTAAAGAATTCTTAATACCTTCCTCGTACTCACGCTTTGAACGCTCTAAGTCTGTATCTTCAATGCGCAAAATGAGGGTGCCGCCGTGTCCTTTTGCATATAGATAATTAAATAATACGGATCTGGCTCCTCCAATATGTAACGGCCCTGTGGGGCTGGGGGCAAATCTAACCCTGACTTTTTGCATATTAACCTTCTCCTCCTAATTACTTTCTTACGCCATGGGGACGGTTCCATCGTCTTCCCTTCTGACCTTCGCTGCGCTACGGTGACGCTCGAACCGTCCCCATTGCTCCGCCCATTGCTCCGCTAAAGCTCAGTTTCAGTTACTGAAGCAACCGCCATGGCTGCGATTCCTTCTTCTCTACCTACAAATCCCAAACCTTCAGTGGTGGTAGCCTTCACATTGACCTGGCTTTCTTGAACACCCATGGCTTCTGCCAAGATCTTGACCATCCTGGGAATTGCACCTGCCAATCTTGGTTTTTGACACATAATTGTGGCATCAACATTATTTACTTTAAAACCTTTTCCTTGGATCTTCTTGACCACTTCCTTCAGAAGTACAGTACTGTCAGCATCTTTATACTGCTTATCACTGTCAGGAAAATGATAACCAATGTCTCGCAGGGCAGCTGCACCTAAGAGTGCATCCATGACCGCATGGATGAGGACATCTGCATCAGAATGCCCCTCAAGACCTCTGGCATAATCAATTTTTACACCGCCTAATACCAGCGCTCTGCCTTTAACAAACTTGTGGACATCATAACCTATGCCAAATCGCATTTTAGTGAACTCTCCTTATCCTTTATCCTAAAACATACTCAGCATAATCCAGGTCTTCCTTTGTGGTGATTTTAATATTTTGGTAGTCACCCATGACAATTTTCACCCTATGTCCAAAAGCCTCCACCAGGGAAGCATCATCAGTGCCCTGCAGGTTTTGCTCAGCGGCCCTTTGATAAGCATCCACTATAATCTCTTTCAAAAAGGCCTGTGGTGTCTGAACCGCCCAGAGTCTGCTCCGGTCAAGGGTTTTCTCAATAAAATCATTGCTCCCTGTCTCCTTAATGGTATCCTTCACAGGAACTGCTGCTACTGCAGCGCCGTATGCCTTAACCCCATGGAGCACCCTGTCCAGCACCTCTTTAGATAAAAAAGGTCGTGCACCATCATGCACGACCACCAAATCGATATATTTAGGTACAGCCTTTAAGCCATTATATACTGAGGCCCCTCTGGTGTCTCCTCCAGGAACAATATCAATTATTTTGTTTAAAGAATAATCCTTAATGAGCTCTCTGGAGTATTCCAGGTCATCCTCTGAAACTACCAGGATGGTACCTGTAATTTCCGGGTGCCTCTCCATGACTTCCAAGGTATAAATTAACATGGGTTTCTCCTTGATCCTTAAAAATTGCTTTTTGGTGGAAGAACCCATTCTATTGCCCTGGCCTGCCGCCACGACAATACTAATTGCGTGAAGCACCTGCTTTCACCTCTCCCCAAGGACTCTTGGCATTATGATTCTTGTCCGCCTGTTTCGGTTTAGCAAAAATCATGCGGCCGGCTGCTGTCTGCAGCACACTGGTAACCATCACAGGAATAGTCTGGTTAATGTATTTTCTGCCATTTTCCACCACTACCATGGTGCCGTCATCTAGATAAGCGATGCCTTGACCGCTTTCTTTACCATCTTTAATTAACTGTACTTCCATTTCTTCACCTGGCAGTACAATAGGTTTTAATGCATTGGCCAGTTCATTGATATTTAAAACCTTGACACCCTGCAGTTCAGCTACCTTGTTTAGATTGTAATCGTTAGTTATAACCTGGCCATTAACCAACTGGGCAAGTTTAACAAGCTTGCTGTCCACTTCAAAAACTTCTTCTACATCCCCTTCATAGATTTGGACTTTAACATCCAGCTCCTTGCGAATCTTATTGAGAATATCCAACCCTCTCCTACCCCTGTTTCTTTTCAGGGTATCAGAAGAATCAGCAATATGTCTAAGCTCTTCCAAGACAAAATTCGGAATTAACAAAGTGCCCTCAACAAACCCTGTTTTACAGATATCTGCTATTCTGCCGTCTATAATAACACTGGTGTCAAGGATTTTGAAGCTTGATGTTTTCAATGAAGATTTCCCCTGCTGTTTATCCCTTCCAAATCTAAACACACTGAGAATGGATAAAATCTCATCTCGTTTTTTAGTTCCAACACTCCAACCCAAGTACCCAAATACAACACTGCCTATCATGGGCAGATAAGGACCAATAAATGGCAGTCGATAAAATGAAGCGCCTAATAAATTGGCTATTATAAGTCCAATAATAATACCTATTACACCCGCAACAATATCATAGGTGGGTGTCTTCTGTAATAGTGCTTCAAGCCATTCTGTCATTTGGATTATGCTGTTGATGATAAAAGGGGCAAGGGTATATCCTAGCAATGTAGCAACAATGGTTACAAGTCCAGCTATAGCCCATTTGACTTCTTCAGGAATATCCAGACCAAACCCCATTACAAAAATGGTTAAAGACAAAAAAATTGCTCCAAGTATTAAAGCAATCATGATTCTTGCAGCTTTCTTGAACATTCATTTCACCTCCTTACGCTATAGTTTAACTAGTCACTGCAACTATTATACAAATATCTGGAAACAGGTGCAATAATTATATCTAAAATAAAAAAGGAAACTGTTAGTTAGTTTCCCGGTCTAAGCCAATATCTTCTGCAGCATATGCTCGACCTGTTCTTCACCTAAGCCGTTTACAAGTACTAATTCACTGATCAGTATTTGTTTGGCATTTTCGAGCATCTTTCTTTCACCGGTAGATAAACCCTTTTCTCTTTCACGTAAAGCTAAATTCCTTACTACTTCGGCAATTTCAAAGATGTTGCCGCTTTTTATCTTATCCATATTACATCTATATCTTTTGTTCCAATTGGCGTTCATTGTATTGGTTCTGTCTTTTAGGATGCAAATGACCTGGGCAACGCCTTCCTGGTCTATCACCTGCCTAAGCCCTATCTCTATCACATTGTCCATGGGAATCATTACTTTCATGTTGCCTATAGGGATTCTCATGATATAATAACTACGCTTTTGCCCTAATACTTCCCTTTCTTCAATGGATTCTATGATTCCGGCGCCATGCATGGGGTACACAACCCTGTCGCCTACTTTGAACATCCGCTTACCTCCTAGGTAAAGACTCTACATCAATTATAACAGTTAAGGCAAACAGGTGTCAAATAGAAGATATTATATCATAATCCCCAAATCTGTGTCAATTAGCCATTTTATTTTTCAGAGCTGAAGCATGAAAATGTTTTTAAAAAGTAAAAGCCCTATAATTCTACCCCAGAATCAGCAATAATAGCTATTTACCTGCATTTCTTATGGCTTTAATACTGGCCCATGCCCTTGACTAGTA
>JBFLYC010000053.1:0-11863 GCA_040756735.1 Bacillota bacterium | reverse complement strand
CAATTACCCGGCTAAATTATGCTTTTATTTTACAATAAAACAGCTCTAATCAGCGGGTTTTGTTTGCTTCTTAAGTAGTCGGTGGAATTTACTCCTGCAAACTAGAAATTACTTTTGCATTTGAGCATTTTATTACTATATTTTAATAAAAGTGAAGAAATTCATATTATTTTTTGTTCGGTATCTTGCTCTCTTCAAGAATACTATTTATTACTTGTTCTAAGTTCTTCCCTCCCATATCTCCTTCTTCTCTCTTTCTTACAGATACTTCCCTGTTTTCTACTTCTTTGTCTCCTATGATGAACATATAAGGTATTTTTTGCAGTTGTGCTTCTCTTATTTTATAACCAATTTTCTCATTTCTTAAATCAACTTCTGCCCGTATATTTAGTTTTTCCAGTTCTTTGTAGACCATTAATGCATAATCATGATGAATATCTGTTATAGGCAGTATTTTGACCTGTACAGGTGCAAGCCACACTGGAAATGCGCCGGCAAAATGCTCTATTAAGATTCCAATAAATCTTTCTATACTTCCAAAGACCACTCTATGGATAACTACAGGTCTGTGGCGTTGTCCATCTTCACCAATATAGTAAAGGTCAAATTTTTCTGGCATCAAGAAATCAAGTTGGATTGTACCGCACTGCCACATTCTACCAATAGAATCTTTTAGATGAAAGTCTATTTTAGGCCCATAAAAGGCTCCATCACCCTCGTTAACTTTATAAGATATACCTTTATCATCTAAAGCTTCTTTTAAGGAATTGATGGCTTTTTCCCAGATTTCATCTGATCCCATGGCTTTTTCTGGTTTGGTTGAAAGCTCTACTTTATATTCAAACCCAAAAACTCTGTAGAAATAATCAACCAAGTCAATTACATTCTTGATTTCTTGTGTAATTTGAGTGGCAAGCATAAATATATGAGCATCATCTTGAGTAAAAGCTCTAACCCTCATCAAGCCATGTAGGACCCCCGACTTTTCATGTCGATGAACTAATCCCATTTCTGCCAGGCGCAGGGGGAAATCACGATAACTATGCTGTTCAGATTTATAAACCAGCATTGCTCCAGGACAATTCATTGGCTTAACACAAAAATCGTTTTCGTCGATGGTAGTAAAATACATGTTTTCTCTGTAGTGGTCCCAGTGCCCTGATCTCTCCCATAACACCTTATTTAATATCACGGGACTTTTAATCTCTTGATATCCCCACCTCTTATGCTCTTTTCTCCAGAAATCCTCAAGTTGATTTCTCAAAACCATACCTTTAGGATGAAAAAAGGGAAAACCCGGACCCTCTTCCTGAATACTAAATAAACCAAGTTGGGTTCCCAATTTACGGTGGTCTCTTTTCTTTGCTTCTTCAATGAACTTTAAATAATCATCTAAATCTTTCTTCTTAGTAAAGGCTGTTCCATATATCCTCTGGAGCATCTTGTTTTTTTCAGACCCTCTCCAATATGCTCCTGCTAGTGCCAACAGTTTGATTGCCTTAATAGTCTGGGAGGTTGGAATATGGGGGCCAGCACATAAATCCAACCAATCATCATGCTTATAAAGAGATATTGCAGCATCCTCTGGCAAATCCTCTATCAACTCAATTTTGTAAGTTTCTTTTTTTTCTTCAAAGAACTTAACAGCATCTTCTCTAGAAATTTCTTCCTTAATAAATTTAACATCTTTTCTTATGACCTTTTCCATTTCTTGCTCTATTTTCTCTAGATCTTCAGGAGTAAATTTGTGGGGCGAATCAAAATCATAATAAAAACCTTCTTCTATAGCTGGTCCTATTCCCAGCTTGGTACCTGGGAATAGTTTCTGAACCGCTTGAGCCATAATATGTGCAGCACTATGTCTTAAACAGTTTTTTCCTTCACTACTCTCGAAAGTCAGTATTTCTAATTCTCCATCTTCCATCAGAGGCCTTCCCAGATCAACCAGGTTGCCATTAAATCGAGCAACTACAGCCTCTTTTGCTAGTCTGTTACTTATCTTTTCAGCCACCTGCGCAGCTGAGGTGCCCTTAGAAACCTTCAACTGCTTTCCATCTTTTAAAGTAATGATAATGTCGGACATAACACACCTCCATTATATTTTTTATTAAGTAGTATCATACCAACAAAAATAAAAAACCCTTTGTTATACAAAGGGACGGTTTTACCGCGGTTCCACCCTTAATTGGGACAAAATCCCCACTTAATATTCTACTTTAACGGGTATTATACCGGTAAATCTTAAATAAATACTTCGATTTACAGCTCAGGGGAACGGTATTTCAAATGAGATGTTATAAAGCGCTTTCAGCCAAGACGCCTCTCTCTGTATTAACCAGCCCATTTTACTTTTCCCCATCAGGGCTATTAGAATGTTTAACTTGCTTTTGTATTGAATTATAAGTAATAAAAAATTGAATGTCAAATTAAAAAAAATAGATAATTAGAGCTTGTACTAATCCGATTAAAAAGCCAAGAATTGCGCCAAGGATTTCTATATACTTTAATTCCTTGCGAGTAACTGAAACTATCATGCTTTCAAGCTGGCTTAATTCCAGCCCATTGATTTTTTGTGAGATAATGGTGCTGATACTAACATTGCCTCCGAGACTTTTTAGGCCTTTTTTTGTCAGGTCAGGTAGAATTAAGGGAAGTTCCTTATATAATACATCTTCAATGACTTTTCCCAGGTAGGACAAGATTTTTTCAGGAATAAAAGGGGGCAGTCTATTTAACAGATTCGTTTTAACGGTATCTACCATAGGGACAATGAAGTCTTTATTATAAATTCCATTTTCAAAATGCGGTATTAAGTCCTGGACAGATAAAAGTTCTTGCTCCACAACTCTGCCTACATTTATAGCTATTTCACCCTTTCTTTTGGGAATTACTCCTTGAATGCTCATCCCTAATAAGGGAACTTTGACAGCATGATAAGGTCTAAATATTAGTTTGATAGCTATAACATTGGTTAACCACCCTATTACAGCTGCAAGGATTGGAATTAAAAAGTAAACTGCAGGCATTTATTGTTCATCCTTATATTTTATTCTGTTGTATTTAGTTAAATAAATATTAAGCAAATTGTCAATTCATATCTTATTATTACCCACCTTAATCTTTACTGCATTTTGGACAGCCCTTACATAGTATTACCTCTTTTTCACCAAATATATTGATAATAGTATTTAACATGCTTTTTTCACTCTTAATAGCTGCTCCATGTATTGTAACACTTTTAGGTGCTATAGAAATTAATGATGAGATTAATATATCCTCAAAATTAATATCATTATCTAGATAGCTTAAAGGTATTGGGTTAGTATCTATTGGTATCATTTTTTCATTGTATAACCTGAAATAGTTATGCTTAAAAAAAATTAAGTGTACCATATCAAATTTTGACTTTGCATTTTTCACAAAATGCCTGATAAGTCTAAGAAAATCCTCATATTCTTTTTCTATTAAAAAGTCTTCAATTGTATCTTCCACAATTTTTTCTATTTCTCTTCGAAAATCCTGCAAGCGAAATGCAAAAAAACCATCTATATTTAGGGAGTGATACTCATAGAAGTAACATAACAACCTCTGGTTAATTACAGCTTTCCATCTTTTTTCAAAAATATTTGTTTTCTCTGTAAACTTATGTAAGGAATTCTTGATTATCAACTTTTTTTCTTCGCAGTTTAAATAGTGATATTTCTTGAGCGCACTATCTATGACTTTTAGTTTATATTGATTAATAAAAATATTTGTAAATCCTGATGCTAAACAATCCAAAAAGCAATATGCAGCACTACCCGTTGCTTCCTTATTATAAACATTAATTTCCAAGAATGTACATTTTTTAATCATCTTCAATTTAGTTTTAAAAGCAATACCCTCATTTAGTAGTGATATTGAATACTCTTTAAGTTCTTTTTTTATTATTTGTTCTAAAGGAATAGCCTTAGAACTTGATATTTGATAGGAAATAACCATTGTGACCACCTCTCATCTATCAATATATGAACTCTTCTCTAGATGTATACAGTTTGTTTTTTTGCAAATTATTTAATTAGGAATATTTAAGTTAAAAAATGAAAATAATTTTATAGACTAAGACAAAAAGGCACATCCTATAAAAAGAGAAACTCTTTTCCTTAAAAATCACATTTCTATGGAGGTGAATCCAATGGCTGATTATCAATTCCCTCAGGAATTAGCTCAAAAGATTAGAGAAGGTCAAAAACATGGGGTATCAGAGGAAAATATGGTAAAAGGGGTAATCTCTCTAGGTAATTTACTAGAAAAATTTGTGGAACCTGATTCACCAGAGGAAGCTTTAATGAAAGAGTTGTGGGATCTTGCATCAATGGAAGAAAAAGAAGTTATCGCTAGATTGATAGTGAGACTTGGTAAGTCAAAAGTACATTAATAAATAAATGGAACCTTTAAAGGTTCCATTTATTTAGTATGATACTAAAAATCCCGCCTTTTAAGCAGGATTTTAATACCTATATGGTGGGCGATACCGGACTCGAACCAGTGACCCCTTGCATGTCAAGCAAGTACTCTAACCAACTGAGCTAATCGCCCTTTATACGCGTATTATATACTTTTTTGTGTCATTGTGCAATACATATACTTGATCTACCAGGATAAGCTAAATCTTTACTGCTTTAATTCTTTCAAGGGCCTCTTTCAGCCTATCAGTAGCAATAGTTAGTGAAATCCTAAAATACCCTTCTCCATTTTCGCCATAACCATTTCCTGGTGTAATTATCACACCTGCCTTCTCCAAAACTAACTCACAAAATTCTGCAGAAGTAAATCCTTCTGGAACAGGCACCCAAATATAAAAGCTTCCTTTTGGTTTCTCTAAACTCCACCCCATGGCATTTAGTGTCTCAATTACCATGTCCCTTCTTTCTTGATAAATCCCTCTTAATTCTTCCAGACAATTTAATGGACCTGTTAAAGCTTTTATTGCTGCAACTTGTACGGCCTGGAAAACCCCCGAGTCAAGGTTGGATTTTATTCTGCCCAGGGCTTCAATAACATCAGGTCTACCAACAGCCCAACCTATGCGCCAACCGGTCATATTAAAAGGCTTCGACAGAGAGCCAAATTCGATGCCTACATCAGCAGCTCCTGGAATCTCCATAAAGCTAGGCGGTCTTTGGCCTTCAAAAAACATTTCTGTATATGCAGCATCGTGGCAAACAATAATGTCAAATTCTCTAGCAAAAGATACGGCATCTTCAAAAAACTTCCTTGTAGCAATTGCCCCGGTAGGGTTATTTGGATAGTTTAGAAACATCAATTTAGCTTTCTGGGCAATATCTTCAGGAATCTGGCTAAAGTCTACAAGAAAATTATTTTCCGCTTTTAATGGAAGTAGATGAGGAATACCCCCAGCCAAAATAGTTCCAATACCATAAACAGGGTAGCCTGGATCAGGAACTAAATTTATGTCTCCTGGATCAACATAACAAAATGAAATATGCCCTATTCCTTCCTTGGAACCTATTAAAGATACAACTTCTCTTTTAGGATCCAAGCTTACATTATGCTGCTGCTGATACCACTTCGCAACGGCCTTCCTATAATCAAGCATTCCCACTGAACTGGCATACTGGTGATTAGCAGGTACTCTTGCTGCTTCTGCCAAAGCATCAACAATGTGGCCAGGTGTAGGATTGTCAGGATCACCAATACCCAATGATATAATATCCACCCCTTTTTCCCTGGCTTCCTCTATTTTTTGTTCAATCCTGGCAAAAAGATATGGGGGAAGTTTTTCGATTCTTTCTGCTTGCCTGGTCATTTTATAAACCTCAGCTCCTTTTTACTTGATTTGGGAACACTCCTGAGTATACCAACCTGATATAGAGGTGTGTCTCCTTTAATTAATAACTATAACAATGTTCCTTTAAAAACATATTCAGCAGGTCCGGTCATGTATACGCAATTATCACCTTTATCCCAACTTATATCTAATGCTCCACCTGGCAGATTAACTCTTAGATCCCTATTTCCCAACCCATTTAACACTCCTGCAACGGCAACTGCACTTGCACCTGTTCCGCATGCCATGGTAGCGCCTGCACCTCGTTCCCAGACTCTCATCTTAACTTCTCCTGGACCAAGTATTTCCACAAATTCAACATTAGTATGAGCAGGAAAAACTGTTGATTTCTCAATCATGGGACCCCAGAGCTCAAGGGGGATACTGCCTACATTGTCAACATAAATTATACAATGGGGATTTCCCATGGAAACACAGGTCACTTTAAACTCTTGATCTTCTACTTTAAGTGTTTCACCTAAGATCATTTCTTTATCAGTAATTGTTGTGGGTATCTGCTCGGCCCTAAGACGCGGTTCCCCCATATTTACTTTGACAAATTCTACATGCTCCCCATTTGTAATAACCTCTGGAATAACAACACCGCTTAAGGTAGATATTTTTATACGTTTATAGCTGACTAACTTGTTTTCGTAAACATATTTGGCAGCACATCTAATGGCGTTGCCACACATTTCCGCCTCTGAACCATCCGAATTAAATATGCGCATGGTTAAATCTGCGGCTTTGGACGGCAGCAGAACTACTAAACCGTCTGCTCCTACTCCAAAATTTCTATTACATACTTTCAAGGCTAAACGAAAATAGTCCATATTTCTTTCTTCCTCAAGACTGTCTATAATTACAAAATCATTTCCCAAACCGTGCATCTTTATGAAATCCATCTTATTATCATCCCCTTGGCACCATAAGAATAACCGAGCCTTTACATGCTGCTGCGCAAGTACCGCAGCCTCCACACTTTTGCATATCAACTTCAAATAACCCTTCGTTCCTTTTTAATGCTCCTCTTGGACAGGATTGCACACATTCATCACATTCCACACAAACTCCACAGTGCAAGCAGCGTTCGTGTTCTTCAATACTGCTGAGATCATCCAGCGGAGCACATTTATAGGGATTAAGTCCAACAATGCTGCATTTTTCATCAATTTCTTTTTCCACCGGAAGATGCTGCAGGTAGCAATGTACTTCATAGGCGCACCTTCTCCCACTGGCAACATTGCTGGTGACAAGCTGCAGGCCGCTTACATCCCCTGCAAAATAGATTTTTGGATTCTTGCTTTGGAACATAAATCCTTCTTGGTTTTTAATGTAAAAGCCTCTCTTATCTATTTGCTCCAAAAGGTCACCCGGCAAAAAATCAAGGTTAGGCACTTCACTTGTAAATACCAGCGCTTTGTCAACTGGAAACTTAGAAATGTTTCCTAACTGGTCTTCTATTTCAGCATGTTGAGGGGATATTTTCTTTACATTTACTGGGTAAAGAAAATTTACACCCCTTTCTTTAAGTTTCTTGATCTCTTCTTTATTTCCTGCAGGAATTTTAATATCAGTAACTACAATTTTTTGGGGACTAACTCTCATTTCTAAAGCAGCTTCTATTCCATCAAGAGCAGCATCACCTGCACCTATAACCAACAGCCTTTCCCCAAGAGACACTTTTTCTCCCTGATTATACCTTTTTAAAAACTCAAAACCAGATAAAGCGTTTTCTATTCCTTCAAGGGGTGGCAAGAAAGGCTTTTGAGCCCCTGCAGCCACTATAACACTGTCATGTTCATTTATCAATTCTAAAAATTTTTCTTTTGTTATTTTTACATTTAACTCCACATTTATTCCCAAACCAATTATTCTACTAATATCATGCCTTAATTCTTCAATTGGAAGTCTTTTTCTTGAAATAACTTGATACAGTTTACCCCCTAAGCTGTATTCAGCCTCATACACTGTAACCTTATATCCCAGACGTGCAAGAAAGTACGCAGCGGTAAGTCCAGTGGGACCTCCTCCAATAACTCCAACACTTTCATCATAAGATCCCATCTTTACCGGCAGATAGTTGGTCTTATACTTCCTTGCAAGTTGGAGACTGTTGATGGGAAAATCAAGATATCCTCTTGTACATTTATCCATACACAAATGTGGACAAATATGACCACAACAGCTGTTTCTAAAAGGAGTATAATCATCTAAAAGCTCCACAGCTTTCTTTGTCTCACCTTTACTAACCAATCTTAAAAACCTGCCTGTTGGTATACCTGAAGGGCATGCCAATTCACAGGGAGATTTTTTTTCTGATTTAACCGGTTTTAATCCTGTGTTTATAGGATATGCAGGATAATAGAAACCGCTAAAGGGGCGGCTGCCCTTAGGAACAATTTTTATAACTTTACGTTTTATTATAGGTAAAAGGTCCAAGGCAAATTCCCTGCAGAATTCTTCTATCAAGGGCGTGATTTTTTGTAAATCTTCCCCTGACACATCTACCAAACTTGCCCCGATACCAAGCTGGAATTCTTCTATATCTCCTCCAAAAATAAATATTTCGCCTCCATGGATGCCGGTAGCCAATGTCCCTACATCTTTGCCAGCTACTCCATTATACATATTATTCCTGTTTAATACTATGAGAGTTCCCCCTGCCATGTACTCGCCTAAAAAATCTCCTGTTGTTCCTCCTACAATTATCACAGGAGATTTATCTTTATAGGACTTCATGTGGATGCCTACCCTATACCCAACATCGTCCCTGATAAAGACTTTTCCACCTCTCATACCATAGGCAAGAGCATCCCCCGCCATTCCATGCACAACAATTTTCCCACTGTCCATGGTATTGCCGATGGAGTTTTGTCCGTGCCCATGGACAATGACTTTAGCGCCATCTAAAGCAAACCCCAAATCCTCACCAGGTATGCCTTCTATCTCTATAACAGCTTCAGAATCGTGGATTCCTGTCCCCAGGTATCTTTGTCCCCTAACATTTTTAACCAAGACATGCTTACTGCCTTTTTTAATAGTATTCCTTATCCTTTCATTCAAATCATTATAACTTAAACCTTTAGCATCTATAACAAAAGGCATTGCTGCACCTCCTATTCCCCAGCATGCTTAATTCCTAGAATCTCCAATTCCTTATCAGTTAAACCAATACCCCTGAGGAGCAATCTATTACCCCTAAATGATCCGATATCATAAATTCCGTTTAAACCCATAATCTCTTGCATTTCGTGGTGCCAGCCCTCTATTAGGTTTGTGAGCCTTTCTTCTGCCCAATCAACATCAAGCCTGCTGCTCAAGTAATCTTCGTTTGTAGTAATACCCCAGGGACATTTTCCAGAATGACATCTCTGGCACATATGACATCCACATGCTATTAAGGCGGCTGTACCGATAGCTACGGCATCAGCCCCCAGAGCTATACATTTCATAATATCCGCGCTGTTTCTAATACCCCCTGCAGATATAATACTGGCTTTATGACGTATACCTTCTTTTCTTAACCTATCATCTACAACAGCAAGAGCTAGCTCTATAGGTATTCCAACATTATCCCTGACAATTGATGGAGTGGCGCCTGTGCCACCCCTAAACCCGTCAATATATATCATATCCGCCCCTGCATGGACAATTCCTGACGCAATTGCCGCAACATTGTGCACTGCCGCAATTTTAACACAAACAGGTTTATTATTTGTTGCTTCTTTAATAGCATAAATCAGAAGCCGCAGATCCTCTATTGAATAAATATCATGTTGGGGTGCTGGAGAAATAGCATCACTGTGAAGGGGAATCATCCTAGTTTCCGATATTCCAGCCAGAACCTTTTCTCCAGGTAAATGCCCTCCAATACCAGGTTTAGCACCCTGGCCGATTTTAATCTGATATGCTGCGCCAACTTTAAGGTAATCAGGACTAATACCAAAACGTCCAGATGCCACCTGCAATACTACTCTATGCGCATAGGGATATAATTCCTTATGCAGTCCACCTTCACCTGAATACCATAATATATTCTTTTTCATTGCAACTCTTCCAAGGGCTTTTTGCAAATTTAAGCTTATACTCCCGTATGACATTGGGGCGAAAACAATTGGCAGATCAAGGTCCAGCTTCTGATGTTCATTTTTTACCCCTGGTTCAAATGAAGCTCCTTTTCTTCCTAAATAGGTTATGGTTTCCATGGGCTCTCTCTGGGGATCTATGGAAGGATTAGTTACTTGACAAGCATTAAACAGCATTCTATCAAAATAAATAGGTATGTCATTATCTGCTCCCATCCCTGTCAAAACCACCGCCCCAGATGATGACTGCAAATGAATTCTATTAATGCTTCGTTCATTCCATACCCTATTCGGCCTAAGAGAGAACGGCTTTTCCACAATGCTTATTGCTCCCATTGGACACATAAGCTCACACCTGTGACACGCCCCACACGACGCTAGATTTGCAGCAGGAAGTTTTCTACCTCTTTTTAGTACCATCTTTATCTCATTGAAGGAACATTGTGATGCACACTCCCCACATCCATCACAAAGTTCATAGTCAAATTGCGGTTTAAATGCGGACCTTAAACCTGGAACATCAAGTCTTTGCATCTTATCACTCCTCAAAACACTTATGCATGATCTCATTCTATGAAACTTGTCTCTCGGTAACTGCTTTATGTTTGTTATAGTTTACTATAACTGGTTCACCGGCCCTTGGGGTAAACACTTCTCTTAACCCATCTTCCATTTCAAATAATCCTGCCACTTCACTGCTGAAGTAAGTATATGCATCTTTGTGCCCTACGCACATTGGCCTTAGTTTTGTATTATCTGTCAGGCTGAACAACCCTTCATCATGAGCGCACAAAATTGCAAAGGGACCGTTAAGCATAGCAGATTCATAGGTGTTTTTTAAATCTATCAGCTTACTCCTGATAGTTGGGTTTTTAATTCTTTTTATTTCAGTCCAATAATTAGGAGCCAGAACCTTTGCGGTGTCCTCAATACTTAAACCATGCTGCCTTATTAACAGGTCTAATAAATAAGCAACCACCTCACTGTCGGTCTGTAAAACACATTGATAACCGCCTGTCTCCAAGTAGCGCCTATTGATTCCATAAGATGAGATTTCACCATTGTGCACAATTGACCAGCTAAGCAGGTTCATAGGATGGGCTCCTCCCCACCAACCCGGGGTATTTGTGGGAAACCTGTTATGAGCGATCCAACAGTATCCTTCGTATTCATCTAAACAGAAAAACTCATATATATCCTTTGGAGTTCCAACACCCTTGAAAACCCCCATATTCTTACCACTGGAAACTACATAAGAACCTTCCAGTTTTGAGTTAATATTCATTACATGATAAATAACATAATCATCCACCTTGACATCACCATTTTTACCTGACAAACCATATAGAATCATTTCTTTTTTAGGTTCTAAAAAGAACCTATGAAAAACTGGATAATCCTTTATTTTGCCTTTCCAGGTTGGTATGCTTTCTTGATACTGAATGGTAAAATGTTTGTTAAGATATTCTGTTAGTTCCTGCATTTGATGGGTAGTGCTTGACATAACCTGGAATGCATAGCAGTCCTTAAAGTCAGGGAAAATACCATACACCCCAAAACCTGCTCCTAACCCATTTCCCCTAACGTTTTGCAGAACTATGGAGGCCTTAATCCTCTCTCCATTTTCTCTTATCTTCTCATGGCTAATTAACCCAGCTATTCCACACATTAAAATCACCTCATAATCATAATTATAAAAAAAAACCGCCTTCGCACCCGTCTTAAACGGGTACAAAGGCGCCGTTGCCATTAACATGTTTTATTTGTAAATTTAATTATATACTTAAAATTGGGAACTGGCAATAGATAATTTAAATTTCTTTGATTCGTAATTTGAATTTGCTAGGGGTAGAGTTCACCCTATACTTTGGCAAGAATGGGGTTCAAGCGCTCTTTCACTTCGGGAGTACATGCTGCATACAGCTGAACAAACTCGAGGAAGCCA
>JBFLYC010000052.1:0-12416 GCA_040756735.1 Bacillota bacterium | reverse complement strand
GAAATGGATATTGCTTGCCCTTTTCTATATATTCTTCTACTCTTTCTACTGTAAAATATATTTGCATTCTTAATCACTCTCCCTTTGCAAATTATTTTACAAATATTAATCCTACTGTAAAGTGAAATTATCTTTGCACTTTCTAGTAGGGTTCTGATTCTTTGTCATCTATTTTAATGTGATAATTTCGGGCTAGTTCACCTTTTTTAATTTGCTCATCTACAGTGAAACTTTTAAAGTCGTTAGGGGAGAAGCCTTTGACTTAACCTTTAAAGCAGTAGCCGTGAATGGACTGCAAAAGATTACTGTGGTTACTGCTGGGGCAATAATTGACAGGAATGGTGTGGTAGCTGGATTTGCAGACCAAAAGGAACTATCCGGAAATCTAGAGGATGTGGTCAGCTTCAAACTTACGCCACAAAAGAGCACTTGGTATTCCTTAATAATTGAAGATGCAAAGGGTAATTTTGCTATGACAAATCCCATCTGGATTGAGGTTGTGGATAAGGATGCTCCAAGTGCAGATGGTATAAAGGTCATTTTTGATGGAAAACCGGTTTATCCTATTGCAAAAATGTTGGAAGGTAACCGTATCCTTGCTCCTTCCAAGTTATTTGAGGAGAGCATAGGTGCAGCTCTGACATGGGATGAACAGAAGCAAACTATTACTATTAGTGAAGCAGGCGAGGAGATTAAAATTTCTTTGGGTCAAAAAGAAGCTTATGTAAATGGTCAGAGAACTGTCATAGATGTACCAGCTAAAATGGTAGATGACAGTATATTTGTACCCCTGCGTTTTGTTTATGAGGCGTTAGGCTATCAGGTGAAGTGGGAGGTCAAAACCCTTAGTATATTCATAAGCAAATAAAGTGTAGATTTGTTTTGGGGCATTCTATATCAGAAGCAGAAATATACAACACTCCTACCCTAAGACTTATGCTCTCCTGTAGAATGTGTGTCCCCTTTCATTTAGATGGGTGCATGCTAAATCTTAGCATGTACCTGTCTTTTTCTTTGAGTTTTTTCCTAACGTTTTGTACCATTGTGTGATATTATATAAACAATAATAATTGTTTATTGGTAAGGGGTGAAGAACCTTGGCAAAGAATTTGGATCAGTTCCTGCTTAGTTTAGAGCCCAGTGAGGAAGACGCTTTCCGGGAAAATGCAATGCCCCTGGTTTTTAAAAAGAACCATAATATTTTTGCCAATGGCGATAACCCAGATTATATTTACTACATAGAAAAAGGGCGGGTAACTATTTACAGGCTCACCAAGGATGGTAATACTGTGACCGTAGCAATCAGGCATCCCGGCGAGCTTTTTGGTTTAGCCGAAGCCTTCATGGAGAAACCTAGGAAGTGTTTTGCTCAGGCTATAGAAACCACTTCTGTACTTGCAGTAAGGACTGAAGATTTTAAAAATATTTTAAGGATTATTCCTGAACTCTCTATTAAAATCAATATGGTTCTAGCCAATCGTTTAAGGCGGGCAGAGGGAATAATCTATGACTTGATAAATTATAATGTTTCAGGCCGGCTTGCCAGGTTTTTGTTGGGACTACAGGAACAGTGCGGGCGAATCTGCGGAACTGGAGTTGTATTGGATATTAAGCTTACTCACAACGACATTGCAGCCATAATTGGATCTACCCGGCAAAGTGTAACTCAAACACTAAACGAGTTTAAGGACGAGGGCTGTATCAGCATTGAAGATAAAAAAATAGTTTTATTAAACAAAAGAAAACTGCAGCAGAAAGTGTATTAGCATTCCAAACGTAAAAAGAGCCAGGTGGCTCTTTTTTTTATGCCATCACAGTCCAAAATGTCTTTTAGGAGACAAAAAAGCAGTCTTATAGTTTACTGAGTTTTTGTAAGTAGAAAGACAAGGTATTTGTATGTTAGAAGACTGCATTCCTTTTCGTCAGCCAGTAAAATATAATCATAATTTATATGATTAATTTGTTATACTTATGAAGGGAGGGGTCTTCTTTAATAAAAATTTTAAGTTTTATAAGGTTTTATTAAAAGAAGGGAGGAATAATTGTGAGTTCCGAAACAGCAGCAGTAAAAGAAAATGGACCCAATACCAAAGGGATCTGGGATATGCTGTCCCAACAGGACAAGAAAAAAACCATTAGCTTGATCATTGCCTTTGCAGTTTTATTTGCCTTTCATTTTGGGCCGGAAATCGCTGGATTAGAGCAGAAGGGGCAAACAACATTTGGTATCTTTTTATGGTTTATGATTGTTTTGATTACCGGGAGCCTTCATCCTTTTGTAGTGGGATTTGCTTCTCCTCTGCTTGTAGTTATTATGACTGACTTCAAAGTTGGGGAAGCTTTTAATGCCTTCACTGGTGAAGCCTTCTTTTTAGCCATTGGAGCTTTTACCTTTGCAGCGGTGATGACCGCTACCCCTCTGGGCAAGAGAATTACAGTCTGGATTACAGATTTATTTAGATCTGTTAAGGTTCCGAGAATATTTTTTGGCTTATCTGCAGCGGATTTTGCCATCAGCGGATTTTTGCCTACAGTTGCTGAAACCGGGTTAATGCTGCCTCTGGCTAAGGGGTTCAGTTCGTTAACAAAAGACAAGGAGCACCTTCAGGAAGTTCAAAGGATGAATAAAGGTATGTTCTTGCTTTGTGTAGGTTTAATGCCGCTGTTTACAAGTCTTTTGGTTTTGACAGCTCACTTTCCCAACATCCTTTGGGCCGGTTACATGGGGGAAATTGGTCATACAATTGCATGGATGGACTGGATTGTCCTTAACTTACCCCTTTGGGGTCTTATGCCCATAGTATTTATATATACCATGTATTATTTCAAACTTTGGAAGGTAGAAATACCTGGCGCTGCTGAGGAAATGCCCAGATGGAAAGCAGAGTTAGGTAAAACCACCTGGCCGGAGAAGTGGGCTCTAATTTCCCTGGGGATCGCCTTATTTTTATGGATTACTGAAAAACATCTCCACAACATCAATACCGGTATGGTTGCCCTTTTGTTAATAGTACTGTTGTTCTTACCTTTTAGCGGTTTGAGGTTTAAACAGATAGGTCCGCATATCATGTGGGATGTTTGGATTTTGCTTGGTGGAGCTATCTCTTTAGGTACCGCATTGTTTAGGTCCGGCGCAGTGGACTGGATGGTAGGCTGGATGCTTGATCCGGTCAGGGATGTTATTATAGGGCTACCCGCTATACTTATACTTCTCATTGTGGTATTTGTAATTCAAATTCCTCGTGCAGGTATAGTAAGTGCTGCTGCCATGGGAGCCATGTTCATACCCTTAACCATGAGCTTGGCTCCGGAATTAGGCTTTAATGTTTTGCCCTTTTCGCTGATTGTAACTAATAGTTTAAGTTATGCTTTTCTACTTCCCATGTCTATTACAGCCTTCTTTATCGCATGGGGGGCTTCTGGAATGTCCATGGGAGAGGTGATAAGATTTGGTGTGCCTTTAACAATAATCTGTAACATATATACCATTGTAACCATGGCTATTTGGTTACCCATAATAGGCTATCCCTTAATGATGTAAAGCAGCCTAAGGACGTAATTTGAAGTAAAACAAAACAAGTAAAGCAGTTAAACACTAGAGTAAGTGTTTAACTGCTTTAAGGGGTAGTTCTTTTGAGATAGTAATAGCTTCTATAAATTACAAATATAGCAGCTATTTTAGGCGAAGGGAGGAGTTTTGCTTGTCACAAAAACAGAGCATGCCAAAAAGTAAAGGTGAGATTGAAGTCATAATATACGAAACAGATTTTTTAATTATTGGAGCAGGTAATGCCGGTTGTTTTGCAGCCATTGAAGCTAAGAGAAAAAGTCCAGATGTGAAAGTTACCCTGATAGAAAAAGCTCATATTGATAGGAGCGGCTGTCTGGCTGCAGGTATGGATGCTATCAACACCTACATTAAAAAGGGTAAGACAATTGATGATTTTGTCAAATGGAGCAGATCTCAGGCAGGGGGGCTGTTGCGAGAAGACCTTGTCATTAAGATTGCTGAAAACCTTAACCAACCAATTGAAGAATGGGAAGAATGGGGTTTGCCCATTAAAAAAGACTCTGAGACAGGAGAATATGCCCATAGAGGCAAATGGGATATTGTTATTCAAGGAGAATCTATGAAACCAATCCTAGCTGAAAAGGTGAGGGAGTTTGGCTGCCAGGTCTTAAATAAAGTAGTTGCTACAAACTATCTGGTAACAGATGGCAAGGTTGTTGGGGCAATGGGTTTTGGTGTTAAGGACGGGAAAATGTATGTGATTAAGGCCAAGGCTACCTGTGTTGCCACAGGTGGTGCTGCAGGTTTATATAAAAACTACACCAATGATGCTACTAACAGTCACCACCAGCTCTGGTACTGCCCCTTTAATAATGGGGCTGGTTATGCCATGGGTATTAGGGCAGGAGCAGAGATGACCACCTTTGAAATGCGCTGGTGTGCAACTAGGACTAAAGATTTTAATGGTCCTATAGATACAATCTCAGTGGGTTATGGAACTCCCATGATCAATCATAAAGAAGAAAAGATAATGCAAAAGAGATATGCAGATCTTGGTGGCGAAACTGCTCCCAGGTTCTTAAGGGCCAATGCCCCCATGGAGGAATGGCTTGAAGGCAGGGGTCCATGTTATGTGGATACTAGGGGTATGAGTGATCAAGATATAAAAGACATGAAAACAGATTACTTAAATGAGCGACCCAGCTATGTTTTGTTTCTAGCTGCAAGAGGGCAAGACCTGAAAGAAGAGCCAATAGAAATATATGGTAATGACCCCTATATAGTAGGAGGGCATACTGCCAGTGGATATTGGATGAATAGTGAGGACTGGAGTACTACATTACCAGGACTTTTTGCTTGTGGCGACGTGGCAGGAGGTGTGCCTAACAAGTTTGTTGGTGGCTGTGCCGCAGAAGGTATACTGGCAGCACGGGGAGCTTTGGAGTATATTTCCAAGCTTGATGAACCAATTGACATTGACGAAAGTCAGATTGAAGCTGAAAAGGACAGGGTTTATGCACCTCTCTTTAGAATGTATGCTGAGGGTGACGGGGTCAAGCCGCTGGAAATGGAAGAAAGAATGCAAAGACTTATGGACGAATATGCTGGCGGTGTCCATCAATTTTTTCGAATGAATGAAGAGCAGCTTAAATATGCATTAAAGCATATCAAAATTCTCCAAAATCAGGTTAAATACCTTGTGGCTGAAGATATATTTGAGCTAATGTCTGCCCATGAAGTTATTGACAGGCTTGATGTAGCTGAGGTTTTAATTCATCACCTCATATTTAGAAAAGAAACTAGATGGCCCGGTTGGCAGACAAGAACAGATTATCCAGAGAAAAATGATGCTGAGTACGATTGCTTTGTAAACACAAAAAAGAATACTGAAACGGGAGAAATAGAGGTATTCAAAAGGGAATACAAGCAAATAGTACCTGGCGACAGGCTGAAGCCTAACTAAAAAAGCCAAACTTTAGACTTTAATTATGAAAGGGGGATATGTTAAGTGCCGCCAAAAGTTGATATTACTAAATGTGATGGCTGTCGAGCAGAAGAAGAACCATTATGTGACCAGATCTGTCCTGGAAACTTGATGAGACTAAATGAACAAGGTAAGGCTGAGTGCAGATCCAGTAGGGATTGCTGGGACTGTATGTCTTGTACAAAGATTTGCCCTCAGGGGGCAATTGAGACAAGGCTCCCATACCAGTTAGGCTATTATCCCGCTAAATTGATCCCAAAAGTAGGAACAGATAAAATAATGTGGACGTGTGTAGATATAAATGGCAAGGTTGAAAGGTATGTTATTAAGACCCGTAATAATTAGGAGGTTATTAAAGTGTCAAGGGCAGGAGTTGTACTGTGCCGCTGCAATACTCTTATTGACAGCAAAATGGACTTCAACACTATTGAACGAAGGCTTCAAAAACATAAAAATATAGTTTTTATACAAAGAGTTAATATGGCTTGTAGTCCGGCTGGCAAACAGATTATAGAAGAGATGGCATCGCTTCATGGTATTGACAGCCTGGTTGCAGTGGCCTGTTCTCCTCTTGCTAAGGGATCTGTTTTTAAGGACCTAACACGAAAACTGGGTATTGACAAAAACATGTTGGAAATTGTGAACATACGTGAACAATGCGCCTGGGTCCATGAATATGATGATGCTACTTCAAAGGGGTTAACCCTTATTAATATGGGTATTAATAGGGTGGTAAAAGCACAGCCTGATAGTACAACTATCAACTGTGCTATGATTAATAAAATAAAATGTGATAAATGCAAACGCTGTTTGGAAGAATGTCCCAATAGGGCTATTAGTATAAATGATGACGGTTACCCGGCTGTGAATCCAGATCTTTGCCAGCGTTGTGGTGTTTGTATTGGGGGATGCCCTCTGGCAGTAATTTCTCTACCGGACTTCAAGGTGGATGAGATAAGCGCTATGCTAAAAGGAGCTTCTGGTGCCAAGTCACCTTTCATTGTCGGTTTTTTTTGTGATTTTGCTTATGAAGAAGCAGACAAGATGGGGCAGGCAGGTTCTGCATACTCCCCCAATCTTCATATAATCAGGGTTCCATGTACAGGTGCAGTGAATATGATCACAGTGAATGATGCCATTGCAGAAGGTGTTGATGGCGTGTTAATTGCCGGGTGTGATGCCAGCCAGTGTAAGCGCAAGAGAGGAAATGAGGTGGCAAGGTATAGGATTGAGAACTTTCAAAAAAGTTTGGAGGAGCAGTTTCTTGAGAAGGAACGCCTAAGTTATGTTTCTCTAGGCGAGGGGTTAAAAGAAGCTTCCATTATCAATGATGACAAGTGCAATAGATGTGGCGCTTGTCAACAGGTTTGCCCTTATGGGGCGATAAAACAGCAAGATGAAGGAAAATTCCAGGTGTATTATAAGGCCTGTAGGAGCTGTGGCATATGTGCTGCTGCTTGCAAACCGGGGGCTATCCTGGTTCCGGTTTGTCCAGACAAGAAAATTATGAATGCAATTGATGCTGCATTGGCCATTTGATGCTACTAAAGCTAAGCTATAATGAAAGTTAACCTTTATTTAAAGTGAAGGAGTTATACTATGGGTAAAATAAATATAATTATTTGTACCAACATCCACTGCCAGGGCAGCAAAATAAATTTTCTTGAAATAAAAGAGGTGCTCGAAAAGGATGGGTACGAGGTAGTTCTCCATAGCAACTTCTGTGATGAAATAAAAAGAGGTTTTTATCCATCACCTTTTAATAATTGCAAACTGCCAACGGTTTTTGCCGGATGTTCTCCTTGTGTTATGGAAGGTAAGCTAAAAAAACTCCTGAATTGTCCGGTGGAAATAGTAAACATAAGGGAACAGTGCGCCTGGATATACAATAATGTGGAAGAGGTTAATAAAACCTGCCAAAATAAAATATTTTTTGGAATAAAGCAGGTAAAATACGCAAGAATTGAGAGCCAGCCTGAAAATGTGTTGGGTAAAAAACTTAAAGGGTACATCTCTCTTATGGAAAAATATGGACCTAATCCATTTAAAATGTAAGAATACTTATATCAGCTGCCCTAGCGGCAGTTTTTTTGTGGCCGAGTGTGAAGAAGGGTTTTCTATTTTTTTATAGAAGAATATAAGGGGAATATTTGGAAACTGTTATAAAGAAAGGCAAGGTGCAACAATGGACAATAAAGACTTGCATGAAGTCAAAGTACAGGTCCAGAAGTTGGAAGAGCAATTGATATCCCTTCATAATAAGTATTCTGCCCTTGAGAAGCAAGTTCACAGTATGGCAGGAGTTCAGGAGAAGTCTGCTGTTCCACAAAAGACCAAACCTTTAAACAAAGTTAGCTCAAATCAAGCTGAGAGAAAGATAATGAAGGAGAGGTTTATATTCGGAAAGGAAGGCCTGGAAACAAAGATTGGGGGAACAATCCTTAACAGGATTGGTATTGTTGCTTTTTTAATCGGTATGGCCTTTTTCCTGAAGTATGCTTTTGATAATCAATGGGTAGGTCCCATGGGTAGAGTTATGATTGGTATGTTCTTAGGACTGTTTTTTTTAGCTGGTGGAGAATACTATCAGAAAAAGAGTTTTGTTAAATTTGCCCAGGGTATTAGTGGTGGAGGCATAGTAGAAGCTGTAGTGCTAACTGCTTTGGGTTTAATGCACAGACAAAGACTTTTAGTGTACTTTGGTTACGGAACTTTGATTTTAGGTATAGTAAATGCCCTTCACCACCATTGGTATTGGCAATACGGTTCACGCTACTATAATGATTGGACAAAATGGACACCTGTATTAAACCAAGAATTTGTAACAATAATTGCAGCCATCATAACCCTTTTGCTTGTGGCTTATTTTCATTACAGGTGGAAAGATGATTCACACAAAAGGGCTCTAGCAGTTCAATCCATTTTATTAGTTTTTGCAAATTTACTGTTTGTTTTCTTTGTTTCCTTGGAGATAAGTCAATATTACTGGATCAAGGGTCTGCAGTTTCCGGAACAGGCATATAACTTCCGCAATTTCAGCCAGTCGCTCATCTCGGTTTTCTTGGCTGTATATTCCATTATCTTAATTGCTGTAGGCATTTGGAAGCGCCATGTATCTACTAGGCTAATGGCAATGGTCTTGTTTGGCTTTACCATTATTAAGGTGTTTATGTTTGATTTGGTCAAGTACCAATGTTAGCAGATAAAAGCTCCCAGGGGGATTCGTGGAATCTATGGCGTTATCGTGTGCCCTTGGCCCTCCCGTCAGATCACAGCCAGGGATATTATTTGTTTTCTGTGCCATGGGAGGTACTAAAGCTCTCAGAACCGGGATTTGCGGATTTAAGAGTAGTGGATGATGTGGGAATTGAGGTGCCTTACGCTATCATTAGTGGCATACGAGAGGAAAAAAATAACCAATATACCAGGATACCCTTCGAGGAGATAGTCTTTTCACCATTTGAATATACCCAAGCTCAGCTTGATTTGCAGCCGAATATGGAAACTTTATCTGCAGGCGGCGGATGGAAGCACTTTCGAGTGGGTTTGCCTATGATACAGGAAGAGTTTGTTTATCAAGTTATGATTGAAGGCAGTAGTGACCTTAAAAAATGGGTACACTTAACAGACTATCAAAGAATAATATCCTTTACCGGTCCGCCTAGTTTTAAGCATACACAGGTCAACTATAGTCCAAGTACGTTGCGATATTTGCGTATCACTGTATATCATCCAGGGGAGCGATATCTATCTCTTACAGAAGCAGAGGTCCATTGGCGAAAGGGGCAGGGTTGGCTGGAGGAAATTGTCTTGCATGAAGTGCCTGTTGAATTTGAGGTCTTAGGAGAAAAGCAGGGGATTCCAACCAGTTTTTTGGTTAACTTGGATACGAACCATTGGCCTTTGCTAAGGATAAGAGCCCAGCTGGCAGAAGACAACTACAGGAGGGTCTTAAAAGTGTATGGATCAAATGAACCACTGCCGGAGGACTCTTCCAAATGGAGGTTTCTGCAGCAGTATACCCTGGTAAGAATACACTCATCTGAAGGTTTGTTTACGAATCCCTTACTAGAGTTTCCACCATCTTATTATTCTCATCTTAAACTTGAAATTGACCACGGCAACAATCGCCCGGCTATGATTGACAAGTTAGAGCTAAAATATCAACCGGTAGAGGTTGTGATAAGACGTTATCAAGCCTTGTTTGGTAGGGACCGAGCTTAATTTTTAGAGTCACTTGCTACTACAACCAGTTTGTTTTAATCCATTCCATTTCTTGACTAAGTTCCAAACCCTGTCCGAAGTTTATCAGGTCAGGGATTTCTCTGTAGTCATCCAGGGCAATTGGTTTGCCAAGTACCGGGTTTATACGTAAGAATTGTTTTTTCCCCAGTACCTCTGAAATAAAGTAGCTTTCAATATCTCCTTTGCCTTTAATCATAACTTTTAGCAAAGGAAAGGGGGCTGGCTGGTAAAAAGTCCATTGATAAATCCCCCATGAAGCTGTTGTAGGTAAGGTTTTGTATGGGAAAATACCTGTACCTATGGAAAGTAAGTGGATGTTGGCAAGCTTCTGATTACCTAAATCTTTGTCCAGGGCTACAGTAATTGCTGCTAAACCAGGATTGTTGGCATAAATTCCTCCATCCATGTAGTTTTTATAAGATGGGAAATATACTGGAGCAGCAGTACTAGCCAAAGCCACATCAATCACTGACTTATTTTTAGTTCGGGACTTTGGGAAGTTATTAAATAAAACAGGCCCCCAATTTATGAAGTTTGAACCCCTGGTCTTAAAGGAAGGTATCAGAACTCTGGCTTTAAGGTCTTTTAGGCGTAGGTCTGGTGGGAAAATACATTGAAGCATCAGCTTTAAATTTTTATTGTCATACTTTGGTTTGAATATTCCATTATGAGCATCAGCAAAGACAAAACCGGCATTTTTTTTTGAATACAGTTTTAATAAGTCTTTTGGGCTGGTCCCGTTGGCAATACAGAGTGTTATTAAAGCCCCTATTGAAGAGCCTGCAATCAAATCTGCCTTTTCTACAATATTGGGGATAAGCTTGCATAACTTCACTAAAACAGCGGCAGAAAAAGCTCCGCATACACCACCGCCATCAAAGGTTAAGATCCTATACTTATCCATTCATTGACACTCCAACCAAAAGAAAACTGACACCTTATTAGTTTGCATAAAACATGGTGTTTAATACAGATAAGTCATTAAATGGATAAAAGTTTTCATGAAAAAAGTTCACCTTGGATGGTAAACTATCTTATCTTAATTAACTTGCTGTGAAAAATTCATTTGCTGGACGCCTAGTAAGGAAAAATAGAATAACAATATAGAGAATTAACCCATTCAAATGGGTATTGGGCAAACTGAGTATTTTCCAAAAGGCAAGGGTCGTGACAGGGTAATAGATTAAATATGCGATACGCCCCCAGTTGAATCCACTAAGGATTGCGATGCCCAAAGCTACGACAATTACAGCAGATACAAGGCTTAATGACAAAAGAAGGGTTGGCGACATTCCCATAGAGCTAAATGCGTCTCTAATCTCCGGGTTTCTTAATAGAGTAAAGGTACTGGCTAAACTAAAAGCATTACTAAGAATTATATACCAAGCAATAAAGCTTACGCTTAATGGCCGTTTTCCTGACATTTTACTAAAATTCCTCCTTCTGATTGGTTTGAATATTTGTATTAATACTTCTGTGGTTACTTGTGATATTAATTAGACCACAAAGCGCTAAAGTCCTGCTTGATTTAGCTGTGAGCAGTTATTTTATTTTCATGGAGAAGGATGGAAATTCTATTTAAAAGTACATCTAGGGAAAAGGGTTTTTCTAAAATATCTTGTGCTAAATGGAGGTTTTCTTCAGGGTTTCGATATTTTAGTCCTGTTATAACAATGACAGGGATGTGTTTAAGTTTAGGGACCTTGCGCATTAGTTCTAATACTTCATAACCTGTAAGTGCGGGCATTTCAAGGTCAAGAAGTACTAAGGATGGTTTAAGTTCTACCAGCTGCTCTATGTTGGTGATTGAGGAAAGTCCTCTAGCATCAAAACCACACTCTTTCAAAAAATATGTAAGTATAGAAAGTAGTTCTTTGTTATCATCTATTATTACTATTCTGGGTGCAAATAAACTCAAAACATTACCCCCTTAGACTTAGAAAAAGAAACAATACTTATTCAATGATACCATGCTAACAAGAGGAAATGTGTTGAGTAAGGATAATTATTAAATACAAAAAATACTGGGTTATAAAATAAATACACCAGTATTTGGTGTATTTATTATTATTAGCTCTGAGCAAACCATAAGCCGAGTTCTGTCGAGGATGATCATCTATCTAGACCTGTTGTTACCAACAGGCTCAAGCGACCTTACCCGGGAACGAAGCGGGCCGCTTCTTTGTTCCCCTATTTGGTCTTGCTCCAAGTGGGGTTTACCGAGCCAACCTGGTCACCCTGGCTGCTGGTGAGCTCTTACCTCACCTTTCCACCCTTACCAATTGGGAGGTGAGAGGTTAGAGGTGAGAATCTTTTTTCTCACATCCTACTTCCCACTTCTCACTTCCCAGTTGGCGGTTTTTTTCTGTGGCACTTTCCTTAGAGTTGCCTCCACTGGGTATTACCCAGCACTTTGCCCTGTGGAGCTCGGACTTTCCTCATGCATAAGAATGCATGCGATCATCTAGCTTACTCAAAGCATTAAAATTCAATGTTGCAGGAATACTACTTTACCACAACCTAATAGAGTTGTCAAAAGTTATAATGTGGTACTTCAATTCGCAATTTAACCGAGTTTAACGTAATGCGCAAATAACGAGAGCAAGAAAGTGTTAGTTAAAGCATGTGAAAGCTAGATTGCCAAGACCAAGCTGGACAATAAGAAACGGTAATATT
>JBFLYC010000051.1:0-13264 GCA_040756735.1 Bacillota bacterium | reverse complement strand
GTTAATCATATCAAAAGATTTGGCTTGAGTCCAGGTGTAATTTACAAAAAAATGCTGCTTTTGAAAAATTAATCTTGAAACATTTTAAGGGTGCGAAAGATCAGTTGTAAAATAAAAATGATAAATAAATATATTGGTTGTATATTGCAACCGATATTTTATAATGAAATTGAAGAAAAAAGAAGAGGTCTACTAAAGAAATGGACAAGGACATTGAAAAAAAAATCCAGAGTTTTTCAATAGACAATTCGCTAGGTTTTATAATTAATCGTGTCGCTATCATAATGAGAAAAAGATTAACTTATTTGTCTATCAAAGCAGGTGTTGATATAACACCTGAAGAGTTTGCCATTTTAGGCAGGTTATGGGAGGAAGATGGACTTCTTCAAACGGCTTTAACTGATAAAACCCTAAAGGATAAAACAACGGTTACCCGTTTATTGGAAAGATTAATCCAAAAATCATTAATCGAAAAACAGATGGATGAAACTGACCGAAGAAATTTCCGAATATACCTTACACAAAAAGGTAAAGACATGATGCTGAATATGATGCCAATTGTAACTAGTCTCATAGAAACAGCTTGTAATAATATCAGCCAACAGGAGTTAACGACAACCATAAAATCGCTAAGAACCATATTTCAAAATTTAAATAACGATGATGGTGAGTAATTTCAATGGGATGAAGGAGATCATAAATGAAAAAAATCTTGCATATTGGCTTGGATGTAGGGTCCACAACAGTAAAGATAGCAATTATTGATGATTTGGATAACCTTGTTTTCACTCATTACCAGAGGCATTTTTCAGATATTCGGCATACGGTGAGCAACCTTCTGCATAAATTGTATATTCAGTTCCGGAACAGGAAGGTAACTATGAATGTGACCGGCTCTGGAGGGATTTCCACTTCGGAACAGCTAGGGATACCTTTTGTTCAAGAAGTTATTGCTTGTAGTCAGGCAGTAGAACGGTTTATCCCTACCACAGATGTTGCTATTGAACTGGGAGGAGAAGATGCTAAGATAACTTATTTCGGGGACTCTCCTGAACTAAGAATGAACGGAACCTGTGCAGGCGGAACAGGCGCTTTTATAGATCAAATGTCCATTCTGCTAAAAACGGATGCCCTTGGATTAAATGACCTGGCAAAAAAGTATAAAGAAATATATCCTATCGCCTCCCGTTGCGGGGTTTTTGCTAAAACGGATATTCAACCCTTACTAAACGAAGGTGCAGCTAAAGAAGATATTGCAGCGTCTATCTTTCAAGCAGTGGTGAATCAGACCATTGCGGGTTTAGCCTGTGGGAAGCCTATTAAAGGAAATGTAGCCTTCCTCGGGGGACCTCTAAGTTTTTTGTCAGAACTGCGTCAGCGTTTCATAGAAACCTTGCATTTAAAACCTGAAAACATCATTGCTCCAGAACATGCCCAGTACTTTGTAGCAATTGGAGCAGCTCTCGCTTCCAAAAAGGGGGAAGTCTGTAATTTCAATACCATTTACGAGAAAATTCCCAACTTGCAAGGTTCGAACTTGGCGACAACGCTGCTTCAACCGCTATTTGCCTCTGAAGAAGAATATGAGGATTTCCGTCTTAGACACGGCAAAAATTCCATTGAGACGCAGCCATTAAAGGACGTGACGGGTCCTTGTTTTCTGGGGATCGATGCTGGTTCGACGACCACAAAACTTGCCCTTATTGATGAGAACGGATATCTGGTTTATTCCTACTATGGGAGTAACGGAGGAAGTCCATTAAAATCAACTATAACGGCTCTGGAGAATTTATACAAAAAATTGCCTTCCAAAGCTTTCATCGGTTCTTCTGTAGTCACAGGGTATGGTGAAGCTTTACTTAAGGTTGCACTGCAAATTGATCATGGGGAAATTGAGACGGTAGCTCATCATAAAGGTGCAGAACACTTTCTCCCGGGAGTGGATTTTATCCTGGACATCGGGGGACAGGACATGAAATGCATGCAGATTAAAAATGGAGTGATTCATAATATCATGCTGAATGAAGCCTGTTCCTCAGGCTGTGGCTCTTTTATTGAAACCCTGGCAGAATCACTTGGTATCTCCCTTGAGGAATTTGTGCAAAGAGGTTTGTTTTCTAAGACACCGGTTGATTTGGGAACCCGCTGCACGGTATTCATGAATTCCAAGATCAAACAGGTGCAGAAGGAAGGAGCGGATATTGGCAGTATTGCAGCGGGAATAGCCTATTCCGTTGTAAAAAACGCTCTCTACAAGGTCATCCGGCTGCAAAATTCCTCAGAGGTGGGCGAAAAAGTCGTTGTTCAGGGAGGAACATTTAACAACGATGCAGTATTAAGAAGTTTTGAACTTGTAACCGGGAGAAAGGTGATCCGTCCCAACATTGCAGGCATTATGGGGGCTTTTGGGGCAGCCCTTATTGCCAAAGAAAAGTACCAAATCGGAACAAAAACGACTTTGCTTGCACCCCATAAATTGGAAGATTTCCATACCAAGATCAGTACACGGCATTGTGGATTGTGCGGCAATAACTGTCTCCTGACCGTGAACGAATTTTCTGATGGTCGTGAATTTCTTAGCGGTAATCGTTGTGAGCGAGGAGCCGGTCTTGAAAGAACTACCAGTGAGGTTCCCAATCTTTTTGCGTACAAATATAAAAGGCTTTTTAACTATCATCCATTAAGCAAGGAACAAGCTGTGCGCGGGGTAATCGGGATTCCCCGGGTACTAAATATGTACGAGCATTATCCATTCTGGTTTACCCTATTGACGGAACTGGGATTTAGAGTTATCTTATCTGCCCGCTCGTCCAAAAAGGTATTTGAATTGGGCATGGAGACGGTGCCTTCGGAATCCTTGTGCTATCCTGCCAAACTAACCAATGGACATATTAAAGAACTCCTGAGCAGGGGAGTGAAGGTGATATTTTATCCTTGTCTTCCCCGGGATGAAAAAGAGATCCCTGAAGTCAACAATAATTATAATTGTCCCATTGTAACCTCTTATCCAGAGGCTATTAATGCCAATATTGACGAGTTGAAAAGGGAAGATATAACTTTTCTTTATCCTTTTCTCCCTATGGAAGATATGGTAAGAATGAAGGCCAGGATATATGAAGAATTCAGCAGGTTTGGAGTGACCAAACAAGAAGTTGAAAAGGCAGTGAATAAAGCGTATCTCGAAAGAGAAGCTTTTCGTAAGGACATCAAAACCAAAGGGGAAGAAATCCTAGAATACCTGCAAAAAAATCAAAGGAAAGGGATTGTTTTGGCAGGTCGTCCCTATCATCTTGATCCGGAGATTAACCATGGGATTTCGGAGATGATCACCGGACTGGGCCTGGCTGTTCTTACCGAAGATGCTGTAGCTCATCTAGGAAAAGTAGAAAGACCCTTAAGGGTTTTGGACCAATGGGTTTATCATTCCAGGCTTTATGCCGCTGCCAGTTTTGTAGCCACAAGGAGCGATTTGGAACTTGTACAGCTCAACTCCTTCGGCTGTGGGCTGGATGCCGTTACTACGGACCAAGTGCAGGAAATCCTGCAGCAGTACAGAAAAACGTATACCCTGATTAAAATAGATGAGATTAATAATCTGGGGGCAGTAAGGATCCGTATCCGTTCATTATTGGCAGCAATGAAGGAAAGAGAAAGAAAGAACATTCATCCTCAAAAACTTTACAATGTTCCTCAACGAGTTGTATTTACGGAAAAAATGCGGGAAGAATATACTATCCTGGCTCCTCAGATGGCTCCTATTCACTTCGAATTAATAGAAGAAGCAGCACGCCTGGAGGGCTATCGGCTTGAGGTTTTGCCCGATCTGGAGATGGGAGTTGTGGAAGAAGGGCTTCGGCACGTCCATAATGATGCTTGCTATCCATCGATAATTACTGTGGGTCAGATTATGGCAGCCCTTAAATCAGGACGGTATGATCTTAACCGAACGGCTGTGATCATGTCTCAAACCGGAGGAGGCTGCCGGGCGAGCAACTACATCGCTTTCATCCGCAAAGCCCTAAAGGAAGCGGAAATGGAGCATATCCCGGTTGTTTCTCTAAATGCCGGTGGTTTGGAAGAGAACCCCGGTTTCAAAATAACGAAAAAAATGCTCAAAAGGTGCATCATGGCTATGGTCTACGGTGACCTTCTCATGAGGCTGACCAATGCAGTAAGACCCTATGAGAAAAACATTGGAGAAACCAATGGATTGCTGGGAAAATGGCTGAAGGAACTCAAACCGAGTTTAGCCAGGATGAGTATACAGGAGTATAATCGGAATATCCGTAACATGGTCAGGGACTTTGAATGTATGGAAATTAATGATGTCAAGAAACCAAAAGTAGGGGTTGTAGGGGAAATCCTCGTAAAATTTCATCCCTTTGCCAATAATTATATTGTTGACATCCTTGAAAAAGAGGGTGCCGAGGCAGTAGTGCCTGACCTGCTGGATTTTTTCCTGTATTGTGCATATGATGGTGTCTACAGCCGCAAGAAACTCGCCGGAACTCTTAAAACTGAATTGCTTTCGCGTTATTTTATCTGGAGGCTGGAAAGCTATCGCAAGGTAATGAAAAGAGAACTGAAAAAGAGCAAACGCTTCCATCCCCCCAAAACCATTTTTGAACTGGCAGCTATGGCACAAGAGATTATGCACCTTGGACATCAGTCCGGGGAAGGCTGGTTCCTGACGGCAGAGATGCTGGAGCTGATAGAAAGCGGTGCAAGTAATATTGCTTGTCTACAGCCTTTTGCCTGTTTACCCAACCATATTACAGGCAAGGGCATGGTGAGAGAACTAAAACGGCGGTATCCTCAAGCCAACATCGTGCCGGTAGATTATGATCCCGGAGCCAGTCAGGTCAATCAGGTGAATAGATTAAAGCTCATGCTTTCTGTTGCCTTCAAGAACATTGAGGATCCAGAGAAGAGTCTGGAGAAAAAGCACCCTGTAGAAGAGCTTGCATTATCCGATCAGATCACAGCCATATAATATCGATAAGTTACCACAGGTCTTTTAATGTAATCGCTAACCCGGTAAAACTGGGGTGTTCTACAACGTCCTCGTCCATTCCGGCTGCAACCAGGGCGTATAAGCCATCTTGGAGGGAGAAGCATTCAAGGGTTTTTTCCTCCGGATTGACAAGCCAATAATGCTGCACTTGAACCTTTTGGTAAATACGTAATTTTTGCAGCCGGTCCTTGCGGCTGCTGGAAGGAGACAATATTTCAACTACCAGTGTGGGCGGGCCATCAATGCGGGTATCTTTCACGATGAGTTTTTGTTCCCCTGAGACATAAAACAGGTCCGGTTGAACTACGGTAATGTCATGGAAGGTCACATCTAAGGGCGCATCAAAGATTTCACCTTGGGGATCAACCTGCCAAAAATAATCTTCTAGGATCCGTTGGAGCCGGCGGGATACTCGTTGATGCATTACATTAGGTGATGGTTCTTTAATCAACATACCCTCGAGAATTTCGAAACGATAGCCTGGTTCCTCCGGCAGTTCCAGATAATCTTGATAAGTGAAATTTTTTGTGGATTCGGTTTTGTACTCGGCTGCTTTTTCTTGAACCACAGTTGAATCGGTTAGTGCCCTAATGACATCATCAAGTTTATAACGGTATTGCTTGTTCCCCAATTCAACGTGGGGAATTTTTGTCTCTCTGGTGTACCTCCAGATTGTTTCCACAGACAGGTCCAAGGCTTCGGCCAAAGCTTGGGCGGTTATTAGTTTATTATCTCCAGTCATAATATCACCTCCATTTCTATTATATATGACTTATCAACCAAAAGCAACTAAAATCAACTATAATAAACTCATTAAAAGCAATAACAATGATATTTCTTGGCCAAGTTTCGCAATAACAGGCAAATGGGTCGATTCCTTACGTGTTACGGGAAAAAGCTATAATTCTTGTGACAGTTTGAATTTATTCTAGAGACAATGATCGGTATGCTTTTAAATTTGAAGAGTTATGCAAAATAGCGCGAGAATGCTGTGATTATAATAACATACCGTATGTGGAAGATAAAACAAATTATAGGAATGGGAATACATTCGAATGGATACAAAAGAAGACCGGATATCTTTACATGATGACTACTGCAAACATATGGCCGCGGTTGTCTATAATGTTACTCAGGCGAACAGCGGTGAGCCTGGTAACAGCAAAGTCGTTGCAAGTGAACCGACCATCGAGCAATCAGATGATGATATCAACCTTCGCCTGCAAAGTATGGATAAGGAAGAGTTGCTTTTGGTCAGGAATTGCTAAATATGGTTACTCCCGAACATTGTGTAACAGATACGGAACTTTTTTGGTACTTGAAAGAACGTATTGTGTTACTCGATGGTGATTTTCTGGCCAGTATCCGGTTGGATGAAGAACAGCACCGGGAAATTTTGGCTTACTGGTGGGTAGAACTGGCTCTGACCTTAGATTTGGAAGATGAGGCTACAAGAATTTGGTGCGGAGAATATTGCTCACCGCAAAAGAGGTACATATTCTAAAGCAGCCAGGTGGTTAAAGGACTTGCGGGAAGTCTGTACACTTGCCGGGTTTCTCAATGAGCTCTTCCCGGCGGCTTTTGTTATTGGAACCACGCAGCTTTACAAATAAATCAATAACTTCGCCGCCGGTGAGATTGGCCCATAAGTTTACATCACCAGGTACATATGCAATTTGCTTGTGAATTTCAACGGCATCCTTCCAGGAGTCTTTGCCAAAAACTTTGGCTTCACCCTCACTTGCTTTCAAGATGCCCAGCAATACACGGATTGTGGTAGATTTACCCGCTCCGTTTGGACCTATAAAGCCATATACTTCCCCTTTGTTTACTTCAATGTTAACTCCATCTAAGGCAGTAAATTTACCAAACCTTTTCTTTAAATTGTTTGTTTTTAGAACAGTCATCCCGTAACCTCCCTTTTATAAAAGTATCATCATTAATACAACAAGCCATTCCTAAAGTTTATCCAATAGGGATTAAGGTCAGGCTTAGCGGGGTATTACAGACGGTTTCTTCGTAATAAAATTATGTGGTGAAGGTTACAATAAGTTAGTCATAGGAAAAATATGATATAATAACATAAAAATGTTATATGGTCTTAGTTGTAGCGCTTGGAATTCACCCCAGGGGGAAAAAAATGAAAAAGAATCGTTGGATACTAATTCTTATATTATTAACAGCAAGCTTGCTGACGGGCGCTCTTTATATTATGCCTTTAACTCCCTCAGCTCTTTTGGCTATCACAGTTGCTGACCAGGTCCAAGGTAGTCGTCAAACCCATGTCCTTGACCATGATCAATCCATACAATTAATTGATGCCTTGAAGGGCGCTATTGAAAATGAATTGCCTGAATACATTAAGGCTGCCTATG
This sequence comes from Bacillota bacterium, assembly GCA_040756735.1. GTDB lineage: Bacteria > Bacillota > DSM-16504 > Desulfitibacterales > Desulfitibacteraceae > JBFLYC01. Next base: position 5,875 of record JBFLYC010000051.1, on the reverse strand, counting down.
ATATGACCCTGCACTTGAAAGGTCCGTTTACGTGCCGTTATCAGGTATATGTAACATCCACCCAAGAGGTATACCTGAAACGCCCCATGAGCAGCAAACTTATTCTCTCAAATAATGCCCATTTCTTTTATACCCATGAAGCCTTCCAAAGCCTTTACCCATACGGGCAGATGCCTGATGTTCGGATAGTGGTCAAGGAGGAAGATATATTTCCCCTGGTTCAAAAGCGCCAGTGGCAGTTTGTTAAGTGGGATAATGACTGGTATGATGGTAAACTGCCGCAGTTGCCCGAACTTTCCCAACAGTGGCCGGCGCTTAACTCTGTAGATATCCCTCTTGCTTTTACTGTTGAGCCTGTGCCTGATAGGGTTTTTCTGCATGTGACAGACCCTACAGGTAAAATCGTATTTGACGATACCCTTTCTAGTGTGCAGTTGCTGCCCAGCTTCCCTCGCAATGGTCTTTATGATTATCAGTTGAGCCTCTTTTGGGAAGATGAGTCCAAGCCGTATCGGGGGCAATATGTTGCTTCGTTTTCTGTAATAGTCGACCTGCCCCCCGCTTTTGAAATGCCAGGCCCCACGGTTGTTCAGGGAGAACTGGTTGCTTTTTATGCACGGCATCTTCCGGAAGGGGTAATGCCTGTGTTGGAGCAGGATATTGTTGATTATCAGTTACAGTTTTTCCCGTACGAAGACGGGTATGTTGCATACTTACCCACTCATTATGGAACCACCCCGGGTGAATACCAGCTGACCTTTGGCCTACAAGGCGGACCCCTTACGGAGAGTACTGTGACAATACTGCCCCGGGACTTTCACATCCAATACTTAAGGGTGGATGCCGGCATAGAAGCTTCAACCCGTAATGAGGCTGCTTATGAGCAATTTGCCCGTTATTTTCCCAGGGCACGGGAAACTAGTGCGGAGGACCGCTATTATAATCAACCTTTTGTCTTGCCGGTTTTGGGCCGACTCACTACAGAATTCGGAGAAACCCGTTATGTCAATAATGCGCCTACATCATCCCGCCATTCAGGACTCGACATTGCTGCTCCCACCGGCACGCCAATTGTAGCAGCCAATAAGGGTCGTGTGACACTATCAATGGAGTTGATTCTCACTGGCAACACTCTGGTAATTGATCACGGCCAGGGGCTTTTTAGCGTATATTACCATATGCATGAGCTTTTTGTAGAAGAAGGCCAGTTGGTAGAACGTGGGGAGACCATAGGAACTGTAGGTTCCACCGGTTTCTCAACAGGACCTCATTTACACTTTACCATGTCCTACTTCAAGCACAACTTGGAGCCTGGTTATTTTTTGGTGGGAGAACCCATCACGTATGAAAATGCAAGTCGCCATTTGCAAGGGCAGAAAAATTAGATTAATTTGTAGAAATGGGAATTAGGGGAGTCTTCGCTATGATTGAAAGGATGAAAGGTTGTTTGGTATAATTAGGATGGAATAAACCTGATAAGGAGGCAGCTGGCCGTGGGAAAGGACAAAACTACGAAGCCGGATCACTTGATCAGAGAACAACCTGTAACATACGAGGATTACGCAAATCTACCGGATGACGGAATTCGCTATGAAATAAACAATGGACGGCTAGAGGCTATGACACCAACCCCAAACGCGCTGCACCAGTTTGTGGTGCAGCAAATCGAGCACCGTATTATGCAAAATTGTTCACGGGATTTTGTTGTTTTATTAGCTCCCATTGATCTGATCCTGTCTGAGATAGAGGTGCGACAACCGGATCTAATCATGATTCGCCGCGACAGGCTGTCTATTATCACGAAACGGGGCATTGAAGGGCCGCCTGACCTGGTGGTAGAAGTGCTGTCACCCTTCTCGGCCAAACGCGACCGACAGCAAAAATTACTTGCTTATGCAAAATACCACATTCCGGAATACTGGATCGTAGATATCAATAATGAATTGCTTGAACAATATTTGCTGACGGATCAACAGTATAAGCTATTTGAGGTCTATAAGGAAAACGAACCAGTTAATTCCGAGCAACTTACCTGCATCTCCTTTACAATGCGTGAGATTATGGAAAGCATCCCTGAGTTGCCCAATTTCTAACAATTAAGGGCCAGTCTCTCTTATTTTGAAGAGGTGGCCCTCCTTATTATGCAGCGGCTGATGATCTGTTTTTAAGGCTAGATTTCAGAAAAAATATCTTCTAATGGTATCTTAAGACCCTCAAAGACAGTTGATTGAATTGTATCTCCTTCCTCAAGGCTTTTAAAGCTTACTATTTCTTTGGTTTGAGAAAAGGAGTATTGAATGATACTTTTGCTTTCCAGATTTACAATCCAGTATTCTAAAACACCGCTTTTCATGTATAGATTTAATTTCGTAACCATATCTTTTCCTTTAGTCGATGGAGACAAGACTTCGACAACTAATGTTGGTATGCCCTCATACTTGTTGTCCTCATTGACCTTGTCTTCATCACAGATCACAATCACATCCGGCTGGACAACATTGGGATCTTCTTCGAATTTGGTCGCATAGCCGAACAGCCTTACATCTAATGGCGCTGTCAATGATCGACAGGGCTTTCCCTTAAAATAGTTATAAAAGTAACCCGATATTTCGTTTACCACAATCTGATGTTTAACACTAGGTGAAGCCAACAAATAAATCTCGCCATCGATGAGTTCGTACCTTTGATCAGATGAATTAACCAGATCCATATATTCTTCATAGCTGATTTTTTTTGTTGATTTAAACTTTGCTGATTCTTCGTGAACAAGATAATAGTCAGGTTCGTTATAGCGAATGAGTTTGGCGACGCTCTTTCCGTTTTTCGTAATAATAATATCTTCCTTCTCTATCAGGGAAAGATATTTTCCAAAAGCATTCTGAAAGTCTGTAGCATTAACATACATGATATCATCCACATTTCCTATTTTAGCTAATATTATAAGAAATATTAGCCATTATGTCAATTATATTAGCTATTCAAGTCAGTTAATTATGACTAATTTTATTAAATGCCGTCCTAAAAAAGCTTTTAATGTGTTTCTCTCATAACATTTGCTGTTGTTGCAGCAGCTTTTTCTGTAATAGGATTAAATGGATTTAGAAGAAGGGAAATAGGATAAATAATTGAACCTGCCATTTTAACGGCAGGTTCTTATTGTTTGTGTGTATTAATTTGATTATTATTGCCTTTTCGCTGGCTTTGGCCTGCTTCAGATGCTGTTGTCAGTTAGAGCGATCAGCAGTTTTAATATTTTGCTATCTTAAGAACGGAGCTCACCAGGTGGTCAACTTCTTCCATGGTATTGTACACACCTAGAGATGCGCGGACGGAACTAGTTAAACCAAATCTGTTTAGGACAGGTTGAGCACAGTGATGACCTGAGCGAACAGCAATTCCTTCTTGGTTCAGATAATGTCCCGCCTTTTCAGGGGATACTCCATCTATTATAAATGAGATTACACTGGTTTTATTCGGAGCTGTACCTATTAAATAAAGCCTAGGTATTTGAATCATCTTTTCCATGGCATAGACTGTTAATTCCTTTTCATATGTTTCGATACTGTCCATTCCTATTTTTTGAATATAATCAATAGCTGCACCTAAGCCTACTGCATCTGCAATGTTTCCTGTGCCTGCTTCGAACTTATATGGCAGGCTGTTAAAACTTGTTTCATTAAAGTTTACATTTTTGATCATACCGCCACCTCTTTGCCATGGCGGCATTTCTTCCAGCAAAGCTCTTTTACCGTATAATACGCCTATCCCTGTGGGCCCATACACTTTGTGACCTGAGAAAACATAAAAATCCGCATCCAATTCACTTACATTAACACTTATATGGGGTGCAGACTGTGCCCCATCAACTAGAACACACGCTCCATGTTTATGTGCCATTTTAACCATTGTACCTATGGGATTAATCGTTCCAAGGACATTAGATACATGAGTAATGGCTACAATACGGGTACGGTGTGTTAGAAGTTTTTCGTATTCATCCAGTATGATCTGACCACAGTCATCTATAGGAATTACTTTTATGACCGCCCCTTTTTCCTGCTGCAGCTTTTGCCAGGGCACAATATTGGAATGATGTTCCATCATTGTCAGAAGGATTTCATCACCTGATTGAATACTCATTCCTCCATAGCTTTGAGCTACAAGGTTAATTGCCTCTGTCGTACCGCGAACAAATATAATTTCTTCTGCAGAGGATGCTCCGATGAAATCCCGGACTTTTTCTCTCGCCCTTTCATAGGCATTAGTAGCAAGCTTTGCTAGAGTATGAGCGCCTCGATGAATATTGGAATTGTATTCGCCATAATATCGGCTTAATGAATTCATTACACACATGGGTTTCTGAGTAGTTGCTGCATTATCAAGCCACACTAATGGCCTTCCATTAATTCTTCTTTGCAAGATTGGGAAATCTTTACGGACAGCATAAACGTCAAGACCATGCTTATAGTAAGGACCGCCTATTTGCTTCGAAAAAGGCCTTGATTGATAATCTGGCAAAAAGTAGTATTCGTAACCTCCATTTGGGGCAGCATTTACCATATGTTCAGCTTTCTTCGGGGGTGCTAGGTTTTTAATAGATGTCAGGGATATCAACTTTTGTGTGTCTTTCTCCATTAACTCCGGAACCAGGTCTTTCCTATAATATTCATTGGCAAGCTGACTGATCATGTTGAGAATATTAAGCCCGTTTTCCTCCTGCTTATGCATACTCATGGTATTTTCCTACCTCTACATTTTCCAACATGCCTAATGAATCATCTGTTAAAACGGCCACCCCGAAATACAATAACAAAACATAAGATGCTACTCCCCAATTGTCAATTCCAGCGAAACGCACCGATAAACTAGGTACATTGGTTTCATCGGGTATGCCCGGTTGATGCAAACCAATAACACCTTGTTCCCTTTCGCCGACCCTCATTAACAGAATATTTGTCTTTCCTGAATTAAATGGGTTGTAATATTTGCCATCAATCAATAATTTATCGCTAGGGATTATTGGTACACCCCTCCAGGTAATAAAAGGTGAACCGTAAAGATTGACCGCTACAGGTGGAACTCCTCTACGGGTACACTCTCGTCCAAAAGCAGCAATTGCTTTGGGATGCGCTAAAAAGAATGCAGGTTTTTTCCACACCCGTGCTAGTAATTCGTCCATATCATCGGGAGTAGGTGGTCCTTTTCTTGTTTGTACCCTCATAGAAGGCGCCACAGAATTAATCAGTCCAAACTCCTTGTTATTAATCATTTCCCATTCCTGCTTCTCTTTCATTGCTTCTATTGTTAGCCTCATTTGCTGCTGCATCTGGTCGATTGGTGAATTAAAAATATCGGTAACTTTGGTGTTTAGCCTTAAAATTGTTTGTACTGCATTTAATGTAAACTCCACTGGTTTTTCCTCATAATCAGAAAAGGTTAGCGGTATTTCGTGTTCTCCTAAAGGTTTTGAACATACATCTGGTAGTTTTTCGAAGATATCATCCTTCTTGGTTTTTGTGTCATTATATTTTCCCACCTTATTTAATCGGTACATACCTGCTTCTACAGAAACCCAGGGAAGAAAGGTAAGAAGCCATCGTGGAGTAATTGCCTCCATCATAGGAACAGATATTGTGCTATTGGACAAGTGCTTTGCAATATTTGGAGCTAAACTATATTGCGGTTTTGAAAAATCAGTTAAGCTCATTAACAACACCTCTTATGTTTTATTTTAGATTGTTGTTTTTCTGTTTAGAGTCACTTTATTTGAAACTGGAAAAGTCACCCTAAATGAGACTGACAGGGTAACTACCCTAAATAGTGAATAAAGTCTGTCAGTCCGTCGGTCCGTTGTTCTTTGCCACAAAAAGATTAT
>JBFLYC010000050.1:0-13613 GCA_040756735.1 Bacillota bacterium | reverse complement strand
TTTCCTTATACTCGCTGTTCTTTTTGCCCCCAACACTTCATATAGATTAAAAGGAAACTAAGATAGAGGGGGCCCTTTTATGCAAGATTACATTCGTCAGCGGGTTTTAGATATTACTACTTATATTATTGAGGAGGGCGCAACTGTCCGCAAAGCAGCTGCTGTATTTGGCGTCAGCAAATCCACGGTTCATAAGGATGTTACAGAGAGACTTCCAAGAATTAGTGAGGAAATGGCTTCTCAGGTTAGAACAGTATTGGAAAATAACAAGGCAGAAAGACACATTAGGGGAGGAGAAGCTACCCGTAAAAAATATAGGGTGAAGAATGCTTCTTAATTGTATTTTTTTAAAGGATTTTATTTTTTTTTGGAGAATTGTGGTTTTATTAATAAAATATTTACATATTCTTTACTGGGACAAGTCTTACAATTTGCAGAAGGGAGATCAGTATGTTTGGCTGGGGTACGGATATTGGTATTGATTTAGGCACTGCCACTGTTTTAGTGTATGTTAAGGGCAAGGGGATAGTATTAAATGAGCCTTCCGTGGTGGCTATTGACAAGAAAACGGGGCAAATCTTTGCTGTGGGTGAGGCAGCAAGGCGAATGCTGGGAAGGACCCCCGGGAATATTGTGGCAGTGAGACCCCTTAGAGAAGGTGTCATCGCAGATTATGAATCCACTGAAAGAATGCTTCGGTACTTTATTGAAAAAGCTTGCGGCAGGCGACTCTTTTTTAAACCAAGGGTCATGGTGTGCATCCCCTCAGGTATTACAGGGGTAGAAGAGCGTGCGGTGCGAGAAGCTGCCATGCAGGCAGGGGCAAGGCAGGCCTATTTAATTGAGGAACCCATGGCCGCAGCTTTGGGCGCAGGACTCATAATCTCTGAGGCCAATGGAACAATGGTTGTGGACATCGGAGGCGGTACAACAGATGTGGCGGTTTTATCCCTGGGAGGCATAGTATGCGCCAAGTCCCTTCGCGTTGGCGGGGACAAGTTTGACGAGGCAATTGTTCGCTACATTCGCCGTGAGTTTAATCTGATGATTGGTGAAAGAAGCGCCGAAGAACTTAAAGTAAATGTAGGAACTGCCAATCCAAAGAGTCTCAGGGCAGAAGCCATCATGGACATTAAAGGCCGAGACCTGGTTACCGGGCTTCCAAAGACAATACATATTTCCGGATTGCAGGTCTACACCGCTATTCAGGAGCCCTTAGAAGCCATTGTAGCCGGAGTAAAAGAAGTTCTCGAAAAAACACCCCCCGAGTTGGCTTCAGATATCATCAACAAAGGTGTGGTTCTCACAGGTGGAGGCTCCATGCTGCACGGCCTGGATGAACTGCTGGTTGAAGAAACCGGTCTGCCCATACACCTGGCAGATGACCCTGTATCCTGCGTGGCCCTGGGTACTGGCAAAGCCTTACAAATGCTTGATGTTCTTAAAGATACAGGGATGGTTTCCAGGAGACTTGTTTAATAAATATTAGAATTCAGAAAACAAAATTCAGAAAACAGAATTCAGAAAATAGAATTCAGAATAATAACTAGTGAATATTTAAATGTTTTGGTTTAAATTTCAAAACTAAATAATATCTTGTTCTTCCATACTATTAAAAGAACGAAAAATAGATGGGAGAACTTTTTTTATGAGATTCTTTGTACGCAATGCTGCCATTGCCACTGCACTCCTGGCACTTTTCCTCTTAGCGCCTGTCATACTGCATCACTGCCACGCATGGGCTGCAGATCTCATTCAAGTCCAGCAAAAAACCCCCGCAAATGCAAACAGGAACAGCAAAACGGATAATTTAAACATTCTTTTTATCGGGGCTGATGGTGAAAGACTTTTAATGACTTCAGTGTACACCATTGATTACAAAAACAAGAAGAACGGCTTCAAGTCCGCAGGAATATTTTTTCAAGATGACCTTGCATTAAAGCATAAGAAAAAAGATCTTACCCTGCGCGAATTTTATAGCAGCTATACTCCAGGGCAGCTGAAAGAAGCCCTGGGCAACCTCCTTGGAGTCAAGATAGCTTATTATGTACACATGGATAAAGCCATTCTAAAAGAAGCAGAAAAGATGCTGGATCCCATCATAGTGGATGGAGAAAGGATAAGCCTGCCGGACCTTTTTGAAATACCTGCCGGCAGCAAAGACCAAAAAATATTTGAACAGCTGATGCGGCAGTTTACCCGGCCCAAAACTTATTTTTACCATCTGCCAACCTTGATAATCAGGTCAGCCCGCCACATCCAGACAGATTTTCCCCTTACTGCAGAAAATCTCTATCTGCATTTTAGGATAGCCAGGGATGTTGATATGGGCAACATTACAAAAATCATTTTGGAGGACCCATCCGAAGCTTTGCTTAAAGATATCATCTACCGCACCACAAAAGACACTACCAATGAATGAAAAATAAAAAACCCAGTTTTCACTTGCGAAAACTGGGTTTTAAAAAGAATTAAAGGGCTTGTCTTTTAAGTGCGGAATAATCGTCATCAGAGTGCCTGATTTCTTCTTCCAGGTCCATGATCTTGACCAGGATTTTAACCTTGTCATTTTCCTTGGCGCTTTTGTAATCGCTTAGCAGAGCATTCCTCTGGTATTGAAGATAACTTAGTCTCCTGTTCATTTTTGCACCGTCCTTTCATACTGAAAAGTCTAATAGAATATTATTAATATTTGAAACCTTAAATTTTTCAAATAATTGCTTTATAATTATCTTTTGCCAAATCACCCTGAAGTATGTATATGTGAAATGAAGTACAAAATTGATTAATAAAAAATTATCTTGCCTTTTTGCCCAAAAGTCTGCAATATTATCTGCTTTCCCTGTTTCGACTTTATTATAGCACGATAGTTTGTGAAAATAAATACTTTTTATAAAAAAAAGATATAGATTACAAGTTTGTCTAGGATTTTACCATCAAAAAATACCGCGCCACATCGTAATAAAAAATGGAGGGAATTGCAGCTTCTTGTCGAATAGAGTTTTGTGGAGCGTGATTAGTTTGCTGGACAAAAAAGTTGCCCTCATTTTAATACTGTCTGCCCTGCTGGCCGGCACTTATATGGGACAAGCTGCAGGTTCCTCTCATCCCCAGCCCGGATCAAAGGAGGATCCGCTGGTAACCAGGTCTTATGCTGACAAGTACCTTCACGAAAAATATTCTCCCATAGAGGTAAAAGTCCACTCCATGTCTGTGAGGATAAAAGACCTGGAGGCAAGGGTTGTGGAGATCAAAAAAGCTATTAATCCGGCATTGAAGCTGACGGTGAATAAAAAGAATGCTTATATAGGAGAGCAGTTGATAACCTTAGAAGCAGCGCCCTTTATGGTGAGCGGCAGGACCATGGTGCCTTTCAGGTTTATTGGCGAGGGGCTGGGAGCCAAAGTTGGCTGGGATCCCGCTACCAGGACCGTATCCTATATATTAGGAGAGAAAAGCCTGGAAATACCCATTGGCTCCAATACCATCAAGGTAAACGGCAAGCAGGAAACAATAGAAGTGGCTGCCCAGCTGGTAGGGGGCAGGACCTTTGTGCCGGTGCGCGTGGTCAGCGAACACCTAGGGGCCAGGGTAGACTGGGATGCAAAAACCCAGACTGTGACAATACTGCCGTAAAGACAGAAAACAGGATTCAGCAGTCAGAATTCACCAAGTGAAAGCAAATAAATTGCAATTGCTCTTGTACTTTCACGCCAGTCCTCCCGTATGTTATAATACTCTCAAGGAACTTTTCAGGCAAGTTTCCCGTCTATAGTCTATAACTATAATAATAATAATATAGGAGGTACTTTTGTGCCTTTTTGGCTTTTTGATTGGAAGTAAATTAACCAGGAGGTATTACCGTGCGAAAGCTCAAGTTTTTAGTAATCATCCTCGTAATTGCAGGTATCCTATTTTACTGGTACAGCAGCACAAAAAGGGGCGAGCCAGGAGAGCCCCAGGATATAGGAGAAGAACAGGTAGAGATAGACCCCATGAATATTCTTATTCTGGGTTTAGATGCCAGAACAGGAACCAGGGGCAGGACAGATTCCATCATGCTCCTGAGTATCCGCCCAGACAGGGAAGAAATATTCCTGCTTTCCATACCCAGGGATACCAGGGTGAAGATTAAAGGCGGCTATGACAAGGTTAATGCAGCTTATGCCTATGGCGGGGCTGAGCTGGCCCGCAAGACCATTGAGGATTTCCTGGGAGGCATTGAGATAGATCACCATGTGGTCTTGAATTTTGATGCCTTTGTAAAGCTGATAGACCTGGTGGGAGGAGTTGAGGTGGATGTGCCCGTGCGCATGGACGTCCCGGATGAAAACATTGACCTCTATCCTGGTTTGCAAACCTTAGACGGAGAGAAAGCCCTTGCTTATTCTCGCTTCCGCGGCACTTCAGAAGGGGACATTGGCAGGGCCAAAAGACAGCAGGAAATCGTAACCCTGCTGGCAGACAAACTTTTTAAAGTGCAAAATATTGTTAAGCTGCCCCAGATCATCCAGACAATGTCGGAGTATGTGGAGCATGACTTTTCCGTAAAAGAAATGATGAAGCTTGCTTCCGAGGCAAACCAGGCCAGGAAAAAACCAATTGTTTCTGCAGTGCTGCCGGGAACCAACAAGAGGATAGACGGCATCTGGTATTATTTGCACGACGAAAAACAGCTGCAAGAAATGGCGGAGTTTTTTAAGTAATCATTAGAAGTCAGAAGTCAGTGTCTCCTATATTCTGTTTTCCATTTTCATCATTCTGCATTTTAGGTGGAGGAATGACCATGTCCTATGAGCCTGACAATCAAATTTCCCGCACCAGCCAAAAACTCTTCGTAGCTGCAGTGCTGGTGTTCCTTGTATTTGTGAGTTCTTTTTCCGGCTATCTATTTGCCGCCCACTGGTTTGGGGCAGGAGCAGCCCATGGGGATGACGGGAACCAAACGGCAAACAAGAAAGGATTTTCCCTGCTGCCGGGCAAAGAAGACAACATCGAAAGGATCCTTGTAATAGGTATAGATGAGAGGGTAGGAGAACCCAGCCGGGCTGATACTATAATTCTGGCAATTGTCAATACTACTAAAAATGAAGTCAATCTCTTGTCCATTCCCAGAGACACCTATGTGAATATTCCAGGCAGAGGTATGGATAAAATGAATCATGCCCAGGCCTATGGCGGAGCGAAACTCCTCATGCAGTCGGTAAGCAGCCTCTTAAACACAGAGGTGGACAAATACGTCCAGCTGAACTTCAATGGCTTCAAAGAGGTGGTCAATATCCTGGGCGGCCTGGAATACAATGTGGAAATGAGAATGTATTACCCGGATGAAAACATAGACCTTTATCCTGGAGTGCAGAAGCTTAACGGGGACAAAGCCCTGCAGTATGTCCGTTTTCGTGAGGAAGTTAGGGCCGATATAGGCAGGATTGAGCGTCAGCAGAGGTTTATCACCGAATTTATCCAGCATGCCCTCCAGCCAAAGCATATCCTTAAGATACCTGAATTAGTCGGTGAGGCTTACCGCAGCATCAAGACCAACATCAGCCTCATGGATATGGTAGCGCTTGCTAGGGCTATGAAAGACCTGGAAAGTGACAAACTGACCACCAAAATGCTCCCCGGCGAACCGAAATATATAAATGGGGTCAGTTATTGGATACCATCTACCAGTAACCTGGATGTAATTTTCCCGCAACAAGCTGAAAAAGTCGAAGAAAAACAGTAGTATTGGAGCCAGTGCAGCCAGTACATAGGAGTGCCGAAATGAAAGTAGAAAAAGCAGATAAAGTAGATATCCTGGGATGCCTTGTGGACAGGATAGACATGGCAGGGGCGGTTCAAAAGGTGGAAGAATTCATTGCTGAAAGCTCTCCCCACCACATCATCACCCTAAATGCCGAGATTATCCACAGGGCCCAGAACGACCCCAGGCTCATGGAAATAATTAATCAAGCCCATCTGGTAACCCCAGATGGGTCAGGTGTGGTCTGGGCAGCCAGGTACCTTGGCGCCCCGGTTCCCGAGCGGGTGACAGGCATAGACCTCACACTGAGGCTTGCCCAGGTGGGAGCCAAAAGGGGCTGGAGCTTTTACCTGTATGGCGCAGCTCCAGGAATAGCTGAGGCAGCTGCCAGGAACCTGCAGGAGCAGCACCCAGGCTTAAAAATTCTAGGTACCAGTCACGGCTACCTTTCTGATGAAGAAAAGGCAGCCCTCATTAATGACATTGCAGAAAAGAAACCAGATATCTTACTGGCGGCCCTGGGGGCGCCTGCGCAGGAGTTCTGGATTAGAGAGCACCTGGACCAACTCGGAGTTCCTGTCTGCATGGGAGTAGGGGGCAGCTTTGATGTGATCTCAGGCAAGGCCAAACGAGCCCCGGCCTTTTTCCAGAAAGCCGGCCTGGAGTGGTTCTACCGTCTTATCAAAGAACCCAGCCGCATGGGCCGCATGACGGCCCTGCCCAGGTTCTCCATGCAGGTGAGGTTAAGGGGTAGAAGCCAGAAAACAGAAAACAGAAGCCAGAAGTAGTTGATCACATGAAAAAAATTCTCTCTAGAGGCAGGAATATTTCCATAATTGTCTAATATCCATTATGATGGGCAAGAAAAATTTTCCTAAAAAAATTAAAAAAAAGTGAAGGGATAAGACAACCATCCTGCGTATTTAATAGTGAGTACAAAAACAAAGAAAGCTATCGGTACCCACATTAGTACCGTGGCCTATACACCCTTTAGGTTAATATGCTGATGCGAAAATACATATTTGAAAGGAGTGGTGCTCCACCCAGGAGAGCCGAGCAAAGTACTTACCGTAGATAATTGTCGTGTTGCACTAGAGGAAAAACCGGACTTTGATCTTTGAAAACATTAAAGGGGGAAATAAACTACATGAAGAGATCATTAATTGTTCTTCTAACCATCGCTGTCCTTCTCTTCGCCTTCGCCGGTGTAGCAGCAGCTAGTGAAGAAGCTTCAGCTTCCAAGCTGAATGCGCTAGGCATTATTGAAGGGTATCCCGATGGAACATTTGGACTGGAAAGAAACATTACCCGTGCAGAATTTACTAAAGTAGCAGTTGTGCTTGCAGGATTGCAGGATGCAGCTGACCTGCTCAAGGACACTCCTTCCCAGTTTACCGATGTTAAAGCAGGCGTATGGTACACTGGTTGGATTAACTTGGCAGCAAGCCAGGGTTTTGTAAAGGGTTATCCCGATGGTACTTTCAAGCCAAATGACAATATTTCTTACTCAGAGGTTTTAACCGTACTATTAAGGATAGTCGGTTATAATGACAACCTACCAGGCATGTGGCCAACTAATTATATTTCTAAGGCTGCACAGCTAGGTGTAACTAAGGGCGTATCCTTTGACGCAAAAGGTATGGCTGTAAGAGGTAAAGTATTTATCCTTGCAGACCAGACTTTGGATCAGGATGTAGTTCAGTGGAAAGCATCTGATGGTATTTTTGAAGAAAAATCACCAGTTAGAACTCTTTTAGAAGATACCTTCGATGGTTTTGTCAGCAAAGAAGTCTTTATTAAAGATTGGAGCTATGACCCCAATAAAGACGAATTCACACTCTTGGATTTGGTTCGCATTGAAAGCCATGATGGCAACGCAGCCTTTAGTACTGGGTATCCATCAATTAAAGTTGCTAAGAATGCTGTAATTTCTGGCGCTAAGAGTGTACCCGACCTTTCTGGTAAAATTGCCATTTTCCTTCTCAATGATGATGATGAAGCTGTTTCGATTATAGTAAAAGACTATGGTGTAGTAACTGATAAGGATATTTTAAGGGTTAGCGATACCAGAGTTGAAACTGACAAGGATGGCAAGAGATATACACTAGCTGCAGCAAACATTCCTGTTACTGGTTTTGGTTCCTCCGCTTCTGATTGGTCGGATGTAAATTCTAACCAGTCTGCAGACAGATTGACATTAATGTTGAACAAAAAAGGCGAAGTGGTAGCAATTAAGAAAAATGACTTTGCGAATTATGCTATTCTTAGCGAAGTTACCGCAGCCAAGAGAATTGTTTATCATGACAACTTTGGATCAAACCCACGTATTACTGACCAGTTGACCAGCAGTGTCGACTACATGATCATCAAAGGTGGAGAAATTGTTGGCCTTGATGCACTTAAAGAATATGACACTCTAAGAGTTAGTAAAAATGCTAAGGGTCTCGCATGGCTAATTTATGTTAGCAGCGAAAAAGTAACCGGGGAATTAGATTCCATTGAAATCAACAGCAGCAATCAAGTTACAAAGATTAAAGTTGATGGCAAGAGCTACGATGTTAAGAATCCAGCAACACTTAGCTTCTCCACTGATGGCGATAGCTTTGCTGCTCTTACATCTGCAGACACATTGGATGCTTATTATGGCGAAGAAGTAACATTGATTTTAAATGGTTTAGGCAAAGTTGGCGCTATTATAGCAGATGAAGCTGGTACATCAGGCTGGATGTACGGTGTTGTTAAGACTTGGTCACTTGATTATAAAGGTGGCGGAGCTAGCGCTCCTGGCTCAGACATTGGTAAAGACAAAATTAACTCTATTACTATTCTCACTGAAAATGGCAGCAAGAAATATACTGTTACCAGTGACTCAGACAGTTCTGCAAGGAATGTTGATCCTAATAGTGAGCCAATTTCATTTGATAAAGGCTCATTTGTTAAGTTCAATTTAGACGATGACGGTGCAATTAAGAATTTTGATGTACAAGGTAAAATAGCTGACTTAGGTACTGAGGGTAAGCTTGTAGGAAACAAGGATAAAGATACTTGGCAGGTACAAATTGGCGGTGTATGGTATACTCTAACCGCTGATACAGTAATCTTTGACATATCAGAACCTGATTCTGATGATTGGCAAGTAGTTGGCAGGTCAGCAGGATGGGATGCATTAAATGCCAATAGAGTATATGTTAAGATTTCAGGTGGCCACGAAGTTGAATACCTGGTAACAACATTACCTGCAACTACAACTGGCGATTATGCAGTTGTTATGGGTAAGGGTGTTAACAAAGACGGCAGGTACGTCACTATTAATGATGGAGGCACCACCACAACGTACAATACTGTTTCAAATTCCGTTCCTGCAAATTATAATGACTTAAGGAAGCATCAAATAGTTGAGTACAATATTAGTGGTAGTAAGCTTAGTAGTGCTACTATTTTAGTAGGCCGTCAAGATGGTACTACTAATGAAGGTTTCAACTGGGAGCTCAAAGCAGGCGCTACATCTGTTGCTGATGGCGCAACCCACGCTGTCAAAGCTAAATACTCTGTAGCTGGCGATGTATATCAGTTTGAAGTAACAAGAGTCAACAGAACTCAGAATAGCGTTCAGATTAAACTGTTTGACAAAAATGGTAATATAGTTCAGAATAGTGGAAGTGAGGTTGTATATAATCTAGTCGTAGATAAAGACACAGTAATTTATGACATTAGCGGTGACAACCCAGTTTATGCTGATCTAGATGATGTCTTTGTTGGCAGCGTAGTTGGATTTGGTATTAAAACAAACACTAACATTATTACCTGGATGGCTATAATTGAATAAGCAGTAAACCAAAAAAGAGTGACCCACAAAAGGGTCGCTCTTTTTATGTAAAACAAACCAGATTTAAGATTCTAGGGGTATAGATCCCCGCACCACTTAAGATATAATATTGTCAAACAATTAACTAGTTGATGATGATTATTCAATCTTTCTATTTTGCTAGGAGCATGCAACTGGAGAAATATTTAAAATGACTATGTCGTTAGCTCAGTATACCTTATTTTTTGCGAGGTATTGTGAATCCCGGTCCTTCATGGCCGAACACCCTCTTTTGTCTCTTCCAACAAAGTAAATGGCCCAAAACCATTTTTCAAGCTTAATGTGCGTCTTCTCCATAACGGTACCTGCTGTGACGGATGCTTGATAGTGGCAAGCGGTGCACTCATAGCGGTTTCTTGTTGAAATAACGTAATAGGTCTCGTTGCCGGATTTAAGGCGCTTAAAACCATCAGACCAGTGCATCTTAAAAAGGTGCACCCTACAAACGTCCTCACTATTAAATTTATTCTTAAACTCCATGAAGCTTATTGCTTCTTGTTTAGCCATAGCCAATAACCTCCAAACAAGTGTTTGTAGTTAATTATATTAAACAAATGTTCCGTTGACAATGGGGTACTGACTAAAAGTCATAGTCATTTTAAAGTTTTATAAGGTCATAATCATAAGAACATGCTTGATTATTGCGTCACACTTTTGTATATTAAAACGTAATAAGAGTGGGGTGAAACCCAAATGCGGTGAAACCAAAATATTGAAACAGGATGTGTAAAATGCATAATAAAAGTATTTTTGATGTGATGGAACAAGGCTTACAACTGCTTAGAAAAGGTGAGTTTGGCAAGGCAGCAGCACATTTTCAAAAGGTTATTGGGCTTGATCCCAAGAATGACCCGATTGCAAGGAATAACCTGGGCCTGGCACTGTATCACAGTGGGGATCCAGAACGCGCCCTGAAGTCTATAGAACCAAATATCGAAAAATCGGCATTGCCTAATCCTTTTGGACACAGCCTTGCTGTCCAGATATGTGTAAAACTGGGAAACAAAAAGAGAGCAGCTTATGAGTTAGGTGAGGCCCTTAAAGACTTTGAGCAAGGCATGTCCCTATATAGAAACAAGGCAAAGGTGCCTGAATATTGGAAGGAATATGCACTTAGTATCCTTGAAGCAGCAGGTGTCCTGGGAGAGCATCGGCAGGCGTACAGCTTGTATCGTCGCTGGGAAAACCTCCTTGATAGTTGCCAAATGAAATTTATAGCCGGGATAGCAGCTTTTAACCTGCGCAAGTATCGTCAGGCTGCCAGCTGTTGGGCTTCTGTAACTAATAACGAGAGCATATCTATACATATGCAAAGAATAGCCATCATGGCCGACAGGGGTATAGTGCCCCCTTTTCAATTGCCTTACAAAATTACAGGCCTAGGAATAGATGATATTAAAGTCAATGTTAAGGATGATGCAGCAAGCTTAAGCAGCTACGTTGCAAATAGTGGGGTTAAATTGAGTGCCTTGTCTGTTTTGTTTGACCCGTCACAAACTGCCAAGAATATTGATGCTGCAGCAAGTATACTTATTTTATATGGAAAAGAATGGGGAATGGAGCTTGGAAAAGAGCTGCTTATGGCTTCAACTGTATCCATGGATGTTAAATTTGCAGCTGCAAGAGCGCTGATTGACCTGGGAGTATACCGGCATGATGAAAAGATTCCTGTTCTGATTGATGGTGCAATGAGTGAAATTAAAATCAGCGAAGTTAAAGTGCTGGACAAAAATACTAAAGAATTAGATGAAGCCATGCAGGAGGTCAAAAAGCTTTTTAGCAAGGACAAGTCAGAAGAAGCAATTAACCTGTTGAATACTGTTATAGCAAAGGGAAAGGTATCTGCAGATGTTTTGCTTTTTTTAAGCCAATTGTATTATACAATGGGTGACTATGAAAAAAGCTTGCAAAACCTTGACCTGCTGGATAATATATATCTTAATCACCCGTCAGTACTGTTTAACAAGGCGCTTAACTACAAAGAGATGGGCAAGAACGCAGAGGCCCTTGAGCTGTTAGATAGAATTGAAGAAAAACGTATTAAACCTGAGATCAAAGAACAAATACAAGCTTTAAGACATGCATTAATAATAAGCAGCGGTGGGTTTGCAGACGACGGGCTTGTGCTTGATCCTGAATATCTGCTTTTACAATATGGGGAGAAAAAGAGAAAAGAAATAGAAGCCAAAGCGCTGCCGGTGGACGCACCATTAGTAAGAGGCATGAAAAATATGCCTGCAATTTGGCTTGAAGGCGCTTGTGACTACTATGGCCTTCCCAATTATCGCACCAGGAAGGAAAGAGAAAAAGCTCTGGTCGAGTTTATTACAAACCAGGATAATTTGAAAGGCGTTATCGAAGATCTGGAAGACAGTGAAATAGAGTTGTTAAAATTCCTGCTGGTCAAGGGGGGTTGGAGCGCGGCCGGTCCAATTGCCAGGAAGTTTGGCTCTACTGAAGGTGATGGTTATTTTTGGAATGAGGAGCCGCCGGTATCTGAATTGGGTTTATTATGGTCGGTGTGCCTTGTCTTTGTAGGAAAAGCTTTAATTAACGGCAGAAGAACGACAATTGTAACCATACCTTTAGAGCTTAGAGAAAATCTGGACAGGCTGCTCTAGATTTTTAACAAGAGTACTATTTTGTTTGCAATTACATTTCGGGCTGCAGTTCGGGCTGCACGGCTGCAGCTCATGTTAACTGTATCTAAAAAATTATAATCCAAACATATGTATTGACTATGTATTTTAATCAGAAAGGTGTTGCAAACCAAACTTATGTTCTGCATAATTATTGCAGAACTGTTGTTTGGGAGGCATTATCATGGTTAAAACCGAAGAGCTAAATTACTAGAAATTCAATTGTTGTAACCGTAATGCACAGGAGTAAACTTGATTTAACAGGAGTAAATGATATGGCTGTAAAAACAAGAAAATGGGACGATATTCATAAAAACCTTGATGCATTAACACCGGAAGATAGAGATGAGATAAACCTCAAAATTAAAATCATAAGGGAAATTTTGGAAGCTCGTAAAGAGAAGGACTTACCCAAGCAGAACTTGAGGCTATAAGTGGTGTAAAGCAAACTTTTATTGCAAGATTGGAAAATAATCGTATGGATCCACAACTCACTACAATTTTAAAATTGTTACATCCATTGGGCATGACTTTGGCAGTTGTTCCTATTCAGAGTCAGGATTAGCATAGAACTATTCATGAATAAATGGAAGACATAGAAATGTTTCATGTAACAGTGTCTGATGAACTCAGACGCTGTTTCTTTTTAACAATATAACAGCAACCAATTATCTTAGTCTGCGTCTAACTTATTAAATAAACACAAAAGCAATTTTTCCCGATGATAGTTTGACAATGGAAAAAAATATTAAAGCAAAGAATTTGTAAATCATGTATAATTAATATTGGTGTATCATCAGTTGTATTCAGGAGTGATTGAAGGTATGGAAGAAGAAATCAATTTACGAGAGCTAATCGAAGTCTTAATACGAGGCAAAATGCTTATTGCAGCAATTACAATCGCAGCTGTCTTAGTAAGCGGTGTTTTCAGCTTTTTAATAATATCACCTACATATCAGGCAAAAGCGATGCTTTTGATTAACCAGCCAAATATCAGGGCTCTGGAAGCTGACAGCATGTTTTCAGTGCTTTTGGAGTCTATTTCTCAATATCCCATGATGACAATAGAGGGTCTTCGCAGACAGGTAAAAAATCCTGAAGTGCTAAAAGCCGTTCTTGATAGTGTACAGGCTAGTAGAGAAGGAATGACATTGACAGGTCTTGCAGACAAAATAGAAGTGCAGGCTGTGAAAGATACACGACTCCTGGAGATCTCTGTCAATGATAAAGACCCTGCTTTTGCAGCAGAAATTGCCAATATACTGTCCCAGGAATTTATTAAATTTATTAATGAGCAAAACAAGCACAGGATGAATCAATCGGTATCCTTCTTGGAAAAGCAGATACAAATAGAAGGTCAAAA
>JBFLYC010000005.1:107895-155532 GCA_040756735.1 Bacillota bacterium | reverse complement strand
CCTTGTCACCCCCCGCCCTTGTCACCATTCATTGATTCAAAAGACAGGGTAAGCATCGAGGGCAAACCCTGTCTTTATCATGTCCTGGCATAATTAAATTATGATAATGGGGTTGCCTAGCCACCCGCCATCATGTGTATAACTTTAACATCATCGCCGTCGTTAATCATGGTGGAAGGATACTTTTCTTTCAGAACAACTTTGCCATTGATACTTACCACCAGGGATGGATAAGTATATTTGCACTTATCCAGCAATGCCTGAACAGTCATCCCCTCAAACCACTCCATATCGCGATTGTTGACTTTAATCATATCCTGCCTCCCATCACCTGATAACTCCTCATCCCCTACAGGTTTATGCTTACAGGTATTTCTTGACTACTTCCACTACTTCAGGAAAGTCAATGCCGTATTTTTCCAGGGTCTCCAGCTTGGGCACCGCGTTTTCAGTCCAGCCCCGCCTGCGATAAACATTGTCACAAAGAGTATTGTACTGGTCTTGCCTGTACTTTCTTATCAGCTGAAGCTTTTCGGCGGCAGTTTTGCCCTCGGGATTGATCCCCAGAATTTCTTTGAGCTGCTTGTCATAACGTTCTTCCCGGGACAAATATTCCTCAACTGTAGCAGGTCCTAGAGAACGCATGGGTGCGGCATCACTCTGCCTGCCCCCCTGGCCCATGCGGATATTAAATACTCTCTGGAAATGGTAAACAGGAGCAGATAAATCAACAAGGGCTTCTATACCAACTTGCCTGCCTGTAACTGCGCTGAAGAGCTCCACATAGTTTTGCTGGTGTTCGGGTATCTTATGGGCTTCCGGCTTAGTTGCATTATCAGCAGGCACAATGTCATTCCAGGGCAGTTTGCACAGTCCCATGAGACCAAACCACGTCCTGAAGATGGGGAAGTAGAATAAGGCTTCCGCTTTATCTTCGAAGGTTGGAATCTGGTTATTAACCATATCCATAAAAATCAACCAGGCTTCATCATGCTGCGGACCCTTGTTGGTCAATGCATAACCTCCCTGCTGGGCAAGGGATTCCTTGGGCATATACATGGAGTATTCAAGCCCCTTGTTTTCCATACCGATATCATTCAAGAATCCTGGGTCTGCACCATATTCCTCTTCAAAAATCTTCTTGAGCTTGCGAACGCCCAGGCCTGCGACCTTCCCAAAACCTTCCCCCCTGCCCATCTGGTGCAGGAGCTCTAAGGCAGCTTCTTTGTTGCCAAAGTGCAGGTCCAAACCGCCGGTCTTCTTACTATCAAGGATGCCCGCTTCAAAGCATTCCATGCAAAATGCAACTATATTTCCAAAGGAAATAGTATCTAAACCATAAGTGTCACAATAGAAATTAGCTTCTAAAACATACTGGCTGTCAAAAATACCGCAGTTTGATCCCAGGGCGGCAACAGTTTCATATTCAGGGCCGTCCACCAGTACTTTTTGTCCTTTATAGGGGCCGCTTAAAAGTTCGAAACCTTCCACCACTTTAGCGCAGGCCAGGGTACATCCGTACCAACAGCCATCACTTTTGCTTAATGCAAACCACTTGCTGAACTCTTTGGCAGAAAGCTTATGGGCATCCGGATGTGCTCCAAACTTAAAGTTGTTGACGGGAAGCAAGTCATAGTCATTCATGATCCCTGTCAAATATGCGGTACCCGTCTTTCTCATACGGTTCTGCTGGTCATCTAAATCGTGAATCTCTTTATGCAGCTTAATTCCCAATTCAGCAATTTTTGCCCTGTCTGCCGGCTTGTTGGTATCTCCCTTGACACCGGAATACTTTACGACCAGGGCTTTAATCTTCTTGTCTCTAAATACAGTGCCGATTCCACCCCTGCCTGCCTGTTTGATCCTTACTTCTTTTCTTCTAACGTCATAGAATGAAAAGTTCAATAGTCCAATATGGGTATGCTCGGCGCCTGAACCAGCCGACACCACTGAAACATTCCTCTTATCTTCCTCATTATCTGCATACATGGCGGTCAGCTGCTCTGCCAACAAATGAGTGTCAATTTCTTCCAGGGGCGCTTCTTCAATAGTGACGCGTCCCTTATCACCATCAATATAGATGATCACATCATTTTGCGCCTTGCCTTGAATCTCCAGGGCATCCCAGCCGGCAAACTTCAAATAAGGTCCAAAGTAACCGCCCACATTGCTGTCAATGGGTATGCCGGTAAGGGGAGATAAGCTTACTACCAATGACTTTCCTGACCCCGGGTATTGAGTTATACCCCCTATAGGACCGGTAGAAATGATTATTTCGTTTTCCGGGTCATTCCATTTAGTATTTTCATTTACGCCATTCCACAATAGATATAAGCCAAAACCCCTGCCTCCAATAAACTTATCTTTCATCAGATCAGTAACAGGTTTGCCTGCAATTTTAGATTCTGTGAGATTTATATACAATGTGCGGTCTGTATATCCCCTATTGACATGACCAACTTCATATTCCATATCGCTTATGAGTTTATGCGCGCTTTTTAAAGCTTCAATGCTGTAATCTGCTGCCATTTATCCAACCCCCCTTAATTATTTTCCAGGTTAAGAGCCCCAGTTGGGCACTCTTTGGCACACCTGCCACAGGCAATACACTTGAAGGGCTCCAAATAATCTTTGTGCCATCTCATTGATAAAGTCGGGCAAAAACCTATACATGAAAAGCAGCCCACGCACTTTTCTTTGTCAATTAAAACCACGCCGGCTTTGTTCCTGTAAATTGCCACAGTAGGACATACCTCAATGCAGTCCCCACACTGACTGCATACATTAATGTCATAATCTGCGGAGTTTTCCTCAATCTTGATGGCAGATTTGCTGCGGTCCTCTTCCTTAAACCATACCTGAGAACAAACCAGTTCACAACGACCGCAGCCATCGCACAATTCAGCCTTTGCCTTTAATACTTTCAAATTAATCCTCCTCTCTCCCATTAAACACTATAATGTTTTCTCTCAAAAAAATATCAGTACTGATTAATTACTGCCTCTTAAGGCTCTTTATTCTGCACGGCATATCTTAATATATTTCAACAAAAACACTTCATTTCCTTTTGCCAATTGCACCTAAATTAAAACCGTCTTTGCTAAATATTTGTCATAACTTTTATGCATCTTAGTTAAGATAAAACTCTAAAGCTTGTAAATCTTTGATAATGAGTTCTCTCCCGCTAATATCCAAAACATCGTCCTTATTAAGCTTTGATAGTATTCTGCTGGCGGTTTCCCTGGTTGTACCGACAAGATTGGCAAGGTCCTGGCGCGTAATGTTCTTACAAAGCTTTATCCCTGCTTTTGTCTTGCTTCCATGGTTCTGCGCCAGGGCAAGCAGCACCCTAATGGTCCTCTCCAAGGCATCATTGCTTCCTAATTCCTTCACCCTGCGCTGGACTTCACGGAGTTTTACCGACATGGCCCTAATTAACCCCAAAGCCAGTTCAGGATTGTCCATGATGAGCTTTTCCAAATCCTTGTTCCGGATAATTCCTATCTCCGCGTCCTCTATAACCTCTACTGAAGCCGGATAGGCAATGTTGTTTTGAAATAAAGTAACCTCTGCAAAAATATCCCCTGGGTTTAAGATATTTACGATGACTTCCCTGCCGCTCTCAGAAGTCTTGAGCACTTTAACCTTACCGGACTTGACAAAATGAACTGCTTCTCCCGGATCACCCTCCATAAACACAAATTCACCCTTGGAAAACCTGCGGACAATGGTTAAATGATATATTTTTTCCAATAAGTCTTCAGAGAGATTTGAAAAAAACGGGATATTTCTTAAAGAATCTATGCCTGAACCCAAGCTTATATCACCCCTTTTATACTTAACACCCAGCAGTTAAAATGCAGCTGGTATGAGCTGGTATGGTTATTATAGCAGGTAATTGCCAACTTAGAAATAAGTACAAGCCTTTTACTTCGATATTTTGGCAGCCTTTAGATCTCCAAAGTCACCAAAGGCATATGCCTTGCGTGGGCATTATCCCTGGACAATTTTACATATCCTGAGTCTATTTCTATACCCAAACCTACCACCCCACGTTCAGCTGCAGCCAGCGCTGATGTAAGGGTGCCTGAAAAGGGATCTAATACAATATCAGTGCTGTTTTTTGTAAATACGTTGGCTACAAATCCCGGTATCTGATCCGGGAAGGGCGCTGTGTGCCCAACTTTGTTCTCGCCCTTGTAGTTTATTTTTATTACGGGAGAAAACAAGATAATGTTTTTATACCAGTCACCCAGCAGATCCAGATAATTGTCTCGCAGGATTAAATCAGCCCCAGGTTTCTTGAAAATAAACATGTGCTCATATGCATTCAGGGGCCTCTGGTAGTGGGGAGTAAATCTTCCGTCATTTTTTTGCCGGTTGCTCTGGGGTTCACCCTTGTCCCAGATAAGGTTATCTAATAGTTCAAAGCCGGCATCTTGAAACAAATAAATAATATATGCCCCCAAAGGTATACGCTTTATACCCATGGTTGACTTGACTACTGTATTCTCATTGTCTGTGATATCTCCAATATTAAATAGAAATACTCCTCCTTTTTTAAGCACTCTAAATGCTTCCCTGATAATGTTATACATGTCTTTTAGATAAAGGTATAAATTAGGCCACTGGGAATACTCCCGGGCATTGTAATAGGGAGGAGAAGTGACTGCACAGGTAATAATTTCGTCCTGCATATTAGCCATGACTTGAAAGCAATCCCCATGAATCAGCTTTAAATTAGTTTTGTCTTTTAAAAGTCCACTTAGTATTTTTTGTTTTTTTTCATCAAGGGGCGGCTTTTTCTTGATTTTAAAGTTGCTGATATATTCACCATGATCAAAATAGGCCTCGTACAGTATTTCATTGATATTTTCAACAGGAACATTACTCGTATAGACCCTGCCACTTTGTGCATTCAAAACTAGAAATGGGCTTAATACTTGAACTGTTCTGCCGGTTTCTTCGGCTGCCAACAAAGGCTCGCTGCCGGTATTGACAAATAAAGCCTTCTCTCCTGGAAAGGTAAAGTATTTGATAAGCATCTTGTAAAGTTCTTGGTCATCATCAAGCTTAACAATATCTTTGCGCCATTTTTTAACAATTTCTTTGCTTATACAGTTTTCTTCAGAGTTGTCATGGGAAGCCCACTGCATAAGATTGCTCTTCTGAGAATACCTTTTCCCCCTGTTTGATTTACTTCTTTCAGGGCAGATCAGGTTTTTACATTCCCAGCTTCTAACACCAATTTCAGGGAAAGAGTTGCCTGAAATCTTAAGTCCCCCGCAAACTGGGCAGGGAATCTTTCTGCTGTCTAATCGATACTTATAAAAAACCAAAAGAAGTTCTGTATGATTTTCTATAAACTCTAACCCTGGGTTAGCAAAAGATTCATTTTTGTGAAATACAATGCAGTCAGTAAAGGTAAAACCATAAAAGACATATTTGCTTTTCTCAAGAATTGTTGCTAATTCATCTAGCCCAATACCCTTGTTCCTTAAACAATCATGGAGGTCCTCAACAGATATCCTGCCCTTATAATAACATTTAAGCAAATCTACTTCTTCCTCTGTCAAGCTTATGTCATAACAAAGGAGCATATCAGCACAGATTTCCCAGGGATTGTAAAAAAACCCTTCCTCCTTCACTTTCAAAAATTTCTCACAAAAAAAACTCAGTTTTGAATAGAGGTCCCATTTTAAATTCCTATTTTCATGGTAGATGTTCTCAACTTTAATGCTGAAAACCCTGTAATTATCCAGTACCCTGTAAATGTTTTGGATATAATCCATTAAGTAAGAATAGAAAGCATTTGGGCCGGCAAATCCGTCAAAGAGCTGTTGGCTTATATTTAGATGCACAAGACCGAAGTCTTCTGTGGGAAATAAACAAATATCCCTGCCCCTGTCAAAAATCAATTCATAGTCTTCCAGGTTATTATCCAGATATTTTCTATTCATCACATCAGGCAGGGCATTAAGTTCCGACTTTGCCTGGTACTCACTTTTAAGCAGCGCCAAATATTTTTCACCAAATTCTTTGGCCAAGGCAGTCATTGAGCCCACTGCCGGGCTGCTCATACAGTATTCCTTAAAGGTTTCATAGGAACTAGCGCTTAGCTCTTTGCTCAAAAATTTTTCATTAAAAGTAAAAATCTCTTTTAATGAAATATTCCTTAATTCATAAGAGTTTAACAGCTTGGAGTAAATACCGAATAAATAATCCCCTAATTTCTTTTTGTCATTAGCATTCTTTGCATGATACCAGTTTTTCAAAAAACATGCCCTGGCCTGCTCGCTTTGGTCTTGAAAATATTCTTTAACAATGTTTTCAATTTCAGTCCGATCAAGCTTATTATCTATGTACCCGTTTTTTAAACTATCAATAAACTCCCTTAGAGCTTCTTCCCTTTGATAATCATAGTATTTCTTGAGCAATTCCTTCTGATTCCTGCCAATTATAGTACCCCGCTTTGCCAGGGCTTCTGAAGCCCTTTTGACATTTTCGCTATTTAACTCATATGTCTCTGTTAATATTTTATATACTAAAACCAAACCTTCCTGTTTACAGCTCTGGTTCTGCAGCTTTTCACCCTGGCTGAAGTGATCTGAAATAATCCTTACTTCGCCCTTGATTAAATCTAAATCATCTGTATCTAAACCTGTATTTAGCAAAAAATTTTTAAGAATAAGATAGCTTTTCATTTAGTGTCACCTTTTTTCAGGAGTCTATCTACACATTTCCCAAACTTTTTCTACAAGCATTATTATATCAAAAGGCTTGTTGGTCATCTACCAGAAGTTTCTCAATTATACCTACCACTGCCCCCTTCCTTCACACCGCCGGCACATGCTCCCACTACCGGTAAACCTGAGGACATTACTTCGAGATAACATTACCTGGTGTTATACCAGAGGCCCAAGGGGGCCTTGTTTCAGAATACGGGCAGCTGCTGTGCCGGTCATATAACCTGCTGGAACAGCAAAAATAATCAGTGAACTCTGCGATGAAAACCTTATCAAGATTGTGAACCGGGATATCTATGTTTATAAAGGGAAAACCCGTAGTTGAAAGCACTTTAGCGGAATCTATCCTGCTCCTTAAAACATTTCAGCCCTCCTTGATTAAGGAGGGCTGAAAATTAATTATCCTAACATCTCGGCAAGGTCTTCTTGTGGATTTCCTGTCAGTTTTAAATTAAAGGTATCTTGAATAACTTTTACTACATTTGGTGTTAGGAATTCGGGAGGATTTGGACCTAAATAAATGTTCTTAACTCCCAAGCTTAACAATCCCAGGAGAATTGCCACAGCCTTTTGCTCGAACCATGACAATACTATGGTCAAAGGCAAATCATTTACTGAGCACTCAAAGGCTTCAGCCAGGGCTGCCGCTATTTTTACAGCGGACACTGAGTTGTTGCACTGCCCCAAATCAATTAGTCGGGGTATACCGTCAATGGAGCCAAAATCGTGGTCATTAAAACGGAATTTGCCGCAAGAGGTTGTAATAATCACACAATCTTCAGGCACAGATAGGGCCAGTTCCCTGTAATAATCCATACCTTTGCCCGGTTTGTCGCATCCGGCTATTACAAAGAACCTTCTTATCTTGCCTTCCTTCACAGCCTGGATAATCTGCGGGGCAAGGGCCAAAACTGTCTCATGATGGAAACCTGTTGTTAATACTTTGTCTGATTCCATATTAGCTGCAGGCAGTTCTAACGCCTTTTGAATCAATGGAGTGAAGTCATCGTTTTCAATCTTTTGCACACCTTCCAAACCTGTTACCTCATAGCTGAAGAACCTGTCGGCATAGCTGCCTTTAATAGGCATTACACAGTTGGTGGTAGCCAGGATAGCTCCGGGAAACGCTTCAAAAAGCTTCCTTTGGTCATACCAGGCTTTGCCGATATTGCCTTTAAGGTGCTTATATTTTTTCAGCTGTGGGTAGCCGTGGGCTGGCAGCATCTCAGAGTGAGTATAGATATTTATGCCCTTGCCTTCGGACTGCTCCAGGAGCTTTTCCAGGGCAAACAAGTTGTGTCCTGTCACTACAATGGCTTTCCCCTCAACCTTGCCGCTGCTTACGGTAATGGGTTGGGGCACCCCTAGTTTAGAAACATGGGCTCTATCCAGCAGATCCATAACCTTGACTGTTGCCGAGCCAACCTTGAGAGCCATATTAACATGGTCCTGCAGGTTAAAATTTACATTTGTCAATGTAGTGTACAGGGCTTCGTGGGTTATGGCATCCACCTCGGGATCAGTATAACCCAACTGTCTGGCATGGGTCGCATAAGCGGCAACACCTTTTAATCCAAAGATGATGGCATCCTGAAGACTTGCTATATCTTCATTTTTACCGCAAACCCCAATCTTTGTGCATCCACCTTTAGGCGTCTGTGAACACTGGTAGCAGAACATGTTCATTTTTTCAGCAGAAACCTCTTCACTTTTTCTTTCCCCTTGTGTTTTAGAATTTTCAAGCATCCTATTTCCTCCTTCAATGATTTTACATTTAATTGATTATGGCTGCATTATACCGATATCTCATTTATGCTTCTGTGATATATATCACTTTCCTGGAAAAAAAATAAAAAATTAGGAGTACTCAACTCCTAATCAAAAAATATGCTTCATCATTCCCAAAAAGGTAAGGGGACAGATAAAATTGAGAAATATCTCCAGCTTAAAATCCCCAACCAGGGAAATTATAATTAAGGGTTTAAATCCACTCTTTCTCCTTTAACTAAAAATATCACACTTTCGCAAATATTGGTAGCATGGTCAGCTATCCTTTCCAGGTAACGTGCGATGAACAAGAGATAGGTTGCCTGGGTTATTGTTTTTGGGTTTTCAAACATAATCACCAGCAGTTCCCTAAAAATCTGGTTGTGGAGTTCATCCACCTGATCATCATCTGCAGCTATCTCCTCAGCTAACGAAACATTTTCCTCAACGTAGCTGTCCAAAGCTTTTTTAACCATGCTTCTAGCTAGTTCTGCCATTCTGGGAATATCTATGAGAGGCTTGATTAATGGTTCCTTGCCTATCCTTTTTACTGTTTTTGCAATATCACATGCATAATCGGCCATTCTCTCCAAATCCTTGATGATATTAAATGCAGTCCCTATTGTTCGCAGGTCCTTACCCATGGGCTGCTGTGTGGCTATTAGCTTCATACATTTATCCTCTATAGCCATATCTAAATTATCAACAATTTCATCTTTATCCAAAACAGCCTGTGCTAAATCTTGATCCTGGGCAGCCAAAGCCTTAACTGCACAGGTAATCATATCTTCAACCATGCTGCCCATCTGTAAAATGTCCTTTTGCAAATCTTCCAAAGCATGCTGGAAATTAGTCCTAATCATAAAAAATCGTCCCCCCTAAATCTTATTTATTTCCTCCTTATCCAAACCTCCCGGTAATATAGTCTTCTGTTCGCCTATCTTTAGGTTTTGTAAAAATTATGCCTGTTTCTTCCACCTCTACCAGCTCACCATTTAAAAAGAAAGCAGTATCGTCAGAAATCCTGGCTGCCTGCTGCATGTTATGGGTAACTATCACTATATTGTAATTTTCTTTCAAATTAACAATTAACTCCTCAATCTTTAGAGTTGCAATAGGGTCCAAGGCTGAGGTAGGTTCATCCATTAAAATGACTTCGGGCTGTAATGCCAAAACCCTGGCAATACATAAGCGCTGCTGCTGCCCACCTGATAAGCTAAGTGCAGGATCATGCAGCCGGCCCCTGACCTCATCCCATAAAGCGGCTTGCTTTAAACTGCGCTCTACAATGGCATATAATTCTTCCTTTGACTTAATGCCGTGAATTCTTGGCGCAAAAGCAACATTTTCAAAGATGGATTTTGGAAAGGGATTTGGCTTTTGAAATACCATTCCTATAGAAGTACGCAAGGTCACCACGTTTGTATCCTTACTATAAATATCCTTTCCATGAAAACAAACGGATCCTGTCATTTTTACTGAAGCTATTAAATCAACCATCCGATTTAATACTTTTAAAAAAGTTGATTTTCCGCATCCGGACGGCCCAATAATTGCTGTTATTTTATTTTTTGCAATGGTTAGTTGCACATTTTTTAAGGCATGATTACTGCCATACCATAAGTTTAAATCTGTGGCTTTAAAGACTGCGGCATTTTCTCTCACTGTAGATCCCCCCTCCGGCAGCTTGCACCTCCGGCAGCTTGCACTTTTTTTATCCAAACCTTCCGGTAATGTAATCCTCTGTCTTTTGGTGTTTTGGGTTGGTAAAGATATCTCCCGTAAAACCTGTTTCAATTACCTCACCAGCCAAAAAGAAGGAAGTGATGTCGGATACACGCGCTGCCTGTTCCATATTGTGAGTAACTATGATGATAGTGTAATACTCTTTCAGCTGGGTGATTAAATCCTCGATTTTCAGCGTTGCCAGGGGATCAAGAGCAGAAGTCGGTTCATCCATGAGAAGTATCTGAGGTTCAACAGCTAATACGCGTGCTATGCATAACCTCTGCTGCTGTCCACCGGATAAACCCATAGCTGAATCCTTCAAGCGATCTTTTACCTCGTCCCATAGTGCTGCCTTTTTTAAACTTTCTTCAACCAGGGTATCTATTCTTTTTTTATCTCTTATTCCATGAGACCTGGGACCATATGCGACATTATTATAAATACTCATGGGAAAAGGATTGGGTTTTTGAAACACCATGCCTACCCTTTTACGCAATTCAACAACGTCTACTGATTTGTCATATATATCATGGTCGTCAATGGTGACCTTTCCTCTAATGGTTACTCCATATATCAAATCATTCATCCTGTTGAGAGTACGCAAAAATGTAGATTTTCCACATCCTGATGGACCAATCAAGGCTGTTATTTTTTTTTCTGGAACCTGCAGTAAAACATTTTTTAGTGCCTGCAGGTTTCCATAAAATAAATCCAAATTATTTACATCAATTTTGGCAACACACCTGGTCATGCTCTTTCCTCCTACTGCATACGAGCCATGAGTTTTTTTGTAAACCATCTGGCCAACAGGTTAATACATATAATAACAATGACCAAGACAGCACCTGTACCAAAGGCAACATCCATGGCCCCTGTTTCCATGGCCACCATATATAAATGCAGTGATAGCGTCCTGCCTCCATTAGTTAGGGCAGTCGGAAGCAGCAAACTGCCGCCTAATGTTAGAAGAAATGCAGCTGTTTCCCCAATTACTCGTCCTATTGAGAGAATTATTCCTGTTAAAATACCTGGAAATGCGCATGGCAAAACAACCCTTCTGATTGTCTGCCAACGGGTTGTACCTAAAGCTAGACTTCCTTCCCTTAATGTATCCGGTACCGCCTTTAGCGCTTCTTCAGAAGCACGTACCAATGTGGGCAGTATCATGGTTACACCAGTTAATGCTCCGGAAATAATGGACCATCCTCCAGTAATGGGTTTTAACAGTATCACAAAAAAAGCAAATCCAAAAAGTCCAAATACAATAGAGGGAATACCGGCAAGGGCTTCGGTAGCGAAGCGAATTACACTAGTAGCGGTACTCCTCCTGGTGTACTCGTTAAGATAGATTGCCGCCCCAACCCCTATGGGTGTGGCAACAAGCATGGTAGCGCCAATAAGGTAAAATGTCCCTACAATTGCGGGAAAAATACCGCCCTCTGAGCCCATTTTCCGGGGATAACCCAATAAAAACTCAATATTAATTACTTTAATTCCTCTACTTGCAACATACAAAAGAATGAGAACCAGAATAACCACTGTTAACAGGGCAGCCAGACTGAGAACACTATATGCTATAAACTGGTGCTTTTCCCCCTTTGTCATGCTTTAGTAAAACCCCCTTTTGCCAGCCGAGTGGTGATTGCATTTAAGATAATAATAAAGATAAAAAGCACTATTCCTGTTGCAAATAAAGCCTGCTGGTGTTCTGGAGCAGCATAGCCCATTTCTAGAGCAATATTTCCGGTTAAGGTCCTCACAGGAGCAAAAAGCCCCTTCCAGCCAAACTCCGGTATCAATGTCGTATTACCAACCACCATGATTACAGCCATGGTTTCCCCTAGGGCCCGCCCAGTCCCCAAAATAATTGAAGCCAAAATGCCGGATTTTGCAGCAGGAACCAATACCCTGTAAATTGTTTGCCAATTGGTAGCGCCTAAAGCCAGGGCTCCCTCCTTATACTCTCTGGGAACGGCTCTAATTGCATCCTCTGAGATATTGATTATTGTAGGCAGTATCATTATGGCAAGTACTGTGGCAGCCCCCAATACAGAATAACCTGTCTGATAATTAGCGGGCAAATATTCAGCTAAAGGTCCCCTG
Organism: Bacillota bacterium; assembly: GCA_040756735.1. Lineage (GTDB taxonomy): Bacteria > Bacillota > DSM-16504 > Desulfitibacterales > Desulfitibacteraceae > JBFLYC01. Next base: position 143,188 of record JBFLYC010000005.1, on the reverse strand, counting down.
GCAATATTAGAAAGCAGACCTCTGACGGCAACCATTCCGAATAATCCATAAACCACTGACGGTATTCCGGCAAGAAGTTCCACTGCCGGCCTAACAACTTTTGCCAAGTTTTGTGGACATATCTCAGCTAAAAAAATTGCCACGGCGACTCCCATGGGAGTACCGATTATTAGAGCGACCAAGGTAACAAGAATAGTGCCTATAATCATGGAGAAAATACCGTAAATTTCATTTGAAGGATTCCATTTCGGACCAAAAATAAAAGAACCCACTCCGTATTTTAGTAAAACCGGCATTCCTTCTTTAAAAATAAAAAACCCAATGAGAAAAACGCTTAAAACAGCGGTAGAAGCCATAATAAAAAAAAGTGTCTTTGCTATTTTTTCTTCTAGGCTGCGATTTACTATTTTTTCATCAGCAAACAGCTTTTTTGTGAGGCTTACATTTCCGGAGTCTTGCTGCCTAGTTTTTAACACCAAACCACCTCATTTTAAATTAGAAGCAAGTTAGAGCGCCATTCTCTCTATTGCTTTATATTAACAAGCCAATGTAAAAAATGGATTAGATTAAAATTAAATTTAGGTTAATTTAAGGTAAATTCAAGGCAAAAAGTTGAGAAAGGGCGAACACGTCGCCCTTTCTCCAGATGAAGAGGGATATATTGTTAAATTATCTAAAACCGCTACTTTACAGATACAAATCCATTCTGGACTACAATCCTCTGGCCTTCATCACTTAATATAAAGTCAATGAATGCCTGGGCTTCCTTGCTTAATTGCGTTCCATCATTAAGTACATAATTAAAGGGACGGGCTACCGGGTATGCTTGGGCTTTGACTTTTTCCGCTGTAGGTTCAACTCCATTTACTTTTAAAGTTTTAATACTGTTGTTGATACCGCCTAGTGAAATATAACCAATAGCATTTACATCCTGGGATACGGCTTCTCTAACAGCTCCTGTAGAGTTTTGAATAATAGCAGTACTGACAAATTCATTTTTATCACCAACAACTATTTCATGGAAAGCGCCGCGTGTGCCGGAACCCTCTTCCCTGTTAATCACGACTATACCTCCAGATTTTTGACCTCCAACCTGGTTCCAATCAGTAATCTCTCCACGAAAAATCTTTTGGAGAATTTCAAAGGAGATGTCGTCTATGGGATTACTAGGATGAACGATAACTGCAATCCCGTCTACTGCGATAGCTTGGCCAATTACGCCTGTTTCATCGCTCTTCAGTGCCCTTGAAGCTGCTCCAATATCAGCTGCACCTGTTTGAGCAGCCTTTACGCCTGCTCCGGATCCCCCACCTGATACTTCAATTCTCACACCGGGATGTATACTCATAAAAGCAGCTGCCAGTTCTTCCGAGAGGGGTTGTACAGAAGTTGAACCGGCAATTGTCACAGTCCCGCTAAGAGCAGCTTTACCTTGATCATCCTTAGCAGGCTCCTGTGGAGCATCTTTAGATCCGGGCTGCCCGCAGCCTGTCAGTAATGTCATTGCTGTAAGCACTATCAATGCCATTAACAAGATAGTACTTTTATTAAACATTTTTCTCATTTTCTTAACCTCCTGATTTTTTGGAATAACCTAAACTATTCTTGATTATAGAAGCGAGAGGTTAAGAAAAAATTAGCACAAAGTTAATTTTGTGTTAAAACTTTAATATTCTTTCTTTCCCAACAGCCTGAACATATTCGTTTTATAATCCTCCACTCCCGGCTGATCAAAGGGATTAACGCCGAGTATGGAACCTGAGACAAAGCAAGCATATTCAAAGAAGTAAAAAAGCTGACCGAAATAATACTCGTCTAATTCCGGAATATTGATCACAATACCTGGCACACCCCCATCATGATGAGCCTTAAGGGTGGCTTGAAACGCAGCTTCATTCAAATCGGCGAAATTCTTATTGTCCAGATAACCAAACTTATCAATATTATCTTTTTCACAGGGAATGGCCATCGAAGAACCTGGAACGACAAGATGCAAAAAAGTTTCAAACATAATCCGCTTCCCCTGCTGAATGTGCTGTCCAATTGTGTGGAGGTCTTCAGTAAATGAACAGGAAGAAGGAAATATACCTTTACTTTAGCTGAAGAAGATCCTTTCTTTTGCGTAGCCCGTTTAATCACTGTCGCCCAACAACCGTTTATCACTAGACTATTGATATTTTCCTCAAAGCATTGGGCAACTGCTCCAGAATATCGACCTTTCCAAAGACCTTATTAATACTCAGCTTGAACTTTACGTGGTATAAGATCAGAGATGGCAGGCAAAAGATTAGCTTCGGTCTCGCCTCGAAGGAAGAAGCCCGGCATCTCCGCTGTAAGGTTGGCAGCCCTGTGTTAATCGTCAAGCGCACCACCTATGTGGAAGGAGGGCTACCCATTAATTATGCCCATGCTATCTACAGGGGAGACCGTTACGAGTATATCGTCAACTTACAAAGACACCCCTCGGGCTTAGAAAACAGGAATGACATGTAAATGATATTCTCCTGATCTGTTAAAGGTAAAAAGGTTGGGTTTGCACACAGTTTATGCAAACCCAACCCTTTATAATTATACCTAGCCGCCAACCATTGGTCCAATTAATACTATTTCCGCATTGGTAGTAATAATAGATGCTATCATGTATCGTCATCAGCATCTATGAGGATAATTTTCAGTGGAACAGAAGGGAAATGTCGTTTAAGCCTTTCTATGTCATAAACAAGTTGCTCTCCATATGAAACACCGGAGGACATTTGCCTCTGTAATTCATGACAGGGGACTATTTCCACCCCAACATCTGCTTTATTCTCGTTGAAAAAATATTGGAACTTTGCTAAATCATAAAACATGAAAGCATATTTGCCAAACTGTACTTCTATTAATACTTTGTCTTTTACAAAATCAATTTGTTTATGTACCCCTTTAATTCTAATATCATTCTCAGGGATGGTAATAGTGTAAGTATCTTTTAATTCTTTAAAACCTCTATTATTAAACGCCTTGCGAAATTGCCCGTTCATATCTATAGGCGAATATAGAGGTATACCTTTTTTAGTTTTTTCCTTACTTATTTTTGTTTTGGCAGCCTTAACCTCAGAGATAATCTCATAAATTTCTTGCATATGCTTAGGGTAACGGACTTGTAAAATCTCTGCTCCACCTAAGTGTGAATATTCATATACTACTTTCATATTCCTATTTCCCCTTTCGGAGTATTTTCAAACCACAGCTGCAACTGCTCATTTGGCTTAATACTCACGGCTTTTGGAGGAATATTTTTCTGGGGCAAATTGGGGTCATAGACTGGCCTCTCCATTGGTCTAATACGAAGCTCACCCTTCTCAGCAAGTCTAATTCTTTCTTTTGCAATCTCAACATATTCCGGAACAACTTCGGCGCCTATTGCTTTGCGCTTATGCATTAAGGCAGCTATAGCAGTTGTCCCGACTCCAATATACGGATCTAAAATCCAATCTCCTTCATTGGTCATTGACAAAACCAGACGCTCAATGAGCTCAACAGGAAACTGACATGGATGAATTGTTTTCTCAACATGATTAGCTTTAACATTAGGTATTTGCCATATATCCCCTGGATTTTTGCCAAGGGGATTACAAGAGAGTTTACCTTTGTTAGGCCCTTTAAAATATTTTTTACTTGGGTATTTTTGAGGGATACGCACAGGATCCAGGTTAAAAGTATAATCATTACTTTTTGTAAACCATAGAATGACTTCATACCTTCCCGAAAAACGTTTACTAGCGTGCAAACCATGTTCAAATGACCAAACGATTCTATTTCGCAAACGCAAACCCAAAGATGCAAATATAGGATATAATACTATATCCAACGGCACTATCTCTCCATTATCTACAAAGTTGCCTACCTGCCAGCATATACTTCCCTGGTTATGTAAAACACGAACGCATTCCCTAATTACCTTTTCCTGCTGGTTTAGGTAATCATCAAGATCCTGGCGGTTTTCATATTGTTTACCAATATTATATGGGGGAGAAGTTACAACTAACTTAACAAATTCCTCTGGTATTTCTGATAACAAATCTAAGCAGTCCTGTGGATATAAAACAAAATCTGCTTTAGCATCAAAGTTCCTTGAAATCTTAACAAATTCCATGATTATCGTCCCCCTAAGCAAAGCAATAATCTTCTCTCTCAAATAAATTCGCACAATTCTTATATTTTCCTGCTTCTTCCTAAGGATTTTTCAATATCACGAAACATATAAATCAATTATTTATGTATTAAACCTGCTAAGGCATTTGCCATTAAGATAGTTAAACTTGGCTCCCTGGTATGTATCCAGCTTTTCAAGTCGTCTTTCAATGGTTTCTTTGATCTTCCACCAGCTGGTATCCCAGTTGCTGAAAAGCAGTTTACCCTTGGGTCCTTTGCCCATCAGTCGCTGAATGACAATGTTCGGGTCAAGGTACTGGAGAAAGGTAACTACCCGCTTTACATATTCATCCAGGCTGATGATCTGAAATTCTCCACTTGCATACTTTGCACCCAGGATTGTATTTTCCACAACATAAAGAGAATGGAGCTTCACATAATCGACACCCAAGGCCGAAAGGATTTTGGCATTTTCTATAACATCCAGCAAATCATCCCCCGGCAGGTTCAAAATAACATGGGCACATATTTTTAAGCCGGCTTTTTTTATCCTTAAAGCTGCATCTATAAACTCGGCCAGGGTATGTCCCCTGTTGACATACTCTAAAGTGTGATAGTTAACAGTCTGCAGACCTAATTCTATATCAACTTCTGCAAGTTTTTGCTCATTTTGCAGATCTCGAAGGGCATTAATGTAGTCATCACTAATACAATCAGGTCTTGTAGAAACAGACAAACCAATAATATCGGTTCCGGTTACGGCCGCTGCAATTTCTTCTTGAAATTCCTTGAGGGGCTTATAAGTATTGGTAAAGGCCTGAAAGTAAACAATGAATTTGTCCGCTCCAAATCTTTGTCTAAAAAATTCTTGGTTGGTCTTAACCTGCTCTTTAATTGATAGTGTATTTGGAAGACATTCAAAGCCCGACCCTTCCTCATCGCAAAAGATACAGCCTCCCCTGCCCAGGGTGCCGTCTCGATTTGGACAGCTGCCGGGAAGATTAACCGGGACTTTGTATACCCTTCCTCCATACTTTTCTGCCAAGTATGTAGAATAAACTTTATACCTTTCCAAATAGAAAACCCCTTTGCCGGTTCTCTTACATGAGAACACTTACCAGAACATGCAATTAAATTTTTAGAACAATATTGTCAATCAATCTTGCTGAACCAATAATCACGGCAGTAGCCATCATGGCTTCATCATTTAGCTCCTCAACAGGCTGTAAATTGCTGGTATACCTTATCTCAACATACTGAAGTTGGGCAAGGGGTTCTGTGTTGATATTGTTTTTAAAGGCCTCAATGAGCCTTCCTGCATTCCTTTCACCTTTATGCACCATTTCTTCAATAAGTTTTAGGCTTTTATTGATGATAGAAGCAGCCTGGCGCTCCTTTGGATTTAGATAGACATTTCGGGAACTCATTGCCAGCCCGTCTTCCTCCCGTACAGTGGGAACAACCTCAATGGGAATATCAAGGTTTAAGTCTTTGACCATTTTTTTGACAATAATGGCCTGCTGCCCGTCTTTTTGTCCAAAGAAGGCTTCATCAGGAGTTGTGATATTAAACAGTTTTAAAACTACAGTGGCCACCCCCCTAAAAAAATTGGGGCGATAATACCCGCACATTACCTCCGACATGCCTTCAACCTTCACATATGTGTTATACCCTTCAGGATAAATCTCTTCCATTGCCGGAACAAAAATTGCGCTGACTCCAACCTCCCGGGCTAATTTAAAATCTCTTTCAAAGTCTCTTGGATAAGTGTCAAAATCTTCATTAGGCCCAAATTGAGCAGGATTTACAAAAAGAGTGACCAGAACCTGATGGCCCTTGGCCCTGGCACGCCGCATCAGCTCAAGGTGCCCCTCATGAAAGTAGCCCATGGTAGGCACCAGCCCTACTGTATTTCCCTCTTTTTTTATCTTCTGCACATATTGTTTTACTTCCTGGATACTTTTTAGTATTTCCACCAATCTCACCTCTCAAATAAACGACAGTAATGTTTAAGTATTTATGGAAGTATTTTATCACAAATCAACCTCATTACAATCATGACTGTTAGAGTTATTATTTAATCTGTAGTCTTAATTAATGAGAATCTTTGAGCCATCTTTTTTGCGAATAATTAAATATGAATAAATACAGTAAACTTAGCAATCCTAATTTTAAGGCAAAAAATATCTTCTTAAAAAATATCTTCTTATTTTAAAAATAAGCTGAATTTATTTCAAATAAATGGTAAAATAAATACTAGCTTGCTTTTGAAGGAGTTGATGACCCTTAGTATGGATATTTTTACTCATACTATGGCCGGCTTGGCCATTGGCGCTCTGAGCGGCCAACCTGCAGCCCTTACAAATCCTTTATGCTTAAGTTGCGTACTTGGCGCTGTAGCGCCTGATATAGATGTAACCTGGGGTTATAATAAACTTAAAAAAAGAAAAAGCTTGCCTGGCTGGCTGCAGCACAGGAGCATTACCCATTCTCTTCTGGGTATGCCTACTTTGGCCCTTTTTATAGCAATCACCATCAAGTGGTTTTTCCCTGAAACAAGCTTTTGGTTTTTATTCATTTTTGCCTTGTTGGGTACCCTATCCCACTCTCTTTTGGATTTAACTAATTACCACGGAGTAAAACTTTTGTGGCCTCTTAGTCCAAAATCATACTCCTTGAATATTCTTCCCCTGATTGATCCTGTAGTAATCGTCCTGTTCATAATCACTGTCATCTCTAGAATTTGGCAGCAGAGTTTACCGCCTGTTATATTCTTGGTTTTGTTTTGCTACATTGTACTAAGGTGGTATTTCTTCTACCACGTTAGAAACCATGTATCGGATTATTATGAGGTAGCCCCGTCCTCCATTCAGTTGATACCACCGCCAATGAGCTTAAGGAAATGGTGTTTTAGCATTGCAGAAAGCGGGGAAGATATCTCAGGAGAAATCACCTTCTTCCCTCGAATCAATCTTTTAGAAGACCACCAGGACTGATAAAGAAGACGCAGGAACTGTGTAAAATAAATGAGACTAAATAAGGAGCTTATCACCTAAGCTCCTTATTTAGCGGGTATCAATCTATGTTAACCTACTGGCTAAACAAATTAGTTGCCAGCTTCTGATAACCACGCACGTTGGCGTGCTGTGGCCCGTCAACCAGCCGCATATTTGGGAAATGGGGCAATATGTATTTTGCCAGGGCTTGTCCCCCGCCTCCTGTTAAATAAATCAGATCGAATTCTTTATAATCCCAAATAGAAAGTATATCCGTGACAATTTTGCTTGCTACCTTTTCAAATATTTCGTTTTTAGTATTTTCAATATCCTGCAGCTTGCCGGCTATTTTTAGCCAACCTTTTTCTAAAATGTTATCCAGTTCAAATATTTCTTTATTAATTCCATATTCTTTCCTTAGATAAGCTGCCACCATCCTATAGGCATTGGATAAAGCATTATCATTAGAATAACTCAGGTGTTCAACCATTTCCAGATTATTCACTGCTGCATATCCAGTGGTCTTGTAGCCAATGTCTACAATCCCTATCATCAAGTCTGCCAAATCTTTATTGGTAATTCCCCCTGAACTGTTTAGCAGCTGGTCATAAAAAGTTCCCAAAGGCTGGGGAATTACATGTATTTTTTTCAAAGTAAATCTTTTTGGCCTGTCAGTTTTGTCCCCTATAAAGGCAACCTCATGCTGACCGTACATTTTTTGTGCCCATTCCTTATGGCTATTGTAGTTGCTAATGGGCAGCCCTGTAACAAGGTTAAAAACCTCATTATCCCTTTTACTCAATAGCCCTAAAGCAGTTAGCATTAAAACAGATGAATTCTTATCATTAACCCTATGGGAATCCAGTGATCGCGTGGCAATATCACTCTGGCGCAAGGCCAAATTTCCGACAAAGTAAGTTTCATGGTTCAGCTTTACCATTAGATTGTTCAAATCTAATTCATTTTTGTTAAAAGATAATGAGGTACTGTACTGCAACTCTCCTCCAAGTCCCACAATACTTGGAAATTTAACTTCACCCACGGCGCCGATCAGTTTGATAAACCCATAGCCCAAGTCAACACCCACATTTTTCTGTGATGACTGGAAATCATTAGAAACTTCAAGCGCCTGCTGCCTCTCTTCTTCATTTTTTTCAACAGTACTGCTAAACAAAGCCACTCTAACACCCCCCACCTTTTTAATTGAAAAGTATCATGAATAGTTTGCCATGTCAATGCAAAATCAAGCAAAATCCGACACATTTTTATGTTTTTATGTTCTTTTTACATTCTTTTTTACAAAAGTACCACATTCAGGTGTCCACTAATATAGGTCTTTGGTACTATTTGAATGGGCTTTTTGTCTCATTTCATGAATACATTGTCTCATACATTTCGATTTTGGCGCCTCTTTATGCTATAAGCCGCTGCTGTTCCCAGAAAACAAGCAGACGCACATACCAACAGCAACCCCAGATACCCCTGGTTATCAAGAATCCATCCCAGGAGTACACCTGCTAGTGAGGCTCCAATGTAGGACCAGCCATTCATGATCCCTGTTCCAGTTCCGCAAAGCCTATACCCAAGCAAATCACCTGGAAGGTTAAAAAGAGGCACTTGAACTCCGTGAATGCATCCTCCAAGCAGAAATAAAGAAAAAGCCAACAAGGCAAACCCACCTGGTTTTGCAGTAATATTAGTCCCTTGGAATGCCAGGAAAACCAATATCCCTGAGCTAACAACAAAACCAGCCATAATAGTCTGCCATCTTTGCCCTTTAAATAACCGGTCCGAAACATACCCAAAGACTACTGAGAAGAGAGCTCCACCCCAATGAATAAGGGAAGCAGTTAATGCAGCTTCTACTATGTCCATCCCATAACCGCCTGTAGATATCGGCTCAATTAGTATAATGATAATCCAATTTAAAAGGCCCCACCTGACAAATTGAGAGCACATCATGGCAAGGTTAGCAACATTTAATAGGGGGTTGCGAAAGACATACAGGTAATCCTGCAGGTTTATAACCCTTTGCTTTTCTTTAGGGTCTTGTTTCTTTTCGATTTCGTGCACGGACCATTGAGGATCATCACCAGTTTCCTCTGGAGCATTTTTCCCTACCATCATAAAGAAAAGAGCCCAAGCTACTAAAAATAATGGCGGGACTATGAAAGCAGCCCTCCAACCCCATATAGTAATTGAATAACCCGCAATGGGATAAACTATGGCCCCCCCTGCAAAACATAAGGCGCTGTAAATTCCCATAAACTGACCCCAACGATTTTGGGGAAGCCACCTGTACAAAATACTGCAGCCAGGGGCCCAGCCCATGGAAAGGAAGTATCCGTTAACCCCCCATAAAATGGTTAACCAAATGAAGCTATCCCCTGCAAATCCAAATGAGAAATTTGCGGCGGCACCCCCAAGGGCGCCTAGTATCATTATGTTTTTAGGGCCATATTTATCCCCTAAAAAACCATTGACAAAATGACCGCACGCATATATGAGGGTAAAAATGCTAAACATTAGCCCCATGGAAGTGCTTGTGAGGCCAAAATCCTCCTGGATAAACTTAGCTGCCGGACCCATGTTATACTTGGCAAAATAATAGAATAAATAGAGGATTGCCATGCTGAAAAATACCACTAACTGCTGTTTATTCAATTGCTCATTTTTAATAAGTTTAGGATAAGTGTGCATTTTGTCCTACCACCACAGCCCCTTAATTAATAACACTGCAAAGCTTCACAACCCCTCTGAGCTAAGAGGGGTTGTGAAGCTTATCATAAGTCTATTGACCGCATTTCACAACTGTTTGGGTTTCAGCCAGAGCTTTTTTGTCATGCCCTTAATGAAGTATACCCTATATTAATATGAGCGTCCTTGATTTACTCAAGGACGCTCCCCCTTGTTACTCGCTTCGGGACACGACAGCTTTTTTTAAACAGGTGTGCTATCGCTTCTCATATCCAATTACCGTCAGTACGTCATTAATAAGCTTTTTAATAGCTACCAGCAGTACACAAAAAGCCGCAAAAGGTATAAACGCCTTTAAATGATAGAGCGGTATTGGAATAACAGTTGGTGTCACCTGCTTCATGGCAAAAGATAATTGAGCTGCCTGTATCCCCTTTGTTATCAATACATACAAGTATAGGAAACCTAGTCCAAAGGTAACTATATCACAAACTGCTTTAGTTCGTGGAGAAAAGCGAGCATAAAAAAGGTCTAACTTGACAAAAGCGTCATTATTGAGGGCGTATGCCCCGGCCACACAAGCCAATAAAACCATGGCATACTGAAGCGTCACACTAATCCATAAGGAGGGTTGGTTGAAAACGTATCTCAGTATTACGTCATATAGTCCAAATCCCATACAATAAAGAACAAGCAACCAACCAAATCTTCCCAAACCTTCACTAATTAAATCAATTATCTGCTCTATCTTGCTCCAGACCTTCATCTTGCCTAATACGCCCCCTTTTTCTTCTGCTCTTTATTTTAATACTTACCTATATCCTTAAGGAATTGCTTCCACAGATCAACACCTTGGGCAGTGCGCGCCGATCTTTCGGCAACCTTAGGCCATACTTCTTCGATTGACTTTTTACGCATCCTTTCTATTTCTGCATCAGATAAAGTTATAACCTCACCACCAGCCTCAACAAATATCCTTAAGGCCTCCTCTACATTTTCAAGATGGAGCCTGCTCGTCTCAAAGTAGGTGGACATGAAGACTTCATTGATGCGATCCCTCTGCCAATCATTTAAAGCATTCCACTTATTCAAGTTGACATATATCTCCTGATGCTGGGCAGGACACCATCCCGGCATAATAGCATAGTCGGTAACCTCATGGAACTTCATATCAGCAATACCTCCAGTATCCCAGAAGGTGCCTTCAATAGTACCTAATCTAATTGACATATATATTTCCCCACCAGGCATGGACACAGGGGCACCGCCCATGGCACTAAGAAATATGGCTTGGGGAGCACCGGCTCTCATCTTACGTCCGGCAAAGTCCTCTAATTTTCTTACTGGGAACTTGGTGAAAGCAGCATTTGGTCCTTGATTAGTCCAGCCAACCCACTGAAGACCAAGATCGTTAGCAGCTGCCTGAACAATATCACCTATTCGATATTTAGGATCACCCCACATAGCTGCCCAGGCCTCAAACTGATTATCAGCACCCATTGCTAATCCGTAAGCTAACATTCCCTCGGGCATGTCTCCACCATAGTAAGTCGCCCACCCGGCATATACATCTATCATCCCGGCAATGGTAGCGCCAAATGCTTCCCCTCCGCTAGTTATTGATCCAACCGGAAGCAGGTCGATTTTTACTGTGCCTTGAGTAGCTTCTTCTACAGCCTTAATCCACGGTACGACACCACGGCTCCAACCAGCATCTGATGAATCAAAGACCGGCTGCATTACCCACTTGGTCACCTCTGCTGGAGGACCATAATCGCTTACTGGCGCTGGGTCGCTTTTCGGAGCTTCTGCAGGTTGAGGTTTCTGCCCGCAACCCACCATAACAAAAATACTAGCAATTAACAGCACCACAAGCGCTAAAATTAAATACTTCTTCATTAAACATACCCCTCTCATTTTTTATTTTTCAGTTTGGATAAGGTACATTAACCAAAACTAATATATTTTCACCTACCACCCCCTTGAACAACTTCACATCACAGCACAGCATCATAAACATTTAACTAAATTTATAGACCCACACTGGTTTCTCACTTCATCATGGTACTGGGAAGCCATAAAGCTAGTTGAGGGAAAGCTAAAACTAGTCCCAAGCCGATTAGCTGGAGGATGATAAAGGGAAACACTGAGCGGTAGATATCTCCCATGTTTACATCTTTAGGCATAATGCTCTTTATCCAAAACAGAACAAAACCAAATGGTGGTGTTAAATAAGCAATCTGTATATTTACTATAAATAGGACGCCAAACCATAGCTTACTAATGCCTAACTCAGTGATTATCGGTATATACAAAGGGGTAACCAGCATTATTATCGCCCAGTCATCCATAACCATCCCGAGTATCATGATAACGAACATCATCATCAGCAGGACACCCCACTCACCACCAGGCATCCCCAACACAACTGATGTTACGACCGATTGGCAGCCTAAAGCACTGAAGACGTTGACAAATAGGTTGGCGCCAATCAGAATCCACAATCCCATTCCAGAAAGTTTTACCGTAACTGCCAGGGACTCTTTGAGTATTGGCCAGGTGAGTTTGCGGTATATGATATTAATGAGAAGAGCTCCGCCGGCTCCGAATGCAGCAGCCTCTGGCGGCGTAGCCACTCCCAGCCAAATAACGCCGAGAACTAGAAAAACAAGGACGATAAACGGCCAAATACTGATGAGAGAACTAATCTTTTCCCTTACAGTGAACCTTTCGTCGGGAGGTATCGGGGGACCCATGTGTGGTTGCAGCTTGCACCTTATGCCGATATAGGTAATATATAAGGTGGCCAACAGCAGTCCGGGCAGCACCCCACCCAAAAACAGAGCTCCTATTGATTCCTTGGCCAAGAGGCCATAGAAAATGAAAGGGACACTGGGGGGAATAAGAGCCCCTAACGCTCCCCCTGCCCCAATGGCGCCTATGGCTATCCCCCGGTGATATTTATACTTCATCATGGAGGGATAGGCTATCTGCCCCATAGTTATGGTGGCTGGAGGCGTTATTCCGGTAATAGCAGCAAAGAGAGTGCAGACCTTAACTGTTCCCATTGCCAGGCCGCCCGGGAGGTGACCGATCAGTTTATAAGCAGCGTCATAAGCTGCCTCAGCAATACCCGAATAGCGTATGAGATTTCCCATAAAGAGAAACAGGGGGACTGTTACTAGTATATGCTGCCACGGAGTGTAGAAAAAGGCGCTAGGAGCGGCTAACAAAGTATGGGGAGACAACAGCATGGCAAAGAGAACGGCAGTACCACCCAAACCTAGGGCAACAGGTAACCCCAAAAATAAGGAAACAAAGAGACAGACAAACATTAATAAGGTGATAAGCTCAACACTCAATTTTTTCTCTCCTCTCTAATTCTTATGATGCCAAGGCGGATGGTAAAGGGGAATACGCACACTGGCTGCAAAAATTTTTCAATTAATTTTAAGTTCCACTCCAATTGACCCACGAACCTGTGATAATAACAGGTTGCACCGCCATTATCTCCTGCACGGGAGATAATGGCGAAGTTTTAAATGGATTTAGGAATGCTATTTTAGTTTCTATTTGTTTCGCAATGTTCCTTTAGATTTTACAATATCTTTATTATATTTCAGATAACTTTTACCAGTTCCTAACATCCAGATGAGCATACTTCTCCAGGTAACGAGTAGGCAGTGCCAAAGCATCCCTTCTAAAAGGAGGAGCAAGCTGTGTGCCGTCAACCATAAACTCCAGGACTGTCGGTATTTGGGAGTTAAAAGCTGCATCTAAGGCATCTTTAATGTCTGCCGGGTTATCTACCCTGATGCCCTGAGCTCCCATTACCCTTGCCAACTCTGCCCAGCTGGGCTGCTTGATGTCTACTGCATAGAAGCGGTTGTTGTAAAAGTCTACCTGGTTCTTCTTCTCTGCTGCCCAGGCTCCGTTGTTAAACACACAGCCGATTACCGGCAGTTCTTGTTCTACTGCTGTCATCACTTCGTAGAAACTCATTCCCCATGCTCCGTCTCCTACTATGGCCAGGGCCGGACTTTCTGGTGAGCCCAGCTTTGCTCCTAATGCTGCCTGGTAGGCAAATCCTGTATTGCCGTGGGTCAGGCAGGCTATGTGCTTGCGGGCTTTGGTGAATTTTAGATAACTGTTTGCTGTTGATGATACGTTGCCTATGTCTGTTGTTACTATACAGTCTGCTGGTAAATAGTTGGCTAACTCATACAGCACCCTGCGGGGATTCATGGGATTGCCTTCTACCATGGCTAGTGTCTTGATCTCTTCTTCCCAGGCTTTTTTCTTGGCCTGGATCTTGGCCATGCGGTCTGCGTCATATTCGTATTCGCCCATGCTCTTTAGTATGGTTAGCAATTCTTGGGCTGCTATCTTGGCGTCGCCTACGATGCCTACTTCTACTGGGTGACGGCGGCCTATCTGCTTGGGATTGATGTCTATCTGTATTATCTTTTGTTCGCCTGTAAAGTAGGTTATGTCATACTGGGGCAGTGTCCCAAATACTGATAGTCTTGTGCCGATTGCTAGAATCACGTCTGCTTCTTTAATGGAATACATGGCTGCTTTTGATCCCATGTAGCCTATGGGGCCTACCCAGTAGGGATTATCGCTTGGGAAAGCGTCATTATGGAGATAGGATACTGCTACCGGCGCTGTCATGTATTTGGCTATCTCTGCTACCACGTCCAGGGCATCTGCGTCTACTGCTCCTCTTCCTGAAATGATTACTGGGTTCTTGGCTTCTTTTAGCACTGCTGCTGCTTTCTTTAATACTTCTGGATCGGGTATGGTTCTTGTGGTGGCCCGGTATTTTTCTGGGGGCAGTATCTCGTCTTCTAGTGTACCGTAAAAGTAGTCTCTTGGAATGTCTACGTATACCGGCCCGCGATCTGCATAAGCTATCCTGAAGGCTGTTCTTATCACGTCTGCTGCCCTGCTTGGGTGGGTCACTCTCAGGCATGCTTTGGTTATGGGTTTGAAGATGGGTACCTGGTCTACTTCTTGGAACCCATCCCAGCCTACTGTTGGGGTGCCTGCTGAGGGCCCAATCACGAGCATGGGTGTATGGGCATGGTAGGCTGTGGCCACGCTTGTTACCATGTTGGTCATGCCGGGACCGTTTTGGCCGATGCAGACGCCGATTTTGCCGGTTACGCGGCCGTAAGCGTCCATCATATGGCCTGCTGTGTGCTCGTCTCTTACGGGAATGAATTTAATGCCTGCTGTGGGCCAGAGGTCCAGCATATCCATAAAGGCTGACCCGACTATTCCTACTGCGTACTCTACTCCTTCTGCTATTAACTGCTCGGTAATGGCTTCGCTGGGTGTCATTTTTACTTTTGGCATGTATATTCCTCCTTGTAAAGATTAGATTAACTCAGGAGACAGAAAGGAAAATTTCTAAATAAGACTATTTTAATCATGTCTACTGGAATGCTGACTCCTGATACTTGCCTTGTAACTCTTGGGAATTTAGAATTCAGGAGACAGAATTCAGGATAAGGCTTTTTTGCCACTGCCTACTGACTCCTGTATTGGTGAAAAACTTTACCATGCAACTTCTCCTACTTGCTTTTCTCCAACGCATATTTGATTGCTCCAACTATCTTGTCTATCTCATCTTTAGAAACCGTTAAGGATGGAGATAAGCCCAACACGTTATTCAGGTTGGGTATGCTTCTGTTCATCCTGCCAATAAGCACTCCTTGGGATTTGGCCCCTGCTACTATTTGTCCAACATAGCCTTCGCTTGCTGGCGCTTTGGTCTTCTTGTCTTCTACTAGTTCTACTCCTGCAAAAAGCCCTTTGCCGCGCACTTCTCCTACTGTCGGGAAGCTTTCTAGTTCTTTTAGGCTTTCGAGCAGATAATCTCCCATTATTCTTGCATTTTCACACAGGTTCTCTTCTTCAATGATCCTGATGTTCTCTAGGGCTGCAGCCTGACCTCCGGCACAGCCTCCGTAGGTGCTGATATCTCTAAAGTAGCCTAGTTTATCACTTGGGTCGTTAAGAAACTGCTCAAAAATCTCTTGCTTGGTAACTGTTGCTGATATGGCCATGTACGAACTTGCCATCCCCTTGGCCATGGTCACCATATCAGGGTCTACGTTCCAATGTTCGTGCCCAAACCATTTTCCTGTCCTGCCAAAGGCATTTACTACTTCGTCCATAATCAAAAGCACATCGTATTTACGGCAAATATCCTGGATAATGCCAAAATATTCATCTACCGGCAGAATAATGCCGCCTCCTGCAGTGATGGGCTCGAGTATCACGGCTCCAACTGTTTCTTCGCCTTCTTGTTTGATGGTATCTTCCAGGGCCTTTGCACACTCTATCTCGCAGTTTGGGTAGGTCTTGCCAAAGGCACATCTGTAACACAGGGCATGTGGATATTCTACAAAGCCGGGTACAAGGGGCTCATACATTGCTCTTCTTTCAGTTTGTCCTGTAGCGCTCAGGGCTGCCATGGTGGTTCCATGGTAATCTCTATTCCGGTAAATTATCTTGTACTTATCTTTATTTTGGTATTTTAAGCGCATATACTGCCTGGTCATTTTAAAGGCTTTTTCGTTTGCTTCGGAACCGCTGTTTGAGAAAAACACCTTCTGCAGCTTTGGCAAAAGCTGGGTCAGCTTTTCTGCCAGCATAATGGCCGGTGGGTTGCCGAAGGCCAGGGCATAATATGGCATCGTCACTAATTGGTCATAGACTGCTTTAGCTATGCTTTCTCTGCCGTATCCCACGTTTACGCACCATACGCCTCCCGATACGGCGTCCAGGTATTCGTTACCTTGATGGTCTTTTAGCATAAGCCCGTTTCCTTCTACTATGATCATGGGTTCTGCAGTTTGAAATGCCTGGTGCTGGGTGATGTGGTGCCAAAGGTGCTCTAGATCCTGTTTGGACAACTCTTTAGGGTCCCATGCTTGTTGATTTACCATTTTTCTTGCCTCCTTAATTCTCTTGATGAACGGGGACATACCTTAACTGGAGGTGAGAAGTCACTTCCTACTTATAGATTAAGGAATGTTCCTTTGAATTTAGAGAAACTACAACAGAACTTCACTTAAAGGTGTATATTCATACCCTAAATCGTCTGCTACTGCTTTGTAGGTGATTTTTCCGTCTGCCATGTTAACTCCTTTAGCTAAGGAACAATCAGCTTTTACTGCTTCTTTCCAGCCCATGTTGGCCAACTTTAGGGCATAGGGCAAAGTTACATTGGTCAGGGCTATGGTTGATGTCCGAGCCACTGCTCCCGGCATATTAGCTACACTGTAGTGGACTACTCCGTATTTCTCATATATGGGATCGCTATGGGTGGTTATCCTGTCGATGGTCTCAATACATCCCCCCTGGTCTATGGCTACATCTACTATCACTGAACCTGGGCTCATCTCTTTTACCATATCTTCTGTTACCAGGTGGGGCGCTTTTGAACCTGGTATTAATACTGCTCCTATTAAAAGGTCTGCTGTCTTGACTGCTTCTTTAATGCTATAGCTGCTTGACATTACTGTTTCTAACCTGTTGCCGAAGATATCATCTAAGTATCTGAGTCTTACAGGGTTAATGTCAAAAATGGTAACCCTTGCTCCCATGCCTACTGCTATCTTGGCTGCATTTGTTCCTACTACTCCGCCGCCTATGACCACCACATGTGCTGGAGGTACTCCGGGCACTCCCCCTAAGAGAACTCCTTTTCCGCCTTTTGGCTTTTCTAAATACTGTGCTCCTATCTGGGTTGCCATCCGTCCTGCTATTTCACTCATGGGCGCTAGCAGTGGCAGCGAACCATCGGCTAACTGCACTGTGTCGTAGGATATACCGACTACTTTCTTTTCTTTTAAGGTCTTTGTCACTTCTGCTTCTGCTGCTGCATGCAGGTAGGTAAAAAGAATTTGTCCTTCTTTAAAGTAGTCAAACTCTTTGGGCTGAGGTTCTTTAACTTTCATAATCATATCAGCCCGGGCAAATACTTCTGCAGCACTGTCCATTATCTTTGCTCCTGCTGACATATACATCTCATTACTAAATCCGCTGCCTTCTCCTGCTTTCGTTTCTATTAACACTACATGCCCGCTTCTTGTCATGGATTCTACGCCTGCGGGTGTAATTGCTACACGGTTCTCGTTGTTCTTGATCTCTTTTGGCACGCCTACTATCATTTAATACGCCTCCTCAAAAATGCATAAACGCTGTTAAAGTGTTGCATATACATATAATTGACATATTGTTCTTATAAGTATTTCAGATAAAATTAATGATATAAGCACTTTCAAATTGTCAACAACCCCAAAGAATGGTATAATTTTTTTAACTAAAATTAATTTTAAAGTCCCAAATATTCCTCCTGCCTTGTATTTAATACAAGAACAGGAGGACTTTTCTTTGATCTAGATTCTAACTTTTGTATCCCAAAACTAGCAGTATTGTTGTTTCACCCAGACGATCAAGGATTTTTACCTAAGTTTTTTCATTATTTCATTACACCTTTACCCTTGCAAAACACAATTTCTTTACACTCACCTCCTTATATCCGTAAACTTTTCATGTTTAAACTTTGATGCCTCTTCAAATTAATTCTATCATTTATTAAAATAATGGTCTTAATAAAACTTCTTAATGTTTTTAAGATATTTTTAGCTACTTAGTAGTGTCATTTTTATAAAATCTTTAGAAAATAATAAGATATTTGGATAAGAATTATCATGGCTTAAATTAAAACAAACCTGCTAAGCGGTTCGCCAAACAGGTTTGTAGTATTTTTTAAAGCTTGTGTTTTAATCTTTTAGGGTTCTTTGTGATTTAGCGAAAAACCTTCTGTATTCGGAAGGGTTCATCCCCTCTTTTTTCTTGAATAATGCCGTAAAATAACTGTTATTATTTAGCCCAACCAAGTAAGCAATTTCATCCATGGAACTACTTGTATCCAACAAGAGTTGTTTTGCCTTATTCAGCCGTACTTCGGTAATATAATCTATTACGCCATGACCTGTATGCTTTTTAAACAAACTGCTTATATACGAAGGGTTATAATGGACAACCTCTGCTAAATCATTGAGTGTTAAACGCTTGGCATAGTTATCATTAATGTGCTCTTTGATTTGATTGATTAATAGATTGTCGTTAATCTTTTTTGTATCATCATCTTTCTGAGATGCTTTATCTTTTTCATCAAAGTTCTCAGAAAGCCTTCCTGGTTTTTCCCTAATAAAACTTATTACCCTATTAATCGCAGCAATTAGTTCCTCAGGCCTAACAGGCTTTAAAAGGTAATCCGCAGCCCTAAGTTTTATGGCTTGACTAGAGTAGGAAAATATACTATAAGCCGTAATGATGACAATTTCTATATCATTATTTTTCTCCTTAATAAGCTTCGTAGCTTCAAGCCCATCCATTCCAGGCATCTTAATATCCATCAAAACAATCTGAGGGTTAACAAGATCTACAAGCCTTAAAGCCTCTTTACCATTAGCAGCTTCTCCTACAATTTTGATGGGAAGGTTACTGTCCTCTAATTGTTTCCGTAAAACCATTCTCTCCAGTTCTTCATCTTCAACAATCATCATTCTATACATTATATCCACCCCTCTTGGCGGGAAGCAGCAGCCCTACTTTTGTTATACCCCTTTTCCGTGAAAGCTTTAATCCAAAACCACGGCCAAAACATAACTGCAGCCTGCTGTGCACATTAATTAATCCTATACTGTTATTCTTATCCAGCTCCCTCAGGGATTTAGGGAAATTTTTTAATATTGTCGGAGGAAAGCCTAAGCCATTGTCTTCCACTACAAGCTCAACTTGATCTCCCAGGTCGCGTGCTGATATTAATATATATCCTTCACCTTCCTTGGGTTCTAAGCCGTGCACACAAGCATTTTCTACTAGAGGTTGCAGAGTAAGATACGGCATCATAACATCCATGAGTTCTGGAGCAACTTGAACTTTGTAATTTAACCTATCTCCAAACCTAATCTTTTTAATGTGCAGGTAGTTCTCTACATTACGCAGTTCCTCCTGCAGTGTAACCAGTTCTCCGCAGCTATCCAAGTTGTATCTTAATATTTCAGATAATGAATACGTTACATCTAAAGCTTTTAGGTTTTCATTGAGGGTGATTAACCCTGTAAGGGTATTGAGAGTATTAAATAAAAAATGTGGTTGAATCTGAGCTTGCAGGTTTTTCAATTCAGCCAGGCGCAATTTATTTTCAAGCTCTGTTTTGGTTTTGGCCTCTAACATGTCATTTAGTTTTTGCATGTACTGGCCTTCTTGCTTCTTTGTCCTAAAGATAAGCTCAGTAATATAATTAATAACCAGCTGGATCATATTGGAGACTGCCGTACACTTTTCATGGGTTATAACATTAATCCGCTTAAAAGCTTTAACCAATTTATCTTTGTCAATTTCCAGCTCATCTGCGGTTTTAAGAACTTTGTTGATAGTATTTTCATCAGGTTTTTGAAGATGTAGAGGACAGCATGTTATTGAACCCAAGAAAACCCCCTCAAGCATGATAGGCAGTGCCATTACCAGCGGTCCGGCATGGCAAGGAGCTATAGCTACTTGCCCCTTGTTTGCAGAATGATAACCAACATTTGCGTTAGATTCAATGCAGTTCCTAAATCCTTTTTCTGTAGACCTAATGTATTTACAAAAACCCGTATAATAATTATGCTCAACCACCGGAAAACCCAAGTTATCATTGATATCAATAGCGATATCAGTAGCTTGAGTAAAACTCTCTATGATTTGCAGCATTTTATCTTGTTCTATATAATGCAACAGGTCAAGGCCATTTTCGTTCATTGTCCTCATCCCCAGATCGGTAGATTTAAACAGGCTGTCAGAACTCCCATGTAACCATAGTAGCAGCATAGATTCTTGCAGCTTGAACCAACTGCTGCAGCGAGACCCTTTCGTTCTCTTTGTAAGCATTATTGTCAAGAATTCCAGGTCCAAATATCAAACCATCAATACCTGCTCGCTTGTAGATGGTACACTCAGCAGTACCAATATAACCTGAATATACTAACGGCTGACCTGCAACTTGACAAGCATTAGCAACAGAGCGTACTATTTGATCATCCAATGATAGCTCCCAAGGTTCCCTGCGCTCCAATTCACTGATTTCAGCGCTAAAGTCAGAAATTTCCTTCTTGATTTCTGCAAATATATAATTCATTTCCTTCCAGATATCATCGGGAGTTTGGCCTGGAAGCAGCCTCACATCCACATTCAAAGTACAATGATCAGGAATAATGCCTCTTTCAACGCCACCCTGGATCATGGTAGTTTGCCAGAAGGCTTCCCCTAGATAAGGGTGCTTTTCATGATTTATTTCATGGCTTTCCATCTTGTCCATTAGCTTTAGAGCCCTGTAAATAGCGTTTTTACCAGCTCCTCGGATAGAGGCATGGGCTGTTTGTCCATGTACAGTTATTTCAGCCCACATCCTGCCCTTGGAGCATGTTTGTATTTGCAGGTTAGTTGGCTCACAGCAGATGGCTCTGGCAGCGTCAGATATTAATGAGCTTTCAACTAGGGCTTTAGCCCCTCTCATTAAGTTCTCTTCATCAACTGTAGCTGCGAATATTATATCCCCGGGAGGCTTGATGCCTTTATCGGCAAGTAAACCTATAGCTGTCATTAAAGCTGCTAACCCTCCTTTAGCATCTGCCGCACCTCTTCCATACAAGAACCCGTCTTCTATTTCTCCTCCAAAGGGGTCATACTTCCACCTTTTTGCTTCATAAGAACTAACAGGAACAACATCCATGTGGCAGGAGAACAACAATGGGGGAGCAGATCCCTCTCCCTTTAACCTGGCTACTACATTATACCGTTCAGGAAACAATTTCTGAGTATAAGGGGTAATACCTTTACTTTCTAAATACGCTATCACATAATCGGCGACCCTTGCCTCATGCCCAGGCGGGTTGGGACTGGGTATTCTTATTAAGTCCTGAGCTATTCTCGCTACATGGTCTATATCTATCTGATTAATAATCTTATTAACAATCTCAAGCTTATTGTTTTTGACAACAGTCATAGCATAATCTCCTCAACTGATATTAAAATACTATTTTTATGTGAGCAAAGGTGTTTTGAAATAAATAACTCATAAGCATTTTACATAACTACTATAGCATATAGCATTAAAAGTTTGACAAGTAAATTTTACTCCTTATACAAAACCCGGCAGTATCTTTGATACGGGTTGAGATATCACAATATTATCTTTTTTGAAGAGCATCCAGGATTTTATTTACTCCATTAACTGCATTTTCAGCATGAACCTCCCCCACTTACGAAAGCATCGTTGAAGTGAGGGTTTCCCCGTATCGAAGCCTTTTCAGACAACGCTTAACAGGGTAGGCGCGGACACAGCGCCTCTATCCCCTGGCCCGAAGGCAGGGGTGGGAACAGCTTGGGTTCCGGTATCTCCTTCCTGGATTGGAAAGGTTTTAGCAACTCTTTCTCTCTCTTTTTTTGTGCTTTCTCTATTCTAATTCTATTAACTTCTGGAATATATAGCAGTTTCTTCCAAGTTCTCGCCTCCCTTCAAACATGTGTTCGTATGCCTTTATTGCACACGAATATATGTTTGGCGGAAAGGTTTTTTGACGGGTTTGTGGCAGGGTTTTTGTCCGACTTCTAGCGTCATCTGGAGTTCCCCCCTGCTCTTGCACCTGGATTTTCATAAAGCTCTGAACCTACATGCTGGCTGAAGTATGTGGAAGAATACTTCTCCAGCTTCCAAGGAGGTATCTTACATACTTTGCACGTACTAAAAAAGAGCTTGTTGCGGACCCACCTGGCAGCGCGGCTTTTTTTCGAATTGCTGATGATGAACCTTTCATTGCAGTGTGTTACAATTTCTGCCTTGCTGCCCATGATATTTATTGACTTGATGCCATGAAGAACCCCTTTACGTGAGGGCCATATTTTTATTTTCTGTATAAGTCTGAAAAAGTCAACTCGCTTACGATAGTACCGCTTTTTTGCTTCCTTATCTGCCACACCATCACCCCCCAAACGCAAGGCTTAATTTAGGGCTTCAAAAACCATGGCCGCCACACCTATCTGCAAGGGGTCATGCAAAATTCTTTTAGACACCCTCGCATACGCCCCGGCAGTTACCCCAAGGGGCATACCCGCAGCAGCGATAAAAGTCCCCTCACCCACATGTTCTATATCAATAAAGCCCGGGATAGGGGAAGCATCAAAAATTAAATGATACCGGTCCAGCGCATCATGCAAACAGTTTTCCTCTTTGACCGGAGACTTATACCTGATTGTAATTTCCTTGATAAGAGCAGCTTTCGCCTCAGCCCTGATCTCATAAACACCTAAACATGCGCCTAGTTTGGCCATTGTTGAGGCTGCACTCTTTCCTACCCTGCCTGCCCCTACCAATAATACATTTTGGCCCTTTAAGCCACCCGCCATTCTATTCATTTTAACCATTTTATCAAGGGCAACAGCATAGCCTTTACCGGTAGCCTCAGAATTATCAACCACTTTGCCAGATAAAAGGTTAATACAGATAAAACACAGGTCATCTGCCAACAGGATGAGGCTGGCCTTTTTTTGATAGGCTTCAGCTAACCCGGCGGCATCTGTGTTTTCAGTGACAACAGCAGGAACTCCCAGAAAGTTTACAATACTTGCCACCGTAGAGGCAAAGCCGCCAATAATACCCTGGCCAGATGTCATAGGGATTACAGCAGCCTTATGATGTTTTAAACACAGGCTGCTGTTGTCAATGCCTACTGCATGCTCTGCAATCTGAGCCAAAGAGCAGCCTGTCTTGGCAATCAGCTCATTATTGTAAGTTATTAAATTATTGGCTATATGGCTGATGTCTTCAGTACACAATCTGGTCATAAAAACCTTTCTCCATCTTCTACCACTGGATCTAAATCTTCGTATTCAAGGATAGCAAACTCATTTTTCAGCCTTTCAACGACACGGCGCCTTTTATCCCAGGCTAATTTACGATTATCACCGGAAACAATTAACGTGGCAGCCCAGTATTCTTTACCTGGTGCATAATTAGTTATTGCCTCATCAGCTCCAAAAAAGTCGTTAATAAGAAAGAGCGGTCCGGCCTCCCCCATGATATGTTCACCTAAAACCTCCATTTTGCCAGGAGATACTCGAATGTGTTCAAAAATTGCCCCTGCCTTTTCATTTATCTTTAAATCCTGCAAGCTGCATCCATTGACAAACAATTCCCCAAGTACGTCAACCATGTTAAGACCTGCTGACTTGTATACGACAGTTGGAGTTTGGCTGGGGAGCCTGGCATCAATCTCTAAGACTTTTAATTCCCCATTGTGCAAAATAACCTCTACATCCATGATGCCCCTTAATTTTACAGCCTGGGCAATTTTCAGGGTTATCTGCGCAAATTGCTCCTTGTCTGCTTCTGATAAACTGGCAGGAGCTATGACCCTCTTGCAGTCATAGCGGGCATCCATGAAAAGTTCGGTAACCTGCAGGACCTTATAGTTACCCGGCCTCCCAATTACCTCTACCGAGTATGACGGGCCATCCAAGAATTCCTGCACAACCCAAGAGCTTTCATCTAAAGCCAGCCTGCTTGCAAGCAAATTGTACTGGTGCATATCATGTGCCTTTAAAACGCCTTCACTTCCGCTTAAACCTGAGGGCTTAATAATAACAGGAAAGGAACATTTAGGCCAGGGAGTTGGCGCAGGCACGCCAATTTCAGCAAATAGCTTATCAGATTTCAACTTTGAAGAAGAAATGGCATAAGCATCCAAGTCAAAAGCGCAAGGTATGCCTTCCTTAAAGCATACATCATTAAGCAATGCCAAAGCTGTCCAGTTCTCAAATGCCGGAAGAACAAGATCCACACCTTTAATAATTGCAGCCAATTGGTTGTCCAGCTTAACAACATCTAAACAGTGAAACTCATCACACAAGCCTGATGCAGGGACATTTGCTTCCTTGTCCACAAGTACCACTTCCCAGCCAGCCTTCTTTGCCAGGTAACAAGCTTCCACACCTTGAAGTCTGCCCCCTACAACTGCTACCCGCACAGTCCTACACCTTCCCTTTTTGTCATGCTGATATCTGTCTGCCTTTGCTTAACCCATTGTGCATATTCCCTTGCATGGGCTGGCTCCAGCTTGCAGCTTTCCAGTATTGGCAGTATTCCTTGTACTGTCCTGTGCCCTTCATCTATATCTAAAGTACTTTGAGAAACGCCCGCAAAACCTGTACTGGGAGGAATTAGGGAAGTCACAACGTTTGCCCCCGCATCCAGACGCTCTTTTAATCCTGCAATACCGTCCACATCCAAGGAGGCAGGTATCAATTTATCGGGAAATACCAGGCGCATGACAGCGATCATTAATAGCTCTCGCAAGAAAGAAGGGGAACTTAAGCCTTCCATGGGGGTTCCCTTTTGGGGCACAAAGGACATGACCCTGACCTGGTCTGCTGACAACAATTTCATGAAGGCCAGGGATTCAGCTAGATCCTGTACTGTTTCCCCGACTCCTGTGAGAAGGCCCTCTTCTACCAGCAGACCTCTTTCCCTGGCCAGCAGCTTGATTTTGAGGCGATTATCAAAGCTTTGTCCGACCCTTAACCTTTCATATAACTGGCGGTTGTGTGTTTCTTGATAGCATGCATACCAATTAATGCCTGCTTTTTTAAACTCATCTAGAGTTTCTACAGGGACTAACCCAGGAGATATCATCAAGGGAAGGTTGGATACCTTTTTGATACGTGTAACCAACTCCAGCAATTCTTTAAAGCCCTGTGAAAAATACCTGGGGTCTTCACCCATTGTCAAATCAAGGAGATGAACCCCTGATTCTGTTAAACTGTGAGCAGTTTCCATGATTTCAGCTTCTGTTTTATGATACCTCACAGATACATCATTTGACTTTCTATAAAAACAAAATGTGCAGTCGTTTCTGCAGAAAGTAGAAAAATAGATAAAACCATACATGAATATCTTATTGGAAAAGAAACGCCGGCGGATATTCCTTGCTGTTTGAAATACTTTTTCCACCTGTACTTTATCCTGCAGCTCAAGCAAATAAATAATTTCTTCTTGTGTTAATATGGCTGCTCTTTCAGCCTTTTCAAGAATATCATTTAATTTTGATTCATCTACATGTCCTGGCACCTGAACACCTTCTTCTATAATCAAATATTTAAACGTACACTATCCAAGTAAGTCAAGCTCCGTCCCATCCTCTGCACACTCTGACTGCCTTCGTTTACTGCAAGCAAGCGCTCCAAACCGAAACCAATGCCTACCCATGCATCATAAATATCCCACGCGCTATCCAGCAAGTGCGGTCCCATAGCTCCTGACCCCAGTTCAATTCCCCCGGCCACCACATCTATGGTGTCACCATAAACTTCAGATTGCTCTGACTGCAGACTATATTCTTTAATGCCTGCAGCATCCATTACCAGCTCAGCTAGTTCCCTAAGTCTTTCAAATCTCTGCTCCTGGGGCAATCCCAACTCAACAAGGTTAAGCATGGTAAACTCATTCATATGCAGAGCGCCATGGGATTCCTTTCGAAAACAAGGACCCACCTCAAATATGCGGATAGGCTTTTCCCATAATCGCACCAGGTCCTTTAGAAGAAAATATAGATTAGGAGCCAGCATGGGCCGCAGGCACCTTTTCTCATCCAGCCAAAAAACCTGTTTATGCAGGGGATGACCATCTGTGATAGTCATTTTTGCAAGCAGTCCCCTGGCTAAAATAATAGGAGTTACCACCTGGACAAATCCAGCCCCTGTCAATGCCTGGGCCAACTTATTTTCCAGAATAGACAAGGATGGCCGCTTCTTGACAACCCTTAAATCCTCCAACCGTTCCTTGCCTTTATCTATCAGCGCCCGCTCAATCTTTTGAAAGCACTGGTCACGCTCTGCTGCATTTTCAAAGAGCATATCCTGCTCTTCTAGAGATGCATTTAATTCCTTTAACCTTTGCTTTTGGGAAACAGTCCAGGCAACATCCACGTCCATCATCCTCTACAGTTCTTCTTACTAATTCTTTCTTTTAGGTCATAATACTACAGCGAAATTTAGCAATTAGCGGAGCCATGGGGACGGTTCGAGCGTCATCATAGCGCAGCGAAGGTCCGAAGGGAAGACGATGGAACCGTCCCCATGGCGTATTCCCATGGCGTATTAAGAAATAAGTAACCTTTCGCTGTAGTAATATGCAAAGAAGGGCGACTTTTCTAGTCACCCGGTTGCTGACAGTTTGGCGGGGAGTCCGGGAGTTCCACCCGGCTCTACAGATTTAGAGTCTGTCCGATCCTTCCGATCCACCCCCCAATATTATTGAGGTATTTAGAATTAGCCTCCTAACCTCTGACTCTTATAGTATCAAATTTCCAAGCATAACCCAAGTACCCATAACGAATAAAATCTGGAATAAAATCTGCAAAATAAAAATCCTCCTGTTCATAATGCAACAGAAGGACCTCTAGGCCTTTAGGCTGATTTCTGCAGTTTCCTGAACCTGATCCGTGTCAACTGGTATAAAATAGGCGCGTAAGCTTTGGTATGGGCACAAAACGCAATAATATTCCCAGGCTGACATATCCTATAAGCATATTCATCAACATGGTATTTGGCCTGGTCAAAGATATGAGCAAGCATACCGCAATGAAAACAATGATGAATTTCGACTGAAAGGGAGTAGCCCTTTTAAAGTTAGGATATTTTACAGTGCTAATCATTAAATAAGCAACCAGCAGCATTATAGGTATAAACAGGCCGCTGGGAAAAGCAGCTCCCGCCAGGATAAAAGAAATCAACACGCCTCCGCCGGCAGTAATAGGCAGTCCACAGAAATAATCTGGAGACTGCTCGCTGTCCATAGCATTAAAGCGGGCTAACCGTACTGCTCCGCACACAGGGAAAATCACTGCAGCAACAATCCCTAGAATACCAAAATCTATCAGGTGTACCTGGTATATTAAAAGAGCTGGTGTAACCCCAAAGGAAATCAAGTCTGCCAGTGAATCTAAATCCTTTCCAAGAGGATTGTGACCAGCTATTTTCCTTGCTAAACGACCATCAATGCCATCTAAAACCATACCAATAAAGACCAAAAAGGCTGCCACAACAAATTGCTCTCTCATGATTAATATAATTGCATAAAACCCCAAGACTAGATTAGTCAGTGTAACCGTATTAGGCAACCAAGCTTTATTATTCACCCTTCCACCTCCCAATAATAGTTTCTCCTCCACGTACTTTATCTCCCTTTTTGACTTCGATCTCAGTACCAATGGGTACATACAATTCAGTACAAGACCCAAACCTTATAAGACCGAACCTCTGGCCTCTTTCTAACTCGACCCCCTCTTGAACTCTACAAACAATCCTCCTGGCAATAAAACCTGCAATTTGAACCACAAGTACAGGGAATTTCTCCCCTTCTATGAATACCATATTTTGCTCATTGCAAACTGCAGCCTCTTGTTTGTATGCGGCTAAAAACTTGCCGGGCACATATCTTACTTTTGCAACCGTACCTTTAATAGGAGACCTATTAATATGCACATCTAATACCGATAAAAATATTGAAACCTTTTTTACCCTAGTCTTAAAGTAGTCTTTTTCCTCAACCTCAGTAACTCCCAAGATGGTGCCATCAGCAGGAGAAACAATAATGTCCTGGTCTTCTGGAATATCTCTATGCGGATCCCTAAAAAATAGCGCCGCCCCTGCTGTTAGTATTGCAAAAAAAATAGCTGCAATAGGTTGCCATAGGTAAACTAAAACAGTTATGATAAAAAAAATCAGTGTGGGATAAAAAAACTCCTTATCAAAGGACATTTTCGTCATTAAATCATACTCCTGAATTTATTTTTATTTATTTTTATTTTTATTGTTATGTTCTATTATAGAAGAAATGGGTCAAAAATACCAGAATTATTTAGTGCTTGCCAAGGTATAGACTTATGCTACTTTTTTACTGTTTTAATTTTAACTGACTATTACTACAACGAAATTTAGCAATTAGCGGAGCCATGGGGACGGTTCGAGCGTCACCGTAGCGCAGCGAAGGTCCGAAGGAAAGACGATGGAACCGTCCCCGTGGCGTAGCGATGTATTCTGACTTCTGTATTTCGTCTATAAGTTTATTTTGGCGCATTTCTTAGTACATAATTCAGACTATCAGGGGGCAGCCATGAAAAAAATCGCCATCACTTGTTTTTTGCTAATGCTCATAAGTATAACTTGTTCCTTTGTTCTTCCCCTGTCCCCGGCTTTTTTAAGTCTGTTCACTAAATCTGACACCTTAGCACAAGAAGAAATGACAACTCCAGAAAACCACCCGGAAATCCCATCTAAGGAATATCCCTTTAAGGAATACCCGGTGTATACACTGCAGGTCCAAGACAAGGGTACTTACTTGGAGGGAGCTTTAGAAATAATCTTCACAAATAGCTGGGGAGAAGATTTAAATAAACTCCAGTTAAACCTGCCTGCCAATTTGCAGGGCAAAGAAAATATCAAGGTAAAATCAATACTATTTAACCATAACCCGGTTCCCCTTGAGCAAAGCCTGGAAAAAATAGTGTTGCAGCTGCCTGACAGTTTAACTGAAGGGGATTCTGCCTCAATTTACGTTGAATTTGAGACACATTATAAAAATAACTTTACCCGCTTTGGAAAATATGATGACATAACACTGCTAGCATTATGGTATCCTGTGCTGGCCCCCAGGAAAGATGGAAGGTGGATAGACTTTCAATGGGTAGACTATGCCGATCCATATTATTTCGAGTCCGCCCAATTTAATTTAGAGTTTTATACTGATGAATATTTAGTTACTCCATTTCCAAGTACCTATAATGGTCAATATTACAGTTTAACCACTCCGCCTGTGAGGGATTTAACCCTTGTCCTGGGGCCCTTCAAAAAAACATCCTTCAAGCTCAGCAACAGGCTGGAAATTTCTTATTACTATAAGACACCACGACCTGAATTGCTGGAAATTGCTGTGGATACCTTTATATTTTATCAAAATAGATATGGATACTATCCCTACCCAAGCATGACCATTATAGATGTGCCCCTGAACAACTTTAAAGGGATGGAATTTTCCGGGATAATATTTTTGAATCAGGATGAAAATATCAATGTATTCACACTTGCCCATGAGATATCCCATCAATGGTGGCATACATTAGTCGGTAACGACCAGATCACGGAAAGCTGGATAGATGAAAGTCTGGCCAATTACTCAGCTTACAAGTACTGCAAATCCAGGCATTTACCTGCAGCATTACTATATAAAGCTTACTTTGCCCTGGCTGACCAAAAGTATTCAGGACAATCCATGGTTAAACATATAAAAGATTTCCCTTCTGAAACAGTTTATAGGCAGATGGTCTATTTAAAAGGAGCCAATTTTTGGCTGAAAATTGAGGACAAAATTGGCGAAAAGGCCTTAATTGATTTCTTAAAAAATATTCAGCAAGAATATCGCCATAAAATCATAGATACACAAATTATCCTTACAGGACTCTCTGAAAAATTTAAAATACCATACAGTGAATTAGAGAAGATGTTAAACTGATACCGCTTTTTCATCTTAAAAATTAAGGTTTTTAATCACAGCAAAATCACCTGTTTTTGCAGCATCCAAAACCGGTCCCATGTACTCATCAACCATGGATGCTGTGAGAGGAACAGGCATATTTTTCAGCTTCATTTCCAGCTGGGGATTCTTGGCTGCATTCAAAGCCCTTTGGATATGGAGGTCACTAAATCCTTGCAGCTCCGAAAGGGTTACAGGAAAACCGACCCTACGGGCAAGCTCCCTCATTGCCTCTGCAACGGCTATTCCTAAATCTCTTCCCGAAAAAGCCCTGGCTCCATTTGCCATTAGGCCAGCATCAATAAAGATATCTGCCAAGAGGTGCAGCTGGCGTTCTATGGCAGGAGCGAAAAATACTGTATAATAGGGGTTCATGATTGCACATGCCCTTCCGTGGCTGGCAATGTCCACTAATGAAAAACTGGTTAAATGGGCTCCATTGGTTCCGCCAAGCATAATTGCATATCCCCCAAGGTCAGTGCCTAACCCCAAGGCCTCCCTGCCTGCCTCATCCTCTGGATTGTTATAGACTTTTTCCACGTTTTGCACAATCAGATCAATGCCTGCAATGGCTATGTCTTTAAGCTTTGCAAAGTTCTTATCCCCTGCTCCATAAAATACTTCAAGACAATGAGCTAACCCATCAAAGGCTCCATCTACAGTTAAAGAAGGATGCATGGACTTTGTGACATCATAATCAAATAGCGCCCTTTCCGGTACAATAGCCTCATCAACAATGAGTTTCTTTTGGCCGGTAGCCAAATCGGTAATATTTGAATATTTGGTCAGATGGGCACCCGAACTGGCTGCAGTTTGGATAGCCAGCATGGGTAAAAGTTTTGTGCCGGTTTCGCTTATGACCTTGGTTACTTCTCCCACACCAAAGTATGTTTCAAAATCGCTGCTGTACCCAGCTAAACTGTACAGCACATTTGCCCCCTTTACTGCGTCGATGGTAGAGCCCCCGCCAAGAGCAACCAGGCAGTCCGGTTTAAATTCCTCAATGGATTGTTGTATCCTCCGCACATCCTCCCTGGGACTGTTTGGCCTAGATCCAGGGACTACTCTATTTCCTAAAAGGCTTAAACCCTGGTCCTCTATGGATTTTGTGACTACATTAATTGTAGGCTCATACCATTTACTATCATTTGCCACCATCATTGGTCTTTGGCCCAATTTAGAGACTAGTTTGCCGGATTCTTTTAATACTCCATTACCAAAAACATATGATTCCCCTTTAAATTCATGAAGCAGCTGCCTGGCCTGGTCCATTAACTTCATAACACTCACCTTTTCTTTCTTTAATTTTCTTTTACCTTTAAATAAGTTTCCCTTCTATTTAAACTAATTCTAAACTGAATCGGAGTATTTTACCACACCCTTGGCAAACCATTTGCCAAGAACTACAGCCATAAAAATATACCCTAAAAATATTTAAAAATTTATTTGGTCAATATCTCTTGACAAACCCCCCCTCTGTCACTAAAATAACTATAATTAAGCCTGGTGTCCTCCATGAATAGACATTAGTCCTTATATGCGCTACCAGGTTTTTTTTATTATAGCCAATAAACGGCATGCTTAAGGCGGTGTAAAAAGATGAAAAGATTTTTGGCGGATAGGCTGTCCTTATTAGGAACAGAATCAGCCTTTGAAGTCCTGGCAAGGGCAAAAAAGCTCGAAAGCCAGGGTTTTAAAGTAATACATATGGAAATAGGCGAACCTGATTTTGCAACTCCACCCAAGGTTATTGGGGCCGCAGTGAAGGCCATGAACCAGGGACATACCAAGTACTGCCCCGCAGGGGGGCTTGCTTCCGTGCAAGAAATAATTGCTGATTACAGCAGTAGGATTAGAGATGTAAAATATAATGCCAATGAAGTTGTAGTTGTCCCGGGCGCAAAACCCATATTATTTTTTACCCTCATGGCCTGCGTAAATCCTGGTGATGAAATAATCTATCCCAATCCCGGTTTCCCTATATATGAATCTATTATCCGCTTCAGCGGTGGAATACCCGTACCAATTCCCATTGAGGAAATTGAGGGTAACTTTACTATAGACACAGGTAAGCTGGCTAAACTTATTAGCCCCAAGACTAAAATGCTGATACTAAACTCTCCTCACAACCCTACCGGCGGAATTTTAGGCAGAAGGGAATTGGAGGAAATAGCTAATCTCTGCATAGAACATGACATTCTGGTTATGTCTGATGAAGTTTATAATAAAATTTATTATGAAGAGGAGCCCCTTTCCATAGCTTCCTTTCCAGGAATGAAGGAAAGGACAGTTGTAGTAGACGGTTTTTCCAAGACATTTTCCATGACAGGTTGGAGGTTGGGTTACGGACTTATGCCGCAGGAACTAGCCCAGCAAATCACCAGACTGGTAATTAACTCAAACAGCTGTACTCCACCTTTTGTTCAGATGGCAGGGGTTGAAGCATTATTAAGCTGTCACGGAGAAACAAAAAAAATGGTCCAGGAATATGTTAAAAGAAGAGACGTTTTGGTAGACGGGCTGAATTCTATTCCAGGATTAAAATGCCACAAACCCAAAGGGGCTTTTTATGCCTTTCCAAATGTCAGCGGCACAGGTAAGCCGAGTTCTGTCCTGGCAGGTGAACTTTTAGAAAAAGCAGGGGTGGCAACTTTGGATGGCGGCAGTTTTGGGATTTACGGCCAGAATTATCTTCGCCTGTCATATGTAACCTCCATGGAAAATATATATGAATGTTTAAATAGAATTGACTCATATTTGACCGGAAAGAAAGCATCGGTGATGTAAAATCATCTAAAAAGGGTGGCCATGTTCCACCCTTTCTTAATTGTATTAAGCAATTGTATTAAGCAAAACACCAGCTTAGCTGGCGGCCCTGATTCCCCAGTTATTTTTATTTGGGCATATGCTCCTAAGTTACACTTTTAGGAGAAGCATGTCCTCTTTAATTATTCATTAGAACTTTTCTCTTCTTTGGGAACTTCCTTTTCTACTTCCTGTTCTGGCCCTACCCTTTTACGAGCCGCTTCCGGAACACCCCTGATGAGGGCCAAACCAACAAATAATTCTTTAACATACACCCATGACACAGCCCCAATCATAAGGATACCCATTATGCCTACAGCAGGAAATAAATACCTGACCAGATTAGTAAATCCGACCAGACTTGCTGCAAGGGCTGCTACGGTAGTACCAGTTATATACTTCCAACTGTTAGGGTGTTTTGGGGATATCAGCCTTGCAGAAAACCCATAAAGACTGCCAACAGCTGTAGTATAAACCTCAGCAAAAAGAACCAATGCATAAAATAATTGAACTAATGGTGAAATCTGTGACACAACATAGATCATTGGAATTGCAAACTCTCCTGCCCGGGGCATGTGAACTATTACAGACAGATAAATGGCTCCTGCGCCCAATGCCAGACCAATACCACCCCAAACAGCGCCAGCCCGGAGGATTCTTTGATTGCCTGCTTCATTTCCTAAGGGAGCCAACACTGCTACAGCTACAACTAGATTATATGACACATACAAAAAAGCGGCTATAGACCAAAATGGAACGGTAGGGTTACCCAGCCTTGCAGCAGCCAGATTGCTCAAATCAAAGCCTGCCGAAGTAAAGGATAATACTGCAACCAAGAATACAGCAGCTAATAAAACCGGAGTAACAAAGGCAATTGCATTAATCACACCTGTAATCCCCAATAAGACGGTGACCAGGGTAATCAGCATCAGCATACCGCTGCCTAATAAACTGGGCAGTCCAAATTGTTCGCTGAAAAGAGCACCCGCTCCAGCTGCCATAACAGTTAGTGCGCCAAATAAAAAAAACGTTATTACATAATCTATTGCGGTACCTATGTATTTTCCTCCAGCAAACTTTATTACAGGCAGGTGGGAATCTGCTTTCAACCTCCTCCCTAAATCCAGCAGCATATAGCCAAAAAGAGAGAAGAAAATTCCGGACAATATCAAGCCAAATAAACCATATCCACCAAAAAAGCCGAAAAACTGGAGGATCTCCTGCCCGGAAGCAAAACCGGCTCCTACTATGGTACCGATATATGCTGCTGCCACCTTCAGTGTGCCAATTCTTGGTTTAGCCATAAACATTTGCTCCATTATGAAATAATCTAAACCTATTTTGTGTGGCTAAAGGATTATTATGCTGGAATATAAAAGAAGCAGAATAATAATTATCCTGCTTCTTACCGAGAATTGTACTATCAATTTATTTATATAATTCAGAGCTGATTTTTTCGCTTACATTATGCATCAACATATTGAACTTTTCTTGAGCTTTAAAGAGTTTGTTCAAGGTATCATTTTGCTGGGCAGTAACTTCAAGAGCCTTCAACTGATCAATTATCGATTTGTCTGCAGGCGTCCCCTGCCTCTGTGCTTCAAAGGCTTTTTCCTGCAGCTTTTGGATCTGCCTGATCAAATCTTGAGCGCTTATGTCAATCTTCAACCTTGCATGAGCAGATGTTAAGTTTTTAAATTCCTCGCTTTCTTTAACTGCATCTGCTAGTTCCTTCGCTTTGATGTCTATACTCATTTATTGCCACCTCCTATTATTATTGGGGACATTCCTCAATACTAGAAGTGGGAAGTGGGATGTTAGATGTGAGACCTCTAGAGATGCTTCGAAGCAATACTTAAATCCAACCTCTTACCTCTAACTTCTCACCTCCAATAATGGGAGGTGTGTCCCCTGACCTACGTTGGGGACATTCCTCCAAACCAAGCGTTTACGCTTACGAGGGAGGTGTGTCCCCTGACCTACGTTGGGGACATTCCTCCAAACCAAG
>JBFLYC010000005.1:43803-107795 GCA_040756735.1 Bacillota bacterium | reverse complement strand
TCTCACCTCCAATAATGGGAGGTGTGTCCCCTGACCTACGTTGGGGACATTCCTCCAAACCAAGCGTTTACGCTTACGAGGGAGGTGTGTCCCCTGACCTACGTTGGGGACATTCCTCCAAACCAAGAGTTTACGCTTACAAGGGAGGTGTGTCCCCTGACCTTATTATTCTTCTCCAACACCGCCATGATTTCCTTTAAAAAAGCGACTAAATAATTGATTAGCCCAAAATAATTATCCCATAAAAGTAAATCCCATAAAACAGGTTAACCCTATTCTATGGGATTTCACCATTTCTGATGCTTTCTATGTCTAATTTCTAAAGGTTACTTTCTCATTAAAATGGCAGTGAGAAGAAATTGCCGCTGAAGAAGATGTATGCTGCGATTAGTGTTAATACCAGGTTGAAGGATTGGCCGATAATGTACAGGGTTAACGGCTTGCCGCCCTTAACAAGTTTAGCCATATCAGCAAAGTTGGATTCAAGGCCGATACTTACAAAGGCCAGAGTAAAGAAAAAGCCCCGGTAGCCATTTACTATACTTAGTGTGCTGCTCACTGTTTCACTAGGAAGTATGAATGAGAAAATTAAAGATGCAGCAACAAAACCGATGATGAACTTTGGCATACGGAACCAAATCTCAGATGCCCCTACGTTTGCTTCTGAAGCAGATTTACCTTCATAAGCAATAACCCAGTACACGGCGACAAAGAATGCAATAACACCAATCAAGATATTCTGGATCATCTTAATAACTGATGCTACCTGCATGGCATCTTCGCCAAGCATGGCGCCTGCTGCAACAACAGCGCCTGTAGAGTCAATTGTACCACCCATCCAGGCAGCTCCCACAATGGGATCCATGCCAATTGCCACAACCAAGGCAGGCATACCGATCATCATTAAAACGGTAAAGATAAGAGTAACTGAAATGGCAAGGGATATTTCTTCTTTTCTGGCTTTTGCAGCTGTGCCGGCTGCAATAGCCGCTGAAACACCACAAACTGAAGTGGCGGCAGCAATGGTAATTGCCATACCCCTAGTATCCTGCATTTTCAGGAACTTTTGGGAATACCAGTACATGAAAATTACTACGATAGGCGTTACCAGCCAGGCAACCCCTAAACCCAATACCCCCAATTCCATCATACGGTTAAAGAGAATAGATGCGCCCAGGAGAACCAATCCTGTCTTAATATACAGCTCTGTACGTACTGCAGGTTTAACAAAGTCAGGTGTTCTAATTGTATTACTAATTAATAAACCTAATGCAAGAGCCCAGATAACATCATTAAAGCCATAATGTCTCCATGGATTGTAATTTCCTAGGATGTAAGCAAGGATAGCTATTAAGAATACAACAGGAAACGCCATGGCAAATTTAGGCATTTCCTTCCTATTTGTAAAAAACATTGAAATACTAAAGATGATTAAGCAGATAATCCCTGTAACAACAATTCCGCCTATGATATTGGCGGGAATAGATGTAAGTATGTCAAAACCGCCTTCCCTGCCCCATCTTGCGGGAAGAACAGTTTTGGGAAGTATGCCAAGGGCGCCAAGAACAATAATACCAAAACCTAACCAGACAACAAACCAGTCTTCCTTAGAAAAAATACCTTCAAAAATAGGTCTTTTCTGTGCGTTCTGACTCAAGGCCTTCACCCTCCTAATTTAAAATTTCACCAATCCACACAAGTTTCAAATACTCACAAAAACCTAACCCACAAATCACCAAAACATAAACCACAAACTTCAATAAACCCACACACTTCTAACCTTTCTCTTTTACTGGAATACCCCCTCCTCCCAACTTTCATTTACCCTGTATCTCTATTTTTGCTGCAAGCATATGCCGGGCATACTGCTCATTAATAGTTCTTTTTGTAACAAGCATATGCAAAATAAAATTTATTTATGACGGGTATTTAAGTATTCTATACGACTTAACCGTAATCCTGCCTGTAAATATGATTTTTTTCATAATAGATATAAAAAAAACTAATAACAGGCGCCTTGGTTCCTGTTATTAGTATGCAATTATATGCATTATGCAAAATATTGCACTAATTTGAGCAATTTTTCCAATATATTTATAGAACATTTGTTTGGAAAGTAATTAAGTAACTACCAATAACTCTGCTGCCATGGCTGCCAAGACCTTTGTGGAAGTGATTAGATTATCTATTTCAATGTATTCATTTACCCCATGAACTTTGTTGTCAGGAGTGCCAGGGCCGTAGTTTATTGCTTGAATTCCTGCATCCAACAGCCAACGCGCATCGGATTGAATGGGGACCCCTAAAACCGGCAGATTCTTTCCCTCCACAAAATGCACAGCCCTTTGCAGACTTGCAATGAGGGGGCTGTCTAAAGGAATAATTGTGGGAGGAATACTGGTCTCCTTGTTCTCCTCAATAATGTATTCCGCTTCTGGGTCTTTTTCCTGAAGAAGTTTAATTTTAGCATGCACCCTTTGGCTGATTTCTTCAATGGTGTGTTCAGGCATCACTCTAATGTCTATTTCAATTTCAGCATAATCAGGTACAACATTGGACTTGGTGCCACCTGCGATTTTTCCTATGTTTATGCCGGTACAGGGTATTCCTTCAATTTTTGAGGGTTCCTGCAGAAGTTCACCTTGAAGTTCATTTAGAATTTCGATAACTTTTGCCATCTTTTCTATGGCATTAATGCCCTTCCACTTCCAACCTGCATGGGCAGCTTTACCCTTGGCTATGATTTTCATTTCCAGAACTCCACACATGGCTCTGATTATCTGGTTTGAATAGCCTTCAACCACAGCCATTTCTCCCCTTAACAAGCCCTGTTGAACAAGATATCCTGCGCCCAGGCTGCCTCCTGTTTCTTCATCACAGGTCGCAGCTACAATCAGCTTGCCCTTAAAAGGCATCCCAGAGTTTTTTAAAGCTGCCGCCGCTACAGCATAAGCAGCAAGCCTTCCCTTGCAATCTACTATGCCCCTGCCAAATATTTTCCCATCATGTATTTGAGCAGCTAAGGGTTCATAGGTCCAATCCCTGGTTTTGCCTACGGGGACAGTATCCAAATGGGCCAAGAATATCAAGGTAGGACCAGGTTCTTGGCCTGTTATTGAAGCCAATATGTTTAACTTAGGATATGATACATCTTGTTCTTCCAGAAATTCCTCCGGAACTTTATGTGTTTCGGCGGGAATACCCCAGGACTTAAATTTGCCTTCCAAATAACCAACTATTTCTTCATATCTTCCCGGGGGATTTTGAGAATCAATTTTTACCAGATCACAAGCAAGGTCAACCAGTTCTTTTTCAAGCTTTCCAACTTCTGTGACAACCATATTGCGATACATAGTTTACACCTCTATTCTAGTAAATATATAGTCATAAAAAAATCTAAATATCTTCCATAAAATGTAAAGCCATCCTTAATTATATCATAAGATGGACAAAAAGCTAACCCCTCCTACTCCAAGATTAATCATTATAAAAGGGGATTACAGGATGAAATGCTTCTTATTGCTAATACTATATCAAACAGCTTTTCAGTAAGGGGATGCACAATAATATGGACACATTTACTACAGCTTTGACCATGGCCTTTAATTCGAGCAATGTACGGCTTCATAAACTTTTCTGCAGCTTATCTAATTTTCCGTGGGGGTACTGCAGAGGAAGGATTAAAAATTAATGCCATTGTCGGTGCCATTGGCCCCTTTATATTGACCACAGTAACATTTATTGGGTTAACAGGGGCAGCAAGCAAACTTTCATTTGCCAAAATATTGTTGTAAACTGTTGAAATAGTGTCCTACAGTTATTTAGAGCCTTTATATGATATTTTATTCAGTGTGATCTTTATCGGAGAGACATTATCATTCCATCAGATTATTGGCGGGCTTTTTATATTGGGTTCAACATACATTGGAGAAATGCTTAAGGATAGAAAATTATCTAAAGAAAAAGATCCTATTCAAATATAAGGTTAGCGTCAAACTGTTCACACCTACCAAAATAAAAACGAAGAAAACCCTGTGAAAACAAGAGATTTTCATTTATTTCTATTTTGCTTCACAGCTTCACCAGAATGCTCTTTAGTCTTTTTTCTTTAAGAGTTTTACATAGTTTTAGCCGCCCCATACTAAGGTGTTTATAAGCTTCCTGATTATTTTCCCCCATAATGAACGCCATTTCTGCACAAGAAAACCCACAAATATCCCTCAGCACCACTGCCATCCTTTCTTTCACCGGCAAGCTGTTTAAAGTTAACTGCAGGTGGGGAGTCCTATCCAAATCAGCTGGGCATTGTAGATTTTCTTGCTTGCAGCGATCTTGGACCAG
This sequence comes from Bacillota bacterium, assembly GCA_040756735.1. Classification (GTDB taxonomy): domain Bacteria; phylum Bacillota; class DSM-16504; order Desulfitibacterales; family Desulfitibacteraceae; genus JBFLYC01. The sequence continues at coordinate 103,454 of JBFLYC010000005.1, read as the reverse complement.
CCTGGCAACCTCACGGGCAAAGATGAGTAAAAAATCTTCTCTATTGATGGACATACCCTGACTTAACATTTCATCAACAGCCATTAAGGACAACTCTTCAGCGTCCTTGCCATTTCCCGTTAAACGGTATGTCAAATTGTATAACTTAACTGCATAAGTGTTATCTTTCATATAAACACCCCGACAACATTTTCTTTAATAATTAATACTAGGCGCATTTAAAGCAAATTTCCTGTTGCCTGACAAAAGCTCACCTAAACTGTTGAGTGTTATTTTCCAAGGACCATCCCCATTGACATAAAACTCTATGGAGCCTTCCGAACCTATCGCTGATGTCAGCCTGCCTTGTCTGTCAAAACCATCTTCACTGACCAGAACCAGTTCTGGCAGGTAGTCAGGCATTGAGCCTTCCCCGCCGCTAGGAATATGATATTCAACACTGAGTATATGTTCATCCAAAAAAATGCGCTTGATAATGACCTCCTGGTTTCCTGCTTTAAAAACCCACTCCATTTCCTGTTCTTGACCTTTTTCAAGGGAAATTGTGATTTCCTCGCCGGTTTTAACATTTTTGTAAAGATACAGTTGGGGCAAGGAAAACTGTATTTGGGAAGTAGGCTCAGAGATAGACTCAAAATCAAAGGTAGCAGTGATGCCCCCTGTGAAGGAATCCGTTTGATAGCCAATGCTTTGAATCTTAATATGTCTTTTATTTGTCAGGTCAATCATAGAAGCATATTCATCAGTGAGAGGCAAATCTCTAGCTTCTCTGGATACATTAAAAAACCCTCCGCCTGCGCTCCTTACCCTCCCGTCTTCTCCCACTATAGGTCCAAGGGGGGGCAGTTTGCCCAAACCTATACCCCTTATCTGGGCGTCAAGAGGCCACAAGGCTCTTATACTGACCTGACTCTTAGTTAATCCAAGAATCACTCTTTCTAGGTCAATCCTTACTGGTCCTATCTCCCTCTTAATACCCGGCCACCACTGGCTGGTGCTGGCTTGCACCGCGGCAGGATCAACCGCTACCTTAAAAACAGCTTCCGCAGGTGTGCCTTCAAGCTGAAACTCAATATTTAATTCCTGAGCAGTAGGGTCTACTGCCTGCATGTTCATCACATGCTCCTTGCCTCCATAACTAAAACCTGAAAGCAGCTCGTAAGTTGTATTTTCTTGATCTTTCAGAACTATCTGCAAGCGGTCCTGCTCCTCAAGGGCAGGGCTTGTGTTATAAAAGACTACTGTCTGCGTATTGTCAAGGAGCAGTCTGGAAACCGTAACTTCATAGGGGCCCAACTGCTTTGTCTGGTGGACGCGCAAAAAAAGATCTTCTTTAACAGCCCGCTTGTAAACAGGGTCCTGTAATGCTATGCTTTGCCCCATTTTAAATGCTGCAAAAGCAAGACTGCTGGCGCCAATCAAAATGGCAACCACACCGATCCAGGCAACTCGCCTTAACCCCGGCAATAAAGCTAAACCAAAAAAATCCCTGCTCTTGAATAATTCTTTTTCACTGTCATCAACTAGACCGGTGAACAAAGGCCTGCGGTAAGCCTCCAGTTCCAGCCGGCATGCTTCACACTCAACTAGATGTTCCCTTACCATGCTCTCAGTAAGGGCGCTTAGTTCGCCATCGGCATAGATCGGCAGCAGGTCCTGAATTACCGCACATTTTAAAGTCTGATCATGTGTCATAGTCAAACACCTCATTAAAACATGCTACATTGGATCATGTTTTTGGTTTTCTTATTTAGTTAGTAACTTAAAAACCCATTTTGTTACACTATAAATAAAAAAAATTTAAAAAAAATAAGAGAACTTATAACCAATGATTTTAACCATTAAAACAAGATTAATTTCACCGGTATAAATTCTCTTAAACATAATCGTTTCGCCAATAATCCTTTCGCCAAATCTAGACCCTAGCACGCCTAACCTTTATCAAGTAATTGGGAATAAACCAACCTAATCCCAACCCTACAATGTACCCAATAACTAATTCTAAGGCGGTGGATTGACCTAAGACGGTAAATACCCTGGCAAACATCATACCCATAAGCAGCATGGTACAAAAAGCTACCCCAGCTTTAAAAAAAGTTTCCAGCTGTTTAAACATCAAAACCTCGCCATTTCTTTCCATTTGATTTTTGTCAAATAGGATTTTGCTGAAAGCAATCATGCCCAGTGATGCTGATAAAAGTATCAACCCTTGATTAATCATATTCATTCGCCCAAAGGCGTAGCTGTCAATATAAGCAGGCAGAACCAAGTATTCTGCAATATTTTCCATATGCCTTAAAATGCTGAAATAACCGTCAAAGCCAAGATAATGGCTTAAGATGATGATATTTGATTCTATCAAGAACAAGAAACCCAAGGGAAATATCATAAAAATCCCAGTTAGAACCACTTGTACTGTAGTAGTGCCGGCTACCATTCCTATCAGGAAACTAAAGCTAAAAAATGCGATTACCAGAGTCATGGTCATCCAAAACCAGTTTAGCACATGCATAACTTGATATCCTGCTGCTAAGTCTGCAATTGCTAAACGCATTACAATCATTATTAATCCATTAATCAAGTAAGGCGCAAGTATAACCGTCAGGCCTACCAATATTTTATTGAAAAAAATTTCATGAATAGTGTAAGGGGATACCTTTAAGAACTCTAAAGTCTTCCGTCTTCTTTCCTCACCTATCAAAAGAGCCGCAGCAGCAACAGGCAGCACAATTATGAGGAAAATCTGAGAACCGGTCCCTAATAATAGCGGACTGAGCAGCATCCTTTCAAACCAAAGATTATTTAACCCTTCCAATTCTATCTGATTTAATAAACGGAAGTAATTCATGGGCAGATCCCAAAAAATCAAAAATGCTGCCAGGTAAAACAACAATCTGGTTAATTTCCAATCCTTCCAAAATAGTGTTTTATTATAAGGAAAAATCTTCAAAAGCATACCCTTCCCCTCCCATCTTGTAAATAAATATTTCCTCAAGGGACATATCTATAGTTTCCAGCAAGATAGGACTTAGCTGGTTAATATCCTTCATAATTTCTGATATGCCGTCTTTAACAACTAGATGGTATACCCTTCCTTGATTTTTGATACTTAAAATATCCTTCCGAAGGGCAATGGTTTCAGGCATTTCACCATCAAAGGCTACCTGGATTTTGCGTACCTTTTCCTTTAAATCTTCAATACTTGCTTCCATGATAATCTTGCCCTTATGCATGATGCCAACATGATCACAGATCCGCTCCAACTCTCCCAAACTGTGGCTGGATATGAAGATTGTTGTTTCATTTGCCCCTGCTTCTTCTACAAGGAGGTTCAAAACCTTCTGACGAACAACTGGATCCAGACCGGAAGTGGGTTCATCTAAAATGAGCATATCAGCATTAATACTTAAATTTAAAAAGATGCCTAATTGAGCTTTCGTGCCCTTGGATAGCTCCCTAAGCTTTTTCTTTTCGTCAATTCCAAATACATCTTTAAGTTTCTGGTATCTTTCCTCATGCCAACCAGGGTATGTTTGACGGTAAAAGGCTGCCATGTCTTTTACTGAAAATTGCGGATAAAAATACTGCACATCAGCAACATAACCAATTCTGCTTTTTAACCGCTTGTTTTGGGAAATCCTTTGCCCTGATATGTATATCTCTCCCTCATCGGGTTTATAAATATCAACCATACATTTAATGAGTGTCGTTTTACCTGCACCATTTGGACCCATCAAACCATAAATGGAACCCTTTTTAACAGAAAGGCTAACCATATCTAACGCTTTTTCCGGTCCAAAAGCCTTTGAAACACCTTTAACCTCAATCAATCTCAATTCCTCCCTCCAGTTGATCCAATAAACCTGCAACCAGTTCTAAAATGTCTTCCCTCTGTAGACCCATATAGCGGGCTTCCACCAGTTCCTTCTTGATTCGGTCCTTCAATTCATTTATCTCTTCCTGGTTTCTCTTTGGCTGATATTCAGTGGATATAAAAGTCCCCTTGCCTCTGATGGTTACAATAACCTTTTCCCTCTCTAATTCCTGATATGCTCGCTGGATGGTATTAGGATTAATAGTAATCATCTTGGCAAGTTCCCGCACAGAAGGAAGCTTTTCCCCTGGAGTGATGATACCTTTTAGGATTTTCTCTTTAATATCCTCAATTATCTGCTGGTAAATTGGCTTACTGCTTGCGGGATTCACAATAAACATGCCGTATCCCCCCTTCTTAATCCTAACTGTATTAATACCATTAGCACACTTGATACACACTAAATATATCATACGATTTTTGAAAAAGCAAGTCAGTTTTCATAAAAATGAAAGCACATGCAAGGTTGTTTGGTGGGATACATGATTACTCTTTTGCATAGAGCGCCTTGAAACGTTTTTTGGCTCTAAATAGAATTACTCTTATTGTAGAAGGAGATTTATCCATGATAGTAGCTATCTCTTCAAAGCTGCGCCCTTCCATTTCCCGCCAAATGATAATGGATCTGTAGGTTTCCGGCAGTTCCTGCAAAACATTCACTATTTTTTCGCGTAGTTCTTTATTATCCAATGCTACCTCGGGCAGGTATTTTTCCCCTGCGGGAACGTCCTCCCAATCAGGTTTTTCCATGTGACACATGTTTCTTTTACGGAAATAATTAAGACATACTCTGCGTGCAATAGCCAAAATCCAGGTGGAAAGAGCACAGCGGCTCTGGTAGCTCTTTTGGGAAAGATAAACCTGATAAAAGGTTTCCTGGGTTAACTCCTCTGCCAATGAGTTATTACCTGTCAGAAAAAATATGTATCTATAGACCATTTGTTTATGATTTTGATAAAGTTCTTCAAAGCCCATTGTTGGCAACCTCAATCAAAACAAGTTAAATAATGTACAACCTATTACAATGTAATTAAACATTGGTTCTTACAAATCCTGTATTTTGTGCGAGAAATTTTATGCAAATATCTGGGTGTCGACAATGGAGGCTTGAAGGTTGAATAAAACTTTAAACATGAGAGAAAAATATCATGAACAGATAAATTCAAGGAAGGGGTTAAACCAATATTTTAGTTGGCTCAAAGAATTGTTATTTGTATCCTTTGCAGCTGTTTCAGGCGCTGCCGGAAAATCAGCAAGGACGATTTGTTTGCCCTGGATCCCTTTACAGCCGAAGTGCTTGATATACCATTGGGGTACAAGGAAATAAAATTTAAAGACTAAAAGCAGCTTTGCCTTTTATGCTTTATAATTACACTTGATTCCACTGAAATCGCGGCATAAGTTGCAGGATATGCAGCTTACTTTCTGTTGCCCCGATAAAATTCTCCTGACCAGGTCCGGTTCCCTTACAAAGGGCCGGCTTAAGGAAACCATGTCTGCTACTCCGTCATCCAGTATTCGATCCATGACCATTCGAAACCTCAAACCACCCACAAGGATGATAGGGATCTTAACTGCTTTTTTAATTTCCTGTGCAGCCCCGCCAAAGTAGGCTTCCTGTTTAGGATTTATGATTCCGGTACGCGACAATGAATTTTTTGTATCCATGACTGTCCCGCCGCTGACTTCAATGGCGCAAACTCCCAGGTTCTCCAAAGCTTTGGCAATCTGTATCACTTCAGCTAATTCGATGGCTGCCGTACCACTAAATCCCCCTGTGGAGTTAAGCTTGACAAGGATGGGAAAGTCAGTGCCCACTAGCTGCCTTGCCTTTTTAATTATCTCTTCCACTATCCTGACCCTGTTTTCCACTGGCCTGCCCCAAACATCTTCGCGTCGGTTTGCATCTGAGGAAAGAAATCGACATAGTAAATAACCATGGGCAAGATGAAGCTGCACTCCATCACAGCCGGCCTGTTTAACCCTATATACAGCCTTTGCAAAACAATCTATTACTTTTAATATTTCGTCTTCTGTCATATCAATAGGGTTTAGGGGAAGCTGTCCTTCCATAAGCTGCGGCATTGTCTGCACCCCGGCATGAGCTACCTGCACAATAAATCTTGCGCCATGGCCATGAGCAATGTCTGCCAGCTGCCTATAACCTTCAATAAACCTATCATGATAGATGCCATTTTGGTTAATACTGGCTCTTCCCTGTGGATGATCTACATAGGCGTGGGCGCTCATTATAAGACCAACATCATTCTCATCCAAAGACCTATATAATACCAATTGTTTTTCTGATATACTTCCGTCTGGATTTCCCAGCCAATCATGGGTAGCAGAGCGAACAAACCTGTTCTTCATAGTAAAACCTGCAAGTGATGATAAGTTAGCATCATTTTATATGTTAATATCGACAAAAGGAGAATGAATATGATGTCCAAAAAGCTAAGTATAAAACAAAAAAACTGGCTCCTGATCTTTCATCTTTTCTTTATTAGTGCCTGGTTAGGTGGAGGGCTGAGAGCTATCATACTAACCGCCTTTACAGTGGTGACTGCAGATGCAAATTTAATCTATCCTGCGCATCTTTTTTCAAAGTATTTCGATTGGTTCCTGGTTATTCCAGGAGCTGCAGGTACATTGATTACTGGAGTTTGGCTATCGCTAAAAACCAATTGGGGACTAACTAAGTATTATTGGATTATCATTAAGCTGACAGGAAATATTGCAATTATACTATTTGGAGGTAATTTCATGCGCTTTTGGCTTGACGATGCCAAATATCTCTCTGCTAATGATGCGGGTTTTCTACAAAATCCTGTCTATCTTTATAACCGTGACATGCTTTTGATTGGATTTGTAAGCGCTGTAGTTTTGCTTATTTTACTATTAATCATTTCAATAATTAAGCCGTGGGGAAAAAGGAAAAGCAAACTAGAAAGGTTTATCATGGATTAGTCACCGTAAGCTTTGATCTTAAGGGCACCATTTGATCCCAAATATACAATTATGCGTTCACATTCCTCATCAAAATAGCAGGAACGGTTGCCTACTTGAATGCTTGTTTCCATATAGACTTTACGAATACGAACGGCAGCTTCTTCTGCCACTTTAATCATAACTTTTCCAGCCAATAACCCGGGAGAGCCGGCTTCATCAATGAACACATTCTCTAAGGCATACACCTCCCCACCTCTAAAAACCCCATTGACTCTAACCTGTTTTCCTGCTGTGAGGGTTGAGTTAAAACATCCCTCATCTGTTATGATAATGTTACCGCTAGCATCCAAAAGACTGTTTTGGGCATATGAACATAGGATATCGCCTGGTTGGTCCTGCAGTGTATCCAGGATGTAATCAATGTCTTCTTTCTTCTTAAGCATCTCTTCCAATTTGTCAGGAATAGCCTCCTCCCATATAAATGGGCCTTTAGTCATATACTTGATACTTTGGGCTAACTCACGTATTGGCCGCGGAAGAGGCAGATCTGCCTGTTCAAGTGCGGCACCGTATTTACCTACAACCACACTTAACTCGTTCTTTTTTCTCTCAATGAGAAGCTTGGCGATCCTATTGATATCACCGCTTTTAAGTTTATCGTGGTAAGCAGGATGCTGCTGGATTCTGGTAATTTCCTGAATTATACCAACCAAAATTTTACCCAGATCATGCAGCAAGGGAGCCAGGCAGTTATAAAATGACTTCAGACCACCCGCCCGCACCCGGCATTTAATGAAGCTTCCCCTGCACACCACGCTACCGCCAGCCTGAATCTCAGCGCCTGCTGCATTTCCCATTACAGTAATATCTCCGTGGGCGGATACCCTCATGCCCTCAGTAATGTTACCTAGAATCAACAAATCACCCCAAAAAGCCAGGTTACCGCTTTTGAGGTCAACATCACCAGGATGTACCATTAATCGAACGATTTTCAGGTACGGATTCAAATATCCCGCCAAAACCGGCCTACCCGCAATTGCTGCGATAGCTTTTTGTCCACAATCACTGATAATAACCCCATCTTTAACCCGCAGTGAAGCTTCCTTAACAGGACGTGGCTTTACAAGTTCCCCCGTTACCTTTCTTCCAGCTACTCCAGGTATAGACGGGTGTACTAAAGCCAATTCCTCTCCTTCCTTAACAGTGGGAAAGACAAAGCGTTCCCAATAATTAATCTTTTCTTCTTCTCTATAGGTTATCTGCACCGGTTCCCTGTTAAATAAATATTCAACAAATCCATCCCGGCCTTCCCGTACAGGATCTCCCCTGGCCACAACCCGTGGAACACCGTCCGCTGCTTCCACAGCCATTAGCATTTCTCCATAATCTAAACCATAAATTACACCTTTTGAACGTAAAGCTGCCTCTACCTCGGAAACCGTAATAATTTTGGCCCTTTCTTCATGCCGCCTAGTAAGCAGTTGGAGTACATTTTGTGCAGTCTGGTCCATCAACTCGTAACGTATAGTAATCTGGGGCATTACCTTTACTCTGGCGTGGAAACCATCACTTGATACTGTTACCTCAACTCCTGCCGGAGAAACTTCTTTTAAACACTCTACTTCAACTTCTTCAGTTGCCCCAATTGGCCGAGAACTGTGTACCACCACCCCATTTACACGCAAAATGATACCTGGGGTGGGGATTACCACCGCTGCCTGTCCTTTACCACTTGGAGGATAAATTCTGAGGGTACCTTCTTTTACCTCGGCCGTCCCCTCCCGGTCCACCTCGCTGCTCGCGGCTCGGGACATTTTTCTTTGCCCCTGCTGTACCGTTACTCGAATAGTTGCCGGACGTCCAAAAAGCCCAAAAAAACCCCTTTTGCCCTTATCTAGAACTTCTACTTGGAGTTGGCTTTCCTTCACCTTAAAAATTTCACGAGCAATTTTGATTGCGCTTTTTACAGTTCTACCCTGGATAATCATTTCCATGGCTTCCATATGAACTAACCTCCCGTACTAATACCATACCTGATGCTCCACTCACAGATTAGTATATACTTTACAGCTAACACGTTTTTAAAATAGGTCTCTTTCACTCAGGTCTTCCTTTAGAATACTCATGAATGCAGCTACTACATCGGGGTCAAACTGAGTTCCTGCATGCAACTGTAATTCCTTTACAGCTTTATCTCTGGTATATGCTCTACGGTACGGGCGGTAGGATGTCATGGCCTCAAAAGCGTCTGCTACTGCAATGATCCGTGCCCCAGTTGGAATATCCACACCCTTTAACCCATGTGGATACCCCCTACCATCATAGCGTTCATGATGATGGAGTATAAGCGGTACAACCAACCGAAAGGGTCCATCGGGTCCAAGTATTCTAGCCCCAATTTCCGGATGTTTTCGAACCAAATCTCGCTCTTCCAGCGTTAATTTTCCCTTTTTTAAAAGGATATCGTCCCTAATACCAATCTTCCCGATGTCATGCAGTAATGCGCCTCTGCGTAAAAGTTCAAGATTATCCTGCGGCAACTTCATGTACACTCCAGTCATTATTGAATACCTGGTTACTCGCATGGAATGCATGCGGGTATAGTTATCCCTGGCATCGATGGCTCCTGCTAGGCTATTTAGGAAATTGAGGTTAAGGCCGGTAAGCTCATCACTTAATCGAATGTTTTCCATAGCCAGGGCAACGTATCCCGTGAGTGTAGAAGCTATTTTTATTTCATCATTAGTGAATGGATGCGGCTGTTCAGGCTTTACGAGAATAATTACTCCACGAACTTCATGCCCAACCAGCAGCGGTATATAAAGCGCATCATAAGGCTCATTGAGAGACTGTTTAAGATGGTGTAATGACATAGACTTACTGTTGTATAAATGTGGTTCCTTATGCGAAAGCAGGCATTCAATTATTCTTTTGCTGGATTTTAGACAGTACTTTTCGCTGTCAGAATCCTGAAACCCCACGGACATTTTCATGGTCATTTCTTCCATTACTGGATCAAAAAACATTACTCCAACTTTTTTAAGCTGCAATAAGTCCATGAGCAATTCAACAAATTTTTCCAGCAGACTTTCTAAAGAAGTAGACGTAAAAGTCAACTGGGAGAGTCTTGTTGCTGCATCAAAATATTTAGCAATTGCATTTAAGTTATTACCCCTGTTCATCCGAGAATTTACAGAATCTACTTCCATAAAAAGCCCCCGCAATTAAAATGATGAGAATAATATATAAAAGACCCTCACCGGAGATATGTGAAACGTTCACCGATTAAGGGCCAAAATCTATCTTCTCCGGTAGCCTGGCAATCATATCAGGGTCTCTGCTTTAGATCCATGGCTTTGCGTCACACCCTTTCGAGCGTTTTGCCTTTTACAGAGCGAATGAGCTCTTATTAAAATTTAAATTTTATCGAATCAATGGTTCAAAGAAAAATTTCGAATAATGTCAAATAAACTCGTTTTCATTTTAGCACTACTAGTTTCTTCTGGCAACACACAATTGGACATATAGTTTGTAATATTTCGTTAAATTTGCATTTACAATGGGTTAAAGGGGGTGATAAGGTGTCAAATATTCAAAAAGTGATAGGTCAAAATATTAAAATTTTCAGGCAAACTAGAGGAATTACACAAGAAGGGCTGGCGGAAATGGTTAACGTCAGCGGTTCATACATAGGTTACATGGAACGCGGAAAAAAAAGTCCTTCTTTAGATTTACTTGTAAAAATAGCCGGCGTTTTTAAAGTAGAACCTGCCATTTTGCTAACTTCAGTTGAAGGAGCAGCGGATCAAGAATTGAAAAAACTAATTGCACTCTTATCAAATAAAGGAGCAGGCCCGGTAAAATTTCTTAACGAAGTAGCCACAGCATATTTTAGGATTCATAAGGTAAATAAATTTTAAATAAACCTCTGGCAAAACACTATAACCCTGGTTAACGACAGAAACATATGGGGTGTATAGTGTTTCTTTTTAATTGTGTCATGGCTTAATGCTCTTCCTATTCATTCTTATAAAAAATATAATGCTGCTTGCCTTTTTCTCTTTAAAATACTACAATACCTAGTATGGATTTTTTAGGAGGCAGTACAAATGGAACCAAACAATATTCGGAACATAGCTATAATAGCACACGTTGATCACGGTAAAACTACTTTGGTTGATAAAATGCTCAGTCAATCAGGAGCTTTCGGATCTAAGGAGCAAGTCTTAGACAGAGTTCTGGATTCTAATGACCTCGAACGTGAAAAGGGCATTACAATTTTAGCAAAAAATACTTCCATTAAGTATGGGGAGTACAAAATTAATATTGTGGACACTCCTGGGCATGCTGACTTTGGTGGCGAGGTAGAACGGATCATGAAAATGGTTGAAGGGGTACTTTTGGTAATTGATGCCTTTGAAGGTTGTATGCCCCAAACCAGGTTTGTGCTGCGCAAGGCGCTGGAACAAAACTTGGTGCCAATAGTTGTAATAAATAAAATGGACAGGGAAAATGCAAGACCATTGGAGGTTGTAGATGAGACTTTGGATTTATTCATTGATTTAGGCGCTAATGAGGAACAGCTTGACTTTCCAGTTGTCTATGTATCGGCGGTTAAGGGGACAGCAAGCATGGACCCTGCAGTTGAAGGTTTTAATTTAGAACCCCTTTTTCACACAATCATAGAACAGATACCCTTCCCCAAGGGCAATATGGAAGACCCGCTGCAAATGCAGGTAACGCTTCTTGATTATAGTGATTACCTTGGGCGTATAGCCATTGGCCAGGTAACACGAGGCCACATCAGCACTGGAACCACCGTGGAAGTAATCAAGGGCAATGAAAAAACCGAAACCTACCGAATCACTAAGCTTTATTCCTTTGATGGATTGAAACGAGTAGAAATTTCTGAAGGGATTACAGGAGATATCATAGCCGTAGCAGGATTAGATAAAATAAACGTAGGGGATACAATCTGCAGTGTAGATCACCTTGAAGCATTACCTTTATTGAAGATTGATGAGCCAACCCTGCAAATGAATTTTATTGTCAACAACTCACCCTTTGCCGGCCGCGAGGGAGAACCTGTGACTTCACGGAAGCTGGGTGCGCGCTTGAAGAAAGAAACCGAAACAGATGTTTCTTTACGAGTAGAAGAAACATCCAGCCCTGATATATTCTTGGTCTCCGGCAGAGGCGAACTGCACCTGGCTATTTTAATAGAAACAATGCGCCGGGAAGGAATAGAGTTTCAGGTTTCCAAACCGCAGGTAATCCAACGGCAGATAAATGGTAAAACCTATGAACCCTTTGAACACCTGATCATTGAAGTAACCGAAGATTTTGTTGGCGCTGTTATGGAGAAACTAGGCTCTCGTAAAGGCAGCTTACTGAATATGGCTAATAAAAAAGGGCAGGTACACTTGGAATATTCCATTCCCACAAGGGGTCTTATTGGTTTCCGTACAGAGTTCCTTACTGATACTCATGGTTACGGCACCATGAACTGCAGCTTTGATACCTATAAGGCATTTTGCGGCGAGATTACAGGTAGAAGAAATGGTGTTCTTATTGCTTTTCAAACAGGAGTAACAACCACCTATGGACACCAGGCAGCGGAGGACAGAGGCACGCTATTCATTGAACCTGGCACACAGGTATATGAAGGCATGATTGTAGGTGAAAACAGCAGGGAACAAGACATTTCAGTAAATGTTTGCAAAGAAAAAGCCTTAACCAATATCCGCAGCTCAACCAAGGAAGAAACCGTTAAACTAAAAGCGCCAAAACGTCTTACCCTAGAGCAAGCGCTGACTTATTTAAGTGATGATGAGTATTTGGAAGTGACGCCAAAATCCTTCAGATTGCGGAAGAAATATCTAAAAAAGGCTGACCGGGAAAGGCATGAAAAAACAAGAAACCTAGCGTCCACTTAGGACGCTAGGTTATACACCAAGAAGCTGTACGTTATTTATACGTTATATTTTTCTATATACCTAAATCTTCATTGACCAGAATGATCTTAAAATCTTTACGGGCTCTTGGTTTGCCCTCAAGTATGCAGATTACCCTACATTGTTTCTCTGGACCCTTACATTCTATACACTTTCCAACTTTAGCACAAGGCGCTATGGAATTTTTATATGCATATAACCTAGGGGCGCAATAATCTTTAGCCCTCTTTATTCCCTCATTATAATCAAACACTATTTTATTTTTTCCAACAACAATAATCACATTAGTTGGACCATATATTATTGCACTTATTCTATTTCCGCTACCATCAATATATAGTAAATGACCATTTTGCGTAATAGCATTACAACTGGCTAAAAAATAATCACTTTGCTGCTGGGCCTTATATATATTTTCAAGTTCTTTAGGGGTTAACTCTCTATCAAAATGACTGTGGATTACAGTTCCTTTTTTCAATAACCCTGGAATTATGTCTAATTCCTTAATAGTAATCGAACCACCAATACCTACGTCTGAATTACCTTTAATTTCATTTAAAAGTATCTCTCTTGCATGAGTTTTGTCATTTCCCAAAAAAACTGTAAAGCCATTTCGTTGCAAAGGGGTAACTAAATCTTTTATCTCCATAGCTCACCTTCTAATGATCGTCACTCAAGTATTGATCTATATATTTATATGTTTCCTCTACAATACTCTCATTTTTAGTGCCTTCCATTTCAACAAAGTGTTTGATAGCTCTCTTGGCAGCATTTAAGATATGCTTCTCAGCCAGGATTTTGCATGCTGTTACGTTACCTTGAGCAATTGCATTAATAAGTTCCAGGTGCTCTTCCACAGATATTTTTCTATGTAAATCCTTGCTTAATGACATTGAACGTATAATCTTCATCCTGGTTTCTAATGGAGAATAAGCTTCTATAAGTGCTTCTAAGTCTGAATAGTGAACCAGGCTATGGTGAAAATGTGTATTTAACTTTTGAACAGTCTTTAAGTCACCCTCTTTTGCAGCTTGAATACTTCTATTTACAGCAGGTGAAAGTTTATTTAATATTTCTTCTTTGTTATTTTTTATAGCGATAATAGAAGTTGCAAGACTTTCAATAGAAGCACGAAGTAAATATATTTGACAGACATCCCTTATAGTAGGCTTATAAACTGAAATATTCCCATTTTCGTTGACAAATAGTTTTTCCGCACAAAGGATTCTAACCGCTTCCCTTACTGGAGTCCTGCTTATCCCTAGCCAATCTGCTAACTGCTTATCAGTAAGCCTTTCATTTGGCCTAAGCTTACCTTCTATAATATCGATTTTTAGTTGTTCATAAGCTTGCAAATACAATGGTGCAGCTTTTGTCAGTTTACTTGCCATAATGTCTCCCCTTGAACTTTTTGGTATTATTATATCAGATTGGTAGTTTTAAACCATAGTGTTCGCCTATAGCATTTAATTTTTTGACTAATTCAACTGGTAAAGCTAGTCCATGTTCTAAATTTCGTTGTTTAGCAAGCCACTCTAATTCACCAGGAAGATAAATAGCATTTGAACCATCAGCTTTTTTACTCCCTTTAATATTATCAATATAGCAGGCTACCTTGTCTTTATATAAGTCCATGGACATAAAATTTTCAATACGAATGGCCCCAAAAACATGCCCCTGCCTCTGCGGCTGGGATAATTCATCTATTTTACCCACTTCTTTTCCAAAAGCCGAACCTGTCAACATACCACATAGTAAATCAACTGCAAAGGCTAAAGCATAACCTTTATGACCGCCAATTGGCAGTAAAAACCCCTCTAATGCGCTTATGGCATCTTCTGTAGGTCTACCGACTTTATCTATAGCCCATCCTAGAGGAATCTTTTCATTATTTGCTGCAGCAATACGAATTTTTCCTGCAGCAGCAACACTTAAAGCCATATCTATTACTATAGGGAAAGAATCAAGAACAGGAAAAGCTAAAGATATAGGGTTATTACCCAGCTGCTTACTTGCTCCTCCACTTGGCGCTATCCTAGGGGAAGCGTTGGAACATGAAAAGCCTATCATGCTATGTTCAATTGCCATACTAGAGTAATAGGCTGCAATGCCAAAATGATTGCTGTTTCTAACACCAATAAAGGAAATACCATACTTTTGGGCTTTTTCTATTGCATGGCCCATTGCAAGCTTTCCAACAATTTGGCCGAAGGTATTGTTGCCATCTAGGATCATAGTAGCCCCATTATCTGCAATGACCTTCACATCTGCAAACTTGTTTATTCCGCCTTCCCTCGCCCGCTCCATGTATACGGGCAACCTGACAAGACCGTGGGTAACAACGCCCCTCAGTTCTGCCTCCAACAGGTTTTCTGCAATAACTTCCCCCTGTTCATGTTTTAGTCCTTCCCTTACCATAAGTTCTACAGAAAAATTATATAATTGTTCAAACGAAAAAATAATTTTCATTTTATTAAACTTCCTTTGTAATTTTTATTGCTTTTTTGTTGCTTTTTTATTGCTGATTTTCATTAGCTTTTATTTCTTCAACTTTCTTTGTTTCCATTTCTTTTTTCCAACCCTTATATATAGGATAAATAAAGGATACAAGGGCCAAAACAATTAACAAGAGACTTAAAGGTCTTGTGAAGAAAATTGAGAAATCACCTTGTGATAAAAGAAGTGACCGCCGCAAATTAGCCTCAATCATAAAGCCTAACACCATCCCTAAAATGGCAGGAGCCAAGGGAAACTCATATTTTTTAAATATAAAACCTAGAATTCCAAAACCAAAGGCTAAAAATACATCAAAAACCATTTTTCGAACTGTAAAAGCGCCAATTACACTTAAAGCAAATATGATAGGGCCTAAAACACTAATTGGTAGGGATAATATTTTTATCCAAAGTTTTGTAAACATTAATCCTACAAAAAGCATTAAAATACAAGCGAAAAACAAGCTAACAAAAAGACTATATACAACATCAGGATTTTTTACAAAGAGCTGGGGGCCAGGCTGCAAGCCATGAAGCATTAAAGCACCCAACATAATAGCGGTGGTAGGTGAACCAGGAACTCCCAGGGCAAGTAGGGGTACCAATGCTCCTCCCACTGTTGCATTATTTGCAGACTCTGGTGCTGCAATACCAGCTAAGGCACCTTTACCAAATTCATCCGGATTTTTTGAGAGGCGTTTCTCCTGGTCATAGGCTATCCAACACGCAACCCCTGCACCTGCTCCGGGAATGGTTCCTACTAAACTTCCTATAACAGATCCCCTTAATATAGTTGGGACTATTGACCTAATTTCTTTTAAAGACAATAATGCAGATTCAATCTTTTGAGTAACGGCGGTTTTCTTGAGAGACTCTTCTAGCATTTTAAAAACTTCTGCAATGGCAAACATGCCGATTAAGGCAGGTAAAAAAGGTATACCCTCTAAAAGTTCATACCTGCCGAAAGTAAAACGAGGTACGCCGCTAATTGGGTCCACCCCTACTGTTGTTACTATTAACCCTAATACAGCCATTAGGAGCCCTTTGGCCAAAGACTTTCCACTTAGACTAGCAACAATTGCTAACCCAAAGACACCTAATGAAAAATATTCAGGTGGACCAAATCTTAATGCAAAACTAGCTAAAGGTATTGACAGGAATATTAAGAACAAAGTACTTATTATACCTCCAACAGTAGAAGATATTAGAGAAGCATTAAGGGCTTTCCCGGGAAAACCCCTTTGGTTTAAAGCATATCCATCAATAACCGTTGCAACAGCAGCAGCAGTTCCGGGTGTTGAAATTAAAATAGCGCTGATAGATCCTCCATATTCAGCCCCCACATAAAGAGCCGCAAGTAATATTAGACTAGTTGCAGGATCTAACGTATAAGTAAATGGTACCAATAGGGCGACACCTATACTAGGGCCTAAACCAGGCAGTACACCTACAGCAATACCGGCCGTAACACCTATCAAAACTGCAAGGAGATTAGTCCAGGTAAAAAGAATTTCCATTCCATATAATAAGTTTTCTATCATATCAAACCATCCTTATTATGATTAAAAAAAAGTGCCTTTAGGTAGGGGTAAATGGAACAACTTTACAAATACAAGATAAATAAATGTTAGAAATAGAAATGAAGCGCCAAATGCATGGGTCAATTTGCCGCCCATAAGTAGTACCATACCAATAATAAAAATAAAGGTAACTATGAAATAGCCTAAAAGGTTAATGAAAAATACACTGAGCAACATCAAAGCAATACCCATTATAACAAAGGGAGATCTTTCCCAGTTAACGTCTTTATCGGGCAACCTGCTTATCCAATTTGAAATGATAATGGTGGCAGCCAATACTACGGCAAGAGTTAGATAAAGCTTTGGAACATAAGCTGGACCAGGTACATTAGGTGATGTAGGCATAGGTAGTTTTAATGTGTAAAAATATAAAAACACGCTTGTCATAATGGACAACAAGGCAATTATAATGGTTCCTTTCTTCACAATCTGCCACCTCAATCCTAAAAAATGTTCTGTGCGAGGAGCACGCTGCTCCTCACACATCAAGGTTTTTATAATCCAAGTTCCCGGGCAAAACTGGTCCTCTCTTCTACTTCCCTATTGATCAAGGCACGCATTTCTTCGCCAGATACTACAAATTCTTCCTGGTAAAAGTCCTGCATGTACTTTTTAAATTCAGGTGATTCAAAAGCTTTAAGGAATGCATCTATTAATACTTCTTGAACATCTTCAGGTATTCCTTTCTTTGCCATAACTCCCCGCCATAACATTTCGACTACATCATAACCTTTTTCTTTAAATGTAGGGACATCAGGAAAATTCACAGACCTTTCAGGTGTACTAATGGCAAGCAAGCGAATATTTCCATCTTGAATCTGCGATAAGGCTGAGCTGGGGGTAATAAAAGCTACATCAATATGTCCCCCTAACAAGGCAGTTACTGCATCTGCTCCTCCTTCAAAGGGAATCCAGGTTGCCTCAAAACCGGCTGCTTTTTTAAACTTATGCATCACAAAGTTATGGAATCCTCCTGCTGCAAACCCCCCGATTGAAACCCCATTTGGATTAGCTTTTAAATAGTTCACAAAATCCTCTAATGTTTCTAATGGGCTATCCTTTAATACGGCTATAGAAGAAGGTTCAGCTTGTGCTGTCGTTAAATAAGTAAAGTCGTCAGCGGAAAAGGGAACCACATTAGTAGCCATTGAAAAAGTCATACTGCCAGTTGTAGATAGAACAGTATAACCATCCGCCGGTAGGGAATTAACATAGGACATGGCTACTGCCCCACTTCCCCCGGTTCTGTTATCAACAACAATACTCTGCCCTAATTCTTTTTCTGCCGCTTGGGCCAACTGTCTCATAAAAGTATCCAACGGTGACCCTGCACTTGACCAGCAAACAAAAGTAATAGTACTTTCTGGAAATACTAAAGCTTGTTTGCCTTCCTGCTCTGAAGATTTTTCACTTTTCCCGTTACAGCCAAAGACAGTTGTCATTGTCAGCAACAAAATGCACAGCAATACGAATAAACTCTTCTTTTTCATGACTCCAACCTCCTTTTTTTATTTTTGGTTATACTCTATACTTTCTTATTATTTCTTCATTAATCTCCACACCAATACCTGGTCTATCTTCAAGTTCAATATAGCTGTCTTTAAAAGACTTAATGGGGAGTGGGGTTAACTCCCATCTCAATGGGTTTTTCTGATCCTTTGACCAATCACTTTCCATTTGTTCAAAAATAAATGAATCTGTAAAAGCTGCAGCAATATGTAAAGCAGCAGCTATACATACTGCCGACGAACTGCCGGTATGGGTTAAGTAGGGAACATTAAAAGAACTGCTTAAGCCATGAATTTTCAAACACTCCGTATAACCGCCCGTCCTACATGGATTCGGCTGAATTATATCTACTTTTCCCCTCACTATCAGATCCTTTATTCCATACCTTAAAAAATGAGCTTCACCGGCAGCAATTGGAATATCAAGAGTTTCAGATAACCTCCTGTATTCATCATAATTGTTAGGTGGAAGAGGTTCTTCAAACCATCTAAGATTATACTTTTCCAATTCCCTGCCTACCTTCAAGGCTGTTTTCAGGTCATACCCACAGTTAGCATCCGCCATCAAAGTAACAGAATCCCCAACATATTCTCTAACTGCTGCCACAGCCTTTATATCTGTATCAAAACCCTGTCCGATTTTTATTTTCATTGCATTATAACCCTTGTCAAGGTAATCTTGGGCTGTTGCCAACATGGTTTCCATTCCTCTAAACCTGATAGAAGAAGCATAAGCCCATATTTTAGGATTACTATTGCCTCCAAGGAGCTTATACACTGGGACATTTAACATTTTTCCTTTAATGTCCCATAAAGCAATATCAATCCCGCTAATTGCCTCAATGTAAAAACCCTGAAAGTGCCCTCTGTTCATCATTGCTCCAAATAAAAGCTCCCAAATATACTCAGTATCCATGGGGTTCTTGCCAATTAATATAGGTTTAACATATTCTACTATCTCCCTTGTAGCAGTGGGCGAAAGACGCACCATACACTCTCCATAACCTGTAAGTCCTTCATCAGTAGTAATTTTTACTAAAGTTGTACGGTAATCTTTAAAAACCACTTTTTCCAACTCATCAGCATGGGGTATGCTTATTGGTGCTTTAATTTGGTTTTCAATTGGTACAATTAAACTTAGGGCTTCGACATTACTTATTTTCATTTTCCGACCTCCTCACGATTAGCATATAGCATGCTGTATGCTAATAAATGTTCTATAAATAGTTTATGATTCCTGCAATTATTTAAGAATTTTATCATAAATGATAAAATATTTTAAAAAAACAAGAACCCCAGTGTTCCGCCCGGAACACTGGGGTTCTTGTTAAAACTACTATCTGTAACAACTACTATTTTTCATGGTGTAGAAAAATTTTGTTATTGTACAAAGTATAGAGAAATTATCCACTTTTACCTGTCGATTTCACCTAGAACAACATCAATGGAAGCAAAGGTGGCAATGGCATCCTGCAAAAACTCCCCTTTTACCAGTTCAGGAAAAACCCCTAGATTAATAAAAGATGGCCCGTGGATGTGTAGTCTATGTGGCTCTTTATTGCCATCCCCGACCAGGTAAAATCCCAGGATACCCCTCCAACTCTCAATTTGGTGATAAATTTCACCCATGGGTTTAAGGTTTGTAGAAACCTTGGATCGTATCGGCCCTTCCGGAAGATCACGTGCTGCCTGTTTTATAATGCGAATACACTGCTCCATTTCCAAAAGCCGTATAACAAACATGTCAAAGGTATCGCCGTTTTTTCGAATTGGCACATCAAAATCAAAGCGGTCAAAATTCCATATGGTTTTGCTTTACGAAGATCCAGTGGAAGTCCGCTTGCTCGTAAATTTGGCCCCGTAATACCATAATCCAACGCCATCTTATTGGTGACAGTTCCGGAAACAATAAGCAGATCAGCCTGGCGTGGAGAGGGACGGTACGCCTCATAACCAAAGCGGCCCATGTCATATCGTGATGAATTTACTGCCATAAACTCCATTTATCTAAATTGACCTAACCAATTGCCAAACAATGGCTTTATAAACTTCAGCTAATATAATTATGGCCATGGTACATTTATAACCATGGTCATTTTATCAGAGTTAACTCTAATAATCAATACAAAAAAATACTATTAAAAATATTGACGAAATGATCTTTACATAATCGGATTGAAGTATTTGCTTTATAATGGTTTAAAGGGTATTGTATATATAAAGAATTTGTTATTAAAATAGATTCATCATCATATTGCAATCAGGTCATTTCTGACAAGGTTCAAAGCATCAAAACTTAGATTGGCTGGGGTATTTAATGGATAAGATAAGCCGTCGTGAAAGAAAAAAAGCTAAAACCAGGGAAGCAATCTACAAGGCAGCATTAGAGCTATTCATAGAAAAAGGTTACAATGAAACAACAATTGAAGATATTACCGAAAAAGTTGATGTGGCCAAGGGGACTTTTTTTAACTATTTTCCAACTAAAGAAGCAGTTTTGTTTTATATGAATGAACAGCGGGTAGCTTTATTGGAAGAAATGTTAAAAAAAGAATTAAAAGATGTTAAGAGTTCTGAAGAAAAACTATATGGGTGCTTAAAACTCTTTGGCAGAATCAATGAAGATGAGAAGGAATTAACTGCTTTAGTTTTAATGGAAACCTCTTCAAAAATGATGTCAAAGATGGCCCCAGATGTATTGGCTCAAATACGCTGGAAGTCGGTATTGGTCAATGTCCTGGAAGAAGGAAAGCACCAGGGAGAATTTCGCCATGATTTTAATTCTGACCATGCTGCAGATCTGATAATCAGCATGTATTTTTTTACATTAGTTCTATGGTTAGAAGGGAGATGTAAGAATTCATTGACTGATGAGCTGCTGGCCAGGGTTGAAATAATTATGGCTGGAATAAAGCTCTAAAGACATTAAAATACCCCATGAATGACCTGGTTTTTGCCAATAAATTGTGAAAGGAGACTTTCCATGAATAAAACACCTAAAACGAATAAAACGTCTAATATGCCCATTCATGTAACTTTCTTTTATCATAGCTGTGTAGCAGTGGAGACCAGTTCGGCTCATTTACTTTTTGATTTTTACCCTAGAAAACCATTTATCCCAATTCCCTTTCCTGACGGCAAAAAAATATACATATTTTCTTCCCATGGTCATGGAGACCACTTTCATCCTTACATTTTTGAAGAGAACTTTGCACATTCACCTGTTCATTATGTACTAAGTGACGATATTAAAACCAGGCCCCAGGGCAAGTCCATTTTGTGGGTAAAGCCGCATCAAACTTATAACCTGGATGACCTTACTATAAAAACTTTTGGCAGCACCGACGCAGGAGTCTCTTTTTTAGTTAAGGTAAATGGTTTTCAGCTTTTTCACAGCGGGGATCTAAATTGGTGGCACTGGAAACATTTCACGAAAGAAGAACAAGAAGCAGAACGGGTGAACTATCAAAAAGAAGTCAAACAATTAGCTAAATACTCCATTGATTTGGCCTTTGTACCGGTGGACCCTCGGCTTGGGGACGCATCCCATTTAGCTGCTCACTACTTTATTGAACAGGTTCGTCCGCGATACCTTGTCCCAATTCATCTGCAGGTGGATTTTGAGCAGATGAAAACCTTCGCCCAAACTGTTGACCCTGCACATTGTCATGTATTGACCTTTGAAAGAGTGGGAGACAGAAAAGAACTGCTTCTTTCATAATTAAACATAAGTTAAAAACAAGTATTCCCGCAAGGCCTCCTGCCAGGGACGAAGTTGTAAAAAGCCATATTTTTCTCTGTACAAAGAATTTAAAACAGCACGGGCTGGACGATAAGTTTCTATTTCTAAATCTTGATAAGAAATAGGTATAAGCTCACAATCTAGAGAAAGCTCCTTTTTTATAAACTGGGCCATATCCAGTCGACTGGCCTCCCCTAAATTGGCCATGTGATAGATGCCAAATTGAGGTTGCTCCAGGTATAAATCAATTGCAGCAGCAATGTCATTAGTATATGTTGGCGAACCTATTTGATCTTTAACTACTTTAATAGAAGACATTTGTTTAGCTCTTTCTATGAATTGATTTACAAATTTGGGGACACCGCCTCCAAAAAGCCAACTGGTCCGGAAAATAGTATAATTACAATGAACTCTCTTAATATTTTGTTCACCAATATACTTGGTCAAACCATAGGCTAAAAGAGGATTTGGACAATCAGTTTCAACATATGGAGCAGATTTTGAACCATCAAAAATCATTTCTGTACTAAAATGAACTAATATGCTGTCATTTTCTTTACAGGCCTTAGCCAGGTAAAAGGGGCCAAAACCATTTACTTCTAAGGCTTTTCTGGCATGATTTTCACAACCATCAACATCAGTAATGGCTGCAGTATTAATAACAAAATGGGGTTTATACTTAGATACTATTTTATATACATTTTCCTGCAATGTAATATCTAAATCATGGTGTGTCAGGACCTTAAGATTGTAACTTCTTTCTAGAGCTTTTACCAACACCCTGGCAAGATTGCCGTTACCACCGGTTACTAAGATTTTCATACTATCCTTCCTTTCCGCTTACTTTATACGGTATGTATAACTCTTTTTTATCAAAGTCTTTAGCCGCTATCTTTGTTAAATAATCCTTTTCTCCTAAAGGCAACTCAACCGGCAGCCCCCATTTTTCTTTGAACATCTGCCAATTTTCCCTAAGCAAAAGATTCCTTGGAATCTTTTCTTTTTTAAAAGTTACGCTGCCAAAATGAAAAATAAAAACATCTTTAGCAATAACATTTTTATAACCGCATAAAATTGACCTTAGAGAAAAGTCATCGTCCTCAAAAGTTCCCAGACCAAAACGGGGGTCAAATCCCCCAATTTTTTCGATAAGTTCTCTTTTTATTAACATGCAAAGACCTACCACTCGGGTAGTATAACAAATAGAATTATTATATTTGTTTTTAACCTGTTGAGCTATCCGTGGAATATCTTGAATGTTCTTAACATTCACCTTAATTAATTGAGGAGATGCTGCAAAATTTGACATGACCCCAACAATCCCAACTTTTGGCTCTTCAGCAGCTCGTAGGAGACGTTGTACCCATTCATGGGAGACAATACAATCATTATTAAGAATAATAATGTGATTTCCTCCGGCTGCACTTATACCTTGATTAATAGCTTTAGCAAAACCTAGATTCTTACCATTATGTATTGAATATATTTGAGGATTTTGTTTTAAATATTCTTTAGTAGCATCTTGAGAGCCGTTATTTACTACAATAACTTCATAATTTTCACTGGTATAATGCCAAATACTCTCTAAACACATTTTTGTATATTCTAATTGATTATAAACAGGAATTATAATGCTAACCTTGGGAATAGCTAAAACTTTATTATTTTTTAACATGAAGGAAACGCCTCCTTGTCAACACCGGCGTCGATAAAGTTCTGCTGCGATTAACTTTTCTTCTTCATCCATTTGCTGCAAATCAATTTTTTTTAGTATTTGTATTGCCTGCTCATAACATTTGTGCTTGAACAAAACTTTAAGAACCAATGACCTGAACTCTTCTCCGGTTAAATCAAACAAGAATCTAATGATTTTTTCTAAAGATTTTTCTGCCTTGCAAGCTGCAAATGTGTCTATAATATGTAAGAGCGCTAATACACATTCATTGTTTTGCAACTTTTTATAATCATCATTATCTGCCTTACAACCAAATTGCAGCAAATTATCTATTTCAATCAGCAAATTATATAACCCGGGGTCTAAAACCCGAATTTGTTCTAAATAGTTCTTACTCAATACATACTTCTCTTGTAATTGGCAACCAATCCAACTGTAAAAAAGAGCTTCTTTTCTTTGAGCCTTGTTTTGTGGTATCTTATCCAAGCTTTCCAGGGCTTCATTATATTTTCCCAGCATTAAAAGACTTTTACCTTTAAGGAGATGAATATCCCAATTTTTATATTCTTTGCCCTTTTTATTGGACACTATTTCATTAACTAAGGAATAATCACCCAACTTAAATATTTCATTTATTATAGTTAGCAAGTATTCTGTTGTGAGAAGGTTGTTTTTGATTAAAAATGATTTCTTATCAACATTGCACCTTAACAAAACCCTTATCAGTCCCCTTAAATATTTAAAATTTTGTGGCTGCAGCCTAAGTGCTTGTAAATAATAATCAAGGGCCTGGTGAAAATTCAGACCTTGCTCCTCTATTTGCCCTAAAGTATAGAGATTAAGATATGAACCACTTCCTCCTTGAGAAATATACTTCTTTGAGCTTTCACCTACATTCAATCCTTCTAAAAGAATTTTTTTTGCATTTAATAAATCACCAACTTTTGCCAAGCAAACTCCATAATAATAGTATACATCTGAATAATCCGGGTAAATTGTTAGACCTGACTTACAAAACTCTATGGCTTCTTCATTCTTTTCCTGCCAGTATAAACAAGCAATTAGTTTTAACAGCAAACCATGGGCATAGCTATCTTTTTTATTTACATTTTTCCATCCTTCCTTTAGTTTTTCTTCCGCTTTAGAAAGTTCTCCTATCCTTATATATTCCATTGCTAGATTCAAACAATAAAATGCACTTTTCTTGACCATTGACGATTCGCCAAGTAAGATTTCCAGGTTGCGAGCAGCTTTATTTTTTACTTTAAATTCTTCTTCTAAATAACCATAATGGTGAATAATTAATTGAGACCGACCGATAAGGGCTTGAGGTTTGGCTTTTTTAATTGAAGGTAGTATTTGCTCGTGAATCTTTCCTTCATATTTATATAAACAATTATTCCTAAATAACCTTAAGCTATAGGTTCTCAAAAAGTCTCCCTGATTACTTCCCTGATAATTAAATATTGTCAAATAAAAGCCCTCTTCTTTCGCCGCCCGCAAAGATTTGCGAAATTTATTGGCCATAACCTTTCCCAGGCTTTCATCAGCATCTAAAAAAAGTATCCACAGCCCTTTAGCTTTACTTAAAGCATGGTTACGGGCGGCAGAAAAATCATTTTGCCATGGGAAATAATGAATTTGAGCACCAAACTCTTTTGCTTTTTGTACGGTTTTATCTTCGGACCCAGTATCAATAATTACCATCTCATCTACTAGACCTTTTACACTTTCTAAAGAGCGCCCTATATTGTTTTCTTCATCTTTGACTATCATACAGAGGCTTATCAATAAGGATGATCCTATCATTACTGGTTTCTCCATTATTTTTATTATAGTTTTATGCCCGGCATTAAATAATTGTGCACATAAAAACATAATACTTTTTATCAATTTATTTTACACACATCACTTTATCAATTCATATGATGTAGTAATTTAAAATCAATACAACATCTACTCCATTAGAGGGGGGAATTTATATGAGTTCAAAAAGACAAGACAATCAGGTACAACCAGGACGATGTCCTATAGATCCTGAAACCGGTCTGCCTGATTGTCCGCCACCAACAGAAATTGACTGTGTAAAAGTTAAAAAAGTATTTAATGAATGCTTTCAAAATAGAGATGTAGAAATAAAGATACCCTTCGAAGCTCCAACCCTTGAAATAATTACTGGAGATGCCCAGGATGCTGAATGTGTTTCTGCAGAAGCTACTATAATAGATTGTTCGGTTTTAGAAAATGATCGTGTTAGAGTAACCTTTAGACTGGAAGTTACTGCCAGAGTTCCGCTGGATGAAGGCGGATTTGAAGAAAGTTCAGGAACAAAAATTGTTTCTAAATTATTATTTTTATCAGGAGTAAGTGAAGAGGGCCTGGATATTGAATGCCAGGTTTTCCCAGAATGCCTGTTTTGTTTTATTTCCGAAAGAGATGAACTGGGCAATGTTACAGAAGTGACATGCTTTGTAAGTACTTGTATCTTGCTAAAATCAGTACTTATAGTGCAATTATTGATACCTACATATGGTTTTTGTCAACCACGACAATGTAGTGCAATTACACCTGGCTGCCCGCTCTTTCCGCCACAGTGCAGGTAAATTCAATCATATCAAGTCCCAGTTTACGGGTGTGCCTTTTCTTATGTTTTGTTTAACCTTTTTGCCTATAAGCACATCATAATATTTAGGTGCCAGGCCCTTTCCAGGTCTAATGGCACGTAAATTTTTTTTTGTTAGGACGTCCCCTTCCTGTAAATCCTCGACAATATATAAGGAACGTCTCTGATTTACCGAATTTTTCTCATCTTCAGTAGGTCCATAGCTTATCTTGCCTAGAGCCAGCCAAGCCCGTTGTGTCTCGTCAACTAAAAGACGCATTTCCTCTGGTTCAAGAGAAAATGCCGAATCTACGCCCCCATGAGCCCTGGATAAAGTAAAGTGCTTTTCTATCACTGTTGCTCCTAAAGGAACACTGGCAACTGCCACCCCTATTCCTAAAGTATGGTCAGAAATACCAACCTGACACTGGAATGATTGCTGCATGTGAGGGATACTCATAATATTGCTGTTCTCAGGAGATGCAGGATAAGTGCTGGTGCATTTCAGTAATATTAAATCCTTGCATCCACCCTCCCTGGCAGTACATACTGTTTCACCAAGTTCAGCTATGGTAGCCATGCCAGTTGAAATAATCACTGGTTTTCCGGTTTTCGCCACTTTCTGTATTAAGGGTAAATCTGTATTTTCAAAAGAAGCTATTTTATAACAAGGCACATTTAATTCTTCTAAAAAATCAACTGCATTTTCATCAAAAGGTGTACTAAAAGCAATAAGGCCTAATTCTTTACACCGGTCAAAGATAGGTTTATGCCACTCCCAGGGGGTATATGCTTCATTATAAAGGTTATATAAAGAATATCCATGCCATAGACTTTCAGGTTGCCTAATATAAAAGTCCTCCTCATCTATATCCAAAGTCATAGTGTCTGCTGTGTAGGTTTGCAGCTTTAAAGCATGGACTCCAGCTTTACCAGCAGCTTCTACAATTTGTAATGCTCTATCCAGGGACTGATTATGATTCCCGGACATTTCTGCTATAATAAAAGGAGGATAACCTTTACCAATTTTTCTATTTCCCACTACAATTTCCCTCATAATATATTCCTCCAAAAATCATGTATTTTTTCAGGTTCAATTGCATCATATTATTTTCACTACATACAAATTAAATGTTAGTCTCAAAATATATGCTTTATGTTTTTAAAGCATTTAATAACTTTCATGACCCCTTGAGTTACATCCATTACATCGTCTTTAGACATGGCAGGAAACAGAGGTAAAGTAATTATTTCTTCATAAACTTTTTCAGCATTTGGGCAAAGGCCTTTTTTATAACCCAAGCTTTGATAATAGGGGTGATAATAGACTGGAATATAATGAATATTTGCCCCTATATTTTCCTTGAGTAAAGCCTCAAATATTTCTCTACGACCAACTGTTAATCTATCTATATTTAAACCAATTATATATAAATGCCAGCTTGAACTAGTTCCCTCTAGCCCGGCTGGACATCTAATTTGTTCTATATCTTGAAATACTTCATTGTACATTTCAGCATATTTCTTTCGCCGGGCTAAAAAGAAATCTATCTTTTTTAATTGGCTTATACCTAACGCTGCTTGTATATCTGTCAGTCTATAGTTAAAACCAAGGTGCTGCATCTCATAATACCAGGGGCCATGGTTGTTAATTATCCTTTGTCTATCACGAGTTATACCATGGGTTCTAAAGATTAAGAGCCTTCGATAATACTCTTCATTATCTGTTGTAATGACCCCGCCTTCCCCAGTGGTAATAAGCTTTACTGGATGAAAGCTAAACATGGTCATATGGCTAAGAGAACCCACTTTTTTATTTTTATAAACAGACCCTAGAGCATGGGCAGCATCTTCTATAACAATTAAGTTATATTCTTCGGCAATATGTTTAATGGCATCAATATCTACCGGCTGCCCTGCAAAATCAACAGGAATGATAGCCTTCGTCTTTTCCGTGATAAGACCTCTAATACTGTCTGGATTGATATTATAGGTTTTTGTATCAATGTCGGCAAAAACAGGTTTCCCCCCTTGATATAAAATGCAATTGGCACTGGCTGCAAAGGTTAGTGGTGTTGTAATAACTTCATCACCTTCAACAATTTCCGCAGCAAAACAGGCTCCGTGTAGAGCAGCTGTTCCACTGGCAAAGGCCACTGCGTATTTGGCACCTACATACTCGGCAATTCTCCTTTCAAATAAAGCTATGGTGGGGCCGGTAGTTAAATAGTCTCCTTTTAAAACTTCTTCTACAGCTTTAATATCCTCTTCATCAATCCACTGTTTACCATAGGGCAGATAATTTTTTCTAGCAGGTTCTCCTCCATGAATTGCCAGTTGACTTTTATTCACCATGGCGGTTAACTCCCCTGTATTTACTTATCCAATCTTCTGTCCTTGCAATTCCTTCAGCCAAACCTACTTTGGGCTCCCAATTTAATAATTTCTTTGCCTTGTCATAATTACATAAGAGTTTTTGTATTTCACTTTGGGGATGAATATGGGCAACGTGTTGTATTTGGCTGTTATCCTTAATAATCACCTTTGCTAATTGCTTAATTGAGATATCCTGACCAAGTCCGCCATTTATGATCTGTCCGTTTGCTTTATCAGAATAACCCGCATTTACTACAAACCTTGCACAGTCTTCAACATATAATAAATCTCTTGTTTGTGTACCATCACCATAAATGGTTAGCTTTTTACCATCCAATTTGTTCTTAATAAAAATGGCTACAACTCCACCTTCCCCGCCTGATTTTTGAAAAGGCCCATAGGTATTAAAGGGCCGGATTATTACAACAGGTAATGTGTAAGCATAATAATATGAAAGAACCATATTTTCAGCAGCTATTTTTGAACCTGCATACGGTGAAGCCGGCCTGGTTGGATGATCTTCAGTAATACCTTGTAAATTAAAGGCTTTATCATAAACCATACATGTGCTCATAAAAACCATTTTTACATTATACTGTCTACACTTTTCCAGTACATTGAATGTACCGACAGTGTCATTGGTAAAAGTAGTCTGGGGATCATCTATACTATCCTGGACATTTATACTTGCTGCCAAATGATAACAAATATGAAATTCATTTTCGAATAACTTTTTTAAGACTACTTCATCTTGGATATCCCCTTTTACAAAATAAATTGTTTGATAATTATCTATAAATTCTTTTATATTCTCAAATCGACCATTTGCTAAATTGTCTAAAACCCAGACTTCATGGCCATCTTTCAGCAGTCTCTCAACAACCCATCTCCCAATAAATCCAGATCCCCCTGTTACAAGAGCCTTCAAATCGTTCTCCCCCTCTATATCCGCTCATCATCTGCAAAAACCTTTTACATTATAAATACAACCATTATTGAATTCGCCTATCTAAAACAGTAGCTTTATTTATCATCTCAACTAAAGCCATGTCATCTTTCCATTTTACAGAAACTCCACTATTAATTTTACCGACTTCTGGATTTTCAGTTAAATACCGACGTAATTGGGAAAAATAAAGCGGTTCTCTCCCTATATTTAAATTACTATAAAGGGTTTCAAGCATTTCCAAATCCTTTTGTTCATCTAACGTCAAATGCCATTCAGGATATCTAAACTCAACTGGTAATTCCACCCTATTTACGGAAAATATATTTGGATTATTTATAAAATAGAAGGACAAATATTCAGTATGTGTCAATGATTTTGGCTGATTAAGTAATCTCTCAAGAGATTCTACCGTATATACATCAGCAACTGTACCTAGGGAATAATCACCGGTAGAAACGGTAAAATCCTTACCACTTTCCAAGTGACTATTTATCAAATATTTTAAAATTTCCGGTGCAACTGCTGGACAATCCCCTGTAACCCGTAAAGCAATATCCGCATCAGTTTCCTTGGCTGCCTGAAACATTCTTTTAGCTACATTATCTGCATCCCCCCTAATCACTTTCACCTTACCATTAATTGTTAATTGTTCCAGTGGATCGTCTTGGGCTAAATCAGATGTAGCTAATACAACATGGTCTATATCAGGTGCAGCTAAACAATTTAATAAACACCTTTCAATTGAGGGTACACCATAAATAGGAAGAAGGGCTTTTTTCGGTAAGCGGACTGATTTGAGACGACAAATTACTACAATGGTAATTTTGGGTTTGCGAAGAAATCTAGATAAAATGGGTCTATTTTCGCTAATTTTTTCAAGTGAAATAACAGGGAGTAATTTTTTAAATTCTTCAGGCATCAAGGCAGTTTTATCTGCACAACGTTTGTTCGCCGTTTTATCTAAAGCAATTATTTCTCCTTTTTCTATGTCTTTAGCAGCAACTACCCTTACTGCATCTTTTAAATAGTCCCGCTCCGAATCCCTTACTTCTAGCCCTCCCATGGCAACCTCCGCCTCCCGGAGTTTAGAGACCATTAAAGTAAATTCATCAGGTTCAAGGGAGGAATAATAATCATATCCCTTTTGGGAACGATTTAAGGTGATATGTTTTTCAATTATTGTAGCCCCGGCAAAAAAAGCATAAATAGGTAGATATATAGCTATCGATTTAGCGGCATCTACATGATCTGCAAAACCAACCTGTAGATTAAAAAGAGTTTTTAGATAGCTGATTCGGGCTAAATTAGCATATTTAATACTTGTTGGATAACCTTGGAAACCGTGTAGTAATATTATTTCTTTAGCAGAGCGTTCCCTGAATAATGCCAGTAAAGAATCAATTTCTTTATCATACCATCCTCCGACCCCTACCAAGATTGGTTTTTTTATTGACAGGATACTGTCAATGATATTATCTGATTGTATGACTGTTGAGGGAATTTTAAAACCGTCTAGTAGATTAGTTAATTTATAAGCAAGCTGTAACCCCCAATCATCAAAAATATCAACCCACACATCAAGTCCTAAGTTTTTCGCAAGACTTAATATTGTTGGCCACTTTTCCTCAGGTATAAATAAATCTTTATAAGTTAGATAAAAATGATAATCTGGTGTAGCTAAATAATCATATTTAAACCATTGAAACTTTATTCCATCAGCACCGGAAACAGCCGCTGCTCTGATTAAAGACTCCAATATATTTACCTTTCCTTGATGGGCATTGGCTACTTCTGCAATAACCATTACTTTATTCATAATCCGATTTTTCCTCCATTAATTCTAATAATCTTTTACCGGATTTTTTTACAGGATAAGCATAAGCGAGAAACTCTTTCTGTTTGTTTTCAGCTTCCCTTTGGAAATTCTTATCTATTAACAATTGCATTATAACCCCAACAATCTTTATTGGATCATATTGAACAAATTTATCCATTTTATCATAATAATCGTAATCTCGATCCTTGTAATTTTCCTGTTTATAAATTATCAAGGGTTTTTCAAACAACATTGCTTCCAAGGCAACCGTTGACAAGGATACAATTACGGCATCAACATTGGGAAGGATATCATATAAGTTTACTTCTCTTGATAAAATAAGCTTAACCGAATCGTACCTGGCACTAAGCTTTTCATAATACCAATTTTTATTCGTTTTTATTTCCCATGGGTGAGGTTTAATAATAATTTCTATTGAAGACTCCCGCGCAAGAAGTTGGACTAATCGGTTCCAAACTGGAACATTATGAGGGTCAGCGGCAATTAATATCCATTTTTTTTGGGCATTCAGCCCATACTTTTTTTGAAAATCTGCCTTAGACATATGAGGCTGGTTAAAGATGTCATCAAAGCGAGGATGACCGGTAACTACAACTCGGTCTGCTGCAACTCCTTTACTTAAATACCACTCTTTTTCATACCCACCGTATACCGCCATCTTTGTTGAAAACACTGGTAAAAAAGCTTCTTCTCCCATAAGAATACCATGTTGTAAACAAATGCTGGGAATTCCTTTTAAAGATGCTATAATTGTAAGACTACGACATATTATTTCTTCCGTGGTTCCCACGATGATGCAAGAGATGGGGATTTCATCCAAGTACCTGTAAACAGCGGCTGTGGTCTCGATTATAGCAGGAATATCATTTATAAACTTATTACGAAAATTTTGATTTTCAAAAAGAGGATGAGCATTACATAATGAAAAAATTGTATTTGCTTTCTCCAGAACATCTTGTGTTAAACCTGTTACATTAATTTTATAGTCTTTAATACAATGAACTGGAATACCCATATGTTCTCTTTTTTTAAATCGGGCAAATATTACTGTTTGTTTGGGTATGAAATAATCTGAATAATTATCCGGTGAAAAACGCAGATAATCAAAATTCAAAAGAACTTTCCCATTAACTGGTTTTGCCTTAAGCGGTTTTTTTAGCGGATTTAATACTGTCTCAAAATGAGGTTGAATTTGTTCTTCAGTTAATTCTTGTGTATTTAAATAATCCTTAAAACCAGGCTTAAGCATTTCTTTTTTTAGACCTTCATCAATATATTGATAGAAATTAAATAACAGCGGCAAAGGTATTTCTTTAAAAGTTAAATCTTGAAAAGTATTAATAAAATCCAAATATAGTAACCAATAGTGGTGTAAATAGATTCTCTTCATCTTTTATCTCCTCTTTCATTATCGTTTTTAGTACTAATTAACCTTTTCAAGTAAGAACCAATTAAAATCATCTTGGGGGAAATTATTATCTCTGTGATAGACAAATCCATAATCTATTAATTTTAGATCTTGATATTTATCAAGTAACTCGCCGGTAAAATCCCGCTTAAATAGTACATTACTATTGCCACGATAAGGAACTTCCACAGGAGTAGGGTTATAATACTCTACTATACAGATATAGCGCCTGCTGGTTTGATATAACAAAGCATAGGTTTTGTTTAACATATCTGGGTTAATATGAATTAATACTCCTTTAACTAAAACAAGGTCTCTCTGATAATCTGGTACAAAGTCTAAAATTGATTGGTGGTAAATTTTAATTTCTTTAATATTTGATTTTAATTTTTCTACTGCCTGACTATTAATTTCAATGGATGAAAGTTCTACTTTAGGGAGAAGATGTTTAATGGCAATTAAGTTAAGACCAATATTTGACCCAAATTCTATGATTGATTGTATAGATTTTGTATAAGTTAATATTTTTGTAAATAAAGCAATGTTACGTGCAACCAAAGTAACTCCCTGATTTCTTTGAATATATTGATTTCCAAATTCTCCAGCCCAAAACTCTTCTTGTTCTGTTTTAAACAATAAAATCATCCTTTCAAACTTATTAACTTTGAACGCCGTTTGTCCCAGAGGTGTCCTCAGCAAATACCGGGTTTTTGCTTATGTTGAAATACAGGCTATCCCAGTAGTTCCCCTTCCAGTACTTACGTTTAGGCAATCTAGTAGTATAAGCGTTATACTTTAGAGATATTTTTTTCCAGAACTCTACTGAAGGGCTACAGAGATAACACTCACCGTAAATATTCTCCACGTTTATATTATTAAAACCTTCTAACAGAATAAGGTGGACCGCCTCAGAGCCATAGCCCATCTTCCACTTTTTAGGGTCGATAAGAATAGATATTTCCGCTAACCGGTTTTCCCATTCTATATTCATAAGACCTCCCATTCCTATAAGCTCGTCTCCAACATCTATCGCCCACAATCTCACCTTTGCATCGCGGGAAATTATTACCTTTTTATAAAACTCTTCCTGCATTTCTTTTGTAAGTACATAGGGAGTCCTCAACGCCTCCAAATTATTATTTCGCCACTGTCTTACTTTCTCCATATCCTCGAGTGTTAAAGATCTTAACTTCATAAAAATACCCCTTTGCTTTATAAATTTAGGACCAGCCACCTGGTACTCCCGGTTAACCATGATTGCAGCGATTTATATTAAGTCTTGATCTAAAACAAGTTTGCGAACTTCTTCTAAAGTAAGTATTTTTTGATCTGCTGAACTGTAAGTTCCTTTTCTTGCCTTTTTGGCATTTCCGTAAATATTTTGTTTTTCTCCACTCGATGGAATTATGAACATATCCGATAATTCCAAAGCTATTAATGATTCATCATAAGTCATCAATTCTTCAAATACTTTTTCCCCAGGCCTCATGCCAATTTCTTCAATTTTAACCTCTTTGATATCAATATTATATTTCTTGCATGTTTCTTCTGTGATTATCTTTACTAAATCTTGTAGTACAATCACCGGCATTTTTAAAATAAAAATATCTCCACCCTTAGCCTCTTTCATGGCCTTAATTGTTAATTTGGTTGCCTGATTTACAGTCATCATAAATCGACTCATGTCTAGGTTGGTTACTGTTATCATCTTTTCATTTACAATCTGATTTATAAATAGAGGAATTACCGAGCCTCGTGACCCTATTACATTACCAAATCTGACAATAGAGAAAACTGTTTTGCTATCCCCTTTATTATGTTCAGAAGCTGCAATCAATCGTTCAGCTGTAAGTTTTGTTGCTCCATAGGTATTAGTAGGAGAAATGGCTTTATCCGAACTAGTAAAAGTAACTTTTTTTACATTTTGTGCTATTGACGCTTTTATGACATTATAGGTGCCTATTATATTTGTGAGGACTGCTTCATATGGATTATATTCACATGCGGGGACATGCTTTAATGCAGCTGCATGAAATACATAATCAATATCGTTCATGGCATTTAATACCCTATCATAATCCCTGACATCACCAATTAAATAGCGGACATCCTTTCTAGTGCCTAACTTGTTTTGCAGCATATATTGTTTATATTCATCTCTACTCAGAATCCTTACTACCCTGGGATGCTCTAATAAAATTTGTTCCAGCAAACTGCTGCCAATTGTTCCGGTTCCACCAATAATTAGTACTTTTGCATCTTTAAAGAACATTTTTCTCCCCCCTATACCCTACTTCCTAACTGCTAAAACATCTGCAAAACCTTATACTTTATACTATGACTTTGATACATGGATTGTTAAAATATGGGTGAGATAATTTTGTAATAAAAAACCAACCAAAAAAAGGTTGGTTTAAATCCTTCTGTTCCCAAATCATTTCACCTCTTTAAGTCTTTAAGGTATTCTCTTAATTCTTTACAAGTCCTTTGTTCTGGCAATTGCCTAATCAAAGGACTTTTATCTTTTGAAGTCATTTGTCTATGCAGTGATATTTCAGTAATATAGTTATCATCTAAAACTTCATTTAAGGGATAGAATGGCCAGAAATGATTGAGCCTCCAGAAGAATCTAGCATCACCAATTAAATAAAATTGAGGATTTTCATCCCAGTAAGAACCCCACTTCTTATGGATAATAGGCAAAATATCGGCTCTATGCATGATTGAGCAATGGTCAATCACACAAGGGGCATTCCATGTTTCAGATTTTGCCATTCTATGCATAGTTCTTTTGAGCTTACCTTCCTTATCAAGAAATACTACCCTTGAGCTTGAATAAATAATTTTAATTTCAGGGTTGCTGTCCAAAAAACTAACCATTTTGTCTAAGCGTTGAGGCCGATAGACATTATCATCAGTTGCATAAGAAATATACTGACCATTTATCATGTTTAAAGCTTTATTTATTAATACCGCATAGCGAATTTTTTCCGCCCTCTCCGAGGTATTTTTAACATCACTACGAAAATATCTTATTCTACCATCCTTTAAATAACCTTCTATTACTTTTTGAGTCTCTTCATTTGAATTATCATCCATTAACAGCAGTTCAAAGTCTTTAAAGGATTGCTTTAAAATTCCCTCAATAGCTTTACCTACATATTCAGGCTTGTTATAACTAGTCATAATAATTGAAACCTTATACAAGTAAATCCCTCGCAACTAAAATACTCAACTCTCCTAACTTATATTATGAAAAAAATGTGTATTTTGTTAGGATAAAGTTTTGAGCTGTTTTTTATTTATAAAAACAGCACACCTTGTTTTACGAATCATACTATGGCTATAAAGAGGTGATAAAGTGAAAGGATTAATTTTAGCAGGAGGCACAGGCAGCCGCATAAGACCCTTTTCTTTATATACAGCTAAACAACTTTTGCCTGTTTTAAATAAACCGGTTCTTTTTCACAATATTGACTTGCTTCTAGCTGGAGGAATATATGATATCGGAATTGTAGTTGGTCCAATGAAGGATTATGTAGTAGCAGCAATACACAATTCAATTTACAGTCAAATTGCCAATATACACTTTATAGACCAACCACTCCCCAAAGGTCTTGCCCATGCGGTTTTGACAAGCCGCGCATTTTTGAAAGATGATGATTTTGTCATGGTTTTAGGTGATAACTTTTTTACGGTAGATACCAATGATTTAATTAGTACTTTTAAAAATAAGGCGGTTGATGCAGTGGTTACTGTTATCAAAGTTAAGGAACCTGAACGTTATGGTGTAGCAGTTATTAAAAATAATCTTATCCTCTCGGTTATGGAAAAACCTGAATTGTCCCCAAGCAACTGGGCGTTGGCAGGAATGTATGTTTTCAAGTCTGCCATCCATGAAATTATAAAATACTTACAACCTTCTTATCGAAACGAATATGAAATAACTGATGCTATACAACAATTTATTGAAAAAAGCCAAACAGTGATTCCTTATTTTTTAAAAGGTTATTGGCGAGATATAGGCACTTTAAAAGACCTCTTAGAGGCAAATATTGATCTATTACAAAACATTACCTATAAAACTTGTCATCTAAATACTGTGTCTTCAACAATTCACTCTCCTGTCCTAATTGATCAAACGGCAGTAATTATAAATTCAGTTGTCGGCCCTAATGTAATAGTCGGACCTGGTACAGTTATCAAAAATTCACAAATAAAAAACTCTCTTGTTTTAGAGAACAGTATTGTAGATGGAGTAAATAAGGATAATATGGTTTTTAGTCCATGGGGCAATAAGGAGGTACTGTAAAATGATTAAGGGCGTTAAAGTTAAAGAATTAAAAAAAATACCCGATGAACGGGGTCGCCTTATGGAAATATTACGATGCGATGATGAGCATTTTCTAAATTTTGGCCAGGTGTATATGACTACCTGTTACCCCCAGGTAGTCAAGGGTTGGCATTATCATAAAATGCAAACAGATAATATGTGTGTGGTAAAAGGCATGGCTAAAATAGTTCTTTACGACAGGCGGGAAGATTCTGAAACCAGGGGGGAAATAAATGAATTTTTTATGGGAGATCAAAATCCGTTACTTTTACAGATTCCCCCTGAAATAGCCCATGGCATTAAAGCAATTGGAATGGAAGAGGCATTAATTATAAACATTCCTGACTATCCTTATAATTACAAAAGCCCCGACGATTATCGCATTCCCCCTTATACTGAAGATATACCCTATGATTGGGGGAGAAAAGATGGCTAGATATTTAGTCACCGGAGGAGCAGGTTTTATCGGCAGCAATTTTCTTGTATTATTATTAAATAAAAAACATTCCGGGGTTGTCTGTATAGATAAATATAATTACGCAGCGTCTGATTTTAATATCCATAAGCTTAGAAAGAAACCCAATTTTTCAGTAGTAAAAGGTGATATAACTAATACTAAAGACCTTGACGAAATTTGGCAAAACCCCTTTGATTATATAATAAACTTCGCTGCTGAAAGTCATGTAGATAGAAGTATTAACACTCCTAATATCTTTTTTGAAAATAATGTCTTGGGGACCCTTAATCTGCTGAATAAATGTTTGGAGCACCCCCCAAAGCTTTTCCTGCAGATATCTACCGATGAGGTTTATGGATCTATACCCAAACCGCATATTGCTGATGAAACCAGCCCTTTACAGCCAAGCAACCCATACTCAGCCAGTAAATGTTGTGCTGACCTTGCAGCCCTGTCATATTATAAGACTTATAGCTTACCTGTTATTATTCTTCGAGCTGTCAATAACTTTGGCCCTAGGCAATATCCTGAGAAGCTTATACCTAAAGTGGTTATTAAGGCTCTTAAAAATGAAAAGATACCTCTCTATGGTGATGGTCAGGCTATAAGAACCTGGATCTATGTAGTTGATTTTTGCAGGGCTATACTTTTGGCCCTTGACAAAGGTATCCCTGGAGAAATCTATAATATAGGTTCCCAAAATGAAGTTGCAAACTTGGAGTTAGTGAAAAAGATCTTTACACTATTAGGCAAAAATGAAAACCTAATAGAGTTTGTTGCTGATCGCCCTGGTCATGACCAGCGTTATGCCTTAGACTTTACTAAAGCAACCACACAATTAAACTATAATGAAAGATATCCCTTTGATGTAGCTCTAGAAAATACGGTAGCCTGGTATAAGCTTCATTTTGACCACTATAATAAACTCACAGATAAATATGTGGTATAACTTTGTCCAAAAAATAAAATTAAAGCATAACCTTGCCACGGCTGGAACCATAACTTTACCATAAATACATCAAAAAATGCCCAGTATTATGTTGGGCATTTTGTTTATTTTGAACCACATATTATCCGAAAGTTCTTTTTGAAAGCATAAAGTGGCCGAGAGTTACTAAGCATTTTGGATAATACTTGCTTTGTCGGCTGAAGCTATTCTATTGCTTGCTTTCATAAAAAATTAGTCCCGATGCTTATTTAAAAAATAACCCATCAATTTGTGTCCAACATCAAAATAGTTATAGGAAGCTTCTGCTGATTTTTCAGAAAAGTAATTATCTGGTGTCTCTCTTACCTGAGTGGAATCATAGATAACATAAGGTACAGGCTCCGATGAATGTGTTCTTATGGAGATTGGTGTTCTATGATCAGGTAATACCATCATTTTAAAGGGTTTGCCAGAAGCATGAAAATGTTCAAATATGGGTCGCACAACCAATTCATCGATAATCTCGATGGATTTTATTTTTCCTTGAAGATCACCTTGATGTCCGCATTCGTCAGGAGCTTCTAAATGTATATATACGAAATCATCACTGGAAAGAGCCTCAATGGCCGCTTTGGCTTTGCCAGCAAAATTTGAATGAATGGTACCGGTAGCCCCTTCAACTTTTATCGGTTTTAAACCTGCAAGTAAGCCAATGCCATTAATCAAATCTACTGCGGAGATAACTGAGCCTGATAGATTGAATTTTTCTTCAAAGGAATCCAGCCGTGGCTTTTTACCTTCTCCCCAAATCCAAATGGAATTTGCAGGATTAAGCCCTCGTTCCTCTCTTTTTAGATTTATCGGATGATTTTTTAGCAGATCATAGGATTTTTTAGTCATATCAATGAAAAAATCCTTGTAGGGTCCTTTAGGTAAATAATCAGTGATTTTTTTTCCCAAGATATCATGCGGCGGAGTCAAATCAAATTCATAGGGCCCATTATTCCAAACGATTAAGTGCCTGTAGCTTACGCCGGGATAATACTTAAAAAAGTCAGTTTGAAGGTCCTCTCTAATATCAAGAATTAACTGACGAGCCTCTTCTGTTGTAATATCTGATGATGCATGGTCAATCATAGTCTTATTTTCATAGGGTTCATCACCAGAAACTGTTACTAAATTACATCTAAAGGTAACATCGGTTTCAAGTAATTCTATGCCCATAGATGCGGCTTCAAGTGGGGACCTTCCGGTATGATAAATCAAGGGATCATAACTCATTACTGAGAGATTGGCGGCATCACTACCTGGGGACATGCCATCTGGTATAGTCTTTACCAGGCCTATTTCTCCAAAGCGAGCCAATTTTGTAATGCATGGAGTATTCGCAACCTCTAGGGGTGTTTTGTTTCCTAGTTCTTCAATTTCATAATCTGCCGCTCCGTCTACCAATATTGTTATATATTTCATAAAATCGCCGGTCTCCTTCTATATATAATCTATTTAAGTATTTCTACAACTTCTTTCTTAAGATTATTTTTATCGATTACCCTGGGATGCAAAATTTGTTTGTATTGAATATCTTTAATAGGTTCAGGAACACTAATGTGAGCTGCATTTGAAAGAATATTAATCAATTCAAAATCATTATAAGCTTCAGTTTGTATACCTAGCCCTTCTACAACACTTCTTGTAAATTTAAATGGGCTTGCAGTAGATGCAATAAGGGTGTGGGTCATGTCAGCAGTTTCATTAACATAATCCTGATATACTTTAAAACCTACAGCAGTATGGGTGTCTACCACATAGTTATATTGTGAATAAATGGAGTGAATTGCCTCAACAGTTTCCTCATCTGTGGCAAAGCCACCTGAGAAGTCTGCTAAGTTATTCTTCATGTTTATTGTAATCTCATATCTGCCGTCTTGTTTCAATGATTTCATAAGACTAGTGACACAGGCTGAATCACGATTGCTGATTTCGTACAAAAACCTCTCCAGGTTACTGGATATCAGAATATCCATAGATGGTGAATTTGTCACTTCAAATTTTCGATGTATATCGTAAACTCCAGTATTTATAAAATCTGTGAGAACGTTGTTAGTATTGGATGCACAGATAAATTTTCGTACAGGCAATCCCATGTTTTTTGCATAATATGCAGCAAGAATGTTTCCAAAATTTCCAGTTGGCACGACAATATTAATTAAATCACCATTTTTTATATGTCCTTCTTTCACAAGGATTAAATATGAATGGACATAATACACAATTTGGGGAAGTAATCTGCCAATATTAATGGAATTGGCTGAAGAAAAAGTGTACCCCTTTGATTTTAGCTCTTCTTTTAAGTCTTCATCCAAAAATATATCCTTAACTCCGCTTTGTGCATCGTCAAAATTTCCTGTTATACCCAGTACCGTTACATTAGCACCCTCTTGAGTAGTCATTTGCCTCTTTTGAACATCACTAACCCCATTGGTAGGATAAAAAACAATAATTTCCATTCCCTCAACATCTGCAAAGCCTTCAAGCGCTGCCTTTCCTGTATCTCCAGAGGTTGCTGTAAGGATAACTATTTTTTCTTTTATCCCGAGTTTTTTTGATGCAGTCTTTAATAAATAAGGCAAAATGGACAAAGCCATATCTTTAAAGGCTAAAGTTTTCCCATGATATAACTCTACAAAGCTGACTTTATCAAAGGTCTTTATAGGTGCAATGGACAATTCCCTAAATTTCGAATCATAAGCATGATTAACACAATAGCTGATCTCTTCAACAGAAAAATCCTCAATATATAAACCCAGGATCTTTTTTGCTAGATCTTGATAACTCAAATCTAAGAGCCCATCATTAAAACCAAGCTTGGGAAATTTTGAAGGGACATATAATCCTCCATCTGGTGCAATACCCTTTACAACTGCTTCTGAGAAAGTGAGTTTTTCATCATTCCCTCTTGTACTACTATAATAAATATCTGACATGGTATACCTCCAAACTGTGTCCAATACCAATAGGCACAAAAATGTATTTTGCAGGTCAACACCGAAGACACATTCTTTTTAGTTGTCTCATTATAAATCATTTGCCTATATTTAACCATCTATCAATGGCTGTGTCGATTTAATATTTCTACATAATTCTTCATAATCCTTTAACAATCATCAATTGCTAATTTTCAATAACTTGAAAAAAGTGTTAAAGAAATGAGTAGAATTATTTTTAACCCATTTTTGCAGGAAATTAATTTGTATTTTCACCTTATCATCAAGATTTTGTGCTAACTTTAAAGCTTTCTTTCTTCTTTACTTGCAGACCCAGGATTTTGCATTAACATGCCTATTCTTGGGTTTGAATTCGAATAATAAAAAGTCTTATCATTAACTCCCAATGGTTTCTCATGTGGCTGTTTGTTGCTCTTTTAGTGATTTAAAATACTATCAAAAGCTCGTCTTTTACCCTGTGCTGGTAGTCCCAATATCGTCCAATATATTTCTGTGCGACTATTTGTAAATCAGGCAATTCAAAGAACATAAATATTTTAGGTAGATGCGTCAAAGAAATTTGAGGGGAACAAATAATTTCATATGAAAGTAACTGTATCATAATACGAAATTGTTCCTCATTAACTTGTAATTTATTTTTTAATATTTTTTTACTATTACATTCTTTTACAACCCCGAAGAAAATTAGCGTTTTTATAAATGATCCCACTGATCTTTTAACTACATCTCGTTCCCCATAAATATCAACTAATTTATTTTTTAAAAAAGACAAATTTATTTCTTCCCCAAAGCCATAGAGTCGAAATATATGTTCAGAAATTTTATAAACTACTGGAGTTTTGCCTATTAAATAAAACAAATAAATAGGAGTCATGAACTCTAAATCATACTCCTCCGTTAGTTTTTTTAACATTAACTCCCTTTTTACTCTTGCCTTGTTATCGTCCCGAATAAAACTGCGAAAAAGGACAGTACGGACCTTTCTTTTTCCTTCTTTACCCGTAAGTTCTATAGCTATACTCTCAAAAGGTTTTTTTAATTCGGATATCTTTTGTCCCGGTTCTACCAGGAGAAGAGTTTCATATATCCACCTTGGTTTTAGCGGTCGATCAAATCCTATCATCCCAAAACCTCCACAAAAGGCACTACTACCTCTTCTAAATGATGTCCACCATGAGTAATACCTGATTCTTTTTCATTTGCATACATATTCCGTCCAATAGGGAAAACTGCAACACTTTCAGCAAGTATTTCTTTATTTTTATATAAAATAAGATTTTCACTTTCCTGCATGAACTCTTGAGCCAATTTTTCATTTGGGTAAATAGCAACCCTTTTGGCCTTATCATCAACTAGATGTTTTTTTGGCTCTACTCCCATACCATGACACCAAATAGAACCATGATCAGAAGCTATGTAAACCTTATATTCCCTCTCAATAAACCTTGTAATAATTTCAGCAAGTTGCTCCTCTCTTAAAATTATTTTCAAATTATTTTGCATAAGCATTTTTCCGCCCTTTACTACTTGAGCCTTATGAGCAGTATCATCTATAAAATTAAAAACAATGCCACATATATCATAGTCGAAATAATCTAAGGTTAATTTAGGATCTTTATTTGCAAAAAAATAAACTTTTTTTCCCATTCGGGGAGCACTATTTCTTCTAATAAAATCTAAAAAGCCTTCATCTTCTTTAATTTTTTTAGTAACTAATTTTTCTCCGGTAAATAATGCCTTCCGAGAAATACCTGTTAAAGTAGGCAAGAGAGCAAAAGTCGCTTTTTCTTTAAAGTTTTTTACACCTTTATCTTCTAAATAATTCTTCACGCAATACCATTCTTGAAAACCCATACAATCTAGACAGATAAGGGCTTTCTTTTCCTCCTCCTGGTTAATTAGATAATGCATTATTTTATCGATAGTGGGCGGGCCAGATAAAAAACTATCAAAAAAGAGGTTGTTATAATCATTCTTAATAAAATCGCAAAATTTTTCTTCTATTATCTTTTCAAGTGTTTTAAAAGTTTTTTCTTTAAAAGCATCTTCAGATTTTAAAGCATACCTATTTTCGTCCCTCAAGCAAGAAAGCTTTCCCCAAAGAGCTGCTACATCCCTCCAAGGAATAGCTTGCTTTTTTAACAAGTCCTTTATCTTATTTTCAATATTATTAATTTCTGGCAAAAAAACTTCACGAATAATTTCTTTATCTTCCGTTGCTGTAGGTAAATTATAAAAAACTGGCACATCTTCTAGAGACCATTTTATTATCTCGGCGTTCTCTTCTACATCATAAGGAATATAGCCAGACCTTGAGTTTTTAAAAATAATTACCCGCCGCCCCTTATTTTTTGTCAAAAAAGATCGCAGCTTTAGCTCTCCCTCGTAATGATGCAACGCAAAGTCAGCAGCTAAAGCTTGAATAACATCTTCCTTTAGACTAAATCCTGCCATATCTATTACTATAATCCAGTTCCTATAAGAGTTATTAACTTTTTCTAGTAAAGGCTTGTACCATTTTTCCATATCAAACAAACTCCACATAAGCTATTTGTAAAAATTCCAAATCTGAAACAAGCATTTTTTACGGTCGAGTTCAGTCTTTTTTTAGCTGAACTATTTCCATATCCAAATGATGCATATCTTTGATAATATTACTGCTTACTATATTTCTTTCCAAATAAAGCAGTTGATCTTCTGCTACCTTATCGCTTAATTCATCCCAAGTCCCTT
The DNA here is from genome assembly GCA_040756735.1 of Bacillota bacterium. Taxonomy (GTDB): domain Bacteria; phylum Bacillota; class DSM-16504; order Desulfitibacterales; family Desulfitibacteraceae; genus JBFLYC01. The sequence goes on along the minus strand of JBFLYC010000005.1, from coordinate 59,049 downwards.
CTTCTATTTCCTCAATCTTATTTTCTAATTCTATAATCCCGCTTTTTATCCCCTGTAATTTTTCCAATCTGCGGCTTAATGATAACAAAATTGCTTTTGAACTACTACTGACCATTCTTTGGTATATTAAAAGAAGAAACATCATAATTCTATCATTATGTCTGCTTGCTAAATCATAAAAGTTAGAAACATAATCCGTAACAGCCTGATATAGTTCCAATTCTACTTTGTCTTTTTCTGGATCTATTTCTATCAAACATAAAGAGGTAATTCTCTGTTTGAAAATCCTCTTTCCTTGAAAATCCACAACTGCCCTCTTATTATTCCTGACAGTCACCTTGCGCACGTTAGCAGGGGTGAAGTCTTTATCACTTGTAAACAAATAGGGGTCCACCAGGCTTAATAAATTTCACTCGTGATTTAACTGGTCCAGGACAAAATTTACTGCCAATAATTGATGAGGAAGAGGCAAGATTTTAAAACCACCTGCAGACTGGAAGCCTTCTTGGGTCTGTAGAGCCTTAACTTGTTCTGCAGCAAAACAACAGCATTATTTTCTCTTGAGTTTTTTCAAAAAAGACTTCTACATAATATCTTCCGGCAAAGCTTTGCACATCAATAACAGTTCCCGGCCTTTTTTCCGGGTAAGTTTTACTTCTAACTTGTGAACCAGTCTGCATGCCCTTTCTCTTAATCCTCCTCTCCTACTTTCAGCTGGGCAATTTCTACAAAGTCATTTATTTCACTGTTTTCTTCTAATATTTTCTTATTTAGCCTTTTAGCTATATCCAGGATATCATCATACCTTTTTTCTTTGTATGCCTTTGTAAAACCGTATTTAAGGGCTTCCTTTCTAATATTCTTTAAACGCATAGTACTTGTTCGGGCTTCTAATAATAACTTGTCAAAGGCTTTATCCAACTCTTTTTCCCTTTGTTCCTCAATTGCTTCCTTCTCCTTCTCAGTGCGAGGACGACGGTATGTTTTATCTTCAAAAATAAAGTTTTTATCCAAAAGCTCCCTTAGCTCTGGTATTTCATCTTCTATGCGTATTACAACTTTATTATAAGCTGTATAAATCTCACTATATGTTTTAGGTTCATCAAGGAAATTATACAGCCAAATCAAGGCTGACTTCTCATCAGAGACAAACAAAGTTTGCATGCCCATTTTTATCTCTTTAATTGAGTCCAGCCCATTGGCCTTTTTCCACTCTTCATACTCAGGAAGCTGTTCTTCTAAAAACCAATATCCGTCTATAAATTTAAAGTTATTATCCAGCAACTTATGAAACTGGCGAGCGCCCAACCTAATAGCAAAACCCCTTTGAACATAATGAGCTAGCATCTTTGAGTACAGCATTTGCTCAGTACGCTCAATATTGGGTTGTGGAGGTAAATGTTCAAGGTGTTCCTCAATGAATTCTTTTTCCATATTTTGACCTGCATTTTTAAGGAAATGATACTCAAATTCTTTTTTTGGTTTATAAGCGTTAATTACCAAATCATTTTTTACGGCCCCTGCGGAGGTTACCTGTTTAAAGCTTCCCTGTTTCTTATCAAGAACTGCCACCTGGGCTATAACAAAGCCCGCTTTTGTAATAGCATCCTGAATTGCATTCCATACAGAAGCTTTGGAATTATGAAATACTACCGTCATCCAACGGTTTGGTTTTAATATACGGTACATTTCATTAAAACAAGCTGTCATTAAATCCTTATATTCCTGCAAAGATTTTCCTTGAGTTTTATTGACAATAGCTTCGGTTTTATTGTTTGTAAAAACTTTAAGCCAGGACTCCCACAAAAAGTTTAGTTCGGAATACATAAGATTATCTCCAAAGGGTGGGTCGGTAAAGATATAATCTACAGAATCCTGTCTTAACCAAGTATATGATGTGCTTGCAGTTCCAGTAAAAACTTGACTGTTATTTGTTTTTTTGAATACTACTTTTAATAATCTACGAAAGATTTTATTTCTTAATTGGTCAAAGAAGTTGTTTTCTCTTATCATAGAAGGGATATAAAGAGTGCCACTGGTAATATTAGAAGGAAAAGAAACATTAAATCTATGGGCATTTAGTTTACCATGTCTTTGTTGAACACTATTAAATGCCCAAAGAACCTTTGCCCTTAAGTGAAAGCTAGAAATTTTAGAAATTCTGAATAATAGAGTACTAAGCACCCATAAATTCCTCTTTGTATAAAAATGATGCACATGTGTTATTCCCAGACCATCGTTTCTTCTAGATTCATCTCCTTCTATCATACGATTTGTCGGATACCAATAAGGAATACTGCTATCCTCTATTTGTTTAATTAGTTTTAAATCAAATTCTTCGGGTTCTTTTTTATACCGGTTTTTTCCCACAGAATAGTTTATAAGTACAGGCACCTGCTTTGCTTGAGTAACCTCCTGGTTAATTGCTTTATCAAAAAAAGTTGTAGTAGCTCTTTCACATTCTCTTTTGGTTAGTTCCGCCTGACATACTGGACAAGGATAACTATTTTTCACTTTCCCTTGCTCTTTATCCACAGCAGCATCCCAAAATACATATTCGTTCGTACAATAAGGACAGATAAAAACATCCGACCAAACGGTGTAGTTGATTTTCCCTTTTGTCTTCCCATCAATATGTAAGGTTTCATACATCCAGCCACATTCTTTTCCTACCTCTTCTAATATTCTTTCTGCCTCGGTTTCAAACTCATCTACATCTACTGGAGTATTGTAGTTATATGCTATAAAAGTAGCTGCTGGGGAAAGGTCTGAAAGAATTGCACGACGATTTAACATCTGGGCCGCTACCCCTGTCATACCTGAACCACAGAAACCATCAAAAACAATGTCTCCTTCTTCTGTATAGCGCTCAATATACTTCATTATGGCTTTATGAGGGACCTTAGTATGGTAGGAGTGGGCATTATAAATAGGATCATTTTTACCTTCGCTGACATCTCCTATAAAGGGAGTACGATGGTAGCCATCTTTTTCTGAGTCATAAGGCTTACCATATTGTTTTATATAATCATTAATATATGGATTAGGACAGGCCGTATAATAGGGTGGTTCGGAGAGAGCAAGAATATCCTCGTCCTTTCCTATGGGGAACCCTTCTATATCTCTAATAGAATCCAGCAGCTCTGATAACGGTTTAATGTTCTCAGCAAATTCATCTTTTTCTTTTTCCCTTTTATTACCGAAGTCTATTTTCATCTGGCTACTCATCTTTACTCACCCTCCGATAGCTTTATCCTTACTCTGTCCCTATCTCGGCCTGCAATTAAATTATTTTTAACTTCCTCCAGTTTTTGGCTAAAGGCTTCATAGTCTAAAACCTGTGATTCTTTAAATATTTCTTTTGCCAATTCTTGAGGTGATATTTCTATACACTCTAGCTCTTTAAACAGATTATTTAGAGCTGCAACGTGTTCTTCTGTTATGGTTTCAGGCAGCTGCCCTTCATTTATGACATCTTCTATTAATTCACGCTCATTTTTTCTTAATAATTGAAGATTTTCTTTGTATTCATCAAGCTCGCCTAAAATTAAATCCTCTGATTCTTTATAAATATCTTTTACTTTATCTTCAATCTGTTGCAACCGATTATCAATATCCTCTCCTTTAAAACCCTGTGGGAAATGGCAGTGAGGGCAGATAGTTTTTTCATCTAAAATGTCTGCTTTAAATTTTGTGCAACGAAGCCCTGACAGCCGGGATATCTCATCTTCTAATTTTAGAAACTGAGCATTTTTAAATAGAGATACACTTTGTAAAGTTTTTAAATTAAGAAATTCCTTGCTTTTGCAAATATCATCAAGGCTTTTCCAGTCAACTTTGCTCCCGGTATATTTTTCATGGGCCTTATAGTAAGCAGCTTTATATTTTTTGCGTATCTGCTGCAGCTTGCCAATTAAAGGAACCAATTCCTCTCTCTCAAGAAACCTTTCAGCATCTTTTAATATGGCAAATGCATCAAATAATAAAGCATCTATGCCTTCTGCATCAATAATACCAGGATATTCATTCATAATATTTTGCACTTCTATAGCATACTCCAAGTCTTTCTTTATATCAGAGAAGTAAGAGTCATAAAACGCTGTTAGTTTATGAAGTAATTGATGAGCCTTACTTATTTCTTTAATTTGACTATGTAGGTATATAATATTTTTTAAGTTAGAAGGGGTTTTTATCTTCTCAAAATCATCAATGGGAAGAACAGATAATTCTTCATGCTTAGCTTGCAAACCATCAACGTCTATTATTTCACTGTCATGAATAGAAATTTTCTCCAAATGCTGTTTTAGCTGCTGTAGCTGTTCCTTAATTTCTAAAAATCTAGTACGAAAATCTTGAACAGCATTACCCCTTTTCAAAGGTGAACGAAGATAATCTGGTTTTATATCTAAAGCATTAAACAAATTTATTATGGGCTGAATGTCAATATCTTCTTCCACGGTAAAATAGCGGATGTTCTCAAAAGTATCAAGCCCAGCGCTAAAGGTTTCAGCAATTTCTGAGGAAGTTATTGTTTTTCCACCTGCTGCCTTAAGTATTATTTCTCCGTTATATGTGAGAACCGTAAAAACAAATTTAGTCATTATGGGGTCATAGCCATAGGGGACATCAGAAAACTTTTCAATAATTTCATTTATACTAACATTTATACCCTTTTTTTCTTTAGCAACTTGACGTATATGGCTGGCTGCCTTGCTTTTAGCAGTAGAAAAATTGCCTTCCTCATCAAGTAAATCTAGCGCATTAAAAATAGATTTAGCATTAGAAAAAAGCTCTTGACTGCTCCCCTTATTTACAAGCTCTTTTAATGCACTAGAAAACTCTCCGGCAATATTGTCCCTAGATATGGCTTGAGCAAATTTAGGATGCTCGGGATAGCGGGAAGTAAAATATTCATCTAAAAGGGCGGGTTTAATCTCGGAAAACAGTTCGTCAAAATTAGTGAACTCCCTGCTAATTAAGCTTCTTATACTTTTATTGTTGTTGGCAAAGTCCGCTTTGCCTGTATCCAAATAAGCTTTTATAAGCTTTTCAGTAAAGTTCTTTTTTAAAGCGACAAGCTTTTTCTGCATAATACTCCGGTTGAAGTTATCAGCTATTAATGCCCGGGCTGCTGCTACTTTCTTTAATTCTTCCACCGCCTCTGAAGAAAGAGAACCTGATACTACCAGTGTATTTTGGGCAGATTTATAAGGGCTACTTGCAGCAAAAGGAGATAGAAAGATAATCTGGTACTCTCCTGTAAGCTTCTTTTTTTCTCCTTTAGCGGTAGCATAAACAAAAATTCCTTCTCTAAAAGAACGACGGCTGAGCCAACGGCAGGTGTCCTTATAAATTCCATTTCCCTCAACAGGCTGTAACTGTAGTTGCTCTTTGAGAATATTTAATATTTCATCATCTAAAGCATTTTCGGGTAAATTTTCCGTACGACGAAGAATGACCTGATCATAATCTACATCCAGGGAAAGATCTAAGAAGTAATAGCCTTCTTTTGTTTTATTAATAAATTGACCGTCTGTAACCTTACGTAACTTATTTAATACAATCTCTAATTCATCTCTTGCTTCCATAAATTTGTTCGCAGGCAGGGTTAAAAGAGTATTAGCCAATTCTTCTAGTGTTGCTCCATTATTGGTTGATTTTCCGTAAAGCTTTAAAACTGCTAAGGCTTTTATAACCTGCCGAGCTGAATCTTGATGACGTGTGTCTAATAAATCTATTTTACTATCTAGGGTCTGTACTGCTTCCACAACTGGTGATACAGTTTCCAAATTTTTTACTGTATGTTTTGAGTTTATTTCATCAAAAATGAGATCGTAGGTAATCATGCAGGGAAACTCTTCATCTAAAATTTTTTCAACTTCCTGCATTGTAAATTGTATTACGCCCCTTTTCTCAAAATAAGGCAGCTCACTAAAAACCTGTATAACGTAAGGATGTAGTGGAAACAAGTCTATATATTCATCTAAGTTAGCTCTAAGATTAGGGAAATATTTAGTATATTCATTAAATAACTCTTCTAGTTTTAGTCTTTGCTCGGAACTTTTAGATAAAACTCTGCGAGAAATAACTCTTTTTATATCTTCTCGTTTAATGGTAACAACATTAAAACGTTCGGAAACCCGACCAAAACTTTCTGCTTCATCTACATATTTAGCATTTGTAAAGACATGTTCCTGCATAGCTCCTATATATGTAAAATCCGAATTTTGTGCAGCCTGCCCAAGTATTCTAAGAAATTGCACATCCCGCTGAATTTTTTCTTTTGTTTTTTGTTTGAGAAAGTCAGATATTTCATCGACTACTACTACCAAACCTCGAGTAGGATTATCTTTTTTAATTAGGTCTAATATCTTAAATATTTCTGCTTTATGGTCCACAACCTTATCTGTAGGGGCTTCATACTTAATTCCATAATTTTCATTCAATTGTATTTCTAATCGATCGTAAAAATAATCACTTAAAGGGACATCATTAGCTTGAAGTTCCCAGCTTATTACTACAAAATTCCTATTCAAAGCTTTAGCAGCTTTCCTTACTTTTTCACTCTGAATATAATCCATTAGCTCCGGTTCAGTTAAAACAGAAATAACAAACGCTAAAAGGTGGGATTTGCCGGAACCATACCCTCCTACTAGTTGAGTAGCTTTATGATTAGTCCCTTGTAGGTCTTCAAATAAATGAGTTAAGTGTTCTTCTATAGAAGGACTAATTACAAACTTTTCCACCATACTTTTTTTGTCTAATAATATATCAATGTCTATAACATCTTTTATACGCTCAAAATTAATTAGCTCTATTATTTTATACATCAATATCCTCCAATTTTGCATGAATTAATTCGCTAACATCCATCTCAGAGTAGTCATCCCTACCATATTGAGAATACTGGATACGGTCCCCAGAAACATGGCCTTCTACAAAAACTATAATTTCCTTATTTCTTCCCTTGTATTTAAAGGCTCCCACGGGGTTTAATCTGCCTAGTTCTGGAGAATAAAGAATATTTGTGTTATAGAGAATAACTTTATCAGGCAAATCATAAAACCACTTTTTTATTTTTTCTCCGATTCTCAGCTTAACCTTTCCTTCTGGAATATTTTCAACTAATTTTAATATACTTTCAGTAACATCGTAAGCCGTCCAGCCCTGGTCTTTCATGGCGTTAATTATTTTGTCGTGATTATTATTGTTATCTATTATTACCAGCATTTTATAATGATTGTTTTTACTTTGTTCAATCAAAGCTTGTAAGTCCAACTATCTTAACCTCCCCTTTTTCCCACATTTTGCATTACCCTTTTATTACTATATTTGACATTTTAATTCCTGCAAAATAACTTAACATTTGTCGTATTCCCATTGCTATTTTTACAGTACTTCTAACTTTTGCAGATGAAATCAAATCGGAAATTAAGCCAAAGAAGAAGGGTTTGGTTGCGGAACTAGAAGCATACAATCTATAAAAATTCACTAGAAAGGAGGTAAATTAAGCTGTTTTAAAGGGGTTGCTTCTGCCAACAATAAACAATTCATAAGTATTGGGGAAAAGAGACAGGATAAAGGACCCGTCACTTTTTATTTCAGCCTGCAGGGTCCAGTTAGCGAGATTCGTGCTACGAAAGTCCGGGCCAATAGCCATCACCTTTTTCCGGGAGGCACACCGGTGACAACACCCTTGAGAATGCCCTTATTGTTGTTTACAGTATAAGTTTCCCCTGGGGCGCTGATATTAACCGCTATCTCATCTCTTATTTCCATTTCTTCAAACGAGATCCCGTAATGACCCGTGGGCACTGTAGCAGCATAGCGGCCTTCGGTATCGGTTTCTGTAAAACCGATACTCCTTCTGTTTAAGTCATACCTCTGGAAATGGACGGGGATGCCTTCCAGTGGTGTACCTGTAAACGGGTCAGTGACTACACCGCTTACTTTGGCTGACCAGTCAGCAGCTACAATTTGTAACTCCCCGAACTCCATGATATAGTCATCGCCCACGTCTTTGCCGACAGATACCTTAATTGTTACAAATCTCTGGTCATCTGTCGCCAGCGTTGTGTATGTCACCCGTGCCTGTCCCAGTTCGTCAGTAGTTGTTTTTGACTGTGAAAGTTGTCCGTGTCTTTCTCCGGCTTCAAAAGCTTCTGCAAAAAAGGAGACGTGGGCCCCTTCTACCCGATACCCGTGATTATCAGCTACGGTGACATGGATGGTAACGGTTTGGCCGCCTCCTTCATGAACTGCCTCCCAGTCCGCTCCCATCCATACAGACAGACTTTCAACAGGTTCTTGCCCATCTCGTTCTTCGGTCTCACCATCGACCGCCTCAATCCTGGTGATAGTAATGCTCCGGGTAGAACCGTCCCACTGCACATCGTCGCCAAGCGCTTCACCGACAAACCTTAAAGGAATATAAGTGCGTCCGTCTATTATCTGAGCCGCAACATCAATCGATTTAATTCTGCTGTTTATAGTAGGCCTTGCGCTACCTATGGGAATACGTACGGTAACGCTCCCACGTTTTCCAATTGCCGTCTGTGTTTCAGGTTCCCAGTCGACTGATGCTCCAAGCGATGAAAAAAAAGCCCGCATGGGAACTAAAGTCCGCCCATCTTGAATTAACGGAGGGTTCTCAAGCTGAAGCAATTGGTTATCAACATAGACCTTTATATAGTCTGTGGCAAGGGCCTAAGAGACAAAATGCTTTTTCATGGGGTTCCTCCTTATGTAGGGTATTTGCAGGGGTTCCGTATGGGAAATGTCCCCAGCATATTTATAATACAAAAAATGAGTACAGTGACAACTAACAGCAGCCATTTTGACATCCCGGCAGTTTTTGATTTCAGGTTCCTCATATATAGTCTAGTACTGGAGCATAGTTTTACCATTAAAAGATTGGAAGCATAGTTTTGCTGCTTTGGCAAAACTATGCTTCCAGTATCACAATTGAAAGCCCTTGATGTTTTAATTGGCGGGAGCGTGTGAGAATCGAACTCACCAACCGCAGGATCGCTACGGCCCACTGGATTTGAAGTCCAGGCCAGCCACCAGACCAAATCCGCTCCCGAAACAACTTATATTATACCTGATATAGATATTATATTGCAAATGGGGCTTGCAGGCAATTATGCATATAAGTAATATGGCTGCCACTCACAAATAAGGAAGCCTTGCTCTTACCTTTTTGCCAGGTACCTTTTATCTTCCACCCTTTTTGTGAACTTTTGGCTGTCCAGGTATTCCAGTAAAGGGAGTACATACTTGCGGGAGCTGTTTAACAAGTCCCGGATATCGCTTAGAACCATAAATTCTTTATCGGAAAAAGCCTTTATAATAAGGCTTTTTGCCTTCTCAATGGAATCCTTATGAAAATAGAGACCATCTGCCACTTTTATAAGTTTCCCCTGGTTTATTAAAAATCGTAGAATCTCTTCCTTTTCTCCGGTATTAACCTTTAAATTTTGGGAAACCTCTTCCCAGGCCGGCGGCTGAAAATCTTTGTTTAGAAACGCTCTTTCAGCTTTTTCAAGCGCTTCCGCCATAGGCCCACCAATATTATGTGTGAAACCTGGCAGCTGTAAATAAGCATTTTTTAGCACAATCTTTCCTTCATTCTGCCACCTGCCAATGAGCAGGTTAAACTCTTTTATGCTTAACTTGGGGAAAAATCTTGAACGAACCTCTTCTCTATCCATTCCTTCACGCAGTGGATATTTTTCATGGAATTTCTTTAGTTCCTGAAGAATTCTAGCCAGCCACTTTTCCATAGAGCGTTTACTTGCAGCTATACTTAAACCTTCACCTTCAAAAAGGTAAACATCTGCAGCATTTTTCACCAGAGGAGCAACTTGTTCTCTGGGTAGGTTAAGCTGGTTTGCTATCTCGTTTAAACTTATAAATTTATCTGCGGACTTTTGCAGCAGGTGTTCAATAAGCTGTTCAGGATTACCCTGTTCCTTAACCTCTAGGATCTCTATTTCAGCATCACTGTATCTTTTAATCTTTGTTCCATAAGGCTCAAGAATTACACCGCCGCCAATAGTATGCATGGGAGAGTAGCTGCGGATAACAAACCTATCACCCCTCTGACCAATTAAAGGATCCTCCATCTGCAGCTGCACATAAGTTTCATCACCTGGGAGCAGTTCTTCCCTGTCCAAAAGGTTAACCCTTGCCAGCTTCTCAGATGTCCCTAAATGCACTCTTACCCGTTGCCTATGCTTTAAGGACTTTGCAACGCTTTTTAGAAGCATCAATTTCGCATCAAGCTTATGGGAGGGTGAAAAAGCCCCAATATGGACAATAGAACTGCCCCTGGGTACCTCTTCAACCTCCACATCGGATAAGTTCAGGGCTACCCTTTGTCCTGCATGAGCAGACTGCCTTGCCTCTCCATGAACCTGTATTCCTCTTACCCTGGTTTTTTTGCCAACAGGTTGAACCTCTACTGTATCACCAACCTTTACATCACCAAACCAGAGGGTGCCGGTAACAACTGTACCAAAACCAGCTAGAGTAAAAGACCTGTCAACGGGCAGCCTCAGCTGTCCTTCCCTACCCCTTTGAGCCTCGTCCACATTGGAAATCTTTACTATCTCAGTTTTTAGCTCATCCATACCCAGGTTTGTAAGGGCAGATACTTTTACTATAGGATCGCCCTCTAGGATTGTTCCTTTAACAAAATCTTTAACATCTTCCTGCACCAACTCCAGCCATTCTTCATCAACCAGGTCAACTTTTGTGATCACTGTTAGACCTTTTTTGACTTGCAGCAGGTTAATAATGTCCAGGTGCTCCCTTGTTTGCGGCATTACTCCCTCGTCAGCAGCAATGACTAACATGACCATGTCAATTCCTGTAACCCCAGCAAGCATTTGCTTGATAAATCGTTCATGCCCGGGAACATCTATAATAGCAGCATTTTTACCATTTGGAAGCTTCAATGATGCAAAACCCAGCTCAATGGAAATGCCTCTTTCCTTTTCTTCCTTTAACCTATCTGTATCTTGACCCGTCAGGGCTTTAACCAGCTGTGTTTTTCCGTGGTCCACATGCCCAGCGGTGCCAATTATGAACCAGTCCATGGTTTCACCCCTTACCCATCTCTGCGCAAAGTCTATCTTTTAATAATACAAATTCATCGTCCTCAATGGTACGGACATCAAAAATAATTCTGTCATCTGAAATCCTGGCTAAAACAGCAGGATCCCCTGTTCTTAATTTATCAACAAGGGCATTTAGTGTCATATTTAGGGGCTTTAACCTAACTACCCATGTGGGTAATTTTGTAGTAGGCAGCGAGCCCCCGCCTGCTTCTGAAAAATCCTGATCAACTGCTATTTCTGCATGCCCTTCCAGACTAGAGTTCAATAGCTTCACCAACTCATCTGCCTTCACTTTGAGTTCCTCATTGGACACCGTCAGCATCTTTAGTGTTGGAATGCTCTGCAAGTGGTTTTCTTCAAAAATATATTCTCTTAAGGTTGCTTCTAAAGCTGCTAATGTCATTTTATCAACCCTTAGCGCTCTGTTAAGGGGGTTTTTCTTGATTACATCAATATACTGTTTTTTACCAACAATGATGCCAGCCTGGGGGCCGCCTAAAAGTTTATCTCCGCTAAAGCAAACCACATCTGCCCCCTCTGCTACTGATTGCTGTACGGAAGGTTCATCACATATACCCCATTCCTGAAGGTTTACAAAAAACCCGCTGCCTAGATCCTCCACTACAGGTATGTCGTGTGCTTTTCCAAGAGCACTTAATTGGTCCAGAGGAACCTCTTCTGTAAAGCCAACTATTCTATAATTACTGGTATGAACCTTGAGGATAAGGGCTGTATCTTCTGTAAGAGCCATCTCATAGTCAGCAAGCTTGGTTTTATTTGTTGTCCCTACTTCAACAAGTCTCGCTCCGCTTGCAGCCATAATTTCCGGCACCCGAAAAGAACCGCCGATTTCGACCAATTGCCCTCTAGAAACAATAACCCCTTTGCCTTTTGCCAATGAAAGCAAAACCAAAAACACAGCCGCCGCATTATTGTTTACAACTAGCGCAGCTTCAGCCCCAGTCATTTCAACCAGCAACTGCTCAACATGGCTGTAACGGCTGCCCCGTTTACCTGAAACCAAATCTATTTCTAAATTACAGTAACCTTTAATTATTCTTTGGACGGCCTCCTGAGCTTTTTCGCTCAGCACAGACCTGCCGAGATTGGTATGTAAAACTATCCCAGTTCCGTTAATGACCTGCTTCAAACTTGGCGTTGCTTTTGCCTCTAAATAATTGCTCAATTTTTCCAAGAGCTCATCTTTATTAAAGGCAGTTCCCTTATCAATGACCGTATTCCTTGCATCCTTTAACACATACCTTGCAGCCTCTACCATCAACCTAAAGGAGTATTTTCCTTTTAATACCTTTATGCCCTCTTCAGCCAGTTCATTGACTGACGGAAGGCTCCTAAGCAAATTTTGTTTATCGCCCATAGTTTTCCCCTTTGTTTTTCTTCATTCTATCTATTTTCGTTGTAAAACTGGCTCATCCTAGTTTTTCCAAACCAACACATCTAAAATACTTCAAAAATTCAATTCTAATTATACTATATCCTGCTGGAATTTTTAGTATTATTTAGCGCTTGGATGCAAAAATGCGCATATATAAAAAGGCCATAAAAGGCCCTTCCTCTCGCAATTTCGAAATCTGATAATCTTATTTTTTAATTAACAGGTATATTCCACCTAAAACCAAAACTGCCGGCCAAAGCTTTCGCCATTCAACATAGGGAAACCACATATTTAAAAACAGTATTAATCCAACACCAATCAAGATTATGCCCAGGGTTTTGCCGGAATTTGTGTTTTGCGTTTCTGACTGTTTTCTGTCATCTTCCTGTTGTTTAACTTCACTAGCCTTTGAACTGCCTGCATTAGAATCATCTGCCTCTGTACTTTCAATACCTTCCACATTTTCACTCGAAACAGGATCGGTTGCCTGTATGAGTACTTTCTCTTGTGCATAACCGGCTTTCACTTGCTCAGGCTCCATGGGAATAATAACCCATGCAATAATATAAAAGATGACACCTGAACCACCCATCAAAGCTGCCAAAACCAGCAGCAATCTAATAATGGCGCTGTCTATATCCAGATGTCTAGCCAGCCCCCCGCATACACCACCTATAACATTATCTGTCCGGGATCTATAAAGTTTTTGCCTGCTCATTGCCATGTTCAACCTCCATCTTTTCTCCAAATGCACTCATTGCCATGTATATTGCCCATATTCCACATATTTACATTATTTACGCATATCTTTTAGGCATTAAGAACCAGGCTATGATATAAAATAAAATACCTGTGCCTGCAAATATTACAGTTGCAACAACTATCAAACGAATAATAGTTGCGTCAACATCAAAATATTCGGCTAGTCCTCCGCAAACTCCTCCCAGTATCTTATCTGTTTCTGACCGATATAACTTCTTACCGGACATCTCATACCACTCCCCCTTGATAAATATTACAGCATTGCAGCTTAAAAGCACCTATAGATAATAGGTGCTTAGATTTAGATTCTATCTATAAAATCACCAATTAACACATACTTAAAAGATTCTCCGCTGAAGGCCTTTATAGACGCAACTACAGCATATATAAGAATGACCAGGCTAAACAAACCCCAAATACTTAAACCCTGCCACAGATACATGCCTCTCATGAACCCGGAAGTAAACCCAATGAAGCTAAAACCAGCCAATCCAACCAATTGTTTGAACAAAGCTATGATCAGTTGATATCCAAGGGCCTGTTTTGCATGATGGGCTACAAAGCGCGACTTCTCTCTTTGAATTATATAGATTACAAGGACAGCTATTATACCTAAAAACCCAAAGAATATCCCCAGGTGAGACAGACCTGCTAAAATCTTGTTCTCACTATTAAGCATTGTCTTCTCCTTAATAACTATTTCTAAACTTATTTTAGCACAACATGCTTAAGGATGTTACAAATTTTGGCCGCTTTTTATGAAACATTTTTATCCATTTTCTTCTTTCGTCTCCAGTATAGAAATGCTAATACAAAAACTGCCGGTGGCAAAGCTAATGGAAGCACAGCGAAAGCAGCTACAATACCGCTTCTAACCAGACTTATCAAGACATTTGTGCTTCTGGTAAAAGCATACACCCCTTGCTGCCAAACACCTGTTAATCCGGTAGCGTCAATATGGCTTTCTGGAGTCCTGGGCTGTTGGATGTTTAAATGAATGGTGGAATAGTCTACTCTTCTAGATAGGTAATTTAATTCACCTTCTCTGGCTTCAATCTCACTGCGCAAACTCCTTAATTCTCTTCGAATAGATAAAATATCTTCCATCTTGGTGGCCTTTCTTAATATTTCCACCAGACTTTCTTCCTCAGCCTTGAGCACTTTCAACCTTGCTTCAAGGTCAACAAACTGCATGGTTACATCGTCCCTATAGATCCGTCGATTTCTAACATTCCCCATGTCTTCCAGATAAGCAATAAAGACCTCAAAATCTTTAGCAGGTAGCCTCAGCACCATATTGGCCCAAACCCGGCCTGAGCTGTCTTTGCCCATGTTACTTTCACCTATGTAGCCCCCATACTTAGAAACCTCGGCTTCTATATCTTTTACTTTATCCTCTAGGTCATTAATTTCAATAGACATATCCGCATTCTTAATTACTTTGCGGTTATCAGCTAAGTTACCATCTTCGGCTGCAGACTGTTCTTGCCCATAACTGCCTGCAGCCGTGCCTCCCCTGTCATATACAGCATCAGATTTGGCGCTAGGGCTTGATGCATTTGAAGCATAATCAGCCGCACTGTACTCTTTTTTTGCCGCTCCACAGCCAATTGCTAATACCAATATAACCAAAAGCAATACCGCTAATGTCCAAAAACGCCTCATTTTCAACCTCATCCCCTCCCTAAATTTAGTACATTCAGAAGTTGGGCACATCTCTCCATTCAAGAGGCAAGAATTAAATTTTTATCTTGCATCATGCGTCCTGCATCCTACAAGGAGGTGTGTCCCCTGACCTACGTTGGGGACATTCCTCCAAGCCAAGAGTTTACGCGCCAAAGGAGGTGTGTCCCCTGACCTACGTTGGGGACATTCCTCCAAGCCAAGAGTTTACGCGCCAAAGGAGGTGTGTCCCCTGACCTACGTTGGGGACATTCCTCCAAGCCAAGAGTTTACGCGCCAAAG
>JBFLYC010000005.1:0-43703 GCA_040756735.1 Bacillota bacterium | reverse complement strand
GAGGTGTGTCCCCTGACCTTATTAGACGCAAAACAAGATAAGAAGTTTCAATCCAAGGTCAGTTTTTCCAACCCACCTTCTTTAATCAAGTAGGTATCTTCTGTCCCCACCATGCCCAGGTCAGGAAAGACAAACTTGGGTTCTATGGCTATCACCATACCGGCTTGCAGTTCTATATCGTATCCCCTGGCAATTACAGGCCATTCGTTGATCTCCATTCCTATCCCATGGCCAATAAAAGGTACCCCCCTGGGATATCCCATAAAAAATTCTTCAAAGCCGGATTTCACAGCCATAGCGAGGCTATTATCATAAAGATTCCTGCCGTTAACACCACTTCTCATGGACTCTTCAATCATTTGCTGGATTTCAGCCACTACACCCATGGCTTTATCTAGAACTTTGGCCTTTCGTCCCACAAAAAAGGTCCTGGTTTGATCAACCATATAACCGGTATAGTTTCCTACATAGTCTATGCACACAGGGTCTCCCTCTTTTATAACCGCCCCGCTGATACCTTGTGGAAAGAGAGGATGAATCCCCTTGCCCCCTGCCGGCATCACGTCATACGGTCCACGAACCGCCCCTGGGCTGCCCACCAGAGTATGACCCATAAAAAATTCTACATTAAACCCTCTAAACCTTGTATACCCTATATGTCCCAGTTTCCTGGCATAACCTTCAATTAAGCCGGCAAGTTCTTGATCAGACATCCCCTTTTTAATTGCTTTGGATGCATATTTAAATAGTTCGCTGTGCTTGACCCCAGACTCTCTAATCAATGATATCTCATAACTTGATTTGATCATTCTGACATCTCTAATTGTTAAAGAGATATCAGAAACTATGCTTCCTTTAAAAATCTTTGTGAAGTATAAATACCAGTTGACTGGGATTACATCCAGTTCCATCCCAATGCTTGTAATTGGGCAAACACCGCAATCTTCTAAAATACTTATTATCTCTTTTCGGCTCCTAATTGGCACGATATTTTTAAGGGGACTTTCCAACAAAGCCCTATCCAGATCCCTTTTTACCATAAGAATAGGCTCGCCGCAGCTGGGAATAAATAAATAGCAATTCTGCCCTGTTCCCGAAAAATAGTACAAATTGGCACGTTCTAAAATCAAAGCGCCATCTAATTCCAAGACTTTTAATTTATCTTGGAGTTTTGTTATGCGATTTTTTATTTCTTTTTCAAAGCCGTTCATTTCTCGTTACCACCTCATACTAGTAGCAATGAACTCATCATAACACATAAGAAAGAATTATACCAAGAAAAAAGACTTCATATCGAAGCCTTCTAATCATGACTATTTTCCTTGTTAAATCAAGGACTGATGAAATTTATATGTTCCGGCCTGCTCATTGGTTTAGAGATATCCCAGCCTTCAGGCAGATGTTCAACGCTTTTCCCTTCTATCAGAATCTGAACAAAATCTACCCCCTCAATTGAAGTAAGGGTATAAACTAAAGAGTTTACAAGCAGCACTTCAGCTGCAGATCCTCCTCCATAGCCAATTATCTCTTTGCTGAAATCTATGGTAACCAACTGTTTATCTGCATCATATTCCAGATTTCGAATTTTTGTCCCAGTCCAAATTGTTTTTACAAGATCACTGTTTAAAGGCGGACCTTTCACCAGTAACTTTAGCGCCTTATCAGTTTTTTCAGAAACCGCAGCTTTTGTTTTTATACCATAATTGACAGGTATAAGGTATAGGGCATTAGGATCTGCATAATAAACAGTAATTGCCTCCTGGTCATTGCTTATGGGCTCAAAAGAATTAATCAACTTAGGACGATATAGAACACTGTCCAGGCTATATCCATGTATTTCACTTTCCACCCGCCCTTCAATTAACAACTGTACTCCATTGACTTCCGGAAACTCTGCCAGTGTTAAAGCCAAGGATTTAACCGCTAGTTCAACTGCTTCATAACTATCCTGATTTAGAAAGTGCCTGGTCAAGTCAATATATGCTATGTTGCTCCTTATATATATGTCCCTTAACTTTGTGTCTTCTGGCACAGTATCCTTTAACAGCCAGTCACCTGGGCCAGCTAAAATTTTTTCTACAGCAACTTTTGCTGCTTCTTTGGTGGGTTTCATGGGTAAAGTTACTGGAACTAAGTATTTTCCATTTTCGCTGGCAAAGTAAACCAAAACAGCATCCTTTTCATTACTTAAAATTAGCGGTCGTTTCTCCACTGGAGTGGAACCTGTATCTGCATTTTTGCTTGCATCTTTTCCTTGTTTAGCTTGTCCACACCCTATTTGTATTAACAACAAGACAGTTATCATGGAAAATACGGCAAATTTTTTTAGCATGTCCTTCCTCCCTAACCTTTTAAAGAAGCGGCATTAAAATATACTTTCTATGCAAATAAAATATTTCCTGCTAAACTGCTAATTTGGTGTTAAAGGTATAATTTGCCAACAATAGATTTATACAATATACCGCAGAGCAATACCAATCCTATATAGCCAAATACAGGGTATAAATGACTTATAAGACTTCCAAAGCCTAACAGGGCGACTGGGATTGACATGATTACCAAGACAACAGCTAATTGTGGATAAGACATCACAGCAATATCCTTAAGTCTTGCAATTAAACCATAACCATTGGCCACGGCAGTGGTAAGCATTGCCATAAGAAGTACAGGGGTATAAAACCATACAGCTGTCTTATGCACCTTATCTGCTAGAAAAAGCATGGGCATCTCCACTGACAGGATTTCTGGACTATGAGGAAGCATCGCGCTGATCATTATCAAACCTATACCTCCTAATACAAAGCCGCCTAAAATGGTT
Organism: Bacillota bacterium; assembly: GCA_040756735.1. Classification (GTDB taxonomy): domain Bacteria; phylum Bacillota; class DSM-16504; order Desulfitibacterales; family Desulfitibacteraceae; genus JBFLYC01. The sequence goes on along the minus strand of JBFLYC010000005.1, from coordinate 40,885 downwards.
CCCATTAGTCCATCATTAAGTTTTATGCTATTAATTGAACTTAATATTAACAGGCTAATCACAATGTTATACGCAACATAAAGTATAGTTGACTTCAGCCACTGCCTACCTATCAACGAATTATTATCAGCAGCAAATACCTCACCTGTACCCGCGAAAAAGCTCATGATGCTTATCACTACAGTAATTACAATTAGCATGGGTATTAGCAGAGAATTTATACCTAGTACACCGCCCTCTCCTTTTAATAACGTAAATAGCATCAACATTCCACTAACCAGCAATCCTAATAAATAGTTTAAAGAATAATATTGATATAAAACAGTGGCACAACCAGCCAACATGATACTAATGGTTAAAAAAGTCGTTATGCCAATCCATATATCAATTATTGTACCCAGTTTTTTCCCAAGTATATTATGTAAAAATAACTGATACCCGAGAATTTTATAAGTAATGACGATTTTTGCTATAAGATAACCTAATATGGCAAAGAATATTCCTGCAACCAAGATCCCTATCTGTCCCTTGGCAGAAAATACCACAAAAAATTGCAGCAGTTCCTGACCCGAAGCAAAACCGGCGCCAACAATTGAACCCACATATGTTGCTGCAATTTGAAAAATTGTTTTTCTCTTGACCACATTAATACCTCCCCGCTAAATTACTTTCTTGGCTGTATAAAAATGGAAGCATCTACATATACTTTAGTTATATAGTTATATAATTGTAGTCACCAGGGAGGGTAATTCATGACAACTTTATTGCACGACCTGCTCAGGAAAGATTGTTCCGAATCTCCCCATAAAGTATCATTTAATATCAGGGAGCATAATATATCATACAAAATGTCAGAACAGCTATTTGAATATATTAAAAGCATGGACCCCCAATTACAAAGACCGGTTGTGATAGTAGCCATTGGAACAGACAGATCCACAGGTGATAGTTTGGGACCCCTTGTGGGATCTTTGCTTACAGAAAAACAGGCCCTCATACCAGAAGTTGATATATTGGGAACTCTTGACAATCCAGTTCATGCTGTAAACCTTGCTGATCATGCAAAAAGTATCTTTCATAAACACATTAATCCCATTGTAATTGCAGTGGATGCAAGTCTGGGCAAATCGCAAAATGTAGGTAATATTAATCTAGGCATTGGCCCTTTAAAACCTGGGGCTGGGGTGAACAAAGATTTACCTTCAATTGGGCACATCCATTTTATAGGAATAGTAAATGTTGGCGGCTACCTTGAATACCTAGTCCTGCAAAATACCCGCCTTAGCCTTGTTATGAAACTTGCCAAATCAATTTCAGAGGCATTGTATAAAACCAGCAGAAAACTACACTTAGAAAAACTAAAGGCGCCTTCACATTAGGCGCCTTTTAACTCTTTTTATAGTACCCTTGAATCGTTTATGACAAGCTCAAAAGTACAATTTAGATGTTCTGCAGCTCTACGGCAAAGCATCATTTTAGTTAGAAATATCTCAAAATATTCCATGACAGAAGATATGTCTTGATTGATTATAATATTTAGGGTGATATTCTTTTTTTCCTCATCTACTTGAAGCCATGTTTTTTCAACAGCAAAGTTGACCCTATCTCTAGGCTTAAAGGCTGCTATATCCTGCTTGCGGACCCGCTCCCTAGCTACATCCGATTTATCAGCTATCATAACAGCAGCAGAAATAGGGTTGACAGAATACCCCCCGCTGTTTTCCTCGTGATTGCCAACTGCTCCTAATACCATACTCACTTCTTCATGGGTCAACTGCATTTCCTGTAAAAAAGGTAGAATCAAAAATGCTCCTGCTCTTCCATGTTCATACCTGTTAATCAGGTTTCCCAGATCATGCAAGTACCCTGCAATTTCTCCCAATTCACATGTTCTTTGATCATATTTTAATTGTGAAAGGATTTGTCTGGTTCTTTCTGCGACAATGGCGGCATGCCGTTGGCTGTGTTCAAGGGCGCCCATTTCACATAAAAAATCATAACACATACCAATATATATAGATAGTTTGTCGTTAAGATGACCTGGGATTGTTGTCAAGCTGCTCCTCCATCCTATAAAATTATTTAAAACCCTTCATCCTGTCTAACAATGGAAGGTTTTTGTCCTTGCTAACTTGGCATAACCTTTGTGTTGGTTAAATGAAGATAATTTCTTAAGGTATCACCGCGCAGGCCAACCCTTAATGCTTCAACTGCTAAAATGTCACTGGGATGGATATTGCCTAAGTTTACATTACAACCTAATCTGATAATTAGTTCTTGCTGCTGGTTTTTATATGGCGCCTCCCAAATAATTCTGTTAATGTCAGGGACCGCTCTAATTATTTCTTCTAGTTCCTTGTTTTTTATTTTACCCTTTTCGTCGTATATTACCACACCTTTACCAGATTCTCTGCCTTCCACTATTACTTTTTCTGCCCCCCACTCAATGTCCAAACCAATCAGTTCCAGTATATCTGTATTTGGGATTTCATCCCTTACATCCTTTTTACCCACTTCACTGATAACTTTGAAACCAAGGTCTAAAGCTTTCTCAATTGCGCACTTTCTCACTTGTTTGCTCATATTGATAGTACCGTCAGATACTTCTATACAGCTATAGCCCAGGGATTTTGCCTTCTTTAAATATTGGTCCAATTTACCCTGCATCACTGCAATTTCTAGGAAAGTGCCTCCTGGATAAATATCAATTCCTACGGACCTAACAAGATTAATTTTTTTATGCAAGATATCCCCTGTATACAGGGCCGAAGTGCCAAAGCCAAGCTTTATATAATCTATATAAGGACCCGCTGTTTCTAACATATCTGTCAACTCTAAAATCCCCAGCCCCTTGTCAATTACCATTGTTTGGCCTATGTTTCTAGGCTTTGGCTGACGTTCCGACATTGGAAACTCTACTATTCCATCCCATCCTGGCCCACTGGTGCACATTTTCATGATCAACTCCCCTAAGACATTTTACTTTATTTCTTGAAATAATTTTCTCCTGAATTCAGATTATGCACTTGGGGCCTTGATGTGCAAAAAAGTAGCATTTTAAATATATTAAATTATATTAAATATAAATATGAGGATACTAAAATGGGGACATTCTGTCCCCATTTATTCTAAGTATTTCTTTTTTCTTGTACAGACGCTTTAACCATCTGACATGAACCTTGAAACAGCGCCCCTTCGTCTATGATCAAAGAACTTGTATTAATATCACCTTCTAATTTGCCAGATGAGGCTATTTCAATTCTACCCGAGATTACCACATCACCTTTAATAATACCTGCAACCAGTATATTTCTTGCCTTAATTCCTCCGATTACTACACCTGATTCGCCTATTAAAATATCGCCCTGGCTTTCTATTTCACCTTCAATCTTTCCGTCAACCCTTAAAGTTCCTTCTGCCTTGATATTCCCATGGAAAGCAGTTCCCTTCCCGATAATCGTATCTATTTTATCAAAGTTAGCCGCTTCCTTCTTTTTGAACATCTCAGAATTCCTCCTATTGTAATACATTTAAGGGGTCGATCCGTTTACCCTTATGATCTATCATAAAATGCACATGAGGTCCAGTGGTTCTTCCACTTGTTCCTACTCTAGCTATTCCATCCCCTTTTTTGACAGTGTCTCCTACTTTCACCAGATTAGCCGAATTATGAGCATAGTAACTAGTATAACCATAACCATGAGATATCACAACCATTCTTCCGTAACCAGGCGCCCAACCTGAGAAGGTAACTTTCCCATCACCGGCAGCTCTTATTAGGGTACCCATGGAAGCAGCTAAATCAAGGCCATCGTGAAACTCCCTCCTGCCTGTCCCAAAAGGCGACTTGCGCCAGCCAAATTTGGAAGTGATTCTACCATTTACAGGCCATTTATTAGGTAAAGCAGCAAGGTAATTTAATTGCTCTGTCACCTCTTGCTGAAGCTGAGATAAGTTTTCCTGCTGCACATCAGCCACCTCATTAAGAAAAGCGAGATCCTTATCTAAAAGGTCAAGAAGCTCTAAAGTAACCTCCGGAGATCTGCTAGTCAGCTGCCTTGATACCCCACCTCTATGAGCCGTTGATAATGCAAGCACAAGTTCTGACTGAAAGGAAATGGGGCTTTCAAGACCAGACACAGGCTCTTCTTTTTCCGCTTCCAATCCAACAAGCTCTCTAACCTGTCTATCCAATCTTTCAATCTCTGAGATCTTGGCTTCCATACTCCTTGTCTTTTCTAACAATTCGCCTATTTTATCAGATTGTATACTGTTGATTTTTTCAACATACTGCAGCCTTTCCAGCTCTGAACGCGTATCGATAAAATCGATAATAAAATATGCTGCAGATGCAATAATAGAAACAACTAAAAGTGCAGAAAATCCCAACAACCAAAAAGGTACTTTGTATTGGTGGGGCTTCTTTTGTGTATGATGCACCAGCATTACAGTAAAATGTTTTCTTTTCTTTAGTTTACTTTTTGAAGTAAACATCAGAATACCACCTTAATCTATTGCTTTTTTAATGGCCATCTCCTCTTCAGCGCTTAATCTGTATTTTGATTGACCATTTTCTAAAGGTTTGGCATAAATACGATTATCATCCCGTCCATAAATTGAACTAAGCACAACACCATTGCCTTCACTATCCATAACAGCAATAGCAAAGCTAAGATCGCTGCCTACACCAGAAAAGGCGCTGAAACGCACAATTCCTATTTTCTGTAAATGTTTACGGCTCTGAGCCCTTAAATCCATAAGATTTTTATCGATCTTATCAACATGTCGTTTTTGAGTTTCTATAGCTTCTATGTAATCGGAAATTCTTTTTTCAATACTTTCTCCATCTGCACCCTTCATGAAGGCTTGATATTTTTTCCTGAGCCTGCTATTTGAAATACTAAGGACTAACAACCAGATCACCAGTATCAAAGATAATACGAGCAAGCCCCCTGTCAAGATAATATGAATCGAAGGTTCATTAATTAATGCTTCCATAACTGTTTCCAGCATATCTTTGTTAAGCCCTCCATCAACTTGTAACAAATAGTATTCTACTTATTTAGTGTATTTTCCTTTTTCATCCTTAAAATTTTATAAAAAAACAAGATATTTTCCTGCAAGTATCATAAATAAAACCACAAAGATAATAGCCGGCAGAAGGTTTCCTACCTTGACTTTTGTGATATTCAATATATTTAGTCCTATCGCCAAAATTATTAATCCACCTACAGCTTTCAACTCAATGATAATGGATTCGGTTAAAAAGTCCTGCATCCACGATGCAGTAACAGTGATCAGTCCTTGATAAATGAAGACAGGAATCGCCGAAAATATTACTCCAATGCCTAAAGTGGTAGTTAACATTATTGATGTGATGCCGTCAATAACAGATTTAGCATATAATGTACTGTGGCTGCCCGTTAATCCGCTTTCAAGGGCTCCCATTATTGCCATGGCGCCAACACAGTAAAGCAGACTCGCCGTTGCAAAAGCCTGGGCAACGTTACTTCCTTGTCCTGCTTTACCAATACTATCTTCAATTCTTTTACCTATACGCTCCAAGCCACCTTCTATATTTAGAAGCTCCCCTGTCCAAGCGCCAAATACCAGACTTAACAACACAATTATTAGTTGTTCACTAGCAACAGCCATTTTAATGCCTATTAACATAACGCTTAAGGCGATGGCCTGCATCACCATACTCCGGATGCTTTTTGAAAAACTTGCTCCGAACAACAACCCTATTACACTGCCAACTATAATTGCTACTACATTTACAATAGTCCCCAACAAAGGGTTGTTCCCTCCCCAAATAATGAAGGGGAATACAAAAACATCCCCAATCATTGATAAAATACTTTATTAGTTTAGCATAAATTATGGGACAAAACCAGGGCGAACTGTTGTTTGCGGCTAGATTTTCATGTCACCGGGCTTAATCCAGTCCATTTTCTTTAAAACACCTGCCGCTAAAAGGGTTAGCAGCGCAGGCAGAAGAAAGTGCATTAACCCAATCTTTAAGATTACAGTATTTGACAAGCCCATTGCCTCAATGGTTGCAAATTGTCCGACTAAACCCGAGGTGCCCATTCCTGCTCCAATGGCTATATTATTCATGGGTAGAATAGTTGTTGCCACAGGCCCCAAAACACCACTTGCAAAAATAGGTGGTATCCAGATCAACGGGTTTTTTACTATATTGGGCATTTGCAGCATGGAGGTCCCTAATCCTTGAGAAATAAGACCTCCCCATCCATTGTCCCTGTAGCTGGCTACTGCAAAACCTACCATCTGACATGCACAGCCTACAGTGGCAGCCCCAGCAGCTGCACCCTCTAACCCAAGCATAATTGCCAATGCTGCGCTGCTAATGGGCAGCGTTAGGATCATTCCCATCAATACCGACACGGTTATTCCCATAGTAATAGGAGCAAATTCAGTGGCTCTCATAATCAACGTGCCTAGATAGACCATCAAACCGCCTATAGAGGGACCCAAAAACATTCCCACCGCAACCCCGGTGATAACGGTGGTTGCAGGAGTAACAACAATATCAATTTTGGTTTCCTTGGAAACCATCTTGCCTATTTCGGCTCCAATCAGTGATGCTATCAAAGCTCCAGCTGGCCCTCCACCATTAGCAGCCCCCGCAGCCCCTGTTATAACAGAGGCAAAAATTACAAGGAGTGGAGCTTTAAGCCCCCAGGCAACAGCAACGCCTATTGCAGGTCCCATTAAAGACATTGCCAATTCCCCTATGGAAGTCAAGCATGGAATACCAAGCTTATCTCCTGTTACTTTTATAATGAGACCAACTATAAGAGAAGAAAACAGCCCCTGAGCCATATAAGCCAACACATCAACTCCATACCTGTTCAGGCTGATCTCTATATTCTTTCTTTTAAAAAACTCCTTCATAAAATAATACACTCCCAACAAAAGTTATAATTGTTTCACGTGAAACATATAAAAACTACCCTGCTGGTGTTTCACGTGAAACATCAGCAGGGTTTCTTCGTTGGGGACATTCCTCCGAAGGTGGTGTGTCCCCTGACCTAAGTTGGGGACATTCCTCCGAAGGTGGTGTGTCCCCTGACCTTACAAGGGAGGTGTGTCCCCTGACCTTATTGACCTTATTATGCCAAATTTAGACCATCCTCTTCCTGAGCCAGCTGCAAAATGTCCAGCAGTCTGTTAAGCTCTTCATCTGAATAGAAGGATATTTCTATCTTGCCCTTTCCGTTCTTATATCGCAAATTCACTCTTGTCCCAAGAAATGACTGCAACTTTTCTTCAAGGTCTCTCAGCAAATAATCGTCATCCTTGCTGCTTTGTCCAGCTTTCTCCCTACTTTTAGCGTCCTGCTTCTTCTGGACATCGATGGGCTTTTGTTTCAACTCCAAGTAAGCAGCCACTAATTCTTCCACTTGCCTTACCGACAGTTTTTCATCAATTATTTGATAAGCTATTTCTTTTTGTTTATCATCTTCATCTTGGAGCGGCAAAAGAGCCCTGGCATGCCCAGATGTAATTCTGCCTTCAATTAAAAGGCTTTTAATTTCATCATTTAACCCAAGAAGCCTGAGTATATTTGCAATGTATGGCCTGCTTTTGCCTACCTTTTTTGACAAGTCCTCCTGGGTTAATCCATACTCCTCGATTAGAGTTTTATAAGCTCCTGCCTCCTCTATGGGGTTAAGGTCCTCTCTTTGAATATTTTCTATTAAAGCTATTTCTGAAACCTGCTGCTTATTATAATCTTTGATTATGGCCGGCACTTTATCCAGCTCAGCAATTTTTGAAGCCCTCCACCTTCTCTCGCCGGCAACCAGTTCGTATTTGTAATCGTCTATTCTCCTGACGATAATGGGCTGGACTATTCCATGTTCTTTTATTGATTCTGCCAACTCCCCTAGTTTTTGCTTATCCAAGTTCTTTCTTGGCTGATTTTGATTTGGCTGGATACTGTCTATATCAATCCATTGTATATTGCCATAATCTTCTTCCACTAGGGGAATAGGAGGTATAAGCGCCTGCAGACCTCTTCCTAAACCTTTTTTTAACATAGCTCCATCACTTCCCTTGCAAGTTCTATATACACTTGGGCTCCTCTTGACTTTAGGTCATATTTTGTAATTGGTTTGCCATGGCTGGGAGCTTCGCTAAGCCTAACGTTTCTTGGAATTATTGTTTTAAAAACCTTACCTGGAAAATGCTCCTTTATCTCATCCACAACCTGAATGGACAAGTTTGTTCTTGCATCAAACATTGTCAATACAATTCCTGCAATCTCAAGCCGGGGGTTAAGGTGTTTCTTAATCAGGTTTATCGTATTTAAGAGTTGCCCCAAACCTTCCAGGGCGTAATACTCGCATTGAATAGGAATCATAACCGCATCAGCAGCTGTTAAAGCATTTAATGTAAGAAGTCCTAGACTAGGGGGACAATCTATGAATATATAATCATAATTAGTGACTATATCTTTTAAAGCACTCTTAAGCCTAATTTCTCTGGACACTGAGTTGGTTAGTTCAATTTCGGCTCCAGCAAGCTGAATTGTAGCTGGTAGTATTTCCAACCCTGGAATATCAGTAGGCATTATCACATTTTGAACAGGGACTTCATTGACTAATACATCATAAATGCATTTCTTGACTCGTACCCTATCTACACCAAGTCCACTGCTGGCATTTCCCTGTGGATCAATGTCTACAAGCAAGACTCTTTTTCCTTCTTCTGCTAAACATGAGCTTACATTAACCGCAGTTGTGGTCTTTGCAACTCCACCTTTTTGATTTGCTATAGCATATATTATACCCAGAATATCACCTCCAATGGTCCCCTGCCCGGCCACATTTTTAATATTTCCACATATAAATGTTTTGTCCTGCAGGATATTTCCTTTTGTCTGATTTTTTTATAAGGTAAGGGGACACACCTCTTTCAGAGGAATGTCCCCAACGTATGAATGTCCCCAACGTAGGGGTAATGACACCCCCATGCAACACTAAAACCTTAAATAAAAAGGCGACTATTAAAATCGCCTTATCCTATACTATAGGTCTTTTTTTTGGTATGCCGCTTTTTCGAGGATATTGATGATGTGTACTGTGTTCTTTTTCCATAATGACCAGTTTTCTGTCTAGCTCGACCCCGTAAATGTTAACCTCCCTAACCTCATTAACCCGTGCTCCCAAAATGTCAAGCGCTTTTGAAGCCTCATTCACCTCCCTGTTTGTCTCCCTGCTTTTATAAGCAATAAAGATGCCTCCCACTCTTAGAAAGGGAATGCACAATTCCACCAATACATTTAAAGGAGCAACAGCTCTAGATAAAACAAGATCATATTTTTCCCTGTGTTGTTCCTGCCTGGCTAGTTCCTCAGCACGACCATGTATACAATGAACTCCCTCAAGTTCTAAAAGGCGAATGACTTCTCTTAAAAAACTTATTTTCTTGTTGGTGGCATCAAGTAAAGTAATGGAGTCTTCCCTTCTCCATATCTTAAGGGGAATTCCAGGCAAACCTGCACCTGTACCAATATCAATGGCCTTTAATCCATTTCCCAGTTTCTCTATGAACGGCAGGGCTGCAAGACTGTCCAAAAAATGCTTTCTGACCATTTCCTCTGGTTCTGTTATTGAAGTCAAATTAAACTTTTGGTTTTCTTGAAGGATAAGATCCAAGTATTCTAGTAATTTGCTAATTTGTTCATAATTAAAACTACACCCTAGAGTAGTCAGTCCTGATACAAGCAGCTCTACAAGCTTATCTCTTCCCCTAATCATTAGACTTTCTCCTGTTTCGCTGTTCTAAGTAAATCAGCAGTACATTAACATCTGCCGGGTTGACACCGCTAATCCTAGATGCCTGTCCAATAGATGCAGGCCTTACTTGATTAAGCCTTTGCATTGCTTCTGTTCTCAATCCTTTAATGGAGGAATAATCCAGATCATCAGGCAAAATTTTGCTTTCCAGTCGCTCAAAATTATCTACCTGTGCAATTTGTTTCTTTATATAGCCCTCATACTTAATTTGCACCTCCACCTGATTCATTACTTCTCTGCCTGTTTCAACAGGCGGAGGTATAACAGTATTTAAGTCCTCGTAGGTAATATCCGGTCTTTTAAGCAGTTCTTCTAAAGTTATTTTATTTTTTAATTCCGGATATCCCTTTGCTGTCAGTACCTCTTTCAGCTTATAATCATGGGGCATAATAAAGGTGGTTTTAGTCCTTTCCCGTTCCTTCTCGATCTGGGCTTTCTTTTTGAGAAACTTTTTATATCGCTCTTCGTCAACTGTGCCCATTTCATATCCTAATCCTGTGAGGCGCAAGTCCGCATTATCCTGCCGCAGCAACAGTCTATATTCAGCCCTTGATGTCAGCATCCTGTATGGTTCATTAATACCCTTAGTAACCAGATCATCTATAAGGACCCCAATATAAGCCTGTGACCTGCTCAATATCATAGGTTCTTTACCTCTTATTTTCCTAACTGCATTGATCCCTGCTACAAGTCCTTGCGCCGCTGCCTCCTCATACCCTGAAGTGCCATTAACCTGGCCTGCAAAAAACAGACCTTCAATTAGCTTTGTTTCCAATGTCAATTTGAGCTGTTGGGGATCAATATAATCATATTCAATAGCATATCCTGGACGCATAATCTGAGCATTTTCAAGACCTCTAATGGTCCTGAGCATTTTAAGTTGGACATCTTCTGGTAAACTAGTTGATAACCCCTGAACATAATATTCCGTTGTATTTATCCCTTCTGGTTCTAAAAAAATCTGGTGCTGTAGTTTATCGGCAAATCTGACCACTTTATCTTCAATGGAAGGGCAGTACCTTGGCCCCACCCCTTCGATTATCCCTCCATACAGCGGGGAGCGGTGTAAATTTTGCCTGATAATATCATGAGTCTTTTCGTTTGTATAAGTCAGCCAACAAGAAACATTAGGCCTTGCTAATTCTTCTGTCATAAAGGAAAAATTATAAGCTCTTTCATCGCCCTTTTGTTCCTTCATAACAGAAAAATTGATTGTCCGCTTATCTATCCTTGCAGGAGTGCCGGTTTTAAATCTACCAAATTTTATCCCATATTTCTCCATAGACTCTTTCAAACCTATTGCCGGCAGCTGATTATTTGGTCCCCCACTCCAGACTGCACTTCCCACAAATATTTTTCCTCCCAGATAAGTGCCTGAAGCAATAATAATGCACTTTGCCAGGTATTTTATTCCTGTTCTTGTCTGTACCCCAACTGCTCTCTTGTCTTCAAAGAGCACATCTATTACTTCCGCCTGTTTAACTTCCAAGTTCTCTTGCCTTTGTAAAGTTTCCCTCATCAGGTGTTGATACAGCAATTTATCAGATTGAGCCCTCAAAGATTGCACCGCAGGACCCTTGCCTGTATTCAAAAGGCGTATTTGGATATAAGTTTGATCGGTACACAAACCAATTTGACCACCTAATGCATCTACCTCTCTAACAAGGTGCCCCTTTGCAGGTCCCCCCACTGCAGGGTTGCAGGGCATCAAAGCTATGTTATCCATACTGAGGGTTGTTATGAGAGTTTTACAGCCCATTCTGGCAGCCGCCAGGGCAGCTTCACAACCAGCATGTCCGCCTCCAACAACTATAACATCATATTCCCCTGCCATAAAACCTTCCATGCAAGTCAACTCCTATTTCCCAATACAAAACTCACTAAATATTTTATCTATAATATCTTCATCCACTGCATTTCCTGTTATCTGCCCTAGTAACCTCCAGGCATCCCTGAGATCAATACTTAAAAATTCCTCTGCCAATCCACGGGAAATGGTTTCTCTAGCATCCTCCAAGCGCTTTTTAGCATTAATTAGTAAATTTTTATGCCTAACTCTTGTTACTAAGTAATCCTGGCCTGGTGATAATTTGCCTTCAAAAACCATATTAATAATTTCTTCTTCTAGCAACTTTAAACCAACTTTTTCTGTTGCAGAGATTTCTAGTACCTTTGTTCCTGGGAAAATACTACTGACAAGGTCTTTTCTGACAATTACCTTTTCCAAGTCAACCTTATTAATAATGATCATGACTTTATCCTTCATTTCAATTATCTTTTTGATAAAATCATGCTCTTCACCCAAGAGCGCTTGGGAAGCATCCATAACTATTAGGACCAAATCTGCCTTTTGCAGCTTTTCATAACTCTTTTCCAGGCCTATTTTTTCTATTATATCTTCAGTCTCCCTGAACCCTGCTGTATCGATGATTTTAAATAAAAATCCCTTAATCTGAATATAATCCTCAATAATATCCCGCGTTGTACCAGGAATATTAGTAACAATGGCCTTATCTTCCCTTACCAGGGCGTTTAGCAAGCTTGATTTGCCTACATTGGGCCTTCCGACTATGACAGTATTTACACCCTCTCTAAGCACACGCCCAGTATCAGCTTCTTTGATTAGCGCATCTATTTTTTTAATACACTCTTCTAGCAAGGCTTCCATATCTTTTACACTCAGCAAATCCAAGTCTTCATCAGGAAAATCTATGTCTGCTTCAACATTTGCAAGCATAGCTTCAATGTTACGCATAATGCCATCTATTGCTTCTCCAAGTTTACCTTCCAGCTGTTTTACAGCAGAGTCTAAGGCACTGTCACTTCTTGCTGTAATAACATCAATAACTGCTTCTGCCTGGGCAAGATTTATCTTGCCATTTAAAAAAGCCCTTTTTGTAAACTCACCAGGTTCTGCCAATCTAACACCATTGTGTAATATCAATTCCAGAATTTTTTTTGTTACCAGTATCCCCCCATGACAATGTATCTCTACTACATCTTCACCAGTATAACTTCTTGGGCCTTTCATATACACTGCCATGCATTGATCTAATAGTCTTTTTTCATCATAAACTTTACCCAAGTAAAATTTCCTCTCCTGAATATCTCTGATATTCTTCTTTAACTCCCCACTGAATGTGAATATGTCATAAAGAATTTCCAGTGCCTTCTCACCGCTAATACGTATGATGGAGATTCCGCCTTCGCCTATGGGAGTAGCAATACCAACTATGGTATCGTTTATTTGTACCATTAACCTCACCACTACAAGCATATAATTTTATTATTATTATTATATTTAAATTTGTAAAAATATCTGAAGGAAAATAAAACCCAGCAATATAATTACTGGGTCAACAACTACTTTCTAAGGGAGATAACCACTTTTCTATATGGTTCTTCACCTTGACTATATGTCTCAACACCGTTCTTGTTTTGCAGTGCAGTATGTATGATGCGTCTTTCATGTGGATTCATAGGTTCTAATATAATACTTTTCTGTGTCCGTTTCACCTTTTCGGATAACCTGTTTGCAAGTCTAACCAGGGTCTGTTCTCTTCTGTTTCTATATCCTTCCACATCTAGAATTATCCTTATCCTATTTTCCATTTTTCTTTGAACAGCCAGGTTAGTTAAATACTGTAACGCATCTAGAGTTTCTCCTCTTCTTCCTATAAGAATACCTACATTCTTTCCTGTTATATTGATATAGTAATGATCCTTCTTGTCCTCGATTTCAAAATTAGTATTAACCTTCATACTATCTGTTATGTATAAAAGAAATTCTTTTGCAAAATCTGTTGGATTGACCTTTCTCGTTGCCCTTACTCTAGCCTCTTTACCCCCTATAATACCTAAAAACCCTTTTGTACCTCCATCCAATACATTAATATCCACATCTTCCCTGGATAACTGCAATTCCTTTAAGGCTTTTTCAATTGCTTCGTCCACGGTCTTTCCCGTCGTTTCAATAGATATCATTTAGTCTTTATTTCCTCCTTTACTTCTGAAGGACGTCTTAGTAACCATTGTTCAAAAATACCGACCACACTATACATTAACCAGTATAAGGCTAAAGCAGCAGGAAATGTTCTACTAATCCATCCTATAAATAGCGGCATAAAGTAGAGAAATATTTTTTGATTTGGATTTTGTTGTAAACTTGCACCCATTGTTATTTTTTGCTGCAAAAATGTGCCAACAGCAACAAGTATTGGCAGTATGTAAGGATCAGGCTGTCCTAAATTTGTCATCCATAAAAATCCTGCATGATCTAAATTAACAAATTCAGGCCTAATGGCAGGGTCATTGTCGAAAAATACTCTTAATGCTTTGAAAAGTGCAAAAAGAATAGGGAGCTGAACCAACAGCGGCCAACATCCTGAAAAGGGATTAGCTTTATGTTCTTTATATAACTCCATCATTAATTGCTGAGACTTTTGCGGATTATTCTTATGTTTCTTTTGGATCTCTTGAATTTGCGGCTGCAGCTCCTGCATCACCTTCATAGCTCTAACCTGTTTAAAAGTCAGCGGCATTAAAACTACCTTAATTGCTATGGTAAACATGATGATGGCTATGCCGTAGCTAGGAAAACCTAGACCGGCTGTAATGGTGTAAAAAAATTGAATTGATTGAGAAATAAAGCTTTCTAATGAAGACATATACTCCTGCCTTAATTATCTATTCTTTCAGATAACAGCAGGTTCACCTCCTTGACTAATTTTTGTCAAGCTATATTAAGGGATCATATCCTCCAGGATTAAAAGGGTGGCACTTAATTAACCTTTTAAAAGTTAGCGACAATCCTTTTGCCGCACCATATTTCTGTAATGCTTGTATACCATACTGCGAGCATGTTGGATAAAATCTGCATCTTTTGCCAAAAAAGGGTGATATAGCCAACTGATAGAATTTTATGATTAAAACTAAAAATCTTGAAATGATTCCCATAAGTCTATATTTACACCTTTAATCCCTTTATTAAATCTTTTATTTCTTTTTCGACCTGGTAAAATGAAAATCCTTTTATTTTTGGTCTAGCGATAAAAATAAAATGGTATCCCTTTGGAAAAATGTCCAGATTTTTTCTGCATATTTCTCTTAAAATCCTCTTTATCCTGTTTCGATCAACAGCTTTTCCTACTTTTTTGGAAATGCTGAAACCTATTTTTACTTTATCATCATTAGTATGGTTATAATAAACCACAACTAGTCTACCTACAGTGCTTCTTCCATATTTATATGTTTTCTTAAAATCATATTTTTTTTTAACCTATTGTTACTTGACAGCAAAACAGATCACCTTTCCATAATGGATCCCTTTACAACCTATTATTTACACAGGTTGAAACTCCTAGTCCACTATTAGCAAAAAAGGCCTATTAAATGGCCTCAAGCGCTTAATCTTTTTCTACCTTTGCGACGCCTGTTTCTTATTACACGCCTTCCAGCTGCAGTTGACATCCTTTTTAAAAACCCATGAATTTTTTTTCTTTTTCCAACCTTTGGTTGATATGTCCTTTTCAAATTTATAGTCCCCCTTTATAATTTTGGACACTAAATTTATCACTTTTCATCTCGCACCTCTATTTTTAGGTGTACATTCTACCTTTTTTATGTGTCCCTATTTTTTGCTAATATCTTGTTTTCAGCACACGCACTAAAATTATAGGCCACACAATATCAACTGTCAAGGCACCTCAATCTATGCTTTTATATATTTTCAATTTTATTTTTAGAACTACACCCAAAAATATCTTTTTTTTTTCGCATTTTTATTTTTTATTATTTACCATTGTTGAAGTTGTGGATAATTTTTGGTAGTATATTCACATCACGTCTTATCTTGTTTCCCAAATTATCCCTTAGATAATTGCTATTCTTAATTACAATTCAAAAATACTTACCAACAAATTTTTGTTGATAATTTCTACCAAAATAGATTAATTCACACCGCAAATTTTTACCTCCATATATTTACTTGGAAAAATATCTTTAAACCTTATTTTAGAACCCTTTGACATAGACAAGCTTCGTGACAATGACTGTTGATAATTATAGAATTCCACAACTCAATATTTTTACTATTACTCTTTTGGAGGTTTTAATATGAACAATAATTTAGAAAATATTTGGCAAAAAACCTTGGATATTTTGGGTTCAGAACTCAGTAAATCAACCTTTGAAACCTGGTTAAAATCAACCAGACTAGCCTATTATAAAAACACACTAATGGTAGTTGCAGTACCTAATGAATTTGCCAAAGATTGGCTTCAAAGCCGTTATTATAACATTATTAAAAATACACTTCAGTTGATAGTCAATCATGACATTGACCTTCAATTTGGATTACCTGCAGAGATAGAAGAACTGGAGAAAGAAGAAGTTGCTGATATTTATCAAGAAAAAAACAGCAGTATTTGTTATCTAAATCCTAAATATATGTTTGATAGCTTTGTAATAGGCAACAGCAACCGCTTTGCACATGCTGCATCTCTGGCTGTAGCTGAATCTCCTGCAAAGGCATACAACCCCCTCTTTATTTATGGAGGTGTAGGATTAGGCAAAACTCATTTACTTCATGCCATTGGGCACAAAGTACTTGATTTATATAATAATTTGCTTGTATTGTATGTTTCTTCCGAAACCTTTACAAATGAATTAATTAAAGCAATTAGGGATGATAAAACAGTTGAATTTAGAAATAAATACAGAAATATAGATGTTTTATTAATAGACGATATACAATTTTTAGCAGGAAAAGAAAGAACTCAAGAGGAGTTTTTTCATACTTTTAATTCTCTTTATGAAGCTAATAAACAGATCATCATATCAAGTGACAGACCTCCCAGAGAAATACCCACCCTAGAAGACAGGCTTAGGTCAAGATTTGAATGGGGTTTGATTACAGATATTCAACCGCCAGACCTGGAAACCAGGATTGCCATTCTTAGCAAGAAAGCCAAAATGGAAAATTTGGAACTTCCCGATGAAGTCTTATTGTTTATTGCAAAAAAAATTAAGTCTAACATTAGGGAGCTAGAAGGAGCCTTAATTCGTCTTTCTGCATATGCGTCATTTATAGGTAAAAAACTGGACCCTGAGCTGGCCGAAAAAACTTTACAAGATCTATTTTTGTTAAATCATACACCTCAATTAACCATTGAATTAATCCAGGAAGCAGTAGCTCAGCACTTTCAAATTAAGGTTTCTGATTTAAAAAGCAAAAAAAGGAGTCAAAATTTTACATATCCCAGACATATTGCCATGTATCTTTGTAGAAAATTAATAGATTGTTCTCTTCCAAAAATTGGTGAGTCTTTTGGAGGCAGAGATCATACAACAGTACTGCATGCATATGATAAGATAGAAAATGAACTTCCAACAAATCTAGAACTTCAGATGTTTATAAAAAAATTAAAGGACAACCTGAATGTTAGTTAACAGCTTTTTCTCTTTTTTAAAGTTTATTAATAGTTTTTGTACCATACTTTTCCACATATCCACAGACCCTACTATTACTACTACTAAATTATAAAAAATAATTTTATTTATATTAGGAGGATGGTATCATGCAGTTTTCAGTATTTACTGAAACACTGGTCAACGCGGTTCAAATAGTATCCAAGGCTGCAGCATCAAAGACTTCAATTCCTGCATTAACGGGAATCTATATTGAAGCTCATGATAATAATAACTTACTTTTAAAAGCGACAGATCTAGAATTAGGTATTGAATGTATTATTAAAGCAGATATAGAAGAAAAAGGAGTTATGGTAATTCCGGCAAAGTATTTTATGGAATTATTAAGAAAACTTCCTCCTACAATGCTTACCTTTTTTACACAAGAAGACCATAATCAATTAAACATCAAGTTCTATGAATCACAAATTTCTCTTAATACTTTTCCACCTGAACAATTTTCATTCCTCCCTGATTTAAAAAACAGTAATTCTATTACCATTGATCATCAATTACTTTCTAACATGATCAAAAAAATCATTTTTTCAATCTCTAATGATTTAAGCCGTCCTGTATTAAATGGAGCTTTATTAGAAATAAATAATGATAAGATAAGGATGGTTTCTTCTGATTTTTATAGGTTATCAATGGTTGAATTAAACATGGAAAAATTAGGAGGAACAAGCTTTAAACCTGTAATTATACCTGGAAAAGCTTTAATAGAAGTTGCAAGATTTACATTTAAAGATGATTTAGTAACAATTGGGATTGATGATAATCAAGTTCAATTTGAAGGGGATAATTTTAATTTAAGAGTAAGATTAATTAGCGGAGTCTTTCCTAGTTATGCAAATGTAATTCCTGAGGAGTATTTAACTAGAATAGTAGTAGATACAAGGGAACTGCTTTTATGTGTAGAGAGGGCTGCAGTTGTTGCCAGTGATGTAAATTACAATAAGAACTGTATAGTAAATCTTGAAATAAAAGAAGAAACTCTTTTAATGAAGGCTTACTCACCTAATATAGGCCAGGTAAATGATAAAATTTTTATTGAAAAGGAAGGAGAAGATTTAAATATTTCCTTTAACAGTAATTATCTTATTGAAGCTTTAAAAGTAATTGATACAGAAAAGACAATCATAGAATTTGGAGGACATCTAAGTCCGGGTATTATCAAACCCTATGAAGCACATATGGATTTTTTAACTCTCATTTTACCTGTAAGGCAGGGTTAAATAATTAATGGAAAAAGTAAAAATAAAAACTGATGAAATACAACTTGACCAGTTTTTAAAGTGGGCAAATATAGTAGGTTCTGGAGGGGAAGCTAAGAACCTTATTAAAAGTGGTATAGTGAAGGTAAATCATGTCCCTGAAGAAAGAAGAAGTAAAAAGTTAAAAAAAGGGGATATTGTGGAAGTTTATAATAAGCAAATTCAGGTAGATGCATGATCATGAGGTGAAGGATTGAAAATTGATGAAATAAATATAGAAAAATTTAGAAATTATAAATGTATTAAAGTAGATCCCGGCGAAATTAATATACTCTACGGTAACAACGGCCAGGGAAAGAGTAATTTTTTAGAAGCTGTTTACTATCTTGGCAACGGCTTTTCTTATCGTACTAACCAGATTAGAGATTTAATAATGTGGAATTGTGATTTTTTTAGAATTGAGGGTAAATTTTCCAATAAAAGAGGTAGTAATTATCAATTAATAAGCATTTTGTCAGAAAAAGAAAAGAAAATCAGCATTGATGGAGTTTCTATCAAAAAACTAGCAAGTCTTCTTGGAAATTTAGCTGTATGTATTTTTGATCCAGATGACCTTATGTTAGTTAAAGGACATCCAAACTTAAGAAGAAGTTTTCTGGACAGGGAAATTGTGATTATTTTTCCTACTTATTATGAGCTGTTAAGAAGGTTTATGAAGATTAATTACCAGAGAAATTCTTTGCTTAAAGATATAAAAGTCAGAAAGGAATTGCTAAATCAATTAGAAGAATGGAATATCTTATATATTGATTTAGCATTTAAAATAGTCCTTAAACGGCTTAATTTTTTAAATATGTTGGAGCCATTCATGAAATATTATTTAGAGAAAATTTCTGGAGGAAAAGAACAAGTAAAAATTGTTTATGAAATAAATGAATTAGGAAATTTTGAATGCGAAGAAAAACCCAATTTTGTGAAGTACCAAAACAGATTTAGTGAATTGATGAAAGAAGAAATTATCAAAGGAAACTCTCTCCTTGGTCCTCATAGAGATGACTTTAAGATATACCTTAATAATTTTAATGTAAAAAGTTTTGGGTCTCAAGGACAACAGAGAACGGTTGCCTTGAGTTTAAAGCTTTCTTGTTTAGAAATAATTAATAAAGAACTTGGAGAATATCCTGTGCTGCTTTTAGATGATGTCATGTCAGAATTAGATAAAGAACGAAGAAAGATTTTAACTGATACGATTCAAAATAAAATACAAACATTTATAACTACAACGGACCTGGAATTGGTAAAGGGTCTTAATACCAAAAGCTCTGTTTATAATGTTATAGAAGGTTCTATTAACTATGTGAAATAAGGAGGTAATTAATGTATCTGCACATAGGAGGTCAAATAGTTGTACCATTAAAAGACTTAATTGCTGTTATAAATATAGAGAAGATGTTTAAAAATAATAGACACTTTTTTGATTTAGCCAAATTAAATAAAAAGCTGGTTAAAATATGCAGCCAGGATGATGCTAAAACTTGTGTAATAACAGATAAAAAAATCTATGTGTCATCCATATCAACATATACTATAACAAAGCGTATTGAAAACTATCAAAAATATGATTAAATATTTTGTTTAGTTGAAGCCGCAGAAAAAGTATCTGCGGTTTTAATTTGTCCTGACTTGTTAGTAGAAGAACTGGCTAAAATATTAATAGAATTTGTAAATTTAGATGTAGATTTATCAAATCAAACCATTTTATGTTATAATATATTAGTTTAAGCTGTTTTTTTAATATTATACCCCCACTTTTTGACTTCTAGTTTAGGAGGTATGACCATCATGGAAGATAAATTTGAAGAAAAGGCAGTAGAAAACATATATGATGCAAGTCAGATTCAAGTTCTTGAAGGATTAGAAGCAGTACGAAAAAGACCTGGCATGTATATTGGCAGTACTGGACCAAGGGGGTTGCACCATTTAGTATTTGAAATAGTGGACAATAGTGTGGACGAAGCTTTAGCTGGTTACTGCGACAAAATAAAAGTAATAATTAGATCAGATAATACAATAACTGTTAGTGATAATGGCAGAGGAATACCAGTGGATATTCATCAGAAAACAGGAAAACCAGCTGTAGAAGTAGCCTTAACCATACTTCATGCTGGAGGAAAATTTGGTGGTAATGGATATAAAGTGTCCGGTGGTCTTCATGGTGTTGGTATGTCAGTAGTTAACGCCTTATCGGAATGGTTGGAAGTTAAGGTAAAAAGAGATGGAAAAGTATATATGCAAAGATTTGCCAGGGGAAAAAAGGATAGTGAATTAAAGGTTGTGGGAACTTCCACAGAAAATGGTACTATAGTCAGCTTTAAACCTGACCCATTGATCTTCGAAGAATTAGATTTTTCTGTTGATGTATTGGCTAAAAGGCTGAGAGAGCTTTCTTATCTTAATAAGGGCTTAAAAATCACCCTTGTTGATGAGCGCCATAATACAACTGAAATATTTCAGCACCATGGCGGGATCATAGATTTTGTAAAAAATTTAAATAAAAATAAGGATGTACTGCATAAAAAGGTCATCTATTTTCATAGGGTCAAAGATGATGTAGAATTGGAAATTGCCTTGCAGTGGAATGATGGTTATGTGGAAAACCTTTTTTCCTATGCCAACAATATTAACACCCACGAAGGTGGTACCCATGAATTGGGCTTTAAAATGGCTTTAACCAGGGTAATAAACGATTATGCTCGCAAACAAAATATTTTAAAGGAAAAAGATAGCAACCTTTCTGGTGATGATATCAGGGAAGGATTAACCTCTATTGTTAGTGTAAAAGTCAAAGAACCTCAATTTGAAGGACAAACCAAGACAAAGCTTGGCAACTCAGAAGTCAGAAGTATCGTGGATTCTGTACTTGGTGACGAAGTAGGCACCTTTCTGGAGGAAAATCCACCCATTGCCAAAAAAATTATTGAAAAGTGTATTAACGCAGCTAGAGCCAGAGAAGCTGCCAGAAAGGCCAGGGAACTAACAAGAAGAAAAAATGCCCTGGAAATCAGCTCTCTACCTGGCAAACTTGCTGATTGTTCTAGCAGAGACCCCAAAGAGTGCGAGCTTTATTTAGTTGAGGGAGACTCAGCAGGTGGTTCTGCTAAACAGGGTAGGGATAGGAGATTTCAAGCAATTTTACCTTTGAGGGGTAAAATCATTAATGTTGAAAAGGCAAGGTTGGACAAAATTCTCAACAATGAAGAAATAAGGTCTATAATTACAGCCTTGGGTACCGGAGTTGGTGAGGATTTTGATGTCAGCAAACTAAGATATTATAAAATTATCATCATGTGTGATGCTGATGTTGATGGCTCTCATATAAGGACACTGCTGTTGACTTTAATTTACAGGTATATGAGGCCTTTGGTTGAAGAAGGAAACATTTATATTGCCCAACCCCCATTGTACAAATTAAAACAAGGAAAAAAAGAGTCTTATATGTATTCAGATCACGAATTGGAAAGAGCAGTGGCAAGGGCGAAAGACAGGAATTTCAGCATTCAAAGGTATAAAGGTCTTGGTGAAATGAACCCTGACCAGTTGTGGGAGACCACCATGAATCCAGAAACCAGGACAGTTCTTAAAGTAAGTCTGGAGGATGCGGTAAAAGCAGATGAGATTTTTACAATATTAATGGGCGACAAGGTAGAACCAAGGAGGCAGTTTATAGAGGCTAATGCCAAGTATGTTAGGAATTTAGATATATAAGGTCAGGGGACACACCTCCCCTGGCGCGTAAACTCTTGGCTTGGAGGAATGTCCCCAACGTAGGTCAGGGGACACACCTCCCCTGGCGCGTAAACTCTTGGCTTGGAGGAATGTCCCCAACGTATGAATGTCCCCAACGTAGGTCAGGGGACACATATCTGTGGGATCTGTGGGAAACGTCCTAAAATAGTAAAGAGGTGTTTATGAATGGTACAAGTTGGTGAAGGCAAGATAGTTCCTGTAAATATTGAGCAGGAAATGAGAAAATCATATATTGATTATGCCATGAGCGTTATTGTTGGCAGAGCGCTGCCTGATGTGCGCGATGGGTTAAAACCGGTGCATCGTAGAATTCTCTATGCTATGTATGATGCAGGCATGACACCTGACAAACCTCACAAAAAGTCTGCAAATGTAGTAGGTAATGTTCTGGCAAAGTACCACCCCCATGGGGATGCCGCTGTATATGACGCGTTAGTTAGAATGGCCCAGGATTTTTCTTTCAGATATCCATTAGTTGATGGGCATGGCAACTTTGGATCAATTGATGGTGACTCAGCTGCAGCCATGCGTTATACAGAAGCAAAAATGGCTAAAATTGCCATGGAACTACTGAGAGACATTAATAAAGAAACTGTAGATTTCGTTCCTAACTATGATGAATCTACTCAGGAGCCTGCAGTACTTCCATCCAAAATACCTAATTTATTAATCAATGGAGCTTCGGGTATAGCCGTAGGCATGGCAACTAATATTCCTCCCCACAATCTTGGTGAAGTTATTAGTGGTCTGATTGACTTAATAGATAATCCTGATACTTCAATAGAAGCCTTAATGAAAATAATTAAGGGACCGGATTTTCCCACAGGAGGCATTATTCTAGGCAGGGATGGCATTAAAAAGGCCTATCGGACTGGTAGGGGTTCAATTAAAGTCAGGGGTAAGGCAGAGGTTGAAAAGACTGAAAATAATAAAACACGGATAATTATTAATGAACTTCCCTACCAGGTAAACAAGGCTAAGCTAATTGAAAAGATTGCTGAACTTGCCAGGGAGAAAAAAATAGATGGGATCACCGATCTGCGCGATGAATCTGATAGAAAAGGCATGAGGATAGTAATAGACCTCCGTAAAGACGCTAATCATAATATATTGCTGAACCAACTGTATAAACACACCCAGCTTCAAGAAAGCTTTGGAGTAATATTGCTTGCCATTGTAGATGGTGAACCCAAGATATTAAATCTCAAGCAAATTTTAGAATCCTACTTAAAACATCAAAAAGAAGTAATTATCAGGCGTACTAAATATGACTTAAGAAAGGCCGAAGAGCGGGCCCATATTGTAGAAGGGTTAAGGATTGCCTTAAGAAACTTAGATGCAGTCATCAAGCTTATTCGCTCTTCAAAAACCACAGAGGAAGCCAAGAATAATTTAATGGACAACTTTGGCTTGAGTGAATTACAAGCCCTGGCCATTCTTGATATGAGGCTGCAGCGTTTAGTAGCCCTGGAACGAGAGAAACTTGAAATGGAATATAAGGAACTTATTGAGAAAATTGAATACTATAAAATGATTTTAGCAGACGAGAAGATGGTGATGGGAATCATTAAAGAGGAACTTAAAGAGATAAAAGAGAAATACAATGATCCCAGGAGAACATTTATAGCTTTAAAAGATGATGTTATAGAAGAGGAAGATTTGATTGAAAGTGAAGAAGTTGTAATTACTGTAACCCACAGGGGATACATAAAGAGACTGCATGTAGATACTTACCGTGCCCAAAAGAGGGGTGGCAGGGGTATCACAGGAATGTCAACCAGGGATGAGGATTTTGTCGAAAACATCTTCGTAGCGAATACTCATCATTATATACTATTTTTCACAAACAAGGGTAAAGTATATAGGCTAAAAGTCCATGAAATACCTGAGGCCAGCAGGCAGGCTAAAGGCACATCCATTGTAAATTTACTGTATCTGGAAAGCGGTGAAAGCTTAACAACTGTTATTCCTGTGAAGGAGTTTACTGAAGGAAAATACTTGCTTACGATAACTGCCAATGGCATAGTTAAAAAATCGTCTTTAAGCCATTATGACACGTCCAGGAAGGATGGAATTATTGCACTTGGGCTGGCAGAAGGTGATGAGTTAATCGGAGTACGTCTTACAGATGGCAGCGCAGAAATTATTTTAGGTACACGCATGGGCAAGTCAATACGTTTTTCTGAAAAAGAAGTAAGGGAAATGGGGCGTACTGCAAGAGGAGTCAAGGCAATGATTTTGGGGCGTGGGGATAGGGTTGTTTCCATGGATATTATTTACAGCCAGTGTCAGGTGGTGGCCATTACTGAGAAAGGTTTTGGTAAAAGAACAGATTCAAGTGAATACCGTACTCAAGCCAGAGGCGGAAAAGGTATGTTTGCCATGAAGATAACTAGTAAAAATGGTCCATTGGTTGCATTGCGTGTTATCAGCAAAGAGCAGGATTTAATGATTATTACCAAGGAAGGTATTATTATCCGCACTGCGGTGGAAGGTATTTCAGAAACAGGCAGGGTTACCCAGGGTGTCAAGATAATGAAAATTGGCGAAAATGACATAGTAACGGCTGTTGCTAAACTACCAGCCAAAGCTAACGTCAGAGCTGACGCATAAAACTTAAGATTCATAGCTGACAATGGATAGCAGATTATCATAGAAAAATTTTTTCGCAAAATAAAGCTGGACAAAATTTTTGAGATAATAGTGTGGGTACTCATAAGGGAGTGAGCGCACTATGGGATCTCTTAACAGAAACGAAACTAAGGTGTTACTGAACAGACGATGGTTGAGCGAACAAGAATTAGAAGATGTTAAGTATATCGTACAGACGTTTTCCCAGTTAAGTCGGTACGAATTAGCGAGAAGAACTGGAAGCAGTACGCAGTCGAGACAAAAGTATTGTCTTTGGCTGCACGGCAAGTTTCTGTAGATTGGCGGAAGCGATACGGGTTTGAGCCAGTGCTATTAGAAACGTTTGTGGATGTAAAGCTGTATATTGACACAAAAAAACTTCGCCGATTGATAGAATCTCCCGGCCAATTGCAATTGGTGTATGAAGAAAATTGGAAAACGAAACGGTCGGCTGCCTAACGACGCATCCTATACAGGTAGATCCACAATGTGGTGTAACACTACCCGTTTTTGCCCGTTTGACTGTGCTTCAATAGGTTAGACCGAACAAAAGCAGTTGGAAAAGGAGGTGCTGCTGCAGGTGGACCGGGATTTTCCCGGGAATTGTACAAGTTTAGGGGTAAAAACACCAGTTTTAAACCCCGCATGTTTTTTAACTATTTTCATGCGTCAGCTCTGGAGCTAACGTTGAAGATGTTGAGTTGGAATAAAAATTATAGTAAAATAGATTGGTAATTTAATTGGCGTTACCTTAATAAATAACAAAAAATCCATGTTATACATGATATAGGGGGAATTAAAAATGGAACAAAAGGGAACCTGGAAAGTCAAGAAGGGTCTGGCTGAAATGTTAAAGGGCGGCGTAATTATGGATGTGACTACTCCTGAACAGGCCAAGATTGCTGAAGAGGCAGGCGCCTGTGCAGTTATGGCTCTGGAAAGAGTGCCGGCTGATATCAGAGCTGCAGGTGGAGTTGCTCGTATGGCTGATCCTACTATTATAAAAAGGATTATGGAAGTTGTAAGTATTCCGGTCATGGCTAAGGCCAGGATTGGCCATTTTGTTGAAGCGCAGATTTTAGAGGCGTTAGGTGTAGATTATATTGACGAATCTGAAGTGCTTACTCCTGCAGATGAACAGTATCATATAGATAAGCTGCAGTTTAAGGTACCCTTTGTCTGCGGCGCTCGAAACCTGGGAGAGGCTCTTAGAAGAATCAACGAAGGGGCAGCCATGATTAGAACAAAGGGTGAACCCGGTACAGGTAATGTGGTTGAAGCCGTTCGCCATATGCGTATGATGATGAGTGAAATTAGGCGTCTGGCCAATATGAGAGAAGATGAATTGTTTACTGTAGCCAAAGAGCTGCAAGCTCCATACGAACTTGTTCAGTATGTAGCAGAAAACGGTAAACTACCCGTAGTTAACTTTGCAGCCGGTGGTATCGCTACACCGGCAGATGCAGCTTTAATGATGCAGTTGGGTTGTGACGGCATCTTTGTAGGTTCAGGAATTTTTAAATCCAATGATCCCGCAAAAAGAGCCAAGGCAATAGTTGTGGCGACAACCCACTTCAATGACCCGCAAATCTTGGCTGAAGTGTCCAGGGATTTAGGGGAGGCCATGCCGGGAATCGAAATTGCTAAAATTGAAGCCAGCCAGAGGATGCAGGAAAGAGGATGGTAATTAAATCAGGCTTATTTTAGGGAGATGGGGAGTAAATGAAAACAGTAGGAGTTTTAGCTTTACAAGGAGCATTTAGAGAACACAAGGAGACCTTGCAAAAGTGTGGTGTAAAGGTAATTGAAGTTAGAAAGAAAGAACAATTGGATGAGTGCGATGCCCTGGTAATCCCTGGAGGAGAAAGTACTACCATAGGAAAACTGCTTAATGAATGGAGCATAGCCCAAAGAATCAGAGACAGAGCTGGGGCTGGCATGCCCATCTTTGGCACATGTGCCGGAATGATTCTTTTGGCTAAGCAAATTAAAAACAGCACCCAGTTTAGTCTGGCCTTAATGGATATTGAGGTTGTAAGAAATGCTTATGGTCGTCAAGTAGATAGTTTTGAAATTGATCTGCAGGTTGAAGGCTTAGAAGGCCCAGTTCAGGGTGTTTTTATCAGGGCCCCTTATGTGGAAAAAGTTGGGGAGGGTGTACAGGTTCTTGCCAAACATGACAATAAGATTGTAATGGTAAAACAGGGCAACCTGCTGGGCTGTTCTTTTCATCCTGAGCTGACTGATGACCTGCGCATTCACCAGTATTTTATAAATATGATAAAATAAACCTAGGGAAATAAATTTATTAAATTAAGTTGTATATTTTCTGATTAATAGTATAATACTAGGTAAACAATTTTTTTGATTTATTTGATATTCCAGCCAAAATATATATAGACAAACCCCATGATAAAGACAAGTAACCCCGCCTCGTTCATTGCAGAGAGTTGGTGGCAGGTGTAAACCAACAGAGCGGGATGGTGAAATCCACTTTGGAGGGTGCCGGGAAAGGCGTAGAGATAGTTTTATACTACACAACCGGTTTACGGTTTAGCCGTTATTTAAAATGAGATGGCCTTTTTAAGGCCAATCAGGGTGGCACCGCGAATAACCCTCGCCCCTACTGCAGGGGCGAGGGTTTATTTATTTAGGGACATTCATATGTTGGGGACATTCCTCCGAAGGTGGTGTGTCCCCTGACCTTAAAAGCCAAGAGTTTACGCGCCAGGGGAGGTGTGTCCCCTTTCATAAGTTTGGGGACATTCATATGTTGGGGACATTCCTCCGAAGGTGGTGTGTCCCCTGACCTTAAAAACCAAGAGTTTACGCGCCAGGGGAGGTGTGTCCCCTTTCATTAAAAGGAGGTTTTGATGATATGTTAGACCTAAAATTTGTTCGTGACAATATGGACCTGGTGGAAGATGGTTTGCATAAAAGGGGTTCCAATATTGATTTCGGTGAGTTTAAGAAGTTGGAGGAAGAGCGCAGAAAGCTTTTAGGAACAGTTGAAACTTTGAAGAATAGGCGGAACACTGTATCAGAAGAAATAGCAAAAATGAAAAAGATGAAAGAGAATGCTGACAATCTCATTGTAGAAATGCGGGAAGTGTCCCAACAGGTAAAAGATATGGATGAAAAGGTTAAGGAGATAGAAGATGCCCTGCAAACCTTCCTGCTCAATGTGCCTAATATCCCTCATCCCACTGTTCCAGCAGGAGCAGGTGATGAAGATAATGAGATTCTAAGAAAGTACGGAGAACCAAGGAAATTTGACTTTCCGGCCAAGGCCCACTGGGATATTGGAGAAGACTTGAAACTTATAGAATTTGAACGCGGGGCAAAGGTTGCCGGAGCAAGATTTGTGTTTTATAGGGGATGGGGTGCAAGATTAGAAAGGGCTTTGATTAATTTCATGCTTGATCTCCACATTAACGAGCATGGCTATGAAGAACTTTTTCCACCCTTTGCAGTGAACAGCCAGTCTATGACAGGTACAGGCCAACTGCCCAAGTTTGCTGAGGATATGTTTAAGATTGAAAAAACAGACTTATGGCTGATTCCTACTGCTGAAGTGCCAGTGACTAACATTTATGCCGGTGAGATTTTAAAAGAGGAAGATTTGCCTATTTATCATACTGCTTACAGCGCATGTTTTAGGGCTGAAGCTGGGGCCCACGGAAGAGATACCAGAGGACTCATTCGTCAGCATCAGTTTAATAAGGTGGAGCTTGTCAAGTTCACAACCCAGGAAAATTCTTATGAAGAACTTGAAACATTGACCCGCAATGCTGAAAAAGTGTTACAGCTTTTGGAACTGCCCTATAGAGTTGTGGTTCTTTGCGGAGGTGATCTAGGGTTTTCATCAGCCAAGACATATGATTTAGAAGTATGGTTGCCAGCTTTTAATGCTTATAAAGAAATATCATCCTGCAGTAATTTTGAGGATTTTCAGGCCAGGAGAGCTAACATTCGCTATAG
The DNA here is from genome assembly GCA_040756735.1 of Bacillota bacterium. GTDB lineage: Bacteria > Bacillota > DSM-16504 > Desulfitibacterales > Desulfitibacteraceae > JBFLYC01. Next base: position 11,955 of record JBFLYC010000005.1, on the reverse strand, counting down.
ACCTGGGCAAGGAGGAAAACCCAGGTATGTCCATACCTTAAACGGCTCAGGTTTGGCCATTGGCAGAACTCTGTCAGCTATTCTGGAAAACTACCAGCAAGAAGATGGCAGTGTAATAATACCGGAAGTATTAAGGCCATATATGGGCGGCATCAGCAAATTGGCAAAAAATTAAAGGTAGGTTTCAATTGACATGGGCCATATGTCTAATGTATAATATGCTTTGCGCTTGTTATTCGGCCTTTATTTTGGAGGGGTGTCCGAGCGGTTGAAGGAGGCGGTCTTGAAAACCGTTGAACCTTTGCGGGTTCCGTGGGTTCGAATCCCACCCCCTCCGCCAGAGTTAAATCAAATTGATTTTTTGCCCTGCCTGTTGTATAATAACAATGCGTTTTCGTGGAGAGATGGCCGAGTAGGCTGAAGGCGGTCGCCTGCTAAGCGATTGTACGGGTTTAAAGCTCGTACCGTGGGTTCGAATCCCACTCTCTCCGCCATTTTAATTTTTAGAGTGTTTATGCGCCCGTAGCTCAATCGGATAGAGTAACTGACTACGAATCAGCAGGTTGGGGGTTCGAGTCCCTCCGGGCGCACCATTTAAAATTAAAGCAAGGAATTTTTATAACGTGTGCCCGTAGCTCAGGTGGACAGAGCAGTGGTTTCCTAAACCACGTGCCGGGGGTTCGAGTCCCTCCGGGCGCACCATAAGACTATGTATCAAGGTGGTGACTTCAAAGGTGGACCACCATTTTTATATGGATTTAGCCATTGAAGAGGCTAAAAAAGCTGCTGAGCAGGGAGAAGTGCCTGTTGGAGCTTTGGTGGTTTGTGAAGGAGAAATACTTGCCCAGGCTCATAACTTGAAGGAGCAGATGCATGATCCTACCGCTCATGCAGAAATTCTTGTTCTGCAGGCAGCTGCCAAGAAGCTTAATAGATGGAGATTAACCGACTGCATTCTTTACGTGACTTTAGAGCCCTGTCCCATGTGTGCAGGGGCAATGGTCCAGGCCCGCCTGGGACAGCTTGTGTATGGGCTGGCTGACTCAAAGTCCGGGGCAGTAGAATCGGTTGTTAACCTAGTGCAAAACAAGGAGTTAAATCATCAAGTTAAAGTGCTGGCAGGATATAGGGAAATGGAAATAAGGGAACTAATGAGGGAGTTTTTTCAAACCAGGAGGCAGCCTGGTGACGCTGACCAAATAACATGATATAATTTTAAGTATTTCTGGGTAAAAAATTTGTGGAGAGATGGCTGAGTCCGGTTGAAGGCGCTCGACTCGAAATCGAGTGAACGTTAAAGCGTTCCGTGGGTTCGAATCCCACTCTCTCCGCCACATTTGCGGGTTTTTGCCACTATGAAAAATAGTGGCTTTTTTGCGTCTATTTCACAATTATTTCACAAAATTTCACAAAAAAGTCTTTTGTCATTTCACAAAAATCGAGTGCGCCCTTATCAATAAAAAAACTGCCTACATTATCCCCAAATCACATTGTCTATCATATTAGCAATTTGCTCCTGGACGGACCTTTCTGCATGGCCATAAAGATCAGAAGTAATCTGTATGGTACTGTGTCCTAGTCTATCACTAGCACCCTTCATGGGAGCGTTTTGTGATAGCATCAGAGAGGCGTTGGAGTGTCTCAAATCATGGAAGCGTATCATGGGTAGGGAATAAGTTTTCATCCTTGCAGAAAAGGCTCTAGAGACGTGGGATGGGTTAAATGGTTTGCCATCCATCCAAGTACATACAAAATCTGATTTAAAATAATCTTTCCCTAGCCTAACACGCATTTTTTTCTGAGCGTGCTGATGGTCTTTAAGTGAATTTATAATTCTTTCTGCTACTACAATATTTCTACTTGATTTATCAGTTTTGGTTTTTCCCTGGAGGACCGGATTGCCATCTACCATAACATAATTATTTCTAATACGAATTAATCTGTTGTCAAAGTCAATATCCTTCCACTGCAATCCTAACACTTCGCCTCTTCTTAAGCCAGGTAAAACAGAAAGTAGTACTGGTATAAACATTTCATCATCCTTAAATTTTTTTAACATTTCCCTGATTTCCTTAACAGTTAGAAAAGATGCCTCATATTTATTTTTGGGTGGTGGGGTAACTAATTTAGCCGGGTTCTTATGTATTAATTCATCTTTTACTGCATCTTCTAGTGCTTTAGAGAGAACGCGGTGCACATATTGTATGGATGTACCAGAAAGGGCTTTGAAGGCTTTTTTTTCGCCATCTATTTTTACTTCCCTGTTCTTTTCTAGTTTGGAATATAGTTTGCACTACAGTCTATAGGCGGCATGACAAAAGATATAATGAAAGTTCAAATTAGAGAAACAATCAAAGAACACTTGGAAAAAGAACTGCAGGTACAAGACAAGGGCATTAAAGTTTTATCGCTCTTTTTTATAGATAAAGTTGCAAACTACCGCTACTACGAGAAGGGCAAACGCAAGCACGGCAAATTGCCCGCTGGTTTATAGAAGCATACAATGAATTCACTGAACATCCTAGATACAAAGGCCTCATCCCCTATTTGGCAGAGCAGGTTCATGATGGGTATTTTTCTGCTGATCGTAAAGGAATAGAAAAAGATACAAGTGGTAATACCAAGGCCGATGATGATACCTATAACTTGATAATGAAAAACAAGGAGCAGCTCCTATCACATCAAGAACCAGTGCGTTTTATCTTTAGCCATTCAGCACTTAGAGAAGGCTGGGACAACCCCAATGTATTTCAGATCTGCACCTTAAATGAAATCAGAACTCAAAAAGAGACAAGAAATAGGCAGGGGCCTTCGTCTTCCAGTTGACCAGACCGGTAATAGGGTCTTTGATGAGAACATTAACAGGCTGACTGTAATAACCAACGAAAGCTATGAGGAATTTGCACTAAAGCTGCAGCAGGAAATTACAGAAGAATGTGGAGTAGACTTTGGCGGCAGGATTAAAAACAAAAGGGAACGTAAGAAGCTATGTTTTAAGAAAGAAATTCTCCTTGATGAAAACTTTAAAGCCCTATGGGAGTGTATCAAACATAAGCTTCATAACCTTATGATAAACGGCATTAAATATGAAAAAATAGCGGGACAGGAATATGAAATGATGTTGTTTGAGGGAAAAAGAAATAGAAAGCTACCTCAGCAATATAGTTCCAGTCAATAATTCCATCTATGACCATGTGGTAGTAGAATCAGATGTGGAAAGGAAATTTGCCGAAGTATTAGACGAAAGAGAAGATATTAAGCTATTTATCAAACTGCCGGCCTGGTTTGTGGTAGAAACACCAATTGGCACTTACAACCCTGACTGGGCAATTGTGAAGGAAGAGGATAAAAAGCTGTATCTGATAAGAGAAACCAAATCCACCCTAGACCTGGATAAGCTTCACCTCTCAGAGGCACAAAAAATCAAATGCGGTAAGAAGCATTTTGAGGTTTTTGATGATGTGGATTATAAAGTTGTGACCAGTGCTAATGAGGTGTAAATGTTGAAAAGAAATACTATTTCCATTGATTTTTTACAAAAAAAGGTATAAAATAGATTTAAAAGTGTACAAAACTACGGCATCTATGAGATAAGTGCCGTATTTTTGTACCAAAGAGGTGGTCCTATGAATTGTAATGCGAAGATAAAAATAAAAAATATTTTTATCAAGAATCATGGATATGCAAAGACTAGAGACATTGTTAATGCTAATATTCATAGAAAATACTTAAAAGAACTTTTAGAAGAAGGAAATATTTATCGGTTGAAACGAGGCCTGTATAAATGGAATGAATTAGAATATGATTCCTCATCTGAAATTGTTGATGTTGTCAAAATTGTTCCTAAAGGAGTAATATGTCTAGTATCAGCACTATCCTACCATGATTTAACTACCAGCATTCCAGCAGAATACCAGGTTGCAGTTCATAGAAAATCTAAGGTTGTTTTGCCAGACTATCCTCCTATTAAGTTATACTTTTTTACTGAAAAATATTATCAAACTGGAATTGACCATATAAGAGTTGCTGGAAATAAAGTAAAAATATATGACATGGAAAAAACAATTTGTGATTGCTTTAGACTTAGCAATGAAATTAATAAAGATATTCTACTTGAAGGCATAAAAGAGTACATGAAAAGAAGAGATAGAAACATAGACAAGTTAATGAAATATGCCAAACTAACAAGAACGGAAACACAAATTACCAAGCATGTGGAGGCTTTGTTATGATTAAAAATATCCCTGCTTCAGTAATGGGTAAATTAAAAAACGCCTCTAGAAAATCGAATAAGCCACTAAATTTAATTATGCAACTATATATTCAAGAGAGGCTATTATATAGGCTTTCGCTATCTAAATACAATGACAATTTTCTGTTAAAGGGTGGGTTGCTGCTATATTCAATGACAGAGTTTAAAGGAAGGCCCACCAAGGACATAGATTTTTTAGCTAAAAATATACCAAATGATCCGGAAAATATTGAGAAGGTATTTAAAGATATATGCAACATGGAAGCATCTGATGGCGTTAATTTTGATCTAGGTTCTATAAAAGCTATAAGTATCAAAGAAGGTGCAGATTATGAGGGGGTCAGGGTTAAAGTTCCTGCTTTTATAGGACAGGCTAAAATTATTCTACAGGTGGATATTGGGTTTGGGGATATTGTTATTCCTAAACCTGTAAGTGTGAAATATCCAGCATTGTTGGACTTTGAAAACCCTGAAATAAATGCTTATTCATTTGATTCGGTAATAGCAGAAAAATTTGAAGCAATAGTATCACTATCTTTATTAAACAGCAGAATGAAAGATTTTTATGATATTTATGAGCTGCTAAATAAAAGGAATTTCGACGGCAGAGTTTTGCAGGAGGCAATATTTCAAACTTTTCAACGAAGGGGAACTCGCATAGAAAAGGACCTAATGATATTTAGTGACGATTTTGCAAACGATAGTTCGAGGAATAAACAATGGAAATTGTTTTTGAAGAAAATTGGTAAAGAAGAAAAAGAATTTGTGGAAGTAATAAAAGAAATTTTTAGATTTATAAAACCAATCTATAATGCGATGCTTGAAGAAGAGGAGTTTTTCTATCAATGGAATTGTGTTACTAAACAATGGTTACCTTAAAAAATTTAACTGGCAACTAACTTCTGTAGGTAAAGTTTGTTATTTGGCTGCACACTATACCTCTAAAATGATTTCACAACTATTTTACAAAAAATCTGTGAAACGCTGATTTTGGCTGATACAATATGATAAGCCAAAAAACCTCAAAGCATTGCAAACAAAACATTCCTGGCACTCTATGATACTGCCTGATAAACAAAAAGGCGCTCGACTCGAAATCATAATTTTGAGGCCGCGCCAGTCAAAATTTAACATGGAGAAGTAGCGAAGAGGCCGTAACGCGCCGCACTCGAAATGCGGTTGTCCGCAAGGGCACGTGGGTTCGAATCCCACCTTCTCCGCCATTCAGAACGCTTCTATAGGGGGCTATAGAGGGGATAATAAAGCAAACGGCTTCTTTTACTTGGTTATATTATGAAAAAGAAGCATCAGCCTAAACTAATACTTCTCTATTATATAGATATTAAAACCTATCTCATCAGTGCAGGTCATTAACTTTATAAAATTTATATAAAGTTTAAGTTTCTTCAATCTGCTTATATAATTAACGTATCCAATCAAATTTTATGCTCTCTTGCCTCTCTATCACATCAAAATAATATGCCATAATAAACTTCATATACGTTAATTTTGTTCATATATACTTCAAAATTCCCATTAAGCGCTTCTCTCAATACAGCTTCAACTCTATCGGCTCCTTGTTCATTATTAATAAGAGCAAGAAGAGCACATGCATCCAGCACATATACATTACTCATTGTTCAATCTCCCTGTCCCGGCGCTTCTGCTGTAGATATGCTTCAGTAGTAAATTTACTTCCTTCCAAAAAGCCTCTAAGTTCTTTGATAGGATCTTCCACCGGTTTAATCAATATGCCGTCATTTGTTTCAATGAATTCTATTTTACGTCCCTTTAGCTTCCTTGCGATATGCTCAGGGAGATTCAATTGATCTGATTTATACACTGTAACTGACATAAACACACCTCCATTCAGTAAATTTGCTTTTATTTATAGTATACCGCAAATTAGAGGATTTAGCGAATGAAAACGCCTATTTAGCTATTTTGCACGGTTAGCAGGGTCTTAAGATTCTCGAATATGGGTGTAAAGTCAATATCCTTAATTGCTCCGTATTGGCTGACAAAATAGTTTTTCATGTAATCATCGTGCATACGGACGCCTTTTTCTCCGGTAGTTCCAAAATCCGAAAGGGAGTAGTGCTTGCTGTCATGAACAAAAATTACATCAACTATGACGCGCTCATAAACAAGGGCATCCTCACTTCCAAAAATGAAATCAGCCAGGACAAAATCAATCTCATATCCGGGGCCATGACCGCCCCATTGCTTGAAATCATCTGGATCTTCTCCGGGTACAATGTTGACGGCATTGAACAAAAAAAAGAAAGGATAATGGTAAAACCGTGAAGATGGACTTGCTGGCTAAGATTTGAAGAGTTTAATTGGAATTGCAAATAAAATTACGCGCAAACCATAGACATTGCGCATAGAATATAGCAAAATTATTTATAATATCAGTAAAAGGAGTGATTGCTATGGCTGAAACGACAAACTTGAATATCAGAATTGATAAAGAGTTAAAGGAACAGGCGGAAAAATTTTTCAATGAATTAGGCTTGAACATGACCACGGCGTTCAATATCTTTGTACGGCAATCCCTGCGTCAAGGCGGCATACCTTTTGAAATTACCTTAAATACAGACGCTTTTTATAGTCCTGCAAATATGAAAATTCTGCGGCAATCGATACAGGACGCAGAAGAGGGTAAACTAACAGCCCATGAATTAATTGAGGATTAGCCAATGGAAAAGTTATGGACGGATAAAGCCTGGGATGATTATTTATATTGGCAAGCACAAGATAAAAAGACGCTGAAAAGGGTAAACCAACACCTTCGGGATATTGACAGCAACGCCTATGATGGCATCGGCAAGCCGGAGCCTGTCCGGGGCGATATGTCCGGGTGGTGGTCCCGGCGCATAGATAATACTAACCGGCTAGTATACCGCATCACTGACGGAAAAATCATCAAGCTTTATGACAACAACATGTTTGCGACAAAGCTGTTATTGCTTCCCATTAAGGAGATATGATGCATTGATATATCGCTCGATGCGAAAGAACGTATTTATCAACCCCCAGGTGCTTTAAAATTTCTTGAAAACTTTTTTGGAAAATTGGTTTAAGCAGTTGATTAAATGTGGAAAGTTTGGTATCCTTGTCCCGCATTCTTTTACTCCTTTATAGTAGGGATTTGGGCAAGGACTACCCTGTTATCTCTATTATAAAGGATTTTTTATAAAAATGCAGCATAATACCATAAATATCTTGCTAATTCTAAGTATTTCGTTCATTATCGTGACTTATTGCTACTTGACAAGTTCTAAATGTTTTTTTGCAACGTTAGTGATTTATTCATAAGACAAACTGCACTCCCGACGGAGAGGTTGCAGAAAATGAAATATACCGTATTGATACCGCTCTTATCTAAAAAGAAGAAGCATTTGATGGTTTTTATGGGGTTTGTACCAATCTTGATGATGATGCCACTGAAATAATCAAGGTGAATTATAGGAGATGGGAAATAGAAGAATGTTTAGGTCTTGCTAGGTGAAAGTGTAAGTGAAGAAAAAGCTAATTTTATCAGCCAGTTAGGAAGCCAGAATACAATCTGCATTGGCAATGGGGCTAATGATGTGGGCATGTTTCGAGAAGCAGCCTTGGCCATTGCAGTCATCGGCAAGGAAGGTTGTGCTGTTAAGGCCCTCAAGGAAGCTGATATTGTAGTAAATGACATACAGGATGCGTTTAACCTGGTATTAAACCCCAGCAACTTGATAGCTGCCCTCAGGAGATAGTTTCTTACACTGGTTTGGTCAGGCAAAGCAGACTAGAGCAGATAAGTCCCTGTCCCCTTGTCTGTGTGCTGCACTATGATTTATTTTACATGCAAAAATATATGGTGATAATCGGTGCTTTACTGTATAATAAAGGTAATTGAAAAGGTGATGGCGCTCACCGTAAAATGCTTGTTAAAGCTAATGGCTCCTACCCATTTTATTATCGGGTAAGAGTTTTTATTTTGCAAAATAATTCTGAAATTAGTTGGATAAGTTAATTTTGAAATTTAAATATTATTAAACTTGATTAAACATGAAAGGGAGTATGGATATGGCAGATTATATTACCAGTGTTCGAAGTCTAGAAATACTTGATTCCAGGGGGAATCCTACTATTAAGACTTACATTACTTTAGATAGTGGAGTTGTTGCTGCTGCAGCAGTTCCTTCTGGTGCATCCACAGGAGAGAATGAAGCAGTTGAGTTGCGGGACCTAGACAAGACCCGTTATGGAGGAAAAGGAGTTTTAAAAGCAGTTGCAAACGTGAATGAAATTATTGCCCCAGAGATTGTAGGTCTGAATGTCTTTGAACAGGTTAATATTGACAGTTTATTAATTGAACTTGATGGAACAAAGAATAAATCACGGCTAGGGGCTAATGCCATGCTAGGTGTATCCATGGCTGTTGCCAGGGCAGCGGCAATGTCCGCTGGTGTTCCTCTATTTACCTACCTTGGGGGATGTGGCGCATTTCAATTGCCTGTTCCCATGATGAACATACTAAATGGGGGTAAACATGCTGATAACAGTGTAGATTTTCAGGAGTTCATGGTGATGCCTGTAGGGGCTCCAAGTTTTTCTGAGGCATTACGCTACGGTACTGAAACATTTCATGCATTAAAGAACATCTTGAAGAATAGGGGTTATAGCGCCAGCGTTGGGGATGAAGGAGGTTTTGCTCCAAACCTCAAAAGTAACGATGAGGCTTGCGAGTTAATTGTTCTGGCCATTGAACAGGCGGGATATAAACCGGGAAAGGATATAGCCATTACATTGGACCCTGCGGCTAGTTCAATTTATGATGAAGGGTTCTATAATCTACATAAATCGGGCCAGGGGAAAAAGACCAGTTCCCAGATGACCGAGTTGTATCGTGAATGGGTCAATAAATTCCCAATTGTATCAATTGAAGATGGCTTGGCAGAAAATGATTGGAGAGGATTTACTGAACAAACAGCTGCCTTGGGTGATAAAATTCAAATAGTTGGTGATGATTTGTATGTAACTAATACTGATTACATTTTAAGAGGAATTAGAGAAAAATGCAGCAATGCGGCGCTTATTAAATTAAATCAGATTGGAACAGTAACAGAAACCATTAAAGCAATCCAACTTTGCCGCAAAGCCGGCTGGGGGTTTGTTATTTCCCACAGGAGCGGCGAGACAGAAGACCCATTTATTGCAGATTTTGCAGTGGCAATGGGAGGTGGCCAGATAAAAACTGGATCTGCCTGCCGGAGTGAGCGAATTGCAAAATACAATCGTTTATTAGAGATTGAACATGACTTGGGAGATAACGCTGTTTTCGAGAACCCATTAAATTCAAAGAATTAATACTTGAAATGTGGTGGCATGATATTATGGACCAGCTTGAGCAAATAATTGACTCTATTAGCGAAAATATTAAAGGTTTAGGCTCAGATTATCAAGGTAGTATAGAAAAATTGAATAGAATACAAGAGCGACTAGTCAATGAACAATTTCACCTGGCTGTTTTAGGGCAGTTTAAACGGGGAAAAAGTACCCTTATTAATGCTTTATTAGGAGTAGAAATAATGCCGTCAGGGATAGTTCCCTTGACGGCAATTCCCACTCTGCTTTTTTACAGCACTCAAATCAGCATACGGATAATTTACAAAGATAGCGAAGATGATAAGGACGCCCAGGAGATATCTTTTAGCAATCCCAATGAGTTATTAAACTCTCTTTCTAAATATGTGACTGAGGAACAAAACCCCGGCAATCAAAAAGGAATAAAGCATGTGGAGGTATATTTTCCTGCTGAACTATTGCAAAAAGGAATGGTTTTAATTGATACCCCTGGGATCGGCTCAACGCTAACGCACAATACGGAAGTTACCTATGAATTTTTACCCCAGTGTGATGCAGCCCTTTTTGTAGTATCAGCAGATCCTCCCATAACTGAAGTTGAGTTAAATTTCTTGCAGGAGGTAATGAAAAGGGTCAGCAGAATCTTTTTTGTGCTTAACAAAACAGATTATTTAGTCCAAGCAGAAAGAGAGAAAATGGTCAGTTTTTTAAGAAGTACACTACAAGAAAAGCTGCAGCTTGATCGGAGCATACCTATCTTCTGTACTTCAGCTCAACAAGGTCTAGACGCACAGTTGCATGATAATCAGCCCTTGTGGGAAGAGAGTGGTTTACTAGAACTAGGCAATTACCTATCAGAATTTCTTGTCAAAGATAAAAACAAGGCCCTAGAGGAAGCGCTAGCCCAAAAAACCAGGGATATAGCAGGCGAGTTATTAACGCAGATTCAACTTGCTGTTCGTTCTCTAGAGCTGCCTCTTGATGATTTACAGCAACGGTTGAGTACTTTTGAAAAGCTTTTAAAAGAGATGGAACACGAACAGGTGATGGCCGCTGATTTGCTGGTTGGGGACAAAAAAAGAATACAAAAATTTGTAGAAGATGAAGCTGAAAAATTGAGAACAGCAGCAGCTGCACATCTAGAAGAAATCGTAGAAGAACTAATAGCTAAGGATAATGGCTATGAGCAAGAAATGCAAAAAACCTTTGACGAACATATACCAGCTTTTTTTGAAAAAAGCTTCTATCAGCTAACAAAGAAAGTGGAAGAAAAGTTTTTACAGTCCCAGCAGTCTCACCAGGCAAGGACTAACAAACAGTTGAATTTAATTCGTCAAACAGCTGCCAGGATTTTTGATATACCTTATTATGCTTTCGATGATTTGGAAGGTTTTGAATTAAAACATCGTCCTTATTATATTAGTGAAAAATGGGAGACAAGAATGATGGTAGTACCTGAGGTGGTTATTGAAAAAATGCTACCATCCAAGATGCGCCGGGTAAGGGCTATCAATAAATTTAGGAACGATTTATCAAGACTGGTACTACATAATGTTGAAAATATCAGGTGGTCTTTATTACAAAATCTTAACGAATCGTTTCATATGTTAGGGGTAGCTGTAGAAGGTCGTATCAAGGAAACCATCACTTTAACTCATGGAGTTATCAAGAAAGCTGAAAATGAAAAGCAAAAAAATGATGATCTAGTTAGAGAGGAAATAAAAAAACTTAAGGATGTAGCAGCTATCATTAATAAAAAGTTAGAACATATATCACTATTTATTTGACATCCATATAACCCCAATATTTGATTTGGCGAAACAGTATCTATGCCTTACACTATATAAGTGACTTAAAATAAGATAGGTGATGGAGTTCACCATAGTCGCTTATTAGCTAATGACTCCTACTGGTAATCTATTTGATTTCAGTAGGTTTTTTATGCAGTGTAGAGAGATTTTCTGGTATATCTGAACTTTAGAGTTTTCGAGGAAATATGTTATTATTTTGGGAGGTATATTGTAAGTATATGTCTTACATCTTTTCCAGGTATTTTGCATTATTGACATGCCCTAAAAAATCTACTTCTGTAGAACGGACTACTATTTCAATGGAAGTTTCCACAAAACCCCTCCTTGCCCCAAGTTTTAAAGTGATTTCTAAAGGAATAATAAAGTATGTCATTTAATACTTTAAAACAATTTCTTTGAAATGTCTAACAGTTTGCTCAAATGCAAAAGTAATTTCTAGTTTGCAGGAGTAAATTCCACCGACTACTTAAGAAGCAAACAAAACCCGCTGATTAGAGCTGTTTTATTGTAAAATAAAAGCATAATTTAGCCGGGTAATTG
>JBFLYC010000049.1:0-14075 GCA_040756735.1 Bacillota bacterium | reverse complement strand
GTTATTCCAGGTGTTGACATTTTCTGATACATAAGTTAATCTTTTCATGATTTAGGTTTTTATTTTTTATTTCGGTTTTTTAATCGAAAAAAGCAGGGGATCCCCTGCTTTCTTTTTTTTTTTTTTTTGTAAATGTATTTTTGCCAATTTATTAATTCAGTTTCAAAAAGGGTGACTTAGATATGGCTTCTAGTCTCATTTAGGGTGACTGGTAACAGTTTTTCTCATATAAAAAATAAAGACGCCTTTTAATACATTATATGCAAATGGAAAATAGAGGTGATTTATCGCACTAAGTATTTGCCAAATAATGCTTAAATGTCCAAAATGTTGAGTTTCGGAAAAAAGCTCGCTATCGCTCTTCCAGCGAGTTTTGAACCTTCATGTTGTCTGTAGGTATAAACTTTTCTTTCCTCACCCCGGTTTTACCGCAACCGGAAAACGTAATAGCCATGGCCGCTGCTGTTCTCTGCGTTGATACTTGGGTTTCATCAACAGGTAGTTTTGATACAAATATTAAGGTTTAAAATTGTTTTTTTGTGGCTACGAGAACCAATTCTTCTCCAGCCCCTTTGCATACCAGTAAAAACATCCTGTCGAAATTTTATGCGAGGGGGTTTTTTATTACTTTTAAAAGCTCTTGACAAATAATAAATTAGGTAATACATTACATATATAAGTAATATATTACCTAATCAAAAAAGATACTATTAGAAGGGGACTCCTAATGGATAAGAAAGATATTCTAGACAAGTAAAAAACGTAACTAGCATAATAACAAATAAATAGATGGAGAAAAAGCTTGAAGGCTAATATAGAACTTAAAGGTAGGGATTAATGATATGTTTAAAGTTATTGTAGTGTTAATTAGTGTTTTAGTAATTATAGGTTTGCTTGTGACAGTTTCATTAATAGCAGGTTTTCAGTTCAACCAAAGTGTCAAAAAAGAAGTGAAAGAGTTTTTTAGTAATGTAGAAGATAAAAATGAAATTATAAAACAAGCTGATTTAGCTGGACTGCCACTTTGTGTTCAAAAATGGCTGGAATACTCCCAGGTAGTTGGTACGGAAAGAATCACTACAGTCAGCTCAAAGCAGACCGCAGTCATGAGATTGAAAGAAGGCCAACGATGGATGCCTGTTGCAGCGAAGCAATACTTTACCATTGACGAACCGGGTTTTATCTGGAAGGCTAGAATTAAAGCTGCTCCCTTAGCGTACATTGTGGGAAGAGATAAGTATTATGAAGGTAAAGGTCACATGCTCATTAAGGTTCTTTCATTGATAAGGGTTGCTGATTCTAAGGGAAAAGAAATAGATCAGGGGTCGCTGATACGGTATCTTGCAGAGATAGTGTGGTTCCCAACTGCTGCTTTAAGCAGCTATATCACATGGGAAGAAATCGATGCAAATTCAGCCAGGGCTACCATGAGCTATAAAGGGGTAACGGGATCGGGGATATTCACATTTAACGAGAAAGGTGAAGTTGTAAATTTTACTGCTGAAAGATACGGGGAATTTGATGGAGAGTTTGTCCTGGCAACCTGGTCGATCCCCATGATGGATTATAAAGAGTTTAATGGAATCAGGGTCCCTACCAAAGGGGAAGTCACCTGGAAATTAGCAACAGGAGATTTCAACTGGTATAATTTTGAGGTTGTGGATATTGAATACAATACTGTTAATTCTAATTAATAGAACAAGTCTGGTTGGACTACTTACGCAAATATTTGTTCCAGGGGAATCTCCAAACCTTCAAAAGTCATAGACTGCACTACCTCAATTCCTTTATATACACGGTACTCTTTGATGTCCTGGTCTTCAAAATAGTAAGCATAGACTTCTTTACGTAAAGGGCTGACAATCCAGTATTCTTTTATACCACTGTAAAAATATAAATTAAGCTTTTTCAGCATGTCCTTCTGCTGTGTCGACTCAGATAGAACTTCAACTACCATGGCGGGTATCCCTGTATACCTGCCTTTTTCATTGATATTTTCCATATCGCAAATCACAATAATATCCGGTTGTACAACATTTTTATTGCCATCTTTGCTTAGTGTAACATCAAATGGCGCTGTCAGCGGTCTGCATTTCTTTCCTTTAAACCAGTTGTAAAAGGTATTGGATATTTCCATAATGATATTTTGATGGTCAAAAGAGGGTGATGCAAGCAGGTAGACTTCCCCGTCAATATATTCATAGCGGTTTTCACTTTCCTCAGAAAGCTTTAGAAAATCCTCATAGGATATCTCCTCACTCTTCCAATCATATCCTTCAGCCTCTTCCGATACAGTTGCAAAGTTTTTTTCGGATTCTGCATAGGGTTTTATAACCACTGCTTTTTTCCCGTTTTTCGTGACAATTATGTCTTCGAACTGCGCCAGTTTTAAGTAGCGTCCGAAATTGTTCTGTACTTCGGTGGATGAAATTTCCATAAGGCGCACCTCCAAATTAGCTAATTAAAAATTTTAGCTAATTTAATAATATATAATAATGATGTTGCTGTCAACTTCACATTAAATCTTATTGCAGCGGGTCGGTTACCGAGCCCATAAACAGGATGGAGCCGGTCTTGTTATCAACTATACTAAAGAAGAAAGGCCGGTCCATGACCATGGAAAACCAGTTCAAGGGAGCCGATTCACACTTTATTTCCACTGAGGTTGCGGCAGCGGCTTCAGTACCTTTTTCGTCCACCTCAACATAGGTCTTATGCTTGACTTCGGCGATAAAGAGCCTGGGAGGAGTGGGTCTCATGGCGGAGAAATCAGCCGCAGTTTCGTCAAAGGCAACCTCCATACCCAGCGCCTTGAGGATATCGTTAAGAGAAGATTCATACTCAAACTTGAAGCGGGGAAGCCCCACTGAACCTTCCGTTTTCTGGAATGACTTAAGCCAGGTGTTCCAGGCGGCTGCATCGAGCTGGCCGTAAAAATTCTTCAGTGTTTGATCAGGGTCGGGAAGGAAGATGTACATGCTGACTCGATCTGTCTTCCCATAAGGTATGGCCACAGCCCGGAAGCCTTCACCATGGAAATATTGGAAGTCTCCTTCACGGAACATGACCGGGTGTTGTTTACTGCTCCCGTCCGGCAGATGGAAAGGTATCTCCCGGGTTTGTTTTGGATTAAAAGGTTTTGCCCAGTCCGCTTTAAAGTAGATGGCATTGATTAAAAAGAGAACCGTCATGGGATGAATGGGAGGTTCAATCAGGTCTTTGATTTTCTCCTTTGTTTGCTGTTCCACCCAACGATTAATTCTGTCGGCGGCATCTGGAAGATCAAAATCCAGTTCCGCTACCTCCGCCCCGTAGTATTCGCGGTTTCGCTGCAGGAAGTCTTCATAAAACTGCGCTCCTTGACGTGCCCAAAGAGAATTGGCAATAGACAGTTCCACCTTTGGGTCAGGATTTTGCAGGATACTGCGCAGATCAGCAAAGGCAGCATTAATCTCTTCTACACTCATACCCTGGAACTGCAGCACTTCTTCCATGGCGCCGGCGGTTTCCCCGGCAGCCCCGTTATATGTCATCGCCAGGGCAAGGGAAACGCTGGCTGGTGAAATAAAGATATTTTCATCGGGTGTTTCCTCCAAGAGAGCATGGAACAGGTTGATTGCAAACCCCGTGTTGGCCTTGACCAGGCGTGGATCTACATTGTCGGCGGGTTCAGCAAAAGCTGGTTCTCCTCTAAAACTACAGCCCGCCGTGCCCAACAGCGCCCCAAGGTACAGGAACAGTAAGAGCAAGACTATCAGCTTTTTCGGATATCTGATCATTTAAATCCCTCTTTTCAAAGGTTTTATTTTTATAGACCTTAAACAAGGGTTAAATGTTCCAGGTTCTAAATGATTGTTGCCTATGACATATTATGGTAGAATACCTAATAAAACGTTTTTAGATAAAAAAGAATGGTCTATTGTATGGCTCAATTTATTATGATTAGCACTTATTGATTAGGGGGACCTGATGTTATTTATAAAAAATGATGATTCTATTTCCATTACTGCTGAGTTTAAGGATAAAGAGTTAGAAAAGGAGTTTTTTAATAACGAAATAAAGGGACTTCTAAAATATATAAAGCCCATGCTGTTAGCCCTCGGAGTATTATATTTTCTTTTTATAATTCCTGATTACTATTTAATAAGCGATTCTCTAACTATTATCAAAATATTAATCAATAGAATTGCCATACTTATTCTAATTGTAATCCTATACCTGAAAATTGATTCTTTTAAGAACTATGAAAAACTGGCATCTGTGATAACAATCTATGAAGTTATTGTTTCCATGTCATTTATTTACATATTCTATCAATACGAATCGCCAGATTTTTTAATTCAAGCCTATGGAGTAATGCTAATTATTTTAGGTATCTTTCTCATGCCAAATAAATGGGTGTTTAAGAATATTGCCGCAGTTTTTGTTGCAGTAGGATTTATACTGGTATCACTTGTATATATAAAGGATATAAAAATGGCACATTTTTCGGCAGGTATTGTGTATACTATTCTGGCTATAATTTTAAACTCAATAACTTCATTCCGTTTAGAAATAAACAAAAGAAAACAGTTTTTTTACAGTAAACGTTTAGAGGAACTTTCAACTAAAGATTCCTTAACACAATTGTATAATCGTCTAAAATTTGACCAGGAGTTGGCCAAGTGGATTGCAAATTCCAGACGGTATAATTTTGAGCTTTCACTTATAATGCTTGATATAGATGATTTCAAGAATATTAATGATAATTATGGGCATCTCGTGGGCGACTCTGTCTTGGTAGAAGCAGCTCAATTGTTAAGTCACCAGGTTAGAGAAACAGATGTATTGGCCAGGTGGGGTGGAGAGGAGTTCATTATTTTGCTGCCGTATTTAGGTCTTGAAAAGGCGCTGGCCACAGCTCAAAGGCTGCAAAAAGCTATAGCTAATACTTCCTTTGGAACTGTAGGAACAGTTGCTTTTAGCATGGGGGTAACAGCGCTGTACGATGAAGATGATTCGCAGACCTTTATTAATAGAGCAGATAAACTCCTTTATAAAGGAAAGAAAGCAGGCAAGAATACAATTAATTGCAGTTAAAGCTTGCTAAGTGTTGGTATAGGATGGTTTGCTTGAAAAACTTAACAGAAATAAAGGAATTGGAGGTAACCACGTGAAACTTGTGTTTCTGGGCATAATGATTTTTACTATTTTACTGGTATTCTACAGAGAGTTAGGTGTAAGTTTAAATAGCATAAAGGATATCATAACTGCACCTTCCTTTTAAGAGATGCAATTCTTATTTATACAGGTGTTAAAAAATAGCATAAAGCAATGTAAAGGTAACCTCTTGCTGAAATTTGCAATAATAACTGCCGGTTATGTACTGCTGATACATGACCGGCATTATGTTTAGAAATACCCTATATATCTTATACTGCTTGCAAAGAAACTAACTCCGAAACCTATTAAGCAAACTGCCAAAAAAACAATTATAACCTTATATACTTTAATATTGATTAAGTGCCGTGTTTTGCTTACAAGGGCGGAAACAAAGGTAAACCAAGAAATATCAGCTAAAATATGTCCAAGATAAAATATTGCAATACCTATAACACCAAAAGAATTGTAAGAGTTCATGATCAATGCAAGACCCACAACAGACCACCAGATGATGAAATAGGGATTGGATGCACTTAATACGATACCTGCCAAGAACATATTTCCCTCTTTATCACTTTTGCTGTCTTGAGCATCCAAGGAAATTTTGTTTAAGTATACATCCTTTATCATTCCAAACCCCAGAAATCCCAAGACCGCCCCGCCGATTAGCCCTATGATGGCTCTGGAAAGATCAGTGGCAAGATATTTTCCGGCTCCATAAAATATTAAAACCACTAAAATTAATTCAAGAAAAGAATGCCCAAGTGATACAATCAACCCTGACTTTACTCCATGACGAATACTTCTGTCTACTGTATATGTAAAAACAGGTCCAGGCATAACCGCCCCCGAATAACCAATAAGCAGTGATTGCAAGAAAATAGCTATCATAGTTTACCCTCCATTTTTTATTTCCAAATTCAAAAACGAAACTGGTTACACCTATTTTAAACTATCCAGTTACCGGAGGGTCAACACTTTTTTACAGGTATTTGGATTTCGGTAAGATGGCAGCTCTTATCTTCGGAAATAAATTGATCGATCATTGTCCGCTCTATAGAATCTCCAATTATCTCTAATCCGTTTTCATTCATGTATTTAAGCATCATTTTGTAGTATTTAGGAGATTCGCTGCGGCTGCCTCTAAAACTAACACAAGCATAAGAACCTTGTTCTATTTTATCTGCAAATGTATGATTTTCAACACTTTCTTCTAATAATACAAATATGGAATTGTACTCATCAAAATTCATTTTCATTATATTGTCTTTAGAAACTGTGAGTCCAACCTTACTAACAATTATGTTATGAGAGTTTTAACGGGGATATTATATAATTTTGAAATCTGACCAATGGAAAATTTATCCTTCATTCACTTCATCCTTTTTTCATGTACACCGCATTATACAAAGTTGATTTCAGATTAATGTAATTAACATGGGTGCTAAGCCCCATTTAAAACATTCTCTTTGGTTGCGAGGACACACCCCTTGTCTTTTATAGTATCATATCAGGTATAATATAAAAAGAAGAACAGGTGAATGAATAAAGGCCGACCCCTATACCTATGACCCATAACCCATATACACTTCCTATAAACCTGACCCCTATTCCCAGGAGGGAGTATTATCTTGATAATAAGTGCAAGCCGGAGAACGGATATACCAGCGTTTTACAGCGATTGGTTTTATAGAAGAATTGAAGAAGGCTATGTTATGGTTAGAAATCCCATGAATATGCATCAGGTCAGCAGACTATCCCTGTCACCTGAGGTAATTGACTGTATTGTGTTTTGGACTAAGAATCCTGAAAAAATGATGCCAAGGTTGCATCTTCTAGATAAATATATGTACTATTATCAATTTACAATCAATCCTTATGATAAGCAGCTTGAAAGGAATGTACCCAAAAAAGCCCCAATTATTGATACCTTCAAAAGACTATCTGAAAAAATAGGCCCAAAACGTATGATTTGGAGATATGATCCCATTATTATAACCAAACATATTACTGAAGAATACCATTTTAATTATTTTGAAGCATTAGCAGCTAAACTTCACAATTATACAGATAAATGCATAATAAGCTTTGTGGATTTTTATTCTAAAGCACAAGGGAATTTGAAAAGCATAGGAGCTCATGAAATAAAAGAGCAAGATAAGACAAGAATTGCACTAAGGTTTAGTGAAATTGCAAAAACATATTCGCTAAAATTAGAGACATGTGCGGAAGATATTGATTTATTTGCATATGGTATTGAATCCTCAAAATGTATTGATGCAGATTTAATAGAGAGCCTTTTGGGTGTAAAGCTTAAAACAGCAAAGGATAGAAACCAAAGAGAACTATGCTGTTGTGCCGCTAGTGTAGATATTGGCGCCTACAACACTTGCGGGCATGGGTGCCTTTATTGTTATGCAAGTTACAGCAGAAGTGTTGTTTCTAGGAATATGGCTGAATATGAGCTTGCTTCTCCTTTATTATGCAGTAAGTTGACAGATGAAGATATAATAAAGGAAAAGAATTCAATGTCCCTGCGCTATTTATAAAAGTCACTTTCTTAAAAAATATGAAACTTTGGAAGAAGCACAGCAAGCTCCAGGTGTATCAACTACCTTCAGTGTGTTTTTGAACGGCAAATTCATTACACATGAGATTTTAACCAAAGACAAGTTTAAGCAACTTGTATTATAAATAACAATTAAAAGCATGTTGTTTGTCGAAGACAAACAACATGCCGGTTATTTGTCCGTAACTTACAAAGGAAATATGCGTTAAAATCAGAACAATATCTAAAGATTTTCTCCTTTTAGATTTTTTCTTTTTTGTTTCTTTGTTTGTTTTCAGAAAAAAACGTTTTAGTAAAGGTTACAGCGATAATTCTGAATTGAACGAAAACTATAAAAAGGGGAAAGGGGTTGGGATTCGTATCCCAACACATATTTTGAGACAGGGGGGTCGTGATGATAAAGTAATGGGGGGCTTTAACAAAAAGCAAGATTAGTTTAAAAATTGGGGGGGGGAGAAATCAATGAGAAGTTTATGCGCGCCAAATAAGCGAGTTCTCATGATGGGAATCATCGCAGTTCTTTTAGTGTTACTTTTAGCAGGATGCGGCGGTGGTTCAAAAGGTTCGCAGGATAGTTCTGCAGGGGATGGTCAAGGTGTGCCTGCCAGGGAGAAGATAATAATTCTTTCAGCATCTGATGTGCCTAATATTGATCCTGGGGTAGGCCAGGATTATGGCAGTACAACAGCTTTGATCAACATGTATGACACGTTAGTTTTTCCTGATCATGACGGGAATATTAAACCGTGGTTGGCAACAGATTGGAAAGCCTCCGAGGACGGCCTTACCTGGACCTTTCAATTAAGACAAGGTGTGAAATTCCATAATGGAGATGAGTTGACAGCGGAAGATGTTGTTTTTTCAATGGAAAGATTGTTAGCTATGGGCGAGGGGTTTGCTTTCCTTTTTACGGATCTTATTAAGGAAGCGAAAGCTAAAGATGCTTATACTGTAGAATTCACCTTGAACAAGCCTTTTGGACCATTTCTTTCAATTATTAACAGGTTGTTTGTTTTAAATAAAAAACAGGTTTTAGCCAATTTAAAACCAGGCCCTTATGGAGAAATGGGTGACTATGGTAAGGACTGGTTGGTTACAAATGATGCGGGCAGTGGTCCCTATATGGTGAAGGAACTGAAGATGCAAGAGCATTTATATGCTGTCAAATATGATGATTTCTGGGGAGGCTGGGATAAAGATGCTCCTGATGCCTTCAAGATTGTAGGAACAACGGAAGCGTCAACCTTACGAACAATGATGACACGTAGAGAGCTGGATATTACAGATCAATGGCAAACTGAAGAAAGCCTCAAAGGCTTAGAGCAGATTAATGGCGTAGGGATAGCCACCTTTTCGTCAGGCGCCATGTACGATATTATGCTGAATACTAAAAAGCCGCCGACAGATGATGTCCATTTCCGCAAGGCTCTGTGCTATGCTTTTGACTATAAAACTGTCTTGGAAAAACTCTTTCCAGCTCAGACTCCTGCAATAGGTCCGGTTGATTCAGCCGTGCCCGGGCACAACCCAAACCTTTATCAGTATACTTTTAATATCGAAAAAGCCAAGGAGGAATTAGCTAAGTCTAAATATGCTAATAATCCGGGAGAGTATCCGGTTGAATTTATGTGGAATACAGTTGTGCCTGATCAAGAGAAAATAGCCCTCCTTTTCCAGTCAACTGTTGAACAGCTAGGGATTAACGTTAATATTACCAAAGCTCCATGGCTTTCGTATATTGACTTGGTAGCTTCGCCGGAGACTACCCCTAATGTCAGTATTGTTATACATGACCTGCTTTATGATGAGGCCGGAGCCATGTTGGAATCGAGGTACCACTCCAAGAGCACAGGAACTTTCCAACAGGCCGAATGGCTGCAGGACCCAACAATTGATGCTTTAATTGAGGACGCTCTTTCTACAGTAAACAAAGAGGAACGTTTTGCTAAATATCAAGTTATTCAGGAAAAAATTGTTGATTTGGCTCCGACTATCTGGGCTTTTGAACAGGCCGAACGAAGGGCATATCAAGAAGGAGATTGGTTAATATGGCCAACCATTGAAAGGGTTAAACAGGGATTGCCGGTAACAAGAGTTATGCCTTACAATTTCTACTTTGCAGACTTTAAAGTATATCCTGAAAAGATGCCTAAATAAATTAGTTTTATGGTGGCTCCTTTCTATTGTTTGTAAAGTGAGCCGCCATTATCTTTAATAGTTTTTCTCCAAGACTTTCAGGTACAACAAATCGCAGGTGAGCAAGGAGGTCAACAATCACATATGAAACTGCACTCTTACCTGTTTAAAAGGCTATTGCTTTCTATTTTTGTATTGATAGGCCTCTCTATTGTCATTTTTATTATTGCCCGTATTGTACCAGGTGACCCGGCTCGTATGGCTTTAGGACCCAGGGCTCCCCAATTTGCGGTAGATGCCCTGCGCCAAGAGATGTATCTGGATAAACCTTTGCCTGTCCAATACTATTATTGGATAAAGGGGGTTGCTGCGGGTGATTTGGGCAGGTCGCTTACGACAAAACGTCCTGTAATCGAAGATGTAAAACAATTTCTTCCGGCGACTGTGGAACTCGCTCTAGTCTCTGCTGTATTTATGATAATTTTTTCTATTCTTTTTGGAACCCTAGCGGCCAGGTACAGGGATAAATGGATAGATAACGTGATCAGAATCATGGCTTACACTGGAGTAGCCGTCCCTCCCTTTGTACTGGCAGTAATCTTTGTACTGCTCTTTGGTTATCTCTGGCCAATAATTCCTGTATTAGGCCGGCTCAGCTACGGTGTAATTCCCCCGCCGTCAGTTACAGGTTTATTGACTATTGATAGTTTGCTGGCGGGAAATTTTGCAACTTTTTGGAACGCCCTCAGTCATTTGTTTTTACCCGCTTTAGCTCTGGCTATGGGACCTCTTTTTCAGGAAGCTCGGATCATCAGGGCTGCCATGACAGACAACATGGGCAAGGACTATGTGGCATTGGTAACAGGTTATGGAATTCCAAGTTATAAGATTGTTGGCAAATACCTCCTGAAACCATCCTTGATCCCGGCAGTCTCGGTAATGGGCCTTGATATTGCTGCCCTTATGGGCAATGCCTTTCTTGTAGAGGTGATTTTTAACTGGCCGGGGATTTCCCGTTATGGAATGGAAGTCATGCTGCGAAAAGATCTAAATTCTATTTCAGCGGTGATAATTATAGTTGGCCTTATTTTTGTGATCATCAATATTTTGGTCGACCTTATCGTTGCCTATCTTGACCCGCGTATCCGGTTAGGGGGGAAAATGTAAATGGCAGCTAACATGCAGCATAACACAGAATTAGCAATTCTACCGGCATCTGCCAGGTTTAAAGAGGCGCTCAGAAAAAGTTGGTACAAGCTTTCGCGCAACAAGCTTTCCATTGTTGGCCTTTTTATTGTGGCGGCAGTTATATTTATTGCTGTTTTTGCTCCCTTTATTACTCCTTTTCCGCAGCATGCAGGAAAATTTGTGGACTATGAAAATGCCAGTGTAGCGCCTAATAGTACCTATTTGTTTGGTACTGACCTTTTCGGGCGCGATATTCTCACCAGAATCTTTTTTTCTTTCCGCGGAGCCCTTTTCATGGCCATTGTAGTACTGGCCATAGCTGTACCGACAGGGGTTTTTTTGGGTTTGTTGGCAGGTTATTTTAAAGGCTCCTGGATAGATACGATAATTATGCGTGTGACAGATATCTTTCTAGCCGTTCCTCCCATTTTGCTGGCGCTGGCTATTGCCAGCGTGTTGGAACCTAACCTTACCAATGCTATGATTGCTGTAACTGTGATGTGGTGGCCCTGGTATACGCGCTTGGTTTATGGGATGGCTTCTTCTTTACGCAATGAGTATTTTGTCATCGGCGCCGGACTAATAGGAGCCAGTAAGCCTCATATACTTTTTCGTGAGGTTCTTCCCAACTGTTTTTCCCCAATTTTCACCAAGATGGCTTTGGATGTAGGCTGGGTTATCTTAATCGGAGCAGCTTTGAGTTTTGTTGGTTTGGGCGAGCAGCCTCCAACTCCTGCTCTAGGACAGATGGTTGCAGACGGTTATCGTTATATGCCGGACCTTTGGTGGATGACAGTTTTCCCCTCTCTGGCTATTGTAGTGGTTATCCTGGGATTCAACTTGCTGGGTGATGGGATACGAGACATGCTGGCGAAGGGGGAAGGTGACCATGACTAAGCAGATTTTGACAATTAAAGACCTGCATGTTTGGTACCGTGTTTTTGGCGGTTACTCCAAGGTTTTGGAAGGGGTAAATCTTTATGTGAATAAAGGGGAAAAAGTGGGATTGGTTGGCGAGGCCGGTTGCGGCAAGACAACCACAATGCGTTCAGCGCTGAGAATTCTTCCGGAAGGACAGGCTTACATCCCCAGAGGTGAAATTATCTATCATGAAGAAGACATCCTCAAAATGAAGGTCCGGGATCTTCAAAAAGTGCGTACTAAGGGAATTTCCATGATATTTCAAGAGCCTTCAGCAGCCCTTAACCCGGTTTTTACCGTTGGAACTCAAATATTGGATATTATCAGGCATACAGGTTTGCACAAAGAAGAAAACAGTAAACAAGCAGCAAAGGAGATGGCCATACAGGCCATTAAAGAAGTTTATATTCCTGACCCTGAACGCATACTGGACTGTTATCCAAATCAGTTGAGCGGTGGGATGAAACAACGGATCTGTATTGCCATGGCTATAGTCACGGAGCGTGAACTGTTGATTGCTGATGAACCTGGAACTTCTCTAGATGTTACTATTCAGGATCAGGTTCACCGGCTCTTGAGAGGGCTGGTGGAAAAGAAAGGTATGTCCTTGATTATGATCACTCACTCACTTGGTGTAGCTCGCGAAATGACGGATCGTATTTATGTAATGTATGCCGGTAATATTGTTGAAGTTGCCAAAACTAAAGACTTGTTTGCCAACCCTTTGCATCCTTATACATATGGACTCCTGGATTCTGTCCCTAAGTTGACGGGCGGGGGCATGGCTGAAGGAATTTACGGCCGGATACCAGACTATTTGCACCCGCCTACAGGTTGTCGTTTTCATCCCCGTTGCCCTCAGGCAAACAAGAGATGTCAGGAAGAGAAACCCTTCCTCACTGACCTGGGAGACGGGCATCAGGTAGCCTGTCTTAGAGTGCAGGGAGGTGATTAAAAAATGAATGAAGCAATAATGAATATTCATAACTTAAAAACGTACTTTCCTGTCCATAAATCTAAAGGAAAGCAGTTATATGTAAAAGCTGTGGATGGGGTGAACTTAACCATTAACCGAGGGGAAATCATAGGCTTGGTTGGGGAATCGGGTTCAGGAAAAAGTACCCTTGCATATACCGTCATGGGCATGTACAAACCAACAGAGGGAAAAATACTCTTTAAGGGCCATGATATCAGTATGAGCAGCGATAACCGTCCTCTTAGTTTGAAAAAAGATCTGCAAATAGTATTTCAAGACCCTGGTTCCTCTTTAAACCCACAGCAAAATATTTATCAAATTTTGAGCCTGCCCTTGCGGGTTCATAAGATTGTAAAGAGAAAAGAAATGGAAAACAAGGTGGCCCAGCTGTTGCAGATGGTGGAGTTGTCACCAGGATACATGTATAAGTCGCCTGCTGCCATGGGGGGTGGAGAAAGGCAAATGATCTCCATTGCCAGGGCTTTGGCTACAGACCCTACATTCATCATTTTAGATGAACCTACCTCTGCCCTGGATGTTTCCATCCAAGCCAAAATTATCAATATGCTGTTAAAACTGCAGCAGAATCAACACCTGACCTATTTGTTTATTACCCATGACTTGAGCTTGATGAGAAACATCGCCACCAGAGTTGCTATTATGTATCTGGGGAAGACCTGTGAAATGGCTGACACCATTGAATTTTTTAAAAACCCGCTCCATCCTTATACCAGGATGCTCCTTTCTTCTATACCGGTAGTTTCCGAAGAGGAGGAGCAGTTAAAGCCCAGGAAGGTTGTTTCTACCGGTGAAATTCCTTCGCCGGTCAATGTTCCGCCAGGCTGCAGTTTCCACCTCCGGTGCATTGAAAAGACAAAGATATGCTCTGTGCAGGACCCGGTAATGGTGGAAGCTTCTCCCGGTCATTTTGTGCGCTGTCATGCCTGCCAGGTGTAATCATATAGGTTTAACTTCTTGAATAATACTTCTCGAATAATATCGATCATACAAGTGATAAGAGAGCAGCGGTATGATGTCAAGTAGGTAATTGGAAATTTTTTTGCGAATTCGCTGCACAAAAGGGGGTGTTTGCCTAAAAAAGGCAACACTAAACAAGCCCCACCCTATCACAAGAATATTTTT
>JBFLYC010000048.1:0-14736 GCA_040756735.1 Bacillota bacterium | reverse complement strand
CTTGTATAATCTTTTCCATGGGTTAATCATATCAAAAGATTTGGCTTGAGTCCAGGTGTAATTTACAAAAAAATGCTGCTTTTGAAAAATTAATCTTGAAACATTTTAAGGGTGCGAAAGATCAGTTAAATAATTTTATTCATTTCGATAGAAGCATGTTTAGTATTTTAGTGATACCAATAACAGAAGAAATGTTCTTCAGGGGGTATGTGCTGAATGGTACTTTTGAAAAACTTAAGTTTGGGCAGATAAGTTTGTTATCAGCGCTTATGTTTTCGATACCCCATTGGTTTTTTGGTGGGGATTATTCGATGCTAATATATATTCTTGCGAATATTGTCGGTACTTTCTTGTTTGGTCTGCTCCTTAACAATATAGTTTATCTAACAAAAACTATTTGGTGTGGATTGGGGTTTCACTGGTTCTATAATTACTGTGCTATTGCTATGTTTGCAGGCGATTCAATGTATACTTTTCTAGTATATGCTACCTTGGGGTTTCTGATTATTGGATTGATTGTTACAACAATATTCGTCAAGAAGCGAATGTCAAAATCATGAGTATACTTCGTATTTTCGCAAAGGGCAATTAGAGATATCTTATTGGCCCCTCATATGGAGGAGGTATTCTCTTAAGAACAGCGGTTTACGCACCTAAACGGATTGAAAACGCAATTCTACTTGTACCTTCTGGTATTATTAATGGGCCTATCAAACCCATGATCTTTGATATAGTGATGAGCCGTTCTCCCTTTTCTGGACACCGTTTCGTGAGCATACCTTAGCTTTGCATTAAACTATACCTATTTAGTCCTAATAGCTCACATTTTCTATGTTTTGGACAATTTGCTTTGGCTATTATACTTAAATTTCCAGAGCTATCAAGGGTGAAATGAACGGCTTCGCCGCCCTTGACATCACCGTAAATTTAAGTTCCTTTGCAGTTAAGCAAATCTCCAAATATTTATGCTGCAAGATCTTCAGCAAAGAGTTTCTTATATGCTGCTGGGGTAATCCAGCCTAAAGCTGCATGTCGTCTTTGCCTGTTATAATAGACTTCAATATATTCAAATATGACCTGTTTAGCTTCATCTCGGTTATTAAAATGATAAAAACTGGTACATTCACATTTTAAACAGCTAAAGAAATTTTCTGCTGGTGCATTATCATAAGGATTGCCCTTACGGCTCATGCTTTGTCTTATGTGATTGGTTTTTAGAAGGTCCTTGAAATCATTTGAACAGTATTGGCTCCCTCTATCAGAATGAAAGATTAGCCATGTTTTAGGGTTTTCTCTTCTGATTGCCATTTTCATAGCGTTTATTACAAGTTCTTTGGTAATTCTATTTCCTATTGCATAGCCTACTACATCTTTAGTGCATAAATCTTTTACTATGGCTGTATAAAGCCAGCCTTCATCTGTCCAACTGTAGGTGATGTCTCCTACCCATACGGTATTTGGCTGGTCTGAATTAAAGTCTTGTTCTAATAGGTTTGGAGCTACTGGTAAATTATGCTTGCTGTTAGTAGTTGCTTTCCATTTAGCTTTACGCTTTGATTTGATGCCATGTTTTTTCATTAGTCTGTATACTGTCCCACGGCTGCATGGTATGTTTTCTTTTACTTCTGCCCAGATGGGGTCAACTCCCCACATTGGTGCTTGTTATGTGTTTTCATAATGATATCTAGGATTTTCTTGTGTTTCTTATCTCTATAAGATACTGGTCTATCTAGCCAGTCATAGTAACCGCTCCGGGAAACTTTTAATAGATTGCACATTTTCTCCACAGAATGCCCTGATGTATGAGCTTTGATAAACTCATATTTATTACTAATTGTTGCTGCTCCTATGGTTTCACGAAAATGGCGACCGACTTTTTTAGCACATTCACCGTATCATTAGCATCTTCAAGTTGTTTTTAAGCTTTTTATTTTCAGCCTCAAGCTCAGCGATCCTTTTAGCAGGGGAATCTTCCGGTTCAGTACTTGCTTTTACCCATCGTCTGAGTGCAGGTTCTGATATTCCTAAGTCCTTTGCTACTGAGCTTATTGGCCGGCCTTTTTCTACAACCATTTTTACTGCTCCGGCTTTAAATTCATCATCGTATCTGTTATTGTTTTTACTCATTTTGCAACACCCTTTCATGATTAATTATATAATCACGATCTAGTGTCCGTCAAAGTGGGCATGGTCCAATTACCACGTGTTGATCTATCATGTATTAGTGAGGGGGGGGGGGGGGGTAGGGGAAAGGAAAAACATAATTAGAGGTGAACACATATGTAAGAAAGAATGGCAAAGGAATTAATAATAGGACTTCTAATAATGATTATTATTGGAGCTTATTCTACACCAAGAAGAGTAGAGCATACTTATTAAGCATATGTTTACACAGATAATGGAGATATCAGTGAATATCATGAAATAGAGATAAAAGGAAAAACTCATCCAAATATTTTTACAGGGGGCGTATTTGAAGGACAATTTATTATTGAAGACAAAAGGAATAGAAGAGCTTTATGATGGAATAGAAGTAAACTTTGTATCGCCTGCAACAAATTTAGTAGAAGCTAAAGAAATAGCAAAGGAACTGAAAGAATAGTTTTTAAGTTTTGCAATTTAAAAAATCTCCAGAAAATAAGAAAATGCTTGATCAAATAAAAGAGAGGTTAACTGTTTGATGAATGAATATGAAATATCCATATGGAAATAGGAGGAACCAGATATTGTCCGAGAGTAGCATACCTTCCATTGATAAGATTCGCATCAATCTGCGAGCTGACTGCGAAAACTGTTTTGGTTTGTGCTGCGTGGCGCTGTACTTTTCAGCTTCGGAAGGCTTTCCAAACGAAAAAGACGCAGGTCAGCCTTGCCTCAACCTGCAACCAGACTTTCGCTGTTGTGTTTACAAGAACCTGAGGAAACTAGGCCTAAAAGGTTGCACATCTTTTGACTGTTTTGGCGCAGGTCAAAAGGTTTCCCAAGTTAGCTTCGGTGGACAAGACTGGCTGAAGGTCCCAGAATCCGCAAAGCAAATGTTCGAGGTGTTCTTAATCATGCGGCAACTCCATGAGTTACTCTGGTATCTGACAGAAGCGTTAACGTTACAAGTAGCCAGTCATATCCATGGTGCGCTCAGATCCATGCTCGAAGAAACGGAACGCCTTACTCATCTAAGCCCCAACTCTCTCATGGAATTGGACGTGGCAGTACACCGAGCAGATGTTAATACTCTGCTCCTGAAGACCAGTGAACTTGTGCGAGCCGAAGCTCGTCGTGGGCAGAAGGCTCACCTTGGATGTCAGAAGACCTTAGGTCGAGGAGCCTATCTTATTGCTGCCGACCTTAAAAAAATGACCTCAGAGGAGCCAATTTGAGAGGAGCCTGCCTTATTGCTGCTGACCTTAGAGGAACCGACCTGAGTGGGGCTGACTTCATTGGGGCTGACCTTCGAGATGCTGACATCAGAGGAACCGAACTTACCAAGAGTATCTTTCTCACCCAAGCCCAACTCAACGTAGCGAAGGGGGATAGCAGCACAAAGATACCCTCGTCATTGACCCACCCCACTGGGGAACTTGCGAAAAATAAAGGCAAGTGGTGGACGAAGTCTAGCAATACGGCTCGACCAAACCTTACATAAGAGCAGGGAGAGTTATTGGGATGCTTTGAAAACATTTATGGAAAGGTCGGGGTGCCACGTTCCTTCACCGTGAGCAAAGCTCCGCTAGAAAATAACATAATTTATCATTGTGCCTTAGCTGTGAAATAGTTAGCTAGGATGAAAGCTGCTAGGAGGTGTCGGGAAAACGCAGCATGTCAGCTGGATGGTCTGAGAAAGGATGATAAGATGAATGAATTTGAAAACCCTATTATTATTGAATTCCCTCTAAGGGGAGAGTGGGTATCTCCAAATACTCCAGGGAAAAAGATTCCAAGTCATGGGACGGATCAACTAGGTCAAAGATATGCTTTTGATTTTCTGCAGATTAATTGGGACAAGAAAGGCATGCACTTTTTTAATGCAAGTCAATTAAGATATTTTTTCTTTGGAGTTCCTTTAGATAAGTGTTACTGTTGGGGTAAAGAAGTCTATGCACCTTGTGATGGAAGAATTGTGAAAGCTGAAGATGGCTATAAGGAGAGACATATAGTTCATTTGGCTTCCGATATGTTTGTCGTATTAAAGAATACATTAACTTACAATCCTAAAAAGACCGGGTTACAGCCTCTTGTTGGGAACTATATCATTATGGAATGCGCTAATAATGTTTTTGCCTTTTTTGCCCATTTAAAAAAAAATTCAATCACTGTTGCAGTGGGCGAAAATGTTATTAAAGGTCAAGTATTAGGAAAAGTTGGCCATTCAGGGAATTCAACAGCACCTCATCTGCATTTTCATCTTATGGACAGCAGTGATTTGTTAGAGGCAAGAGGAATTCCATGCGTCTTCGAAAAATATGAATTGTTGCAGGAAGGTAAATGGCAAACCATAACAAATGGAATACCTTCTGATAAGGATAGAATTAGATTTAAAAAGAAGTATTCTCGTTAAGATTTTACTACTGGAAAGGAATGGTTATAATAAGAAAAGTGCAAAAATCAACTAAAAGCTGATAATAGCCTAAACTGATACTTCACCATTTGCTGTTTTCGCTAGTGAAAATGCCCCTTTAGAATTTTGGAGAGCAGTGCGATGAATTTTGAAATGATTTTAGGTTGATTCTAGATAGATTTTTAAGAGTATCTTTGTGGAAAGAGTGATGAGAATGGAAAACCAACTTTCAAAAAAGCCTTTTACTTGCAAATTTCTTGTTTTTCTTCATTTACTTTTAGGAATAGGCGCTTTTTTTGGCGGACTGGTGCTAGTTATTGATCCCAGTGGAGAGTTGATAAAAATGCCAATTGCTCTACTAAAGCATTCCCCTTTCAACAGTTTCTTGGTACCTGGAATAATACTCTTAACAATGTTGGGTGTATTACCTTTAATTGTATCATATGCACTTATTACAAAATGGTAGTGGAGAGTAGCTGATAGACTCAACATATTCCCTGAAAAGCACTGGTCATGGACATGGTCGCTTTATATAGGATTCATATTAATTATTTGGATTACGGTTCAGGTCTACTTTATTTTGATTCGGGCCTTATCAGGTGCAGAAAGAGCATTATCTAACTTCTTAAAAATGCCTATGTCTGTAAAAAAAAGACTTACACTGGGTTATATTTAAACGCTCAAAAGGAAGAAACAAGAATTAAGAGGCTTGAGAAAATTATCGAAAGGCTTAATGAAAATAAAAAACTTATGTGAGAGGCATGAAAGTGGAGTGTACTTCATTTTGTGAACTATTATGTTTGGGGAAAATGTATTGCCGGGACAAGAACTATCCAGGCATTTGGTGGGAATGACTTCAGAAGAATTCTTGCCATTTTCTGGATCATGATTATGTAAAGGTTGTATGGAATTTTAGATTTGATCTAAAACGAGAAGGGGAATTACTAATAAGTACAGAAACAAGAATTAAATGTATGTCAAGCAAAGTCAAGAGGCGCTTTTCTAGATACTGGTTTGTCGTGAGCTATTTCAGTGGAATTATTAGAACAGAGATGTTGAAGATTATTAAAGAACAGCTATAAAGTGATATAGTAGCTTGCCTAACAGACTTAATAATATTTTTCGGCATAGTTTCGACTAACATGAGCATTACCGTAAAGGTGCAGTAGGGACAGACTTTTGAAGCGTGCTGCACCACACCCCTAAGCCCAAGTCAGGCATGACCCGGCTTGGTCGGGCCTGAGCTAAGAATTAAAAATCGTATGCATCAAGAGGTGAGATAACTGAAAAAATTTTTGCTATTTATATTATTTTTCATTTTAAAACTTTAGATAAGTTAATAGTAGTATAATAGTGGAAGATCACGAGCCATTCTTCCATAGCAGACAAGGTAACGCAGATAAGAGCTAAAGAAGGTCTGGTCCGGCGCCTTAGGGCTCAGGGCATTGGGAATGTCGGGGACTTGATATGAAGTAATTTTAAAATGGGGTGATTTTATGAAGTATTTGCGCTTTGTCGGTTTTACTTTATTGCTTTTAACAATTCTAATTTTTATGGGGATTAAAGCAGATCTGACTATTGAGTTACTTAAATGTGATGAGCGATCATTTATAAAGAAACCTACGAGAATTTCGACTTACATTAACCAAGAATTTGAATACATTGTGGACTCTGCCCATCTTCGCCAGAAGTTAGGGGCAGGCATCGCATAATCCTGCCATTCTCGCAGGGGGGTGCGGAAAGCGGTTTTTGGGGTTGGCGCGCCATTCCCTCTACCTTAGGATATGGAGGAGGAAGCTTTGGGTTATTTTTCAGATATAGGGGGTGATTTTATTACATGGAAGGCAAATCAGCATTGATAGTAGGAGCGAGCGGTTTAGTAGGAAATAAATTACTAAAATACCTTTTATCTGGCCAGGAATATAGGATGATTGTGGCGCTTGTGCGCAACCCTCTTAATATAAAGCATCCTAAACTTGAAGAGAAAATAATAGATTTTGATAATATTAGCAGCTATAAGGACAGCTTTAGGGTTAATGATATATTTTGTTGTGTAGGGACTACAATTAACAAAGCAAAGAGTAGGGAAAAATTCAAAAAAGTTGATGTAGATTATCCTATAAAGATGGCAAAACTCTCTAAGGAAACACAGGTCGAAAAATTTTTAATTATCAGTTCCATGGGAGCTAATCCCAACTCATTAGTTTTTTATTCCAAGATGAAAGGGCTGCTTGAAGACCAGATAAAAGATATAGGGCTGAATTCTTTACACATATTTAGACCATCTTTACTGCTGGGGACCAGAAAAGAGTTTAGACTTGGTGAAACTATAGGAAAACTTCTGGCAAAGGTACTTCCATTTACA
Organism: Bacillota bacterium; assembly: GCA_040756735.1. Lineage (GTDB taxonomy): Bacteria > Bacillota > DSM-16504 > Desulfitibacterales > Desulfitibacteraceae > JBFLYC01. The sequence goes on along the minus strand of JBFLYC010000048.1, from coordinate 7,816 downwards.
TTTATTGGGCCTCTTGAAAAGTATAAACCTATAGAAGCAGAAACAGTTGCATTAGGTATGTATAGGGCTGCTCAGCGTGATGTGAATGGAATACATATTTATCTTTCTAATGAAATCAGCAAATTTGCAGATAAAGATTTGGTCTAAGTAAAGCAAAATCTCCGGATTATTATTATCCGGAGAAAAGGTTAATGACCTTTGTGTTTAGATTTTGCTAGTAATTCATTGTTAACAAAGTTGAGAATTTCTTCATCTTGTGGTTCAGCGCCAAAGATGTGTCGTATGGCTTTAATCTTTCCATCAATTATTTGTTCAGCAACACCAATCCAAAACTGTCCATCATGGTATACAGTTAGTTTCATTATGCTCCCCCTCTTCATAAACAGTTAGGAACAATGGACATCCCGAGGGGGAAGGTTACTGGCACCAATTCATGGTGCATCCGGACTACCAACCGGTTCGTGTTTTTATATTCCTAGTTTCATTTATGTCATAATATCTACCAGTTAACAACCCATGGGAAAGATGGCAGTCATCTAACGCTGCATTCCTGCAGGGGACAGTGAGGCGAGTTTAAAATGAAATGGGTAAAAATTTTTTGGTAGGAATTGAAATGATTGCACGGAGAGGTTAAATAGGAATTTAGCAAAACAAGGAGTAAAACCATGAAAGAGATAATATATGTTAAAGGAAGTCAAAAAGAAGATCACTGCATTTCTTGTTCAGGAAAAAGGTGGATTTAATTTGCGTTGGTTTACCCCTAATTCAGAGGTTGACCTCTGCGGACATGCAACATTGGCCAGTGCCCATGTTTTATGGGAAAAAGGAATATTGCCAAAAGAGCAAATTGCTGAGTTCTATACTAAAAGTGGAGTGCTAACTGCAAAAATAGCGGAAGGTTGGATAGACATGAACTTTCCAGCTACGCCGGAAAAAGAAACAAAACCACCGGCAGCATTGTTAAATGCACTCAAAGTCAATCCTTTATATGTTGGAAAGAACATATTTGACTATATAGTTGAGGTAGAGAATGAAGAGATCGTCAAAGACATTAACCCAGATTTTGCAGCGCTTTTAGAAGTTCCCATGCGAGGAGTTATCGTAACAGCAAGATCCAAAGAATACGATTTCGTATCGCGCTTTTTTGCACCGTCAGTTGGAATAAATGAAGACCCAGTCACAGGATCAGCACATTGCTGCTTGGCCCCTTACTGGAAGAGAAAACTTGAAAAAGACCTTTTTATTGCATATCAAGTGTCAGAACGGGGTGGAATTTTAAAAGTCCAAAGTATAGGTGAAAGAGTAATAATCTCAGGTAAAGCAATAACTGTGCTTGAAGGAGAATTATTATATTAGGGGCAGCTTACTTATTCTATAGACAAATAATAAACTTGAGAAATTTAATTATGGAGGACACCTCTGTTTGTATAAATATTACTTTAAAGCAATTGATAAGTCTGAAATGTCTTTCTTAGAAGATATGTTGTATCATGCCATATACATTAGAGACAATGAGACGCTTCCCAGAAGCATTATATATGAACCTAATTTATATAAGTACATCAAGAATTGGGACGAAAAACATGATATCGGTTATATAATCATTGAACAAGATACTAACAGGAAATTAGGCGCTGCTTGGATTAGGGCCTTTAATGAAGAAAACAAGGGTTATGGTTATATTGACGATGGTATGCCTGAACTTAGTATCGCATTGTATCCTGAATATAGAGGAAAAGGTGCCGGTACAGCTCTTTTGCAGTATTTAATTGACCATTTACCGGTGTCTACCAAGAGTATTTCTCTAAGTGTAAATGTCCAGAATCCAGCAAAAAGATTATATGAAAGAGTAGGATTTAAAACTTACTTAATTAAAGAAGATACTGCAATTATGCTGTTTAACAGAACACTCTAAGCCCTACGACTAATTTAAAGGAGATGAAGAGTAATGGCTTATACGGATTTGCGCGCCTTCATGGCGGATTTGGAACGTCGCGGTTTATTAAAGAAAATAAAAGTGGAAGTGGACGCCGAACTGGAGATTACTGAGATCAGCGACCGGATGGTCAAGTCCGGAGGTCCGGCCTTGCTGTTTGAGAATGTCAAGGGTTACCGGATACCAGTGGTCACCAATCTTTTTGGTACAATGGAAAGAATGAAACTGGCACTGGGTGTGGATGAATTCGATCATATCGGTGATCAAATATTGGAATTTATTCAGCCTCCGGAGCTGCCAACATCCTTTATGGATAAGTTGAAGGCCCTGCCCAAGCTGGCGCAGCTATCTTCATTCATACCTAAAACAGTAAAAAGCGGGCCTTGCAAAGAAGTAATAATTAAGGATAATCCATCCCTTTCAGAAATACCTGTTTTAAAGTGCTGGCCAGATGACGGTGGGCCATTTATCACCCTGCCCCTGGTATTCACCAAGGATCCTGTTACTGGCAAGCGCAACGTAGGTATGTACCGGATGCAGGTTTTCGACGACTGCACAACCGGAATGCACTGGCATATTCATAAGGATGGCGCGAAACACTACCGGGAGACCTCCAGTGGGAACAGAATGCCCGTGGCCGTTGCCCTGGGAGCCGACCCGTCAGTGATCTTTTCAGCAACAGTGCCCCTTCCGCCAGGGATTGATGAGATGTTGTTCGCAGGCTTCCTGCGCAAAGAACCCGTTGAATTGGTTAAGTGTGAAACTTCCGACTTGGAGGTGCCGGCAAGGGCGGAGATTATTTTGGAGGGCTATGTTGAGCCCGGGGAAACCAGGCTGGAAGGTCCTTTTGGAGATCACACCGGTTATTATTCACTGGCTGATTACTACCCGGTATTCCACCTTACCTGTATCACCCGCCGAAAAGACCCGATTTACCCGGCTACTATAGTAGGCAAGCCCCCTATGGAAGATGCTTTTATCGGCAAGGTCACCGAGCGAATTTTCTTGCCAATGATGAGGTTTCAACTGCCTGAGGTGGTAGACATGAATATGCCTCCTGAAGGTGTTTTTCATAACTGCGTTATCATATCTATTAAAAAACGCTACCCCGGCCATGCAAAAAAGGTCATGTCCGCTTTATGGGGCATGGGATTAATGATGCTGACCAAACTGATTATTGTAGTGGATGAAGAAGTCAACGTGCAAAATGTGTCGGAAGTAATGTGGCGGGTTTTCAATAATATAGATGCCGGCCGGGACGTAATGCTGGTACAAGGGCCCCTTGACGACCTTGACCACTCATCGCCGATGCCTCGCCTGGGCACCAAGATGGGTATTGATGCTACAAGGAAATGGCCTTCAGAGGGACATCAGAGGGAGTGGCCCAACGATGTAGAAATGAGCGAAGCAGTCAAGAAGCTGGTAGACGGAAAGTGGGAGAGTTATGGCTTTTAAAAAGCTAAAGGTTTTCCTTGAGATGATAAAGTTTGAGCATACCATCTTTGCCCTCCCCTTTGCTTATGTAGGTGCTCTATTGGCAGAAAAAAAACTGCCGGCCATGCATGACCTGTTTTGGATTACCCTGGCCATGGTTGGCGCCAGGACTGCGGCAATGTCTTTAAACAGAGTAGTCGATCGCCATATTGACGCTAAAAACCCCCGTACAGCTGGAAGGGCGCTGCCGGCTGGTCTTTTAAGTGCAACAGAAGTATGGGTTTATATATTTATATCTTTTGCTGTTTTGTTATACTCTTCTTCCCAGCTTAGCCAGTTGGCCTTCCGTCTTTTCCCTGTTGCAGTGCTGGTTCTCCTGACTTACTCTTATACCAAGCGCTTTTCCTGGGCCTGCCACCTGTTTTTAGGGGCTGCATTGGGTCTGGCGCCTCTGGGCAGTTGGATAGCCATTGTCGGGCAGTTTGACCTGGCGCCGGTACTTTTGGCAACGGGTGTTCTTTTCTGGGTAGCCGGATTTGATATTATCTATGCCTGCGACGATTACGACTTTGACCGGAAGGAGGGGCTATACTCTATTCCGGCAAGGTTTGGTATAAAAAATGCGCTTTACATCTCCATGGCCTTTCATATTATCGCTCCACTTTTTTTCCTGGCTGTCGGGTTGCTTCTTAATCTTGGAGTTTTTTACCTGGCCGGGGTGGCCATGGTGGTAGTTATTCTTTTTTATCAGCACACTTTGGTGCGGCCGGATGACCTGTCCAGAGCCAACTTTGCATTTTTTAATTTAAATGGTATATTAAGTGTTGTCATGTTCACTTTTACCTTCTTAGACGTGATTTATCCCCTGCACATTTTTTAGGCAAACTTGCAGGTGTAAAAACTTACTATGTAATTCAAATCAGTTTTCGGATAACCAGCGTTATTACTTTATTCTGAAAGATGTGGAATTGATGGAGGCTCATTCTAAAAGATCATTAATAATAATTGTTCATGAAATATACGGGATTAATGATCACATTAACTACTATAAGGATTTTTTGACTACAGAAGGCTTTGATGTTCAGATTCCAGATTTATTAAACAATGTTTCATTTTCGTATGAAGAAGAAGACAAAGCGTATCATTTTTTTATGAATGAAATTGGCTTCAAGAAATCACTGCAAGCAATTAAACAACTGGTGGAAACAAACAGAAAGAAATATGAGCAAATATTTGTTTTAGGTTTCAGTATCGGTGCAACTATTGCTTGGCTTAGTACTGAGTATAAAGTAGATGGGATAATTGGTTTTTATGGATCGAGAATAAGAGATTATTCTGATATCGAACCTCAATGCCCGATATTATTATTTTTTTCAAGTAATGAACAGACATTTAATGTACTGGAATTAACACAAAAATTGCAGAATAAGAAGCAAATACAAGTCAAAGTAATTGAAGCAGAACATGGATTTATGAATCCTTTTTCAAAGAACTATCCAAGCTGTTGCGGAAATAGGAAAGGAAGAACAATTTTTGCACCTGGTTAGCTTTACTCCTGAAAAAGCCCCAGTCAATTCACAACAAGAATTTTTGGCGTGTTGTGGAACGGTGGGATTAGGCAGGCTTGTTGCAGAAGGGAAGAAAGGATATCTTAAAAAATTGCGATCGCTAGCCTCAGATCCCAGGTGGAGAATTCGTGAAGGAGTGGCTATGGCCTTGCAGATTTATGGCGAAAGCCATATGCATGAATTATTAGAGCATATGGAAGAATGGTCTGAAGGTAACAACTACGAAAAAAGAGCTGCAGCTGCCGCTCTCTGTGAACCAAAATTGTTGAAACAAAAGAAACATGTAGAAAAAGTGCTGCAAATACTGGATAAAATCACCGAATCCATTAAAGCCATCCAGGATAGAAAAGACGAAGGCTTCAAAGCTTTGAGGAAGGGGTTGGCATACTTCGGTAATAGAAAAGAACTGCAGTGTAACGAAAGATATTATATTCCATCTGAGATAACATGGCTGCTAAAATCACTCGAATTCAAAAATATTGATATTTATGGAGCTAGATTAGGAGCCTTTAGTAGAAAAGACAAATTAACAACAGAAGACTATGAAATGTTAGTAATTGCTGAGAAATAGTTAACTTGATATATATATATAACAGGTTTCATAGTATTAGCGAATGAACTCTTCATATTTTTTGGAAATGTAAAGTCTCCCTCGAGTGTCGAGCATAGCTGCAAACACGGTTTTTGGGTCATTGACACCTTGTAGCTGCAGCTGGTTAATTAACCATGATTTGTCTAAATTACTTTTATTTAAATTATCTTCAATAATATTGCCATCTTCAATTAGCAAGGTTGGCATTCCTTCATATTTGGTAGAAATATTTAAATCACTAGGTTTAACTGCTCGTGATTGTGATTTAGGTATGATGCTGAGCTTACCGTTGGATTCAAGAATAGCGAATTCTACGTCATGAAGGTTGGGGATATTTTTTAATCTGAGCTCCAATAACAAGTCGTCTAGATTAAATCGAGCTTTACGTAACATATTTTCTATTATGCGGCCATTTTGTATAAGAACAAGAGGCTCATCTTGAACAATGCGGCGAAACTTGGCGTTTTTTAAAGCAAGAAAAGCCACAATGATATCTAAAGCTGCTAACGTTGCTATTGTAGTTAAAGCGCCTATTAATCCGTTTCTAGAATTATTGAGTACACCGGCCGCTGTACCGCCAATAGTAAATGCAACTATGAAATCGAATACATTTAGCCGCCCGATCTGTCGTTGACCCATTAACTTGGTCATAAGAAGCAGCCACCAAAACATTACAATGCCTCGAAGTATCCATTGTAGAACCGATAAAGATTCCTGATTTTCCCAAAAGGGCATATTAAATCCTCCACTTGCAAATCTTAAATTTCTGGATTAATATGGAACTTTAGATATAGAGTAACACCACTCCTATTAATTTATACGTTAAGTATTTAGGTGATTTAATGTACTCTTTTGATCAGTTCATCATTATTATGTTAAGGATTGGTGTTGCCGACGTTCCCAGTTGGCAAATCGCAGTGGGAGGGTAATACTCATACTGACTACATATATAATTACCAGGGCTGCTGCAAAGCTTTTTAGAGCCGGAATACTGATGTGTGGAAAAAACAGCAAATTTAGGGTGAAATGTGGAAGTAGTTGAGATGCAACTAAACATGCTGGGTCAGGGTTTTATAATTACAGAAATAAGTCCCATCTCTCTTCTGTTAAATTATGTCCCCAAATGTCGTGAGTTTTGGTTTCGGTTAGCTTGAACCTAAACTTTTTGTATACATGACGGGCTGGTTCCAGAGTACTTAAAGTCCAAAGAAATACTTGATTAAAACGTCCATGACAATAATCCAATAGACAGAGTAACAATTTTTTACCTACTCCTAGATTGCGAAATTCTGGTTTTGTTAAACTCAGTCAACTATATGGCGATAATTGACTTTATGGAAATAGGTTAAAATGAGGATGCACATGATTTAGATTATTGGGAATCTTGAGGATGTTATATAAAATTATATGGAGGGGTTTTTATATGCTTAGTAAAGATTTAAGGATTGCTTTTGAAAACTTATCAACGCCAGTAATAGCTGATGCATGCTTAAGAATTGGAATTTCACCTCGTATTGCTCCTGCAGGTATAAAGCCAATTATACCTGGATTGCGTTTAGTTGGAAGGGTTCTGCCGGTACGTCATTACGGCAGTGTTGATGTATTCTTAGAGGCAATGAGGAATTCAGAGCAGGGTGATGTTCTTGTAATAGATAATGAAGGAAGAACAGATGAAGGATGTATTGGTGATTTAACTGTTTTAGAAGCACAGGCCTGTCGACTGGCAGGTATTATCGTATGGGGAAACCACCGGGATACATCTGAACTGGAAAATATTGGTTTCCCAATTTTCAGTTATGGCGCTTTTCCCGCTGGACCCCGAAGATTAGATGATCGTCACCCAGAAGCGTTAGTATCAGCAAGTTTCGGCGATTTTGAAGTTGCTTTAAATGATATTGTATTTGCTGATAGCGACGGAGCGGTTTTTGTCTCCAAAGAAACTGTAAAAGATGTTCTTGCTGTTGCACAATCAATTTGGCAAACTGAGCGGCGGCAGGCTGAATTAATAAAAGCTGGTACAAAACTAAGTGATCAATTAAAGTTCAGTGAATATCTAGAAAAACGAACTTCAAAACCGGACTATACTTTTAGACTACATCTCAAGAAAATAGGTGGCGCAATTGAAGAATAAGTAAATTGAAAACGTGTATATGTATTGTTGAGAGCAGCGGTATGATGTCAAGTAGGTAATTGGAAATTTTTTTGCGAATTCGCTGCACAAAAGGGGGTGTTTGCCTAAAAAAGGCAACACTAAACAAGCCCCACCCTATCACAAGAATATTTTTT
>JBFLYC010000047.1:0-15308 GCA_040756735.1 Bacillota bacterium | reverse complement strand
AAAACTAATTGGGTTTGACCTTGATGTGTTTACTAGGGTAGGTGGCCCTTAATTACCATAGGCTCTTCCCGAAAAAATTGACTGGGATAAATGTTAGTTCTTGTTGTGTAAGGGTGCGAAAGATCAGATATCACACTTCTTGAATCGGAACAGCCCTGCATAGAGCTTAATTAAAAGGGGAAAAGAATTTGTATAACATCCCGGCAATTCACGAACTTTTGGTTGGCGTGATTTTTGCCCTTTCCTTCACCCCTGCTAAATGCAAAAGGCATGACAACCGTCAAGTTAGGTCGAAGGCGGTAGCCGGAGCCGCAAATCCTCGTGTTAGGCGACGGACCCTGCATGGTTAAAGTACAAATATTACTCTAGTACTAATACATAGCCATTCATCATCCGGAAGTCCCAAACTTTGACGAATAAACGTATGCGATATTGTACCTTGATAATGTTCCTGATAGATTCTTTCAAAATCCTCAGCGGAACACTTGAAAGGCAGTTCAATGTCTAATACAATGGATGTGGTTGGTTTCTGCTTGTTGATAATGATATTAATATATCATAAAAAAGGGTACGGGTGGTTCCGTATCCTTTCCAACCACCTAAACATCTTACTGAAGATGAAATTGTCCTAATATTTTGATATTACTGCAGGGGAGATTGTCCCCCTACAAAAATGGCGGTCAACGGGAGGCCAATTTTGGGTGAAGGAAGCGGAGCCGGATACTGCTGTTAGGCAATGAACCTCAGCTATGCATCAAACTTTATAACTGCTCCGTTAACACTTATTGTGTCAACCGCTGAAACATTTAGCGGTAAGGGTGAAATATATTTTACTTTAATTTCATTGTCGTCACTATAGCTTCTTACTGAGTCAAATGTTTGCACAACACTACCATCAGCCATTTTAGCACTAATAGTTACCTGCTGCACATCACTGACTTTACCATTACCGACTAGGGTTACTCCGAAAATATACTCAATATACTCATTGCCATATTAATAATACAATTCATATTGTATAATGATATTTGCTTTAGTACAATATAAATATGCAATATTACGGTGAGGTGATACCCATGTCTAAAGTTATAAAGAATTATACATTCTCTCTTCCTATAGATCTGTTAAATAAATTAAAAAAGTATTCTAACGAAGGCCTTGTTCCCTCCGTAAACTCCGCTGTAAAAGATGCAATCGAATCCTATGTCAAACTTATTGAAAAACAAAATTTATATATTCAAATGAAGGAAGCCTCAAAAGATCCCATGTTTATGGAAGACTTAGATAGTGTAATGCATGACTTTTCTTATTCGGACTTTGAAGCAACAAAGGAGAATAAATAGATGAATTATCAATGGAACATTTTTTGGGCTGATCTTAATCCAATCAAAGGTTCTGAGCAAGCCGGTATTAGACCTGTTTTAGTAATTTCTGAGGAAGCGGTAAATCAAGCCCTCCCAATTGTTACTATTCTTTGTTTAACTTCTCATAAACAAGGGAGAAAAGTATATCCCATTGAGATATTACTTGAACCTAAGGATTCACACCTTCCCCATTCTTCCATAGTCATGGCACATCAGATACGATCTATTTCTAAAGAACGTTTAAATGATAAGTGCGGTTTTATTCAAAATGAAGAAATTAAAGAAAAAATCAGATACGCTGTTAAGCTTTATTTAGATTTGATGTAATATTCTTTTAGACCGAGTGTTTGCGAGGCGTCTTAACCTGCAAAGGCGGCCGCTTATGCAGGAGCCCCCTATCGTCAAACATACTCTTCAAATACTTGAACCATTTTCTCCAACAATGAATGTAACTTTTGGATGAAAAGATAATCTATCTAAATTTCTAACAGCAGGTAAATTAAATGGATATTCGGAAAAAGATGGAACATTCTCTCTGTCTAGTTCTATATATTTATCCATAAATGCTCATCCTTACTTACTTGTTTTCAAATCCACCCTGCATGTTGATGAATTAATTTACGCAATAATAGGATTTTCAAAACTCCAAACCCTACTTTGCTCTATCTGTGCCAGGACGGTGCGAATTGCGACCAATTTCATTTAACGTCTCAAGCATTGCCGACACCCCCCAGCCCTAAGGCAAAGCTCGGGCCTTAGTTTTCCTTGCAAATCTTAGGCCCGAGTGAGCCGGGTCCTGCCGGTCTTGGTTTGGGGGATGTGGCGCGGGACGCTTCAGCTACGCCCCAAAATTCAGCCCCCGCTGAACCTGCTTACTCGCGCCCTTACGGGAAAACATTGTTAAGCGAAGTTCGCACCTTCTACTCTATCAATTTCTTTATGACCTTCCGCACTTTGTCATTTCCTTGTTCATATTACGATCTTAAGAATGATTCAATTGCTGTATCTTTTTCTTCTATAAGGCTATTTTAGTTAACTTTTCTGATAATGCCCATGTTAAAAGGGATAAATAATAAATCAAGAAGAAAATGAAGAATACAAAGATGCAGATTTAGAAGAACTAGGTAACGGTGATCCCATTAATTCAGAGGCCATAGAAGAAGCCGTTAAGAGAATTGATGAAAGATTACCTACCCAGAATGAAGAAATACGAAATCCAAGAAGAAATACTAGCACAAAGAAATAGCTATTCCAAAACGGATCATGAGGCCACTTTTATGAGAATGAAAGAAGACCATATGAAAAATGGACAGCTCAAACCTGGCTACAATGTTCAAATAGGTACAGAAGATCAGTTAATTATAGGCTATAGCATATATCAAAGAGCTGGCGACACAAACTGTTTAAAAGAACATCTGGAAACTGTAAAAACCATCTTAGATGACAAGCTTCCCGGTAACATTATAGCAGATGCAGGTTATGGCAGCGAAAAAAACTATGAGTATTTAGAAGAAAACCAGATAAGGTCTTTTGTAAAGTATAATACTTTCCAAAAAGAAGCAACCAAAAAGTGGAAAGAGGACATAACAAAAGTGCAGAACTTTACATACCTTGAAGACAATGACGAATACGTCTGTGGATATGGGAGACCCCTTGTTTTTATGTATGAGACCGAGCGTAAAAGTGATAATGGGTATATAAGTACCATCCGGATATACGAATGCCTCAATTGCTCCGGGTGTCCTTATCGAAATAAATGCATTAAATCTGAAAAACCCTATGCTAACAGAAAAATAAATATCAACCGAAAACTAAATGAATATAAAGAAAAGGCTAAACAGAAGTTATGTTCAGAAGAAGGCCTAAAAATGAGAAGCTTACGTCCTATTGAAGTTGAAAGTGTCTTTGGTGATATCAAAGGCAACTTTAGTATCCGCAGGTTTGTATTAAAGGGACTGAAGAAAGTGAAAATTGAATGGGGATTACACAGCATAGCTCATAACATGAGGAAAATGGCAGTTGTCATGGTGTGAAGAGGCTAAAATTTTTCTAAAATTTCTTGAACCTAAAAATATGTCGACAAGGATATCAATACATGAAAAAAAGGGGGCGCGAAACTAAAGTTTCGATACGCCCCCTCTTTGTTCTCTCATGTTAGGTTCTTCTACCTCCGGACAGGAGTCATATAACATTTCAGGATCTAAATCAAGACAACTTGTAGGGTCTCGTTTCCCTGTAATATCCCATGCTAAAGTGTTGTTTATAACGGTACAAGTATTAATAAAAACATTAATATCTTGCAGTTGCTTAAAAACTCCTTTTTTGACAAGTTCTTTTGCATCAAAAAGTTTTATTTTACCATCCGCAAAATAAATATATACCGTATAATCAGTTGTAGGTGCTACTTGCACAACTTCATGAAACACATAATCCACCTCCCTATCTTAAGGGGTCAATATACCAAAGAATTCAGAAATTACCGGCATACAACTTTCCCCCTAGAACAACCGTATAAATTAATTATACTTTTACCTTAGTCATATGACAACATTTGGTTTTAGCTGTATAAAAAGGAAACCTATATTATACCCCGAAAATCCGATGTCATCTAACGTACCCGTTTTCCCGACGTCCCCCGGCCTTAAGGTGAAGGCCGAAGCTTACTTAACTCTTAAGTTAGCTTCGGGCGAGCCGGGTCATGCCTGACTTAGGCTAGGGGATGTGGCGCGGCAAGCTTCAGCCCCGCCCCAAATCCTGCCCCGTTGCCCCCGCTTATCCGCGCCCTTGCGGGAAAACATTGTTAGCTGAAGTGCTGCTAACTTATTTATACTCATATAGAACTTTATAGTTAGTCTCTTGTAAAATTGGATCATCAGTATCGTGCAAGCTGATACTACGAGAACGATTCTTTAAAAACAACTTAACCTCAGTCATGGGCCAAAAAACCTCTTGTAAGAAATTACCGAAAACCCGACCTGATTTTAATGCAATAGATATCCTTTCTTGTTCCCTTTGTCTTCGTTTCTTTTTGTCTTTTTCCTTCGATTCTAGCTTTATTGCTAAATCAATATCATTTAGCCTTTCTTTATCTGACAAGTAGCTTCCGAACACAATCACTTTTTCGACTCTGAAAGCAAATTTATCATTTGTATTTACTTCATTTACTCTTTTCATGAACTTTAGTAGAATATCATCTGCTGTTCTTCTATAAATCGGTTTTGCTGCTGAAGCCATCGCTAATGAATTACCCTTAATAGTATTCACCCAAGCTTTTTCTCTGTTGTAACGTTTAGATTCCTCAATATAGCCTTGTTCGACCAAAACATTTATTATTTTTTTGGCCATTGACTTACTTACTCTCAACCTAGCCGTCAGGAAATCAATGGTCCACCAATCTCGTAATTGAACATATTTTAGAAAATCTCTAATGCTGATTATTGTTTGTCCACAAATAAAATCCTCACTGTTAATCTGCATAAGTATAGCCTCCTATTAGTAAGCAATCCCCCAAAAAGCAGCATTTCAGCTAACGTCTTTTTAGCGACTTAGTATCGGGAATATCTAAACTGAATGTAAATGTTTCCGACGGTGTGTCGAGAATATTACATATCTAAGCCCTTCCCTCATTCTTCATAATCCTGTCCAAGGGGCTTTCGATATGGCCTATATCTCGTATACTCACAGGAGTATAAATTTCTGTAGTTTTGGTGCTTTTATGCCCTAATAACTCTTGAATGTATCTAAGGTCTGTACCGCCCTCTAATAAATGAGTTGCAAAAGAATGCCTCAATGCATGAACAGAAATATAAATGAATAAGTTTCCTCTTGCCATCGAGATCATCAACTTTTAAACGAACAACTTCACTAACTCTTAAACCGGCTGAATAGTAAAATAAATAAAAGCTAGCAATTATTGCTAACTTTTTCTGCATATTTAAGTAAATTCCTTTAAAATTATCCCATTATTATGACATAACATTTTGTTTTCTTTAATAGTTAAAGAGCCCTTGAGCCGATATCCCTGCGGTAATGCATTCCTTCAAAATGAACTGCATCCATGGAATGATATGCGTTTTGGATTGCTGATTGCACATCTTGCCCGGCAGCAGTAACCCCTAGAACTCTTCCCCCGCTGGTAAGCAGGGTGCCGTCTGTCCCACGTACTGTGCCTGCATGAAAGACCATGGTGTGCTCGGGCATGTCCCCTAATGTTATAGCTTTACCCTTTGCATAGGCGCCTGGATAACCGCCTGAGGCTAACACTACGCATACGGCAAAACCTTCATGCCATTTAACCCGGGCCTTTTCCAGACTGCCTTCTATGACTGCCTGACACAGATCCACCAGGTCGCTTTCTAAAAGCATCATGATGGGTTGGGTTTCAGGATCACCGAACCTCACGTTGAATTCCAAAACCTTTGGTCCATTCTTGGTCAGCATGAGACCTGCATATAATACACCTTTAAAAAGCCGGCCTTCCTCCCGCATTCCCCTTACGGCAGGTTCCAAGACCTGCTGCCTGATGACCTCCAACATTGCGCTGTCGCAAACTGGAGCGGGAGCATAAGCGCCCATCCCACCGGTATTAGGCCCTTTATCACCATCAAATACTCTTTTGTGGTCCTGGGCAGGCAGCAAGGGTATGACATTTATTCCGTCGGTCAGGGCCAAGACGCTTACCTCAGGGCCCTCCAGGTATTCTTCGATGACAACCACATTGCCGGCGCTGCCAAATACTTTTGCTTCCATCATATCGTCAACTGCCTTTAGGGCCTCTGCTTCACTCATTGCCACTACCACGCCTTTGCCGGCTGCCAGACCGTCGGCCTTGACCACACAAGGCACACCCTTCTGAGATAAATAATCCCTGGCGTCTTTGGCTTTAGTAAAGCTGGCATAATCAGCAGTAGGAATTCCATACTTTTTCATGAATTCTTTGGCAAATGCCTTGCTGCCTTCTAAAACAGCAGCTTCCTTGGATGGACCGAAAACGGGCAGTTTTGCTGCTCGAAATGCATTTACTATACCCTCAGTCAAGGGCGCTTCTGGCCCCACCACGGTCAGTTCTATATTGTTTGCCCTGGCAAAGTCAGTCAGAGCCGAGAAATCCATAATGTCCATGTCTACACATTCAGCAATTTCCTGTATCCCGCCGTTTCCCGGTACGCAATAGACCTTCTCAACTTTAGGACTCCGGGAAAGCTTCCAAACCAGGGCATGCTCCCTGCCGCCGCTGCCAATGACTAAAACATTCATCTTTTATCTTCCACCACCTAATGTTTAAAATGCCTGATACCTGTAAAGACCATGGCAATACCAAGCTCGTTGCATTTTTGGATTACCTCTTCATCCTTCACCGAACCTCCAGGCTGGATAATGGCAGATATGCCGTATTTCGCAGCCAGTTCCACAGTATCAGCAAAAGGCAGGAAAGCGTCTGAGGCCAATACCCCGCCTCTCCCCTTCTCACCGGCCTGCTCAAGGGCTGCCTTTGCTGCTCCAACCCTGTTCATCTGGCCTGCGCCAATGCCCAGGGTCCGGCCATCCTTGGCTATTACAATGGCATTGGACTTGACCCATTTGACAATTCTAAAGGCAAAAAGGAGATCATTAATTTGTTCGGGCCTGGGCTCCTTGCCGGTGACGATTTTCAAGGGATATTGCTGCACTCTTTTATCAGTTTCTTGAACCAACAAACTGCTGCCAATGCTGCGGATTTCATATGTATCGTCAAGAACTGAATCGATTGGCAGAATGCGCAGGTTAGGTTTTGTCTTAAAGATTTCAAGGCTTTCCTTGGAAAACTTGGGCGCAGCAATTACTTCGAAAAAAGTCTTTGCCATGGCAGCAGCCAGTGGCGCCGTTACTTCATTATTAAAAGCAACTATACCGCCAAAAGCAGAAACAGGGTCACATTCCAGAGCTTTAAAATAAGCATCCAGCAAATCAGTTCCCACGGCAGCTCCGCAAGGGTTGTTATGCTTGACAATGACTGCTGCTGGCTCTGAAAACTCCTGTACCAACTTCCAGGCAGCATATGTATCCAGGTAATTGTTATAGGAAAGCTGTTTGCCCTGTAAGGGAATAATGTGCGCAAGGCCGCGCCCCTTGCCTGACACTTTGTAGATCTGGGCTTTTTGATGGGGATTTTCACCATAGCGCAGGGGAATACCTTCAACACCTGTAATAGTCAGTTCACTTAACTTGCTGTCACCTTGCTCAGAACATCCACTGGTATTTCCCAGATACCCAGTTATACAGGCATCATAGTTTGCAGTATGAGCAAAGGCTTCAACAGCAAGTTCCCGTCGAAATTCTAAAGATATTGACCCTTCCTTCAACGCTTCAATTACTTGGGAATACCTTTCAGGCTTGACTACAACAGTTACATTGGGAAAATTTTTGGCGGCAGCTCTGACCATGGTAGGACCGCCAATATCAATGTTTTCCAATATCTCATCTATGTCCACGCCCGGCTTTTTGATAGTCTCTTCAAAGGGGTAGAGGTTTACCACAACCAGATCAATTAAACCAATATTGTGATATTCGAGTTCCCTGCGGTGCTCCGATGTCCTTTTTGCCAGGATACCGCCATGTATCCTGGGATGCAGGGTTTTTACCCTGCCGCCAAGGATTTCCGGGAAATTAG
The DNA here is from genome assembly GCA_040756735.1 of Bacillota bacterium. Taxonomy (GTDB): domain Bacteria; phylum Bacillota; class DSM-16504; order Desulfitibacterales; family Desulfitibacteraceae; genus JBFLYC01. The sequence continues at coordinate 7,295 of JBFLYC010000047.1, read as the reverse complement.
TTATTTCACTAACCTTCACTACCTCTATTCCATGGTCTACCAGCAGCTTATATGTACCTCCAGTTGATATCAATTGGTAGCCAAGGTGAAGCAGTTCCCTGCAGAAGTCCACCACACCGGTCTTATCATAAACACTTATCAGCGCCTTGCGCACCTGTCCCATTTCTTTTAACCTCCATAATCTTTACTTTCCTGCCGTTTTTCACAATCCGCCCTTCACTGAACAGCTGGATCACCTGGGGGTACAGCTTATGCTCTGCCTGTAAAATCCGGTCTGCTAACGACTCAACAGTGTCTGCTGCTTGAACAGGAACAACCGATTGATCTATGACAGGCCCTGTATCTACCCCTGCATCTACAAAGTGAACGGTACATCCCGAATATTTTACCCCGTACTCAAAGGCTTGTTTTTGAGCATTTAATCCTGGAAAGGCCGGCAGCAAAGATGGATGAATATTGATTACCTTATCCGGAAATTCTTCTAAAAACTTTTGACTTAAAACCCGCATCCAACCGGCTAATACTACTAAATCTGCCTCATACCTCTTGATTTGTTCAGCCAGCCTTATATCATACTCTTCCCGGCCCTCATGGCCCAGCGGCTCCAATAGGGCTGTTGGTATCCCATATTTTTGAGCCCTGCTTAGAGCGGCAGCATCCTTGTTGTTGCTGATAACAACGGCAATTTCCGCATCCAGGCTGTTTCCCCTCACAGCATCAATAATTGCCTGCAGGTTGCTTCCCCTGCCTGATGCCAGCACGGCAATTTTTACAGGCCTTGACATAAGACTTCTCCCCTGCCCGGCACAACCCTGCCGATTATTTGCCCATCAATATTTTCCCCGGACAGCAGTTTTTCAGCTTCAACCAGGGGCATGATCACTGCAAAGCCAATACCCATGTTAAAAGTCCTGAACATTTCTCTTTTTTCCACATGACCAAGCTGCTCCAGCATGGTAAAGAGCCTGGGAACTTTCCAGGAATGAATATCCAATTTTATTGCAGTTTTTGCAGGTAAACAGCGGTTTAAATTTTCCAGCAAACCGCCTCCGGTAATATGGGCCATGCCCTTAACTGTATATTGTTTAAGGAGTGGGAGCACTTGTTTAACATAAATCCTGGTTGGTTCAAGGAGGGCTTCCCCCCAGGTCTTCTGCAGCTCTTCATTGTATCTTGAAAAGGGTATGTTATATCTCTCCAGGATTTTGCGCACCAATGAAAAACCATTGGAATGAATGCCTGATGAAGCTAAACCCACGACAACATCCCCGACCCTGATTCTTGATCCGTCAATTAGCTCATCTTTTTCGACAACACCCACTGCAAAACCTGCAAGGTCATATTCATTTGTATGATAAAAGCCCGGCATCTCAGCCATTTCTCCGCCTAACAGGGCACAGCCTGCCTCTTTACACCCTGCGGCAACGCCTTCCACAATTTTTTGAACCTTGGCAGGCTGAAGTTTGTCAACAGCCAGGTAATCTAGAAAAAACAGGGGCTCTGCGCCAACAACCAGAATATCATTAACGCACATGGCCACAAGGTCTATGCCAATGGTATGATGGAGGTCCATTTCAAAGGCTGCCTTGAGCTTGGTGCCCACTCCATCTGTCCCGGAAACCAGTACGGGCTGTTTATATTTTCCTATATCAAGGGCGAACAAACCTGCAAACCCACCCAGGGGCGAAAGCACTTCGGGCCTATAAGTGCTTTCCACGCTGGCTTTAATCAGTTTCACGGCTTCACTGCCTGCTGCAATGTCAACCCCGGCTTGTTTATAATCCAGTCCTTTTTTAATCAACCTTTATCTCTCCCCTTTTAAGGCATCTCAACAGGATACTTTCCGTCAAAACATGAGGTGCAAAACTGTCCTTCTTTTCCGCCTAAAGCTTCCAGCAGGCCAGGCAGACTTAAATAAGTCAGAGAGTCTGCCCCTGTGTGTTCCTTGATTTCCTCAACAGACAGGTTCGCTGCCACCAGTTCTTCTTTTGTAGCAATATCAATACCATAAAAACATGGATATAAAACAGGGGGAGAACTTATAGCCAGGTGAACCTTTCTTGCTCCGGCGTTTTTGAGAAGGGCAACAAGCTGTTTGCTGGTGGTGCCCCTAACTATGGAATCATCCACTAGAATAATATCCTTTCCTTCTATTACAGGGCGGATGGGATTAAGTTTCAGCCTTACCCCAATCTCTCTTAATTCCTGGCTGGGTTTAATAAAAGTCCTTCCCACATAACGATTTTTCATGAGTCCTTCAGCCAGGGATAAGCCCGATTCTTCCGCATAACCAAAGGCAGCAACTATGCCTGAGTCCGGCACCGGAACTACCAGGTCTGCCTCAACACTGCTTTCCTGGGCTAAAATATTCCCCATTCTTCTCCTGACTACGCTGACACCTTTGCCATCAATAATGGAATCAGGTCTGGCCAAATAAATATATTCAAAAGAACAGAGGGCTTTCCTGCCGGTGGTAGGAATGTGCAGGCTCTTGCAGCCGTCTTCATCTATGATAATAATTTCTCCCGGTTCAACATCTCGTAAAAACCTGGCGCCCACAACATCCAGGGCACAGGATTCTGAAGTAATTACATATCCGCCGCCTTCTAAAGCTCCTAGACACAAGGGCCTGATCCCAAAGGGATCTCTCACCCCAATCAGCTTGTTTCCTGTCATGACCAGAAGCGAGTAAGCGCCCTTGACGTCAATCATGCACTTCATCAGAGCTTCCTCTATGGGACTTTGGCTGTACCGCGCTATTAGATTAACAAAAATCTCAGTATCGCTTGTAGTTTGGAACACTGAGCCGGTAGTCTGCAGGTTTGTCCGCCATTGACTTGCATTTGTAAGGTTTCCATTATGGGCAAGGGCCACCTGACCTTGAAGATAATGAAACAATAAGGGTTGCGCATTTACCACACTGCTGACACCTGTAGTTGAATACCTTACATGCCCCAGGGCAAATTTGCCCGGCATCTGTTTAAGCATATCCTTACTAAACACTTCCGAAACCAAGCCCATATTTTTATATAAGTGAATATTTTCGCCGTCGCTAACAGCAATGCCGGCGCTTTCCTGGCCCCTGTGCTGCAACGCATATAACCCGTAATAGGTCAGCCTGGCTACATCAGAATTAGGAGCATAAATGGCAAATACCCCACACTCATCCCTGGGTTTGTCCTCATTCCTGGGCTTTTCCTCATCCATGAGTCTTTCATGCAAGCTTAAGCTCAGCTCATACGGCATCGTATTTCCTCCCTCCAGATGTTTGTGATTTCCCCAGTGGAAAGATTAATGACCTCAGACCCGGAAGCTGTTAAAACCAAGAAACCATCTTCAGTGACTTCCCCTAGTACATGATAAGGAATGCTATGCCTATTAATGACCTCCATCAATTCAGGCATCATATCCTCAGATAGACTTACAATAATCCTGGATTGGTCTTCACCAAATAACAGAGCATCCAGCCTGCCGTCAAATTGAGGCAGTTTCACCTTGACACCCAGGCTCCCTGTAATAACTGATTCAGCAAGGGCAACAGCAAGGCCCCCTTCGGAACAATCGTGGGCTGAAAGAAGCAAGCCTTTTTCTGCAGCCTCTAGGACAACCCTGTGCAGTCTTTGCTCTGTATTTAAGTCCAATCCCGGCGGGGTTCCCGCAGTCAGCTTGTGAATATAATATAAATATTCACTTCCCCCCAATTCACCTTTTGTCTCTCCTAATAAAAGAACTTTAGAACCCGCTGTCTTAAAGGCCTGGGTAAGCCTGTTATCAATGTCGGCAATCAGTCCTACCATGCCCACAACAGGTGTGGGGTGTACGGCGCCCTGGGGCGATTCATTGTAGAAACTCACGTTGCCCCCGGTTACAGGCGTATTAAGGCGCCGGCAGGCTTCTGACATGCCTTCTATACATTTATTAAACTGCCAGAATACTTCTTCCTTTTCGGGATTGCCGAAGTTAAGGCAGTTTGTGATGGCAAGGGGAACGGCCCCGGAACATACCACATTGCGGGCAGCCTCTGCAACGGCAATTTTACCTCCTTCATAGGGGTCTAGATAGCAGTACCTGCCGTTGCAGTCAGTGCTTGCTGCAACCCCCTTGCTTGTCCCCTTGATTCTCATCACCGCCGCATCGGAACCAGGATAAACCACTGTATTGATGCCAACTCCATGATCATACTGTTCATAAACCCACTCCTTGCTGGCAATGGTAGGAGAAGACAGGAGGCTCTTTAACACCTGATTATAATCTGCGGGCTCGGGAATTGCATCCAGGTCAAGTTTTAAGTTTTCCCTGTCCAAGGGTTCCACAACCTTGTAGTGACAAACCGGGCTTTCATCAACCAGGGCCTGCACGGGAATTTCCGCGACAACATTTTCCCCTTCTTTAATTCTCAGTACTCTTTCTTCAATAACTCTCCCAACCTTTACAGCCTTAAGCCCCCATTTTTCAAATATTTCTTGGACCCTGTCCTCAGTTCCTTTTTTAGGTACAAGGAGCATTCTTTCCTGGGATTCAGACAACATGATTTCATATGGGGTCATGCCGGTTTCTCTTACCGGGACCAGGGATACATCTATTTCCAGGCCGGTTTTTGCCCTGGCAGCCATTTCTGAAGAGGAGCTTGTCAACCCTGCAGCGCCCATATCCTGCATACCAACCACCAGATCTTCAGAGATAATTTCCAGGCAGGCTTCTAAAAGGAGCTTCTCCATGAAGGGATCTCCCACCTGTACTGAGGGACGGCTCTCTTCACTTGCTTCTGTGAGTTCAGCAGAAGCAAAGGTTGCCCCATGGATTCCATCCCTGCCGGTCCTGGCGCCTACTGCCATAACCGGATTTCCAATACCGGCCGCAGCGCCCTTAGCCAGCTTGTCCTGGTCTACCAGACCGATACACATGGCATTGACCAGAGGATTACCCTCATAGCTCTTGTCAAAAAATACCTCGCCGCCCACTGTGGGGATACCCAGGCAGTTTCCGTACCAGCTGATGCCTGAAACAACTCCGGAAAACAAATACTTGGTCCTGTTATTGTCCAGATCTCCAAATCGCAGGGAGTCTAAAATTGCTATAGGCCTCGCTCCCATGGTAAAAACATCTCTGACTATACCCCCCACGCCTGTGGCAGCTCCTTGAAAAGGTTCAATGGCAGACGGATGATTGTGACTCTCAATTTTAAAGACAACAGCCTGCCCGTCACCAATATCCACTACTCCGGCATTCTCGCCAGGTCCTTGAATAACCTGTCTGCCCTGGGTAGGAAATTTCCTTAAAACAGGTTTGGAGGTTTTATAGCTGCAGTGTTCGGACCACATTACGGCAAATATGCCGAGTTCAACATAGTTAGGCTCCCTGCCCAACAACTCTTTGATTCTTAAGTACTCATCATCTCTTAATCCCATGGACCGCCAAACAGTAGGTTCCAAGATTATTTCCTCCCCTGCCACCAGTTGATAATTGACTGGAAAACCTTTATTCCATCAACCCTGCCTATTACCTCTTCAGAACATCTCTCAGGGTGCGGCATCATACCCAGGACATTCCCCTCTTTATTAATTAAGCCTGCTATATTGTTTACCGAACCGTTGGGATTTGCCTGTGCATTTACGACTCCCTCACGGGTACAATAACGAAAAACAACCTGGTTATTTCGCTCAATTTCTTCTAATACCTCAGGGTCAGCAAAATAATTACCCTCTCCGTGAGCTATGGGCACTTCTATGACATCGCCCGCATTCAAAGCATTGGTAAAGGGTGTGCCATTATGTTCAACCCTGAGATACACAGGCTTGCACATGAATTTAAGGTTCTTGTTTACCATTAACGCACCTGGCAATAGACCCGCTTCAGTCAACACCTGAAATCCATTACAGATGCCTAAAACAAGGCCTCCTTGCGCAGCAAACTCCATGACCCCTTCCATAACCGGAGAAAAACGCGCAATTGCTCCTGTCCTTAAATAGTCTCCATAGGAAAAGCCTCCTGGTAAAACCACGCAATCTAATGCCCTGGGCAGGGGATCTTTATGCCAGACAAAACGTGTATCCTGATTGACCACATCCTGCAGCACATGCTTGACGTCGGCATCACAGTTTGAACCTGGAAAAACAACAACACCAAATTTCATGACTAAACCTCCATAATTTCAAAGGAGTATTCTTCAATAACCGGATTTGCTAAAAGCTTTTTGCACATCTGTTCTATTTGAGTTCTGACATGATCCTCTGATACTGCGTCAAGTTTTAGTTCAATGACCTTGCCAACCCTTACCTCTTCAACACCAGGAAAATCCATGGAAGCCAGGGACCTTTTAATGGTTTCACCTTGAGGGTCAAGAACCCCCTTTTTCAAGGCAACAAACACCCTTGCAAGATACATCAGATTGTTAACCCCCTTAGTCTCTCCAAAACTTCTTGATAAGCAACGGCCACTTCGCCCATATCATTGCGGAACCTGTCCTTATCCATAACTTTGCCTGTTTCCGCATCCCAGAACCTGCAGGTATCGGGAGATATCTCATCCCCTAAATAGATAACCCCATCTTGAACTCCAAATTCCAGCTTAAAATCAACCAGGGTAAGCTTTGCTGCTGCAGCAACAGCTTTTAGTCTCTCATTTATTTTCAATGTAAGGTCCTTCATTTCTTTAAGCTGCTCTTCTGAAGCCAGTTTTAGAGCAACAACATGGTCATCATTGATAATTGGGTCATCAAGCTCATCTGATTTTAAACATAATTCCAGTACAGGTTTTTCAAAGACCAGGCCCTTTTCTACACCAAGTCTCCTGCAGAGGCTTCCCGCAGCAATATTGCGGACGATGACTTCCACGGGTAGTATCTGCAGCCTTTTCACAAGCATTTCTCTATCAGATATTAACTTGACAAAGTGGGTTTTAATACCCGCTGCTTCCATTTTTTCAAACATGATGGCAGATATCTGGCAGTTATAATAGCCTTTATTTTCGATGGTGCCTTTCTTTTTTGCATTAAAGGCAGTGGCATCATCATGGAATTCCATTAAGGCTAAAGAAGGTTCATCAGTGTAGAACAAGGATTTGGCCTTTCCCCTGTAGATCTGTTCCAGTTTTTTCATTTACTTTTTCCTCCTTAATAAATTCAATTTGTAGTCGATTGTAAAACTCTCTAACCCTTGATAAATAAGGGTTTTTTATTATGTTCATGTAGGATTTTCCTCCACTTTTGTCGAATCCTATATGTAACAAAAATACATAATCCTAACAAAAAGGAAGGTGATCCTACATGAAATATGAACAAATTAGTTTTGTTGAGT
>JBFLYC010000046.1:0-15876 GCA_040756735.1 Bacillota bacterium | reverse complement strand
AACTAATTGGGTTTGACCTTGATGTGTTTACTAGGGTAGGTGGCCCTTAATTACCATAGGCTCTTCCCGAAAAAATTGACTGGGATAAATGTTAGTTCTTGTTGTGTAAGGGTGCGAAAGATCAGTTCCTTGTGCAGCTGCTTGACTATATGCTCTTATTAGGCCGCCGGCACCCAAAAGCTTACCGCCAAAATAGCGTGTAACAACTACGGCCACATCCTGCAAACCTTTATTGTTAATCACATCCAATACAGGTCTTCCTGCGGTTCCACTGGGCTCCCCGTCGTCACTGGCTTTTTTAAAAGCTCCATTATCACCAACCGCAAAGGCATAAACATTGTGGGTAGCTTCCCTATGTTGTGCTTTAATTTCCGCAATAAAACTTTCGGCCTGTTCTACAGTTGAAACAGGCGCAACATGGGCAATAAATTTCGATTTTTTAATTATTAACTCGCTCTTTGCGTCTTGTTTGACTGTTAAATAACTGTTAAGCATGCCAACCATCCCTCATATATTCAGCTGCTTCAAGGAGAATCTTCGATACCCCAACAATATCCCCATCAAACTGAGAACCAGCCCTTTGGCCCAGTTCTTTTAAAGCAGCTAAAGGAGTCTTTGGTATTTGATAAGGGCGAAAAGAAGTCATCGCATCATAGGCGTCAGCTACAGCCAGAATCCTTGCCTCTAATGGTATAGCAGAGTGTGTTAGCCCCAGGGGATACCCTTTGCCGTCTACCCGCTCATGGTGTCCGCCTGCCAGGGGCGCTAGCGGCCTCAAAGAACTTACTACACTTAATACATCCTTTGTTCCCTGGGGATGCTTTTTAACCATCTGATATTCTTTTTCCGTAAGTTTTTTGGGTTTATCCAATATATATGGAGGCACCATAATTTTACCCAGGTCATGCAGCAAACCTGCATATAGGACTTGTTGGCTTCTTTCCACAGAGAAATTCATCTCATTAGCCAAAGTCACCGCATAAAGGGCTACCCTATGAGAGTGCCCGGATGTATAGGCATGCTTGAGGTCTATGATTGATGCAAAAGCCTCGGCTGTAGCCTGCCCTAAATTCTCTTTTGGCAAATCTACTGGTTCTAATTTAGTTAATAAACCTTCTATTAATATCTCCAAATTATCAACTTTTTTGATTATCTCAAAAAAGTCGTTTTGCAGCGCCTGTTCAAAGGCTGAAAAAACAGTAGGGGAATATTTCTTATTAATATCTTTTGCCATTACATCAACAATCTGATCCCGGTTGAAAAAAGGATTGATACGCATTGCAATATCCAAAGAATCTGCCAAACCGATAATCTGCCCGCCCAGGGATATGTTTGAACCTGCTTTGCCATTTGGATATCCTGATCCATCCCAATGCTCATGGTGATCCAAAATGTACAGACTTATGGAGTCAAAGCCGGGAATACGCTGTACAATTTGAGCCCCTTTCTGGCTATGTGATAAAACCTGCTTGCGATAGTTGGAGTTAGGTTTTATTACCTGGTGAACAATATGGTCATCTAAACCTATAGCTCCGATATCGTGGAGCAACCCCCCATAAAAAATCGATGTTGCATTAACAATATTAAGCTGAGAAGCAATGGACCACGATACTACCCCTGTTCGCCATGAATGGTATAACTTGCAGTTTTCCTCCAAATCCAGCGCCAGGGAAAAAGCTACTATTAGCTCATTATATAAAGTAAGCTTATTTGGCATTGTTTTCCTCAAATCAACTTTTTTTATAAACATTCTAAAAAACAGCCAATTTTCCTGCTTAATTTGCAAAAAATACAGCATACTATAATTATAATATGATATTATTATTCTGGTGTAGGAGGAAATAATTATGGCAAAAGCTAAAAGCAGCGCTACTAGCTGGGTAGTAACAGGTTTGGGTGCAGCAGCCACTGGGATTGGAGCAACGGTTCTAGGAGGAACAACTCTTGGGGCCGGTGTAGTTGGTTTTGGTTTAGCCCATATTGCTCTAGGTGTTTTAGATATGTACAGGCCAAGCATTAGAAAAAACAGTTAATGTATATTTTGCCACCTACTGCATAAACTACTGAGGCAAATTTTTGGAGGTGAGTAACATATGCGTGTAAAAGTTGATGATGACCTGTGTATTGCTTGCGGACAGTGCATAGATATCTGCCCGGAAGTATTTGATTGGAACGAGGACGGCAGTTTGGCTGTATCTAACGTTGATGAAGTTCCTGCAGATGAAGAAGACAATGCCAGAGAAGCAGTTGAGTCGTGCCCTACAGAGGCCATAAAGGAATACTAATTAAAGTTACTAAAACGTAAGCAAAACCCCCCGGAAGTCCGGCGGGTTTTGCTTTTTGAGCCACTTTTTTAACCCCATTTTTCCTTCTTAACGTGATTTTCGATTTCAGCAAGAGCGATTTGCCTCAGCAGCTTGCTTTCGTCCTTAAGAGCGGTAAAAAACTTTAGACACAGGGGATCAAGGTTAATCTCAGCGCCGCTTTCACCAATAACCTCCAATTCTTCTAAAAGACCCACTGATGCCATTAATAAGTCATTAGTCTCTCTGGCATTTTGAATTTTTGTCGTAACCTCTTCGTTTACTTGATTGAATTTTTCTTTTGGAGCCCCGCATTTTGGACATTTATCAGGGGCATCTTCTCCTTCAAAAATAAAGTTGCACACAGAACATTTCCACAATTGCATAGACAAAATCTCCTCTCTTGGATGATTTATCAATACCCCTTATGTACCGCAGTGGGGACACGGAGCAAAGAATTCACCTTCGTACCCGCAGTTCTCACAACGGCTTTTACGCTCTTCCTGCCCCTGCTCTTGCTTTTGCTCTTCACTGCCTTGACATGAGCAGCATGTACACATTGCCATACCTCCTTCATGTTATTATTTTAAATTACCTGCAGCTGTGCCATCCTCTTGAGCAATCTTTTAAATTTATTAATAATAATTACTATTATAAATAATGTAGCATATCTTCAATTATAGTCAAAGAAAATATACTGTATTTTTTAGTGATTTTTAGTATTTTAAGCATTTTTATATGTTATACTACTTTGATATATTTTGGTTTTATCCTGCCAAGATATCTAAAAAAAAGAAATGCTTGCCTCAATTTAGGAAGCAGCAGCATCTTAGACTCAAATAATACCGTGTAATTATAAGGGCAGGTTATCTTTTCCTTAAATTGCCCAGCATTCTCCCAACAACTATTCCTTTTATGAAGGCCACAGGGTAGAGCAACACTGACAACCATCTTATGGTACGCATTTTGCCAATATAACCAAAGGCCATAATGATTCCCTCCTTATTTGCTATATTATTAGTTTGTCAATGAAACCTTTTTTTATGAACAAAAACAGCGGAAAATTTTGTTATCCAAAGCTATTTCGGTTTTTGTTTTGTTTTATCACTCCTGCATCCAATACATTTTTGATATTCAATTGTAACTATATAATAAAACATCTGGCCCAAGCTTCTTTACTTTCTCAATAGCTTCCTTACCTGTTCCCGCTTCTCCTATAACTTCCATATCGCTGTGATTATTTAACAGCAGCTGCAGGCCGGTCCGCACAACAATATGATCCTCGGCAATTAAAACTTTAATCATTTTTCCCATAGAGCAATAAACAAGTATATACCCATAAAAAAAATTAAAGGGCATGAAATTACTACCCTTTAAAAGAAAATCCCCATATTTGTATCACATAGCCTTCACGGATGTAGAACCCCTGTTAACGGAAATCTTGCCGGTCCTGGCAACCTCGATTACGCCATGGTCTTTAAGAACTTCACACAAGGCATCTATTTTATCACTTTCACCTGTTAACTCAATGACCATGGCATCCCTGGTCACGTCAACAATATGCGCCCTAAAGATGTTGACAATGTCTACAATGTCACTCCTTCTCTCAGGTAAAGCTTTTACCTTAATTAAAGCCAATTCTCTTATTATTGAAGGCTCGGCCGTAAGGTTGCATACCTTGATTACATCTACCAATTTGGCTATCTGGTTAATAACCTGTTCCACTTCATTTTCTTCACACTCGACCACAATGGTGATCCTGGTGACTTTTTCTTGTTCTGTAGGTCCTGCAGCAATACTTTCAATATTAAATGCCCGTCTACTGATAAGCCCGGAAATATGGGACAACACAGCCGGTCTGTCCACAACCAACAGCGCTAAAATGTGTTTCATTGCGCAAATCCCCTCTTTTTAGAATTTGCCTGTTATTATAAAGGTAGTATCATCTTTTTTCAACTAAAAAACCATTAAAAAATCCAAAAACTATTGCAACAAAAAAGATTTATAAAAAATCAATCATAGGAAAAATTATTTAAGTAACACATTAAACCTTTCATTCTCTAACAAATATAGAGCTGCAGTTATAGCTACCAAATCTGCAGAACCTCCTGGACTGATGTTATTATTTATAAATTCCCTATTTAGTTTATAAATTTCTTTCAAACCCTTTGTTGTAAATACACTTCCCATTGCCAGAATTTTCTTGGCTTTTTCTTGAACTTCTATTAAAGTGGCCATATCTTTTCTCCAGAGAATAGTTGTATCTTCAACCATAGACATTAACGAAATCAGAGTATGCACCAGACACAAGTTAAGGTTCATATCTTTTGTTATTGCTTCTTCTAAAGCAGGAAACCCAACTTCCAAAACAGACGGCAAGCCATTCTCCACTTCTCCACGGATGCCCGTAACATTATATTTTAAGAAAAGCCTTTCTCCGGCGGTCATTGTCTTTTTTTTGCTATTTTTAAGTACATTAAGCTCCCTATTTATAATACCTTTAGCTATTTGTGAAACAGTACTAGCTATGGAGTAAGCTGTTAGCTTTTGTGCGGATTTTGAGATATATCCTGCTGCTGCAGCAGTAAGACCTCCTAAAAACAAAATGCCCCTTTGGGTATTGATTCCTTTTGTGGCTTTTAAAAGCTTATCCTCTCCTACCAAGCCGATTTTCCTAATTTCAATCAGTAAATCCTCCAAAGCACCACCATGATTCCTTCCCGATTGAGCACACATAAAAATTGTGGGTGTAATAGCTGGGGTACTCAACATAAAGGTAATAATGTTCATATCTTTGTGGGAGCCAGATCCTTTGCAGCTTACAAGTCCAGGGCTTGGATGGGAACATACCTCCAATAAGATACCTGTTGTAATTGCTTCTCCAATCTTCCAGGAGACCGGGTCTATCTCAATAGTAGGGAACAGTAGTTGTTTAGTCAATTTAACGCGCACCTCTCCTAAAAACAAGTTTATACATGCCAAAAACACAAATACTTTGGAACCATTCCACTTTTGCTCTAAAGATTAAAGAAGTTATCAAAGCGATAACTTCTTTGTCTTAGATTCTAATTAAATAATTGGCTTTCTAACATTTATGTCAAAACATTAATCTTTTAACTGCCCATAATGGCTTTGGTAATTAAGAATAACACTGAAGGGCATAACAACACACCTAAACCGGTATAAAATGTGGCTGTCATAGCCCCATAAGGAACCAGCTTAGGATCAGTAGCAGCAAGACCCGCAGCAACACCGCTGGTTGTACCCATCAACCCCCCATAAACCATTGCAGATTGAGGATTATTCAGGCCAATGAATTTTGCTACCAAAGGGGTTCCTATCATTACCAGGATTGATTTAACAACCCCGGCAGCTATACTAAGGGCAATTACATCAGAACTTGCACCTAAAGCGGCACCTGTTACAGGACCAACAATGAAAGTCACTGCCCCAGCTCCTATTGTAGCTGCACTAACAACATCATTGTATCCAAAAGCTATTGCAATGATAACCCCGACTATATAGGCAGTTATTACTCCTAAAAACAAAGATATTACTCCAGCCAATCCGGCTTTTTTAATTTCCTCTATCCTTGCACCAAACGCAGTAGAGACAATAGCGTAGTCTCTCAACATAGCCCCACCCATCACGCCTAGACCAGAAAACATGGTAACATCTGCAAGTCCCTTACTTCCTCCTGTAGATACACCTCCCACATACGCCAAAACCAATCCCAAAACTATAGCTATTGCAGAGCCATGAATGCGCTTATTTGTTAATTTATCAGAAATCAAGTATGATATATACATAACTACTCCAATGACAATAAAGGACATTACCAAACCATTTTTGGTAAATATGGTTACAATCATTTCCCACATGTCTTATCTCCCCTTATAATTAATCATTTATTCACAGAAGCACCATCATTAATACTAGGTTTACCACCAAGCTTACTTAATACAGGTACTAGTACAAAAGCAACTACAACTGCTATGATACCTGCCAAAATTGCAACGGGTCCCCCTTTAACAGCAGCAACCACATTTTGTGTGGCAGTCATGGCAACTACAACAGGAATATACATTGCACTCCAGAATAATATTCCTTCTTGAGCCTTGGCTGAAAGTTTATTATTTTTCATTAAGTATTCAGATACTAGTATTAATAAAAGCATGGCAAAACCAACGCCGCCTACGTTTGAGTTTATTCCTAAAATCACACCCAGTACATCCCCTACAAAAATACCTAGGAAAAAGCAAAGAGATAAAATCGCTAAACCATATATGACCATTTAACACACCACCTTTTTTATTATCCCACGATATCGTAGTTATTGTAATACTTACAGCCTTTCAATCCTCTGAAAGTTGGCATTATCCAGGCAGTACCGTTTTAATAGAACTGCCTGGTGGTTTCCAATGCTATTCAACAACCGCTATGACATCTCCAGAACTGACTCTGTCACCTACATTAACCCTGATCTCCTTTATTACACCATCCTGAGGGCAGGGAATAGGCTGCTGCATCTTCATAGCTTCTTCAACAGCAAGAATATCGCGAGCTTTTACAACATCACCAACATTAACCCTTACTTCTACTATTTTCCCAGGCACTCTAGCTTTAACATCCATTTGCTTACACCTCCTTTCCAGTCCGGGATTTAATTTATAGTTAAATAGTTTTTAAACTCTCAATAAGTTGGCTTTTCTCAATTAACTTAACATCAAAAATTCCTTTAGCGAGAATATGCTGCGTTTGGATAAAAAGCTCAGCTGTCTTGACGCCGTAACCACAAGGCAAGTCTAACTCTAAATCAATTGTGCAATTATGTTTGCTGCCTAAACATTTTAGGACTTCGTAAAACTCCTTAATTGCTACATAGTCACTGGCCGCCATTAGTATATCTAAATCTGACTTATCATGAGTATAAGGCAGCTTTGTATACACCTCTAAACCAGCTGAACCCCAGATCCCTACCGTAATACCCATATTGTGCGCTGCATTCAGCAGCTCTTGTAGCGCTTGTAAAGGCTTAGTTCTGATTGCAAAATCACAACCTGCAATATCATATGGACTGATGATTTTTATTATTTCTTTCTCTGGTATAAAAGCAGGAATTCTTAATCGCCTTCCTAAATAGAGATAAGGTGATGAAAAACCAACGGGAATTCTATCTGCTACTGCTATGCCCTCGTGCCGCCTCATGATTCCCGGAATTTTGATTGAGTCATAGCCAGAAACAATTAGCTTTTCAACTTCTTCTAAATTGTCAGCATAACTCGCTTTTAAGTATTCAAAGGCCATCATGCGCCCAATATCGGTAATTTCAACAAAATTATGCCTTTTAAGGACTATCTTTTCTTTATCCATGTTGGATCACTTTTGCTATTCTGTTGATATTCTAGCTGGGCCTTAACCATATCATCAAAAAGAATAGTCTTATCAGGGCCTTTAATGATAATGGGTTCTTCGTCCTTATTTCCTATTCCGGCTTTTAATTCTAAAACTGTATATGGAGCAGATACTTTTACTTGGGGATCTACTTTTACGACCCTGCCCTTTATACGTAGAATTGTTCTTGCCACCCTGCTGAGAGTCACTGGAGAGGAAAGGGTAGTTTCCTTTACGATTACTTCATATTCCGGATAAGTTCTCTCTCGCCGGTAAGTGATTATCTTCCCTGTTTTATTGCAGATATGTCCTGCTTCGGACACTGGAAAACTATCTCCCATTGGAAGTCCTCCCACAACTACCTCACTATACAGTCCTCCTAAAGGTGACTTGATTAAACTCAAATCTTTTCTTAGAGGCACTCCATCCATAGTCAGCCAGCCAAATTCCTGACAGCCATATAAATCGTAAGTTTTGGCGCCGAGAACCTCCTCAGCAATAGGTAATAACTCAAGATCAAGAGGTGTTCCGGCAACTAATATGACAAGACCCTTTGGCAGGTATTCTCCAATCCCCATTTTTTTCGCATCCTCAAGAGCTACCCTTAAGAAGGACGATTCGCCCATAATAACATCTGGCTGTTCATGGTATAGTGCGCTTAATAAAGCATCCCTGCTTGAGCGTCTTAAGAAAAACCATTTTAATTCATAATCTTCCAGAGCCTTTTTGGGAAAAACATTTACCAGCGGGGGATATGCAAAAAGAACTTTGCTGCCCTGTTTTATACCTGCTTGCTCAAAAGCAGTGTGAGAAGCTTTGACGCGATTATCTATCTCAGCATAAGTAACACCAACAATGTTTTGAAATGCCGAAGAACCGGTAGTAAATGTCACATAAGCTAAATTTAGTGGAGTATGTATCTCTTCTATGACATGAGCAGCGCTAGGCCCTCTTATTCCTTTATCTTCAAGATTTCTCCTGGGCATTTCTTCTATTGTTGGAACAGTACCTATTTCTTCAACTATTTGTTTTAGACTTTCTAGGAATTCCTTCACTGATGGTCTCCCCTAAATACCCATGTATTTGCCTTTAACTAGTTCGTACTGTTCTTGCATTTTTTCCATGATTTCTTGTCTCGTTTTTCTTCCTCCACGTTCAGCCCCTAAATTTCCACGACCCCATGGCCCCAGCTGATCAGTTTGTCCTTCTTGTTTAAGCCTGCGAACTTGGTCAATGTGTTTTTTTACTATATCATTCATTTTTTCTGCTTCGTATATTACTTCCTCTACACCCCCTAATTTATAAAAGAAGTCTACTCCAGCTGCGAATACAGCATTTGTTTTAGAAAGCTCCTCCAAACGTTCTATATCAGTGTTAGTAATTCTTGCAATACTAGTTAGCGGCATAACATGGATCATGGTCCCATATTCTTTTGATAAGGCCAAGATGTGGTCTGCCTGAAGGCCATGGCATAAAAAGCCGCCGCTGATTGCTCGTCCAATTACTACAGCTATCACAGGGTGCCCTGTTTTCCTTGACTCTGCCAGGGCCAATTGATAGGCCCCTGTCGCCTTGTTCATACCAAGGATTTCTTCTACTTTTCCCGGTGCATTCCCAGGTGTATCAACTATTAGAATAATAGGTCTTTTTTGCTCCAAAGGCTTATCTTTGTCTGCTTCAATTGTGTAGTATACTGCCAATGCCATTTTATACGCCTCTTCTAATCCAATAACACCTGAATGGACCACATTAAACCTTGGGTTGAATTCCATAGCATCATTAGCTATAACCGTTACATCTTCACCTGCAACTTTAGCAGCGCCAACCACAGCCCCCGGCCCAAGGTCTGCATCTATTTGATAAATGTCTATGGCATTTTCCCGAAAGGATTCCTTATCCACAGTAATTTCGAGAGCATCTCTGCCTCTGCCGATAAAACTTTGCTCCATATTCATTATTGAACCCCCTTTTTCTTAAGCTGGCCTTACTCTACGTTTTGCAGTTCTTAAAAACTCATCTACAGAAAGATCAGGCAAAAGTTCAGGTATGTTATTGCCATAATGCTTCCACATATCAGATGAATCTTTAGGATTCACTGTTACAGCCGTTTCGACCAAACCCAGCTGTTCTTTGACTAGCTCAAGAGAACCTATTCTGCGGTACTGTGCTATCTGACCAAAAGGCATTTGCAGTATCTCTTGGAGTTTTTCTCTGAAAGATGCCATCAGGTCTCTTACAAGAAAATTGCAGTCCTGCATGATGTACCTATGCTTTCCCCCAGTTGTCCTATAAACCAGAGCCCGGTTGGAGGAATCAAATTCATCTCTTCCCATTTCTTCTTCAATGACTTCCGGACCAGTTAAACCAACACGGCCTTGCTCGCTCATGATTACTACATCTGCAGCAGCACAGACGAAACCCATACCTCCAAAACATCCAATTCTGCTGCCCACAATAGAGATTACCGGGAATTTTCCTCTAATGTCTTGTATCAAGTCCATAACTTCAGCATGGGCCAATAGGCCTGCATTGGATTCATGGAGCCTTACCCCACCGGTTTCAAATGATATCACCACTGCAGGGAGCCTTTCCTCATAAGACTCAGGGTACTTTTCCTTTATTTCCTCGTATGCCTGCAGGGCCAATTTAAGTGTATAAACCATTTTTGCTCCACCAACTTCCCCTACAGATCCTCCTATAAACCTCCCCTCCTGGGATACTACAAACACCAGCCTTTTGCCAGATAAGCCCATCCCAGTAACAATACCATCGTCAAATGCTATTGCTTCACCCAATACATACAGGTGTGGACTGGATATTCTGTCCCTGGGTCCAATAAATTCTGTAAAACTTCCCTTATCTACCAAGCCAATAGCCCTCTCTCTAGAAGTAGCATCTAAAAAACTCTTTTTTTGCAGCTGATCCCACGTAACCATACTCTATCCCTCCTCCGGTCTATTAGCTTCAATTAGTGCTTGGCGAAGCCGCATGGAAACTACAACAGGAGTAGCATTATTATCATTTATCTCAATTGATAAATCACCTAAACTGTACTCTGATACAAACTTATCCAATACCATTTCCCAGATTTTTTCATATCCGACTACTGGAGTAACTACTTTAACCTGGGTAGCGCCTGACAAGTCTTTTCTTTCTATCAATACCTCCAGATCACCCGAACCTACAACTCCAAAGTGAAACCATTCCTTACTAATTGATTTAGGGTTTTCAACTTTGAATTTAAAATTCAATTCTTGTAATGACATATCTGCTCCCCTTTCTTTTTACCAATTCCTAAATCTCGCTGGTGGGTTATACAATCCCTTTGACCATTCAACTAGCTCTTTCATATTTTTGGCGGCTAATAAGGATCTGCTTGCCATTGTAATATCTACTCCTAAATCTTCCGGTGTTTTAAATATGCCTTTATTCCTTAATGCACTTGTTTCCTTAGGATTTGCCTGGAGCCCAAGTTCAGTGTATCCAGCAACAGCTTTAACTGCTGCCATTCGCTCCTCAAGAGTTGAACACTTATGGAGATAAGCTATCCCATCCTCAGTCACTATGTGTGTCAAATCGTCTGCGTATATCATAATTGGCGGCAAGTCCAGATTAGCATTTTCAGCTAGTTTCCAGGCATCAAGTTCCTCTACAAAACCTGGTTCTAATTTTTCTCTAAAGGTTTCCATTAATTGAACAACTAACCGCTTTCCTCTTGGCACATTTCCATTTAACAAATGATTCATACCATATTCCTCACCACATTTAAGCCAGGCCTTTGTAGAATGTCTCCTTCCTTTGGCATCACAGCCCATATTAGGAGCCCCACCGAAACCTGCCACTCTATTGGCTGTAGCAGTACTGCTGTTTCCATATTTGTCTATTTGCAAGCTTGCTCCAATAAACATGTCCATTGCATAATGACCTGCTGTTTGTGAAAAAGCACGGTTAGACCTAAGAGAGCCATCTGGCCCAACGAAGAATACATCTGATCTGGCTTTTACATATTCCTCCATTCCTAGTTCGCCGCCAAAGCAATGTATTGATTTTACCCAGCCGGACTCAATAGCTGGAATCAAAGTTGGGTGGGGGTTTAAAGCAAAATAAGAACATATCTTTCCCTTCAAACCCAATTCCTCTGCATAAGTAGGTAAAAGCAATTCAATTGCTGCAGTATCAAAACCTATACCATGGTTTAATCTTTGCACTTCATATTCAGCATAAATCCCTTTAATAGCCATCATAGCCCTAAAAATCTGAGATTCTGTAATTAAGGCCGGATCTCTAGTAAACAAGGGTTCTATATAAAATGGCTTTGGTGATTCAACTACATAATCAACCCAATCACCTGGGATATCCACCCTTGGAACTCTATCTACTATTTTGTTTACTTGGGCTATTACTATACCCTGCTTGAATTTAGTTGCTTCCACAATGGCCGGAGTGTCTTCTGTATTGAATCCCGTGTAAAGGTTACCCTCTTTATCTGCTTCAAAAGCAACTACTAGAGCTACTCTGGGAGTCAGATCCATAAAATAACGCCCAAATAATTCTAAATAAGTATGGATGGCTCCTAATTCCAACCTGCCTTCTTTGATAAATTTCGCCACTCTTCCCGCCTGTGGTCCTGAAAAGGCAAAATCTACCTTCTTGGCTATTCCTTTTTCAAATAGATCCAGGTGACTTTTTAAAGACACTACCGACTGCACCATATGAAGGTCATATATCTTCTGGGGATCTACCCTGCAAAGACACTCTGCCAAAAAATCTGCCTGCTTTTGGTTGTTTCCCTCCAGGTTAACTTTATCACCAGGTTTAATTATTGCTTCTAATAAAGAGACCGTGTCTTGTGCTAAAACAGTTTTTCCCTCTTTTACAAGATGCTCAGCTTTCTTTTTTCGATCTTGAGTATCTCTTTGTAACGTATCCCATTCCTTTATAATCTCTTGGTCCATTAATTACGCTCCTTTCTGAGTTAAAAATAAAAGGACATTACGAAGCAATGCTCCCTTCATGTCCCTCATTCGCCACTTTTAAGTTTTAAAATTGAAAATAAAATAACTGATCAATCACAAATATGCATTATGCCTAAGCCTGCCCGTTCATGGTTTGTAACAGGATGCATTGCGGATTGCCCAAACATGGCTACTGCTATCCAAGCATTATCACGAACTATAGCTACCTTAAGCGCCAGGCTAATGCTAGATGAAGCATTAACCAAGATGCCGCGCTTTGCTTCCTCACTTGCGTGTAAAAGTGCATGAACCTGCCCGGATGATTTTTTTATAAGTCCGTTATTTAAACTGGCTCCTACCACTTGTTTGGTAATTTTGTTTTGAAATTCTCCAGGTTCCACTCCACCAATTTCAGTAACTACAAACCTAAACCCTCTGGCATCTAAAATTTTTTTTACTTCTTCCTCTCCCTTTAAGGTCCTTGTAATGGCTAGCAGCATTGCAGCCGAACCAACAGTCCACTCCCCATCTCCAAAGAACCATTTTGAGAAGCATTTCTCCTCCATCCCACATTCTCCACCTCTCAAAAGTAGTCACCCAAACAATTCACCACAAAGAGTGATTTCTAATCAATTACCCGTAGACTAACATCACCGGTAACAAAACTCTTTATTTCCCCCCTTTCACCTTCTACCAGTAAATTACCATCCATGCTGATGTCTACAGCTTTACCATGAAACACTTCTCCAAAAGACCTTATTTCAACCCACCTTCCTAAAGTTATGTTGTTTTCAAGCCAAGCCCTCCTGACAGCAGAAATTCCTGACCCAATGAAGGTTTCATACCAATTCTCAAGACAATACAAAATTTCTGAGAATAGTGGTTCACGTTGGATATACTTTTTAAGAGCAGTATTTATTGAAGTAGAACTCAATCTGATTTCTTGGCTGAGATCATCTTCTGAGACATTTACATTTAAGCCTACACCTAAAATCAAATAATTGACTTCTTCTTTATTAAAGTAAGTTTCAGCTAAGATACCACAGACCTTGCAATGGTTGAGCAATAGGTCATTAGGCCATTTGATGCCCAAGGCTATGCCGGTTCTTTTTTTTACAGCTTCAACAACTGCTACAGCTGCCAGAAGGTTGACCTGAGGAAAATATTTCAATTCAAAAGGCGGTTTAAAAATAACCGAGAACCATAAACCTCCACCTTCAGGGGATTCCCATTTTCGGCCTAACCTGCCACGTCCTGCTGTCTGGTAATCAGCTATGATTACTGTTCCTTCTTCTTGTCCAATGTCAATATAAGCCTTAGCTACCTCATTTGTAGAATCTACTGTCTGATAGTAATAAAGGTTTTTCCCTAACCACTTAGTTTTGAGGCCATTGGTTGTAAAATTCAGCCTGAGCCTGGCCAAGTTCTGCAGTTTATTCATGGCTTAACTCATTTCTATTGAAATTTAGACAATCATGAACAAGGTGGTTATAAATACTCCCACAGCTATTGCAGACACTATTAAACCACCAACCCCAGCTCCCATGGCAAGCGGCATGATAACACAAAAAGGATTTTCTTCAGAAGCAACCTTTTGGGCAATTTTCGCAGTTGTGGGTATGCAAGACACCCCTGCAATTCCAATCACTGGGTTATAGTTTCTTTTGTTAATCCAATAAATCAGCCATCCTCCCAAAAGGCCTCCCAAGCCAGACACGGCTAATGCCAAAATACCAAGTATTACAATTGTTCCAACTACCGGGTTTAATATTGTTGAGGCCTCGCATAAAACCCCCAAAAGAAGTCCTAAGAACAATGTGGAACCATATGTTATAGGTCCTTCTAAGAACTCTTGATAAGGTTGAATTTCCGCTTCTTTAATAGCCACCCCCAAGAAAAAGGACATAATCAACGGAGCAGCTACCGGCAGCAGGATGCATAACAAAGCGCATGTCATAACGGTAAAAATGAACTTAGATTTTTTGGAAACCTCTGGTACTTCTACTTCAATATCAATACCTCTATACTTTTTGGGTACTAACAGTTTGATAATATATGGATATCCGGCGTAGGTCAGACTTAGATACAAATAAGCTATAATAGAAATTGGGACAAAAAGCTCCGGAGCAAGCATCAAAGATGCAAACAGTACCATGGGCCCATCAGCCCCGCCTATAGTTGCAACCGCAGCAGCATGCCAAGGGCTTAAACCGAAAACCAGTATAGCAATTACTAAAGTAACAAACGTTCCCATCTCTGCAAATAGCGCTATAGTGATACTAGACCACGGTCTTGCTAAAATAAAGCTGATCTCACTTCTAGCCCCAATCCCAAAGAAAACTAGACAGGCAATTAAGCCATTACTAAAAGTTAAATTATAGATTGGCTGCAAAAAGTTAATTTGCATGATATCTACCAAAGGTACGGCTTCAGCAACTAATGGATCAATAAATATGGTTCCTATCCTTCCAGCCTCTAAAAAAAGAACTCCCGCATTAATTGCAATCATTCCAATACCCATTGGCACCATTATAAGAGGTTCTAATGTTCTATTAAAACCCAAGTATGCTAAAAGAAATCCTACACCAATAAGCACTACTCTAGTAATTGCAATTACAGTATCCTGAATAAATAGAGTACTTATGCCAGGGAATAGCTGGCTAAGAGTTTCTATCATATTAATCATACTCCCCTTCTATAGATCTAACTAGATAGACCTTCCTTTTTGTTGTTTATTTTCCCAGAGTTTTTTGTGTTCATTAAGTAATTCACAAAGACAATCAGCGCTATTACCCCAAAAGCTATAATTGCTGTCAATGCATAAGTAAACAAAGCATATACAATAACATTCATTAAATTCATCCTTTCTGAATGCTGATTTCTCAATAAAACCTGTGATACTTCAACAATGTGATAAATTACGTCAGCATTTTTATACTATTATTACTCTGGACATTAGAAGGGAGAGGATCTGTAAAAAAAAGACAAATATAACCGCAAGGTTAATATTTGTCCCGCTTTCACACAACATATTCTTTTTTTATTAAATCTATTAGAATTATAAATCTATACACTATTGTTGTCAAGCTTTTTTATATAAACTTCAAATCGGAAAGTAACTTTTCAAACTAAGAATATATAGACACAAATCATAAATTTTTTGGATATAAGTACTGCAGTGAGGGCTTTAAACACCCCCTAATACAAACCAGAGACTTGCATTT
>JBFLYC010000045.1:0-18459 GCA_040756735.1 Bacillota bacterium | reverse complement strand
ATAATTCTCATGGCTTTAATTGTCTATATTGTTTTACAAAGACGTGTACGTAAGGCATTAGAACAAGAGTCAAAACCGTTAGATATTGCAGGAGGAAAAAAGACTTTTGCCCCAACAGGCAACAGGGCGCTTGAGCTCTTTAGTCCTGTTAAGATATTGTGTTTTAAGGAAGGTGGTATTATTATAAAGCGGCATCTGCCGAAAAACTATAATCGCCTTGCTAGGGCGCTAAAACTAATTGGGTTTGACCTTGATGTGTTTACTAGGGTAGGTGGCCCTTAATTACCATAGGCTCTTCCTGAAAAAATTGACTGGGATAAATGTTAGTTCTTGTTGTGTAAGGGTGCGGAAAATTAGCTGTAATATATAATACCAAAACCATTAAAATAATCAATTCCATTGAAACAATAGCTATCTGTGGTTAACAGACAAAAGCCCCTCCTTGGAGGGGGCAGCACATGCAAATGACCTTACCCGCAATACCGGCAATATGAGGTGACAATATGAGCTCAAAAAATCATATTAGAACCCTTCTCAAACTGATATACTCCCATACAAGTTCGTGGTCCCGGGTTACTTCAATAACCCTTCCACCTGAACCCTCAGTAATGCTTGTATCTATTAACAATGTAACTTACAACAAACAACAAAGCGCCGCTGATATCTGTAAGGTCTCCTGGCATGAGCAACAATTTAACAGTAATGCCGGGTGAAATACAAAAATATAAGGTATAATATACGCTGAAATACCCAAGGCGGTTGCTTGGATTGATGTTTTCATGACATTACTTTCAGCTATACTGGCTGCAACATAGGAGGTTAAAGCCACCGGCGGCGTGATCATGGAAATAGAACAAAAATAGACAACAAAAAGATGAGCAGTTAAAACATCAACCCCGACAGCAACCAGAGCAGGTATTACAAAAGCAACCTGCAGAATATATGCTGCAGCTACTGGAACTC
Organism: Bacillota bacterium; assembly: GCA_040756735.1. Taxonomy (GTDB): domain Bacteria; phylum Bacillota; class DSM-16504; order Desulfitibacterales; family Desulfitibacteraceae; genus JBFLYC01. The sequence goes on along the minus strand of JBFLYC010000045.1, from coordinate 17,496 downwards.
CCATTCCTAAAATCGGCGAACCTCTGTCCTCCCATAGCTATTAAAGCAAAGCATCTTTTTTTTGCATTACGTGGCTGAGCAGTCGAACTGAATCATCCTCTGGTATTAACATTTCAAAGTTAAATGGGAGCAGTTGCTTTTTGTTCATGGCAACTTGTGTTATAATTTCTATAGAATCGGTATGGGAGATATTAACATGGTGCGTCTATCTAAACAACTAAAAATAATAGATGTAGATGACAAGTTGCCTCTTTTAATAAATTTTTGCAGAAAAACTGAGGATATTCTTGCTTGTTTTATTTATGGCTCATATGGAACAGAGTACCAGACTCCGCTTAGTGATCTTGATATTGCCTTGCTGCTAAGACCCGGCGTAAATTGGGATTTCAAACAAAAACTAAATTGGATATGTGATATTTCAAATATTCTCAAAGAAGATGATACAAATGTGGTCATTTTAAATGAAGTTCATTTGGAATTACAGTATGAAATACTTGCATCAGGGAAGATACTATACGTGCGGGACAAGGTATTACTAGCAGATTTTCAGGAATATGTAGTTAAATACTTCCTGGATTATGCTATAGATTTGGATATGATTTATATGGATTATGAAATTGCGCTGAGGAAGGAATATAGTAATGATTTCAAAGAATAAGGTTCTAAATAAAATTCATTTTATCAAACAGCAGCTCAATATGTTAAACAAAATAAAGGATACTCCTGAAGAGGTTTTTGATAATAATGATATTTTAATAGCAGCATCAATTAGGTACCTGCAAATATCAGTTGAAGCTATGATTGACCTGGCAAACCATGTGTGTTCACGTAATCATTGGGGCATTCCTAAGACATATGGAGAAGCTTTTACAATACTGCATAAAAAGGGAGTAATCTTAGAAGAGGACTTGAAAACTTACTTGAAAATGGTTAAGTTCCGCAACAGGGCAGTTCATATTTATGACGAAATGAATCCTAGGGAAGTATATTTAATTTTGCAAAATAACTTAAAAGACTTTGAGCGTTATATTGCTTCTATAACAGGTTTATTGGAGTAATGTACACTCGATCCATAGGGCATGGCTAACCGCTGAGCAGTGATTCTATATCTAAAAATGCTTTAAGATTTTATTAACCAGTAGAACACCCGTTAAACCGGGTGTTTATTCTTTTATATTGGTAACCTTATAGAGATGGTAGTCTATGATGGAATTCTAAAATTTCTTTAATTAAAAAAAGTTGTTTATTTTCATGAAATTATCAGAAATTATTGACAAGCACAAAAATTTGTCTTATACTCTAGATGTCTAGACAAGTTAGAAAATTATCTAAATTCATTCAAAAGGAGTGATTTATTATCCGGTACGATATTTGCAAGTTCATAACCAATCAAAGCATTAAAAAATAATTGGGGGGATTTAAATGACCACTTCTTTATCATTAAATATGGCAGATCTAAAAGAGGATTCAGTATTTGAAGAAATTAACGAAAAGCTAAGTGAAGGTGTTCCGGCAGAAGAGATTTTTAAAGAACTGCAAGTTGGCATGGAAATCATTGGTGAACGTTATCAATCTCAAGAATATTACTTATCGGAATTAATCATGGCTGCAGATATCTTTAAAAAAGCAGCGAATAGCCTGCAGAGTAAGTTTCAGCCTACAGAAAAGGAAATGGCCACTATTGTACTGGGTACCGTAGCCGGTGACATCCATGATATTGGGAAAGATATTGTATCCTTAGTTTTTAGCACTAATGGCTTCAAGGTTATCGACCTGGGTGTAGATGTCCCAATCAGTAAATTCGTTGATGCTGTCCGTGAACATAACCCCGAGTTTGTCGGACTTTCCTGCTTATTAACCACTGCATTTGATAACATGAAAAAAACCATAGACGAATTATCAGCACAAGGATTAAGAAATAATATTAAAGTGTTAATAGGCGGCGGTCCGGTTGATCAGACTACTTGTAACTATGTAAAAGCCGATGCAGTCTGCGAAGACGCTCCACAAGGTGTGGAGATTGCTAAAAAAATGCTGGGGGTGAAATAGGTCATGAAATCTGCTCAGGAGCTTTATAATGAACGGTTAAATAGAATCCTAAAGGCAGTAGCATTAGAAAAACCTGATAGGGTACCGGTTGTTCCTTTAGGTGATTCCTTTTGCGCCAAACATCTAGGCGTAAAACTCTCAGACTTTTGTACTATTCCCAAGCTTTCTAATGAGATAATGTTAAAATCCTTTACCAGTTTAGGTGAAGTGGACGGTCTGCAGCATATTTCATTTTATGTTCACAATCTTAGTTCAATTTGGCTGTCTAAACTCAAAATACCTGGGCGTGATTTGCCTGATGATGAGTTATGGCAGGTTGAAGAAATCGAATTAATGACAGTCGAGGATTATGATTTTATAATAGAAAAAGGTTACAATGCGTTTATTGGCGAATATTATATGAATCGTTTAGATAATCTAGGCGAAAAAATGCAGCCCTTTTTCCAGTCATTTCCTGAAGCTATTCAGGCAACCATTAAATTGGGAATTGTTCCCTTTTCTCCAGCAATAGTTACTATTCCCTACGAAAACTTCTGTGGCGGCAGGTCCATGGTAGCCTTTTTACGTGATTTGTATCGCATTCCCGATAAGGTACAAGCCGCCATGGATGTAGCAGTTGAAGAAATGGTCGAAAATACACGGCAGTTATTACGGGCAGTTAAACCAATTGCCATCTGGGTTGGTGGCTGGCGGGCAGCCAGTGAATTCCTGGCGCCGCGCTTATGGCAGCGTTTTGTATTTCCATATTACAAACAGGTTGTCAATGCCGTTGCGGAAGAAGGGGTTATCCCCGTACTGCACTTTGATTCCAGTTGGACTAGGGACTTAGAATACTTGCGTGAATTGCCTAAAGGCAAATGTATATTTTCACCTGATGGCATGACAGATATCTTTAAAGCCAAGGAAATTTTAGATGGTCACATGTGCATCATGGGAGATGTTCCAGCAGCCATGTTTACTCTGGGAACCCCAGATGAAGTTCATGATTATTGTAAACGCTTAATTAGCGAAATCGGGCCCACTGGGTTTATTCTTGCGCAGGGTTGTGACATTCCCCCCAATGCTAAACCAGAAAATGTTAAAGCAATGATTGATGCGGTTAAATAGAATAGAATTTTACTAGGAGTGTTGCGTATATCATGAAACCAATATCATCTTTAATTCCTGCTTATTATCGCCTGGCAGAAGACATCCGAGCTAAAATTGAATCCGGTGACCTTAAACCCGGTGATATGCTTCCATCAGAAACCCAGCTTGCCAGACAGTATGAAGTTAGCAGGATGACTGTACGTCAAGGAATCTCTTTATTAGTTAAAGAGGGATTTGTTAAATCAATTCAAGGTAAAGGCAGTTTTGTCACTAATCCACCCATGGACACTCTTGTTTTAAAGCTGCACGAAAACAATATATTAGGTAAAAATGAGCACGGAAAGGTACATCTTTTAAGTGTTGATGTTATTTGTGCCGATAAAATAATATCAGATAAATTGAAAGTTGTTCATGGAACAAAAATTTTGAAGATTATTCGTGTTATCTCAGATGATGAACCAATAGCAATAGATACACGTTTTTTGCCATACATAAAAGGCACACCAATTCTAGAAAAGGAAATTCAATATGCTGCTTTTCCGGATCTTGTTGCTCATCATACGGAACTTTTTTCTATCCGCAACAGCCTGGAGATTTCTGCAGGTACATTATCCGACAAAGAGGCTAAATTGTTAAACACAATTACCGGTTTGCCTTGTTTATATGTGGAGCAGATTATTTATTCAGCCAACGAGCAACCCATAGGTTGGTCCAAAATGGTTTGTCGCAGTGATCGTTTTAAATTAAAGGCTGTATCTCAATCTTTTTAAGAAAGGTTGTGAAAGACCATGCCAAAAGTGCATAGCCTTTTAGTATCTGCGGTAGTTGGTATCAAAGAAGAAAGGGCGCTGTTTTTAGTTCGTCAAGGATTGGAAAAGGGCATAGAACCCTTTGTTCTCTTAGAAGATGTTAGAACTGGTTTAGAAATTGTAGGGGATATGTATAATCAAGGAAAATATTTCTTAGCAGACCTTATTGTAGCTGCCGAGATATATAAACAAGTTCAAAAAATTACCCTGGGAGAGCTTGAAGAAAGTATTAACCCCAAAAATCCACAGGTTATCTTTGGAACAGTTGAAAAAGACATTCACGATATAGGTAAAAATATTACTATCTCAACCATGCAGCATTATGGTCTTGCCGTTTTGGACCTCGGCGTAAATGTTGCTCCTAAGGAGTTTGTGAAAACGCTGCTTGATACCGGCGCTCCTGTTTTGTGTCTCTCCGGATTAATTTCTGATTCCTATGATTCCATGAAGGAAACTGTCTCTCTAGTGAGGAAGCATCCTAACCTTTTTGAAACTATTATCATTATTGGAGGTCTGGTAAACCAAACAGTGTGTGATTATATTGGCGCTGACTATTGGGTCAAGAATTGCACCTTGGGTGTGGATATTTGCAGAAAAGTTTTAAACCAGAAAGAAAAACTCCTGCATCAAGCATAAAAATCAACATAAAAACAACGAGGTGAATTATGAGCTCAATTATTGTTGCCTGCCAAACCATAGAAGATGAAGTTACAATGGCTTTATCCGAAACAAATGTCAAATATCCTGTTGTATGGATTGAGTCAGGACTTCACAATTATCCTGATACTCTTCGAGATAAATTACAGGAACGGATCAATAAGATTTCCAATGTGGAAAATATCATACTGGCTTTTGGGTATTGTGGTAATTCTCTTTTGGGTGTTAAATCAGAAACTGCAAAATTAATCATTCCCAAGGTTGATGATTGTATTTCACTTCTTTTAGGGTCCTGCCAGGCTCGTCAAGATTTGAATCAAGGAGTTGGCACTTATTTCTTGACCCGGGGTTGGATTGAACATGAGAATAATATTATTAAAGAATATGAACGATGTGTAGATAAATACGGAGAAGATAAAGCCAACAGGGTTTTCAAAATGATGCTGGAGCACTATAAATGCCTGGTGCTTATAGATACAGGAGCATACTGTGTAAATGATTATATAGACCACTGTCACTGCTTTGCCAAACTATTTCATTTAGATCACAAAATCATAAATGGGTCTATATACTATTTAAAAAGACTTTTTACAGGTCCTTGGAATGATGATTTTATTATTCTCCAACCAGGTGAACCGGTATCCTTAGATTATTTTCGCAATATCGTTAGTTCGGACATGCAATTTTCTCAGTTAAAAGCATAAGTTGGGGACATTCCTCTAAACCAAGAGTTTACGCATACGTTGGGGACATTCCTCTGAAAGAGGTGTGTCCCCGTACCTTGATTAGGTGTGTCCCCGTACATTAGGAGGTTAATTTCAATGAAACTATTACTCATAGGCGGCTTTCTAGGATCCGGAAAAACCACTTTCATCAGACACCTTGCCAAATATTTGGTTGGAAATGGTGAACAACAAGTAGTGATTATTGAAAATGAGGTTGGGGAAGTAGGAATTGATGATCAGTTTTTATCCAAGGAAGGTTTGTTGGTCAAGGAATTATTCGGTGGGTGCATCTGCTGCCAGCTGACAGGAGACTTAACTTTAACAGTTAACAAGTTGGCAGAACAAATTAATCCAGACTGGCTGATAGTAGAAACTACAGGAGTAGCAAAGCCGGATGCTATAATAAGTACTTTAACAAAATATGGTAAAGGCATTCAAAATATATATACACTTATCCTGGCTGACGCAAGTCGATGGTTCGAGTTAAATGAAATCATACCTGAGCTAATTCAATCCCAGATTAAAACCGGCGATTTAATTCTGGTCAATAAAATAGATGAAGTAAGCTCTCAAGAAATAGACAACATCATATCCGGCGTAAAAGATCTGAACTCCCCCGCAGAATTGATTACACTTTCCGCATTAAATGGCATTGAAGAAAGTATCTTATGGAGGATATCTAATTATGCATGAGTCAGTTGCCCAAAAACTAATAATCAAGCTGCAGCCTCCTTTGAGTTCAGAAAAATTAGCAGATGCAGTCTCAGATTTCATTGCGAAGGTTGCAGATGATTTAAACTTAAAGGGTATAATTCCCGGACATATTAAGGTTTTAATCGCTGAAAATGATGTGTATGCTGCTTTCAGCTGTACAAAACCTGGAAAAATAATTAAACAAACTTCAGCCTCATGGGACTTGGCAGCACTACACGAACCCTCTTTTTCTTACAATATTGTCATCTTTGGCATACCGAAGGAAAAAGTAATTAACACAGTGAAGCTGCACCTAGGTCAATTAAACCTGGGCGCCTTATCAAGTGCTTAATCAGACTCCCCAGAATTTTTCAATTATCCTTTGCGGCGGTCTTTTTGTAAATAGACTTACCGCAACAAATGCAGTCAATGACATTGCCAGGGGCAGAACTATAACATGCATACCAAAAGGCCTTGGCCAATAACTGTTGAAAACCATGTAAAAACCAATACCTACAACAATTGAAGCTATTGCACCCTGGGCATTAGCTCTTTTCCAATAAAGTCCTAAAATTATTGGCCACAGGAAAGTAGAGATTATACCTGCATTTGCATAAAGGTTCAGCCATACCAGCAGCGGTGGAGGATTGTATGCAGCTATAAAGACTATGATGCCAATTGCTACAGAAGCTATAAATGTTATCATGGCATTGTTTTTTACCTTTGACTTAATAAAATTTGCATAGAGGTCATTGACAATAGCGCCCACTGCAAGCAAAAGCATGGAATCCACTGTTGACATGACTGCTGCCAAGGGACCTGCTAAAATCAAACCAGCAGCCCAATTTGGAAACAGTGTTGTTGTAATGGTGGGCACAACCAGATCCCCGGCTGCAATGTCGGGAACTAATACCCTCCCAAAAGCTCCCAGCATATGCATTCCTAAGAGAAGAACCATAGAAACAATTGTCCCGTATATTATTGCACTTTTAAGGCTCTTACTGTCTCTATAGCTCATCGCCCGCACAGCAATTTGTGGCAGTCCTACAACAGCAAATCCTACCAATATCCAAAAGGATGTTACCCAGGCTGCAGACATAAAATTAGGATCTATACTGTAGGGGCTTAGCAAACCAGGGTTTATCTCATACATTTTCTGTATTATATTGCTAATTCCCCCACCGGCAATTACAGCCGTTACGATAAGTACTATAGTTCCCACAGCCATCACTATGCCTTGCAGTGTATCAGTAAGAGCAACTGCCCTAAAGCCCCCAATAATTGTATATATTAAGACTGTTGAGCCAAAAAGAGCCAGCGCTGTTCTATAGGGCAGTCCTACAGACCCTTCAAGAATCCTGGCAGCACCTATCCATTGAGCTGTCATGGCTGCAGTGAAAAAGAAGACAATTGAAAGTGAACATATTAAAATAATAGCTTTGCTCTCATATCGTTCTTTTAGGAAGTCTGTAATAGTTACCGCATTTATCTTTCTTGCTACAATTGCAAATTTTTTACCTAGTACAGAGAGAGTAAAATATCCTGTGGGCATCTGGCTCATGGCTAAAAACACCCAGGCTAGCCCATAGGTATATGCAGCACCTGGCCCACCTATAAAACTGCCTGCACTAAGATATGTAGCAACAAGGGTCATGGCAAGCACAAATCCCCCAATGTCACGATTACCGACTAAAAACTCCACAAAGAAGCCTTTCCCTTCTCTTTGAGCTGCCCATGAAACATATTTGCTGCTATAAAGACCAATTGCAAAGACAAAAACCAAGTATAAGACTAATGGAATCAACACATCGAAATTAATCTCAGACGACAACTCTAACTCATCTCCCTCATCCTTGCTGCTTCTTCTTCACTTAATTCTCCAAGGGGCATATCTTTAAAATATTTCAGCACCATAAGCACAGCTAAAGATGTAAATAACACAGCACCAACGATACAGCTCATAAAAAACCACATGGGCAGCCCAAAAACATATGAATAGTTTTCTATAGGCTTTGAACCTAAACCGTAACCCCATGCAAACCACCATATTAAATTAAGCACCCCCAGGCCCAACCCCAACAATGCCTCTTTATTACACTGCCTGTACCGGGGGTCTTCTAAAAATTCATGTATAACCTTTTTGTTTTTAGTTTCTTCCACCAACTTAACCTCCAAGATACTTTCAATAGTACTTCCTGCAATAACATCATAACTTATTATAATATGGTTTAGCAATATTATACAATTTGGCGCATCACAATACTACTCATAATGCGTCCAACATGTTGATTATTTTAAATCCTTTCTTCTTTATACACCAGATACACAAGTTGGTGCTATCTATTTATTCGTCTTATTTGTTTTTTTCTATGCAACACTGTGTTTTTATGAATAAATAATTTAGTGGATACTATAAATGGAGCCAATACAAACATGGAAAAGATTTTTTCTGTAAGTATAGTATCTACCTTATCATCTTTTGCAACTGGTTTAAATGGAATTCCAGCATCTTTCTTGCCTAAAAGCAAATCTCAAAAATTTCTATGCAGAATACAAAAATGCCCATAAGATTTGCCAATTGGCAAATCCCTGCAAAAATATAACTGCTAGTATGGATGTAGGGTATGAAAAATCAAAAATACCTGGATTAAAAAGGAGGTAGAGATTTGATGATCAGTGCATCAAGTGAAGAAACTAGACAAATGGTGGGGGGAGTCATCTCATTAATAGCCGGATTGGTAATTATTTGTTCTTGGATTTCTCTATTATGTAATAAAGGAAATTCTACATTCCGAACACAATTATTATCTATCATGTCAACAACTGAACCGTACGTATGGCGCTTTATTAATATTTTTCCATATGTACTGTTTAAAAACACAAAAGCATATCCAGCTATCTTCTCTGATGTAAGCTTTACTTTTATTACGTTTTGGCTCACCGCAAAACCCTCAAAATGTTTTGGAACAAATACAACGTTTCCAGTTGTACCACGGTGAGTTATCAGTATCATATTTTCTTCTATTTTTAATTCTTTATCGATTCGCTTTTTATGATATTTTAACGATAAAAATTTTTCGGGTGTAGGCGAAAGCTGCAGAATTTCTTTTCCACCTAAAAAAGGAACTCCATTACCCTCTTCAACATAAACCCTTTTAAATATTCCGCCAGTATTATCTTTTCAGTAACTCGGCTATCACCCAAAGTTGTTAGTTTCGCTTTATTTTTAAGGTAATTAACAATTTCATTAACAATTGGAATATGATATGATGCATCTAATCTTCCATTTAAATCGCTCAGTTTTACTACAAAACTGCTTAATTGGTTTGATTCATCATAAGTTATTTGCATTAGATTATCAATAGGAGGAATTTCTAACTCATTGACTAACAATTCCTCAGCTTTATCAAGCAGCTCATTTCTCTATAGCCCCCTAGAAGACTTGGAGAAAACATATGAAATATGTTAGCATTAATATAGGGGGTAGAGATAATGGCAAAAAAGAACTATAGTCTTGAATTCAAAGAACAGATTATTAAAGAATGCCAGGAAATAGGTAATGTTGCATTAGTAGCTAGAAGGCATGAACTTTCACCAAGCAATATTCATACATGGATCCAGACAAGACGTAAAAATGGTTCAGTAAAATCCTTGCCTAAAGCTAAAGAAGCCAGAATCAAAGCTATGGAAAAACAGTTAAAAGAAGTTGCTGCAGAAAATGACAGACTAAAACGACTCCTAGCAGAAAAAGAACTAGAGTTGTCAATTCTAAAGGAACTGAGGGATTGTGCAAACCCTCGGTAGCCGATCACGTTACCATTGCAAAAAGGTGGATAGAAAAGGGCTATAATACAACCATTGTCCTTAACGTGATCGGCCTAGCATCATCCACCTATTACTACCACACAGAAAAAGAAAATAAAGGTGACAAGAAGCCACCACAAAGGCGGACTGGACGTAAGATACCAGGTTACTCCTTAAACAAACAAGGACAGAGAATTTCAGATGAGCGCATCAAAGAATATCTCTGTGAGCTTATTACTGGTGATGGTTTTCCCTATGGCTATAAGAAGCTAACCATTAGCTTGCAAGAGGATTACGGACTAATAATCAACCACAAAAAGGTATATAGGCTTTGCAAAGAACTTGATATCTTACGTCCACAGCGCAAAATTTATCCTAACCGCCCGAGAAAGCTAGCTAAACGAGAAAAGGCAACAGGTTCCAACCAGCTCTGGCAAGCAGACTTAAAATATGGGTATATAGCTGGTACAGATCAGTTCTTCTTTCAGCTATCAATAATAGATGTATTTGACAAAGAAGCAGTAGGCTATCATTTAGGATTAAGTGCTACAGCAAAGGATGCCTGCAGGGTATTGACTTCTGCTCTTATAAAACGAGGGTTTAGACCAGGCATGAAATTGCCTATTATTAGGACAGATAATGGTCCTCAGTTTACAGCCAAACTGTTTAAGAAAACCTGTGACAAATGGAAAATAGAGCACGAAAGAATACCTGTTAAGACACCTAATATGAACGCTTATATAGAATCATTCCATGCTATCTTAGAAGATGAGTGCTATAAAAGACATGAATTTAGTAGTTTCATGGAAGTCTACCGTAATGTTAGTGACTACATGGATTATTATAACAACAGGCGCAGGCATGGTAGTATAGGTTATATGGCTCCAGCCAAGTTTTATAAATCACTGACAGAAGGCAGCATTGCAGGCCGTGAGCTTATTGCTTAGGTAAGGCTTAATAATAATTCCTCAACCAACCCTTAAGGTAATTCAAGCAGGCTGCCTTGTGATGTCAAGGGTGCGTTAGCAGGCGTTAGTGGCCCTGCCCTTGACATCACAAGGCAGGTGGCCGATAATTCATATCGGGTTGGTTGTTGAAGAACTAGATAATGTCGATATTAATTGAAAAACTTAGGATGGATGAGTTAGTACGCATTTATTTTCCAATACTAGGGGTTCAAGCCGTTATACCTCATAAGTTCAATAATCTTCATGGCGCAATTTCCGTATGCTTTGAACCATGAAAAATGCCAGCTTCAAGCTGACTGACGATGCACTTAAAATTTTATATTCTATATTTCTTCATCCTCCAACAAATCACCGAATAGGATACGCGCATAATTCCGTCTACCGTATAAGATTCTTGACACGAAAACAATTCCATCTTCGTACCTGTAAAATATCAAGTAATTGTCACAAACAAGAAAACGATAATCTGTTTGTATATCTAGGACGGAAGATAGTGGCGAACCTATTCCGGGATACTCTGTCAACCCACGTATCTTTTTGGTGATTTTAGAAACAAGATTTATAGCTGCCTGTGGATTGCAAAGTTCTTTAGAAATATAGTGTTTAATTACTGCTAAATCATCTTTAGCTTCAGGTGAAATTTTCAGCTTATACATCCTCAATCCCCAGTTCTGCTTCCACTTCCTCTATTGTCATCCATCCTTTCTCTCTCCCGGCCAGTTCTCCTTGGGCAAGCTGTGACATCAGCTTTAGTGAAGCCTTTAATTTCTCATATTCAGCAATATCAATAATAGCAAATTTTCCTCTGCCATTTTTGGTTAAAAACACTGGCTCACCTACGGCAATGTCCCGCAGGATTTCGTTGTAATTTCTTAAATCTGATATGGGCTTAATGTTTGGCATTTATAACCGCCTCCTTCTTTGCTATTATTATACACCTTTCATTCGTAAAATACTACATCAAATTTATCATAATATTAAATGCAGCCCTATTACCTTAACGAATATATCTTTTTTATACACTCAAGGCTTTGTATTTACATAAAACTGCCCTTCATTAGCTCTTTTAAGTGCAATCTGTAAAAAGCAATTCTCTCTCCTGATATGAATGTTATTCTTTCGATGGGCTGATTTTAAAATTTGCTTATCCCATAAAAGATTTTTAAAATCAAAGAGACTTGCAGAACTTTCTATATTTTCGTATTCATTCAAATATTCAGCGAAATAAAATGGATTCTGCAGCAGTTCGAATAACCTATCATTTTGCGGAAGATTAAAGCAATATTTGCAGGAAAGATTCTTAAGTTCTTCTCCCTTGATTTCTTCAATATTAAATGGTATAAAGGGTAACCGATACACTTCAAGAATTAACTGGAATTTCAAATCGTCTAGATAACTATGCCTTGTCGTAAAGATAACTTTCCATTTGTTATTAATAAGCGCAGATAAAAACTCCTGAAATGCGCTCTGATCCTCTATGTCGGATAATTTTTCAGCAGAATCAATGACAATATATTTTTCTTCTATTCGCTGACATTCAGATATAAAATCGGTTAATGTAAAATTTCCGTAAGCATTAAAGATATTATTAATGTTAGGGATATTAAACTCTGTGGCCTTAAAAACAAACATTGGTATCGTCTCTTTTACTTGTCTATATAAATCTTTAATTACGGCGGTTTTCCCAACCCCACCTTTTCCGCTTAATATAACTACCGATGACTTGGCTGAAACATTTTTTAAATCAGCCAGAGTTGCTGACCTGTCCAATTTAATTATATTGCCCTTATATTCTATGTCTGAGCGGATAGGGGCAAGGATTGATTCCGTATGTTGAATCAAGTCCTGTATAAGGTCAAATGTACTTTTCTCTAAAGAAAAAAAACGTTTTGCTAAGAAAATATTATTCTCAAGCGCAAGTTGTCGTTCAAAATGACTGGGTACTCTCCATTCAACTTCAATCTCTTTGGCCTCCGCATATTCTTCAATATTAGTTTTATACTGAGGTTCTTTTTCCTTTATGCTCAATAGGTTCTGTTTCTATACCTGTCTGGTTTTTATATCGGAAAATCCCGGTATTTTGATTGAATTCATTACAGAATAAAAGATAACAAAGATTTTCAAAAGCCTTTTGTTCTTTGCCATTGAATTTTGCCTTAAATATATTCCAATTTATTCCAAACATCTTATCATCCCTTTATGGAACCTTTTTTAACTGATAATAAACTATTTGCCCAACTTTTTAATTGTATCTACATTGATTTCCTCAATTTTTTTAAGCTGACGAATAGCCAATTTATTTAATAGTTGAAGTCGTTCTGGCTGGGGTTTGCCTTGTTCAATTAGAATCGCATTATAGCTTTCCATATTCGCTAAAACCAACAATTGGTTTAATGAAGCGTAATCTCTGATATTTCCGCTTTTATCAGGATTTTCGTCACGCCATTGTTTGGCGGTGATTCCAAACAGAGCGACATTTAGAACGTCAGCTTCACTAGCGTAGGTTATAGAGATTTGATATGGTGATAATTCCGGTGGAATTAAGTTCTCCTTGATGGCATCAGTATGAATTCTATAATTTAGCTTTGATATCTCACGATTTAGATTCCAACCTAAAGAAAGTTTGCTGCTTTCATCGTTTTTTAATCTTTTATAATCTTTAATTATATAGAGTTTAAACTCTGCAGATATCCAGGATGCAAACTCAAAAGCAATATCGGAATGGGCAAAAGTTCCGCCATAACGACCTGACTTGGATACGATGCCAATGGCATTTGTATTTTCTATCCACTTTTGTGGAGATAACGTAAAAGCATTGTATCCAGCTTCTTTTCTAAACCTATCGAATTCGATAGGTTTAAAGTCTGGATTATGTAATTGTTCCCAGAGTCCTAAAAATTCAATGGTATCTTTTCCCCGCATCCAGTTGTTGATAACAATAAAAGGTTCATCGCTTTTATATGAGCAATATCTGTAAGTGATATGAACTCATTTTGAAAATCTTCTGTATAAATCGTAATGTCAACACCTTTTGCGTGAATTGTTTCTTTAACAGGTTTCTTTGGCATCTCACATTACCCCCGTACCTGTGAAGCCCTCACTTAACTTATAGAAGTGAGAACTTATAACATTCTTATTACCATATTTTTCTTCAACCCTATAATTAATATCATACCTTATAAAAACTTCCAGAACAAGTGTTCCTTTATAACCTTCATATCTGAATCTTAATGCGTCCAACTCAATTCTTCACGCAGGGTGCGAAACAATTTGGAAAAGCTATATAAATTTGTCACATATACTTTGAATTTGTTATTGTGACTGACAATTCTGCTTGTAAAATTACCCACAAAAGCATAATTATCAACAAGAAAAATCCCTCTAAGCTTGTCTCTACTTCGATTAGGGACTATGTCATCTTTTTTATCCCCTCAAGGGTAGCATGAAAATTATAATAACCAAAGATGCTGCTGAAAACCTTTATTTTTCTGAGTTTCAGGCATGTTCAATCCTTGCAACGACCTCACAGTGCCCTGAACAAAACCTGCCACCGAGTTATAGAAAGCTCCTGAATATAATACCTTTTTTCCGTATGGAACCAATGTAGAATCAATAGCATGTTTAGCTTCCTGGTCATCTATTGTAGAAATTACCAAATCACAACTTAACAAGTTGTAAAGGTTGAAGGAATAGTCATCCAGTACATTAAATCTGTAGTTCTGACACTTTGCTTTAGGGTTAATATCAAGAATTTTTTCTTTTACTCCATCTACTTTATATGTTCAAGGACCGGCAAAGGTCCGTCAAAAAGCGTATCTTATCAATCGCTAAAGTAGCCAAGTGGCGTACCGGTGAGTCTTACGCGGAAGTAAGAAAAATTACCGGTGAAATCATGGAAACCGCCAAACAAGTAGTCATTGATGCACAGAAGATAGTTACAAACACTAAACAGTTTCTAAACCGCAATGGAGATCACGTATCTCAAAAGATTTGTAATTTAGTTCAAGATCTTAAGGAAAGTATCAAGGTAACAGAACAAATTATCGGCCAGACTAACGCTGTCCAGGAAGGCAATCTCCACCTTCCGAACAGGATCATCAGCGTCTTTGATACTGCTGCGCGCCCAATCCGGCGCGGAAAAACCCATAATCCAACGGAGTTTGGGTACAAGGTGATGTTACAGGAAACCGAAGAACAAGTAATTACTGGCTATGAAGTTTTAGACGGCAACCCCAGCGATGATACTTTATTGGTTGGCACTGTCAATAAACATATCAAAACTTTTGGCCGCCCGCCCAGGGCAGTGGCAGGTGACCGTGGGTTCGGCAGTGCTGAAAACGAACGAATCCTAAAAAGAAAAGGGTGTTAAGCAATGCAGCCTGCCCCGCAAAGGTAAAATTAGCAAGTCCCGAAAAAAATACCAGTCCCAAAGCGGATTTAAGAGACTTCAGCGCTGGCGTGCCGGTGGTGAGGCTACTATAAGTTATTTTATAGAATCCTTTACCTTAGAGAGCTTGGATAGATTATTAACAAAAAAAGCCTCGAACCATAAGCCCAAGGTCCTCCCCGCATCGATGTACTTTTCGTGACTTTAGTTGTATCAAACCGCGCCTTATGCTGTCACTAAACCATTATTACCCTGTTTCTAAAACATCATTAACAAAGTCTAAGATAATCAGAAAAAGTTGCTGCCGGCAATAACCTTTGTTTTGAAAGCATGTTGGCCCATATTTGATTACCTGTATTTTCATCTATCAGCCCTTTATTCGTGGCTTCTACCAAAATATCGCCGGTTGTAATATGATTTAATTTCAATTTTTCTATATATCTTTTGATATCCTTCTTATTATTACTGGCAACAATGCCGTTATGTACTTTCGCCAGTGCCAGAGCTGCAGCTTCACCTTTACCTATAACTACTTCGCCTTTTGGAGGCGAAATTGCCATTTCATAAAATAGCCTGTACTCTTCCGTTCTCATCACTATTTTCATTGTTGAAACATCACCATTTGAACAAAGGGCAGAAATTTTTCTTTTGATATGAGGTATGCTTGGGTTTGATAATTCAATAAATACTTCATAAGGTAGAATAATCCTGCCTGGATATAACTGCAATAAGAGGTTTTCTTGTTTGACCCACAAAAAAGAAGATATGCAATCAGTGTCAAAAAATAATTCTTTAATCATACCGTTCTTCTCTTTCAGTGTTTAAGCCATAGACGATATCACTCCTAAAAGCATCTAATAATAATTCCTCATACTTTCCTTTAGAAATAAGGTTTTTATCTTTTAATTCTTCTGCCATTTTAATATACTTACCATATGTTACATATTGTTTGTCCTCTGGTGTAGGCAAATACAACTTAGCGTCAAAGCCAAGCTTTTGAGCGGATAAAATTATTCCTGTTTTCATTGGTTCGGCTTCATCAGAAGACAGATAGCCATCATTAATTAACCTCCAAAGGGTTGCCTGCCTGCTTAAACCAAAGTACTGTTCTATTTTTACAATGTCAATAACATCTAATTTCTTTTTTTGTTTTTTCAATTTAGTTCTTATAAATTCATTTAATGCTTCATATGGAGCCAAAAAATACGACGCAAACATATCTGCTTCCTTTTCCAAGGGATCTTTGTTTTTGTCTAAATCCTTTGCACACACTACACTCTCAAAATTCTCGTGATAAAACAAATGACATAACTCATGGGCTACCGTAAATCGCTGGCGACCGTAAGTTAATGTCGAATTAATTCCTATCAACTTGTTATTTTTGTCTCTGATGCATAATCCGCTTATCCGCTCACTCATTGGATAAAATACTATGGTTAAATCTTCGCTGGTACTCAGCATGGAAAAAATATCAATGGGAGAATACATGTCTTCACCAAAATATTTGCGTAAATTTATGGCATCGGAATTTATTTGTATTTTTTCCTTCACATTTATTCTCCTTTCAACAATCCTTCCATATAACGCAGATTTAAAGCAATTTTATTCATTGTTGCTATTGTCTCCAGATCCTCGGCAGTAACCGCTTTTGCCCGGAGAGCAATAGCTGCAGGAGAATATTCTGCTTCGTCACTTGTAAAGTATTCAAGCGAGCACCCAAAAAGATTGCCTGCCCTCTCGAGAATATCTACACTAAATTGACGCTCATTTTTTTCACATTTGGAAATATAACTCTGGTCTACATTTAAATACTGAGCAAGCTGCTCTTGCGTAAATCCGTATTGTTCTCTTAAAACTTTAAACTTTTTACCTACCAAATCAAAGTTTAGCATTGTCCTCGCCTCCTTCTTATAGTATATGCAACTTCTGTCATAAAATCAATTATATTTTTGTTAAAATTATGACAAGATGGCGTCTTAATTTCTTTGGGAGAAGCTTCAACCATTATAGCCAACTGCACAATAGCCAATAATCGAAATCGGAACTGCTATTAGCTATGTATCACGAGTTTGATTACCTCAACTAATTGAATGCTATTTAATTCTATTGAAGCTGTTTCCTATATTCTTCATTTTCATTTTTTAAGGTTCTTTCGCATCGAGCGATATGCCAGGGTGATGGCTTCTAAGCGGCGGATACATTTCCCCGCTTATAGCTGTCGTCAGCATCATAGTAATACCAGGGAAGAACCATAAGGGCATTGAGCAGTTCAATCCCGGCACGCCCGTACCCCCTTCTTCGAACCATTTTAATTT
>JBFLYC010000044.1:0-18756 GCA_040756735.1 Bacillota bacterium | reverse complement strand
ATAATTCTCATGGCTTTAATTGTCTATATTGTTTTACAAAGACGTGTACGTAAGGCATTAGAACAAGAGTCAAAACCGTTAGATATTGCAGGAGGAAAAAAGACTTTTGCCCCAACAGGTAACAGGGCGCTTGAGCTCTTTAGTTCTGTTAGGATATTGTGTTTTAAGGAAGGTGGTATTATTATAAAGCGGCATCTGCCGAAAAACTATAATCGCCTTACTAGGGCGCTAAAACTAATAGGGTTTGACATTGATGTGTTTACTAGGGTAGGCGCCCCTTAATTACCATAGGCTCTTCCCGAAAAAATTGACTGGGATAAATGTTAGTTCTTGTTGTGTAAGGGTGCGGAAAATAAGTTAAAAAATACTTATTAGGGTATTAGAGTGGTCTTAGGGGGAACTATTATGAAGATTACGGGAGTATTGTGCAAAAAAGATGATAAAGATGGTATTCTTCTAATCAATCATAATGGAATGTGCCTTGGAGTATTAATGGACCAGTCATTTAAAGAAGATATACCTTCTTTTCTTGGAGAATCACTAGAAGGTCTTATTTTAAAAACATCAATTACCAAGTTGTTCTCAGGAGTATGCTTTGATGATTTTAACCTGGATGTTGATAACCAGATGGTTAATCGTGCCAAGCAAATTAGTATGTTATGGTTTATCAATGCATTAGAAGTACTTGATGAAGGAATTTTAATTGTAGACAAAGACTGTATAATTAGATATGTCAATAAGAGTTTTTTGGCTTTAAAGAAGAAAAAGAAAGAGGAATTGCTAGGACGTCGTGTGCAGGATGTGTTGAAGCCAGCAGTCTTTTTGCCTAAAGCTATTCAAACCGGGAAACCTCAGTTAAACAATTTTGTTGAAGAAGGAGTTGAAGAGCATCTAGTTAGCTGCTATCCAATTAAAGAGGATAAAGAAGGTGCAGTAATAGCTGGATTAACAGTAACAAGAAATATTACTAATTTAAAACAAATGAGTAAAAAGTTGCAGTTATTAGAGAAGGCTTTAAAAACATCATTCAAGGCACGATATACTTTTGATGATATTATAGGAGATAGTAAAGCTATTACAGAAGTTAAGAAAAACTGTGAAAAGGCAGCAAGTAGTGATTCTAATGTTTTAATAACAGGAGAAAGCGGAACTGGAAAGGAACTATTTGCTCATGGCATCCACAATGCCAGCTCTAGGAATGCTGGTCCCTTTATAATAGTAAACTGTGCTGCTATTCCCAAGGATTTAATTGAAAGCGAATTATTTGGTTATGAAGGTGGTTCTTTTACTGATGCTCGAAAAGGTGGCAAAATAGGTCTATTTGAGATGGCCGATGGTGGAACAATATTTTTGGATGAGATTGGTGATTTGGATTTAGCAATGCAGGTTAAATTATTACGTTTTTTGCAAGACAGAAAACTAAGGAGAATAGGATCAGTAAAGGAAGTCTCTATTGATGTACGTATTATTGCAGCAACAAATAGAGACTTAGATGTTATGGTAGAACAAAAGCAATTTAGACAAGACTTGTATTACCGACTTCATGTAATGCCAATAAGATTGCCTGCCCTTCGAGAAAGAAAACAGGACATAAAATGTCTTAGTGAGTTTTTTTTAAAAAAGTACTGCTTTGGTAGAAAACTTAAGTTCTCGTCTAGAGCTTTAGAAAAGCTAGTTGATTATAATTGGCCGGGAAATGTAAGAGAACTGGAAAACGCAATAGAATTTTCTGCTAATATGGCTGAAGGTACGGTTATCTATCCCAAGCATTTACCCCCAAAGATAGTAGATAATTATAAGCCAGATAATGCTTCTTGTTTGAATGAGAATGATATGGATATGGATAGTTTAGCTGAGATTGTGGCTGATGCGGAGAGGCGAGCTTTAAAAAAGGCAGTGTTGATATATGGAAATTGCCTAGAAGGAAAAAAGCAAATTGCCAAACAGCTTAAGATTTCTTTGGCTACATTATATAACAAACTTAAGCAATATGGGATAAATGCCTAGCTGTAGTTTCTAATATTCTAGAAAACTAGAAATTGTAACCAGGCATTTTTATTATGTAGTTTTTCCTTGTGGGCTATGAATAAATTAATTTTATTAAACATTTAAATTCTAAAAGATTAGAAAATTCAATTAAGTAATACTAATTTTATAACCTATACATAAACTCCTTTTCTTTATTTCTAAGGAGTTTTATTAACTATTTAAATATGGCACTCTCTTTGCATATTAAAATATAAAGAGTGCTATTAAATGAAGGTCCTGCTATTCTATGAATCTTAAGAAAATGAAAAATTGTTATTAAGAGAAATATCAGAGACAGTGACAGTTCAAAGATTAAGAAATGCTATTGATTATATTAATCTTTTATCATAATGCAGGAAGTTCCTGCATTTTAGATATACCTTACTAAAAAAATAAGGAGGTAAAGTTTGTGGGGAAAAAAAGGTTTTCTAGGAGGGAATTTGTTAAAGGTGCTGGTATTGTTGGTGCAGGGTTAATATTAAGCCCTAGCTTAATTGGTTGTGGCAACGGAAAGAAGGTAGCAGACCCTGCTAAGGACCCTGTCAGAATTACCTGGGCAGTATCAGAGCAGAAAGAGCTATCTCATATTCATGAATTAGGATGCTGGGAATTTGCAGAACGTATTCAAAACAAGTCTAACGGAGAAATAGTTGTTGACATATATCCTGGTGGACAGCTGGGTGAACAAAGAGTTGCTCTTGAAAAAACACAGATGGGACAAGTTCAGGCATGTCAACATAGCAGTGCTAATGCAGCACAATTTGTTCCGGAATATAATCTCTTGGACTTGCCTTATTTGGTAAAGGATAGGGCTGACTGGGAAAAGCTTCATGATACAGGAGTTCTAGAAGATACCCTAGGTAAAGCTGCTGAAAAGAGAGGCTTTAAAATTCTATTTTTTGCTCCTGCGGGCTGGAGGGTATTATTCCTTGGTAGAAGGGTACAAAACAATGTTCGTGTCCCAGATGACCTGCAGGGCTTGAAGATTCGTACTACAGCTTCTGTGGCTGAACAAAGGGTTTTTGAAATGTGTGGCGCAGCTCCGACCCCCATTCCTTGGGGTGAATGTTATACTGCAATTCAGCAGGGTGTAGCTGATGGATTAAATGTTGGGGCAGCTCCTACTTATAATAATAGAATTCACGAAGTTTGTAGATTTGTATCAGAGCTTAACTTGTATTTAAGTCTTGATATGCACAGCATGAATCTTGATTGGTATAATTCCCTGCCGAGGGATTATCAAGAGTTGATTGATACTACAGCTAGAGAAATTACTTCATGGCAATTGGATCGCCAATTAAATGAGCAGCTTCCAAAGATTAACCAGATGATGCTTGACGATGGAGTAGAAGAAATTTACACTCCAACACCTGAAGAATATAAAATATGGTTTGACAAGGTTGGTCACCACTTGCCTGTCTGGGATAGTTTGAAACAGGATTGGGGTAAAGATATTTATGATAGAATGGCAAAAACTGTATCGTAAAATGATTAAATAGCTAGGTGAAGTCATGGCTTCACCTAGCGTCTAACTAATGTTGCCGTTAATATAGTTTGCAAGGAGGAGCTATATTGAAAAAAAATGTTAATTCTGAGGATTATAATAAAAATAAACCCTCAATGTTAAACCTTTTAAAGAGAGTTTTTAAGTTTTTGGATAGTAAAATTGAAGAATATGCCATTACAGTTTTCTATTTTTCATTCACTGTTATTTTATTAAATGAAGTTATTAGGCGCTATTTCTTTGCTGCCTCAACTGATTGGTCAGAGGAAGTTGCAAGATTTCTTTTTGTGTTTCTTGTTTGTTTTGCTGCAGCTTATGCAGTAAGGGAAAGAGGGCATCTGAGAATAAGTATTATAGATAATTTGGTGAGTAAAAAAATAAAGTTTTACCTTTATATCTTTTATGATATTTGCTTTTTGATTTTAGCTGTTGCTATTATTTATTATTCTGTACAAATAATGCAATTGCAAATTCGAACAGATACACTGGCGATGTCAGAAAGCTTAAGAAAGTTAAATTTAAATATGGCCTATGTATATGCTGCTGTGCCATTAGGTTGGGCACTAATGATATACAGATTAATACAAAGATTTATTTTAACTATTAAAGAGTATAAAGAAGGCAAGCTAGAATAGAATCAGCTGTACTTATAGAGGGAGGCATATTATGAGTTACGAAGTTATGGCAGGTCTAGTTGGGACAGCTATACTAATGGGAATAGGTGTTCCTATACTTGTAGCATTAGGCCTGGGAACTATATATTTAATGTGGGTATGTAACTACCCACTACTAGTTGTAGGTCAGGTTCCTTTCTCAGGTATCGATAAATTTGCATTTTTAGCTGTGCCACTATTTATTCTAACAGGTGATATAATAGCCCATAGTGGCATGGCAAGGCAGCTAGTAAGACTAGCATACGCTATGTTTGGATGGATTCAAGGTGGGTTAGGTGCATCTACTTTAATTGGTTCAGGGTTTTTTGCCGCTATTAGTGGTTCTAATTCAGCAACTGCTGCTGCCATGGGAAGAATGATGATCCCAGAAATGGAAAGCAAGTATACAAGGGATTACTCCGGTGCAATTGTTGCTTGCGGGGCTTGTATGGGAATAATTATTCCCCCAAGCATTATCTATATTATTTATGGCTCAGTAGCGGGCGTTTCAGTAGGAGCATTATTTATAGCTGGTATACTGCCCGGAATACTTATGATTGCATTTATGTGTGTAGCTAATTACTTTATGTGTAAAGTACATCGGTATGATCCACCAGTTCAAAAGTTTTCTGCCAGTGAACTATTAAAAGCTATCTGGGATGCTAAATTTGCCCTTATAGCACCCATCATAATCCTAGGTTCTATTTATGGAGGCATTGCTACACCAACTGAGTCCGCAGTAATTGCTGTTGCTTACTGTTTAATAGTGAGTTTTCTTAGAAAGAAAATGAAAGTTAGTGATATGTCAGGTTTATTTTTGAGAAGTGGTGTTGTATGTGGTGTGTTAATGCCAATTGTCGCCCTAGCAACTTTATTTTCCGAAACTATTACCATGCTCAGAATTCCATCTTTATTCACTAATGCCATATTAGGCATTTCTGAATCCGAGATAATTATAATGTTTAGTTTATTTCTAATATTATTTATTGCAG
The DNA here is from genome assembly GCA_040756735.1 of Bacillota bacterium. GTDB lineage: Bacteria > Bacillota > DSM-16504 > Desulfitibacterales > Desulfitibacteraceae > JBFLYC01. The sequence goes on along the minus strand of JBFLYC010000044.1, from coordinate 13,579 downwards.
GTATGGTAATGGATACGACACCCATTATATTGATACTTGTTCCATTGATTGGTCCGATAGTTACAAACTTAGGTTTAGATCCGGTTCATTGGGGTATCGCAATGATAACTACATTGACGATAGGTTTTGTAACTCCACCTATTGGAATAAATCTTTATGTAGTTTCCAGTATTGCAAAGATACCAATTGTTACACTTTTTGTAAAATCGATACCCTTAATTATAGCCATGCTTTTAGCATTGTTTTTCATTTACGTTTTTCCTCAATTATCATTATGGTTAGTTCAATTTATATTATAAAGCTTGATTAATAAACAAGGAGGACTACAACTGTGAATTCATATTATGATTTTAGTTTTGTAACTTCAAGAAATAGTGAAATTATTTTTGGGTCTGGTGCTATCAAAAACGTAAGTAACATATTACAAAGGTACAATGCTTCGCGCATACTCATTGTTACAGATAAAGGAGTTAGAAGTGCAGGTTTAGTTGATAAAGTTACAAACCTTCTTAAAGATTCAATGCAAACAATTGTTTTTGATAAAATTGAAGAAGACCCTAAGCTTCCAACTGTAACAGAGGGGGTTGAACTGGCAAGAGACAGTAAAACTCAGGCTATTATTGCCATAGGTGGAGGTAGTGTGTTAGATGCTGGAAAGTGCTTGGCAAGTGTAAGTACCAATGAAGGTGAGCCTGAAGATTATTGGTTTAAGAATAAACAATTTATAAATCCAAAACTCACATATATTGCTATTCCTACTACTTCAGGAACGGGAAGTGAAGTAACAAAGTTTTCAGTAATTACTCATCATGAAACTAAATTAAAATGGGGAATTGGCAACCCGTTATTGATTCCAGAAGTTGCTATCCTTGATCCAGATATGACAGTTACTCTTCCGCCACACATAACTGCAGCTACCGGGATAGATGCACTAACTCATGCGCTTGAATCTTTTGTGAACTCTGGGGCTAATGTGTTTACTGATATGTTGGCAGTTAAGGCTATGAAGCTTATTGGTGAGTCCTTAAGACCTGCTGTGGCAAAAGGCGATAATATTGAAGCAAGGAGTAAAATGCTTTTAGGGAGCATGCTGGGAGGCATGTCTTTTGGTAATGGTTATTTAGGTCTGGTTCATGCTTTGGCTCATCCGCTAGGTGGGCACTATGGCGTACCTCATGGTGTAGCCAATGCAGTATTGCTCCCAAAAATCATGAAGTTTAACTATATAGGCAACATGCAAAAATATGCCAAAGTTGCTGAGATACTTGGTGAAAACATCCAGGGACTGACATTGCGCGAAGCTGCTGAAAAGAGTGTTTTGGCTGTTGAGAAACTGATAGAAGATATAAATATTCCTTTAAATCTTAAGGAATATAACATTGATAAAGAAGCAATACCTGCTCTTGTAGAAGAAGCTATTAAAAACCGTAATGTAGGAATTAACCCTAGAAAGGCAACATTCAAAGAACTGGAATTAATTTATGAGCAGGTAATTTAGGTATAAGGAGTGTTTTAGATGATGATAGCTGCAGGTTTTCCTTCTAGGTATATACAGGGCAGAGATGTTTTAGATAAAGCAGGGAAATATATTTGTAATCTTGGAAAGTATGGTTTGGTAATAGGTGGAAAAACTGCCTTAAGTGTAACCAGAGAAAAGTTTAATAGAAGTTTCAATGAAAACGAAGTTACTGCTGATTATTATTCGTTTCAGGGTGAATGTAGCGACAGGCAAATAAATGCTATTTTAAATTACATTTCAGACAAGAATTATGAAGTAATTATTGGTGTTGGAGGCGGCCGTGTTTTAGACACTGCCAAGGCAGTAGCTTTTGAGAAAAAAGTACCAATCATAATTGTACCTACTGTTGCTGCTTCAGATGCGCCGTGTAGTTCAAGTGCAGGTATATATGATGACCAAGGTAAATTTGTTCGGAGCTTATTAATGAGCAGAAATCCTGACCTGATATTAGTAGATACAGAAATCATTGTTGAATCCCCTTTAAGGCTATTTGTTTCTGGAATTGGAGATGCAGTTTGTACCTGGTATGAGGCTGATGCTTGTTGTAAAGCGGGAGTTAAAAATAGGTTTGGTGGGTTTGCAAGTTACTCTAGTATAGGTATAGCCAAGATGTGTCGTGATATTACTTTAGAATATGGATACCAAGCCTGTATTGCCATGAATGCAAAATCTGTGACACCTGCTTTTGATAAGGTTCTAGAAGCAACAATTTTAATGAGCTGTGTTGGCTTTGAGAATGGCGGTCTATCAATAGCGCATGCTCTTCCTTTAGGATTTTCAGTACTCGAAGAACTAAAAAAATACTATCATGGTGAAAAGGTAGCATTCTTTACTTTAGTTCAATTGGTGCTAGAAGGTAGAAAACAAAGCGAGATAAACCAATTGATTAATTTTTATAAACAAATTGGGCTTCCTACGTCATTAAGATGCTTGGGAGTAGCTGACCTTTCAGACAACCAATTTTTGGTTGCTATTAGAAATACCTTTGAACGAGTCCCTATAGTTTATAACATTTTACCACCAGTAACTGAAAGGGATATTCTTTATGCTTTAAAAGTCACTGATAAACTAGGAGAATAATACGCTAGCTTGGGAGGAAATATTTATGCAAAAGTTTTTAAGAGTAGATGTTAGAAAGCAAACTGTTAATTACGATCCAGTCCCAGATGAATATAAGTTGTTAGGGGGGAGAGGATTAACTGCCCGTATTCTGCTTGATGAAGTTGATGCTAGATGTTCTCCATTAGGAGAAAATAATAAAATAATATTTGCGCCTGGTATTTTAGGAGGAACAAAAGCTCCTTGTACTGGAAGACTATCTGTTGGAGCAAAAAGCCCATTAACTCAGGGTGTAAAAGAAAGTAATGCTGGGGGAACTGCTGGTCACAAGATAGCACGGCTAGGCATAAAAGCTATAATTGTAGAAGGTAAACCTAGTGATGACTGGTTTATAGTAGTAGTGAACAAAGATGGTGCAAGACTAGAGTTAGCAAATGAACTCGTTAATCTTGGAAATTATGAGCTTTCAGAAAAATTAAGGGAGAGGTTTGGGAAAAAGGTAAGCATCATTTCAATTGGGCAAGCCGGAGAATATTGTCTCCCAGTTGCAGGGGTAGCTGTTAGTGACCTTGAAGGTAAGCCTAACCGATATGCTGGTAGGGGTGGCATGGGGGCCGTTATGGGTGCAAAACATATAAAAGCTATAGTATTAGATGATAGTGGAACAGAGGGTGTATCTTATCATGATAAAGATACCTTTAGTGATATATGTAAACACATTAGAAAAGGACTAGCAGAAAACCAGATAACAGGAAATGTATTTCCCCAATATGGAACATCTGTTAATATTCAAGTTGTAAATGCGTTAGGTGCTATTCCCACAAAAAATTTCCGTTATGGTTCCTATGAACATGCAGAAATGATATCAGGTGAAAAAATGCATGATGTTATAATGGAAAGAGGAGGTGAGGGTAAAACTACCCATCCGTGCATGCCTGGATGTCCTATTATGTGTTCTAATATTTACCCTGATGAACAAGGGAAAACTATAGTTGCACCCATGGAGTATGAAACCATGGCTATGTTTGGGTCTAATCTTGACATTCCCAGTCTTGATGGAATAGCCCATTTAAATAAGCTGTGTAACGATTATGGCATTGATACAATTGAAATGGGAGTTACTCTAGGGGTAGCAATGGATGGAGGAATTCTTGCTTTTGGAGATGTGGAAAAATGTAAGGAATTAATAACCGAAATTTCAAAAGGTACTTTGGTTGGAAGATTATTAGGTCAAGGAGCAGAGATACTGGCTAAAGTGCTAGGTGCCGAACGTGTTCCAGCCTTTAAGGGTCAAGGGATACCAGCATATGATCCTAGAGCCTTAAAAGGTAATATTCCTTTATATGCAACATCCCCTATGGGAGCTGACCATACTTGTGGAAACAGCTTAAGGGTTCCTGATCCACTTTCTCCAAAAGGCAAGGTTAAAGCTTCCAGGAAATTGCAGATAGGCATAGCAAACATTGATAACCTGGGCTTATGTATGTTTGCAGGCTTGGTTGTAGGTGGCAGGCCAGACTGGATTAAATCGTTGGTAGAATCTCGCTATGGAATAGATGTTCCTGATACTTTTGTTGAAGACATAGGTAAGGAAGTTTTAACTACTGAATTAGTATTTAATGAAAGAGCAGGCTTTACTAAGGACGATAATAGGGTTCCAGAGTTCTTACAAAAAGAACCACTACCTCCACATAATACGGTTTGTGATATAAGTCATGAAGAAATAAGACAGTGTTTAGATTTTGGAACGGAGCTATAATTCAGGTTGTTAAATTTTACTGGTAAAAAAGAAAAATTAACAGATGTATTTGAAAATCTCTTTGCTATATCTGAAGAAAACGCCGCATGTACTGAAGAAGTATCAGCATCTATTGAAGAACTCAATTCATCAATTGTGCATATAACAGAATTAAGCATGAACCTGTTAGACCTTGCAAAAGCATTAAAAACAGAGATTTCTAAGTTTCAAGTACAAGAAAAAGGTGGTCAGAAGAAAACTATTAAATAGAGGCTATAAGAAATAGCCTCTATTTTGTTCACTAAAGGGGCCAGATTAGACGAGTTGACATTTTAGTAATTCCGCCATGGCAGGTTTTGCTATAAAGCAATTAGGTGTAAGGCAATTAGGTGTTGACATAGAAAAATATTTTTATTACACTATACATACCGGCGGTCGGTATGCCGTATAATGAATATTGGGAGGTTAATGATATGTTTGATGGAAGCAGAAATTATAGCCACAGGAAGAACGAATTTTTGATGACCGCACTGGAGCTTTTTTATAAAAAGGGGTATGAGAATACTACAATAAAAGATATTATCGACGAATTAGGGGTCTCCAAGGGAGCTTTTTACCACTATTTTGCATCAAAGGAAGATGTGATTGTAGCATTAGCAAAAGAATTTACCGAAAGAGCAGTCAGGATCATTAGTGAGATTTTTAAGCGGCCAGATTTGTCTGCCGTGGAAAAAATGAATAAAGTGTTTGAAGCTATTAGCGAACACAAGATCAGGGAAAGAGAACATCATTCCAAGTTTAAAGCTTCGTTAGAAAGTGAAGATAATCTGAAACTTAAGCACGAAATAGTTTTTTTTATGAAACAGGATGTTCTTGAATTTTATAAGAAGCTTATTGATAGCGGATATGAAGAGGGTATCTTTGGACACCCGGTTAATTCCAGAGAGATGGCCGAGTTTTTTATAAACACTATTTTTACATTGAACACGTCAGTTCACGAATTGGAAAAAGAATTAGATAACGATGAAATGGAAGCAGATTATCAGGAACTTCTCAATAAGTTGGATGAAAAAGTGCGTTTTTATGAAGTGATGCTGGAAAGGGTCCTTCAGCTGCGAAGTGGTAATTTAGATTTACGGACTCCATATTTGAGAAGGTTTAAAAGGGAAAAGTAAAATTTTGCCTTAAACATACATTCGGTCGGTATGTTGAGCTCTATCACAAAGTCTTTTCCAGGGTTGCTTACCATCAGGTGGACTGAAGATCCCATGTATGTGGTTGACTTAATTCGTTCATATATTGAACATAAAACCTATCAGGAAGGAATTAACAAATTCTACCGGGATAGGGAAGAAGCGGAGCGGGCAATAATAAACATCACTTCCCGCCTGAGAGAAAAAGGGGCCGGTAGGAACGCCAAAAAGGTAGAAAAACTGCTTAAAATGCACAGGGAAATGTTCGGTTATAGAGAGCTGCCCAAGTCCATTCTTGTCCAAGGCATTGGCATCATCAGGGAGGTTCTGGCAGAAATCGGCGAGGAACTGCAGGCTGAAGGCAGGCTGGATGATAAGAATGACGTATATTTTGTTACTCCCAGGGATATAAGATCAGGCTTAAGACTACAGGAAAGGGTCAGGAAAAACCGGGAAGAGTACCAAAGAGAGCTGGATAGAACGTCCGTTCCCAGGGTAATCACCAGTACCGGGGAATTCCCGCATCACCAGGGGTTTGTGAAGACCCGGTTAAAATATTGAAACGGCCCGAGGAAGGAGGCAAGTTAAAGCAGGGTGAAATACTGGTGACAGCGTCTACCAACCCTGCCTGGACACCCTTGTTTCTAAGAATTGGCGGGTTGATCATGGAGACCGGCGCCCCCATGTCTCATGGTCCGGTTGTGGCCAGAGAATATGGTATTCCAGCACTGGCCAGGGAGATTTGGATGCTTTATGCAGCCCAAATAGCTTCTGGAATACTCTCAAGTGCAGTCTTCCCGGCAGCAATGGCCTATGTCAGCGACAGCAGTGATGAGAACAGCAGGAGCGGTGCCATGGGCAAAATAGGGGCAGCCGCAGGCCTTGGTGTTATTATAGGGCCCGGTTTGGGTGGAATTTTGGCAGGAACTTCTTTTGCTATGCCTTTTTTTGCGGCGGCGGGGCTTTGCTTAACAACTTGTTTAACCATCTTTTTCGGGCTTCCCGAATCTTTACCTGATGAAAAAAGAGTGTCAAACATAGAGATAAAGGATATCATGGAAATAAAAAGTATCTGGCAAGCCCTTTCCACTCCCCTCGCCTTTGCCTTTTTTACCGCCTTTGCAGCGATCTTTGGCAATTCAACTTTTAGCAGTGCGTATGCCTTTTATGCATCAGCAAGATTTAATTTCGGGACTGAAGAAGTAGGCACTATACTCATGGTGGCAGGCTTGTTTTATGCAATCGCCCAGGGTGTCCTGGTGGGCCCCCTCACTAAAAAGATAGGCGAACCCAGGGTGATTAAAGTATCCCTGCTCGGAGGTTCTCTTGGTTTCATGTATAACTCTCCATATTGACAATACAAAGGAAGCACCATATAATTATAAATAAATTAATACTTAATTTGAGGGACTTACTGGCAGTGATGTAGGACATCAGTGCCAATAAAATAGGTCAATGCTCAAATATGCAATACTAAACACGCATATTTGAGTTTTTTGTTTTTAGGACCTCTGCACATATTGAAGCATGAAATTAGGATTAAGTAACTGGGGGTGTTTATATTGAAAGAAACAATGGGACGTGTTGTTAATATTCAAAAGTATTCTGTTCATGATGGTCCTGGAATCCGTGATTTAGTTTTTATGAAAGGCTGTCCATTGAGATGTATCTGGTGTTCGAATCCAGAAACACAGTTATTTAATTTTCAGATAGGTTATAATAGCAAAAAATGTATAGGAGCAGAATCATGTGGATATTGTGCTAAAGTGTGTCCTGAAGGTGCTATGTATATTAGTGATAAGAGTATGATAGTGGTAGACAGGAGTAAGTGTGTATACTGTTTTAAATGTGTTGAAGTATGTTGTTCTAAAGCACTTCATGTTTTTGGATCAGACATGACTGTGGATGAAGTTTTTAATAAAACTCAAAACCAATCAGATGTTTGGAGGGCTAATGGTGGGGTTACAATTAGCGGCGGAGAACCTCTTATGCAGGCGGAATTTGTGGCTGCCTTATTAAAAAAATATAAAGGAGTAGGGGTACATACAGCTATTGAAACTTCCGGACTTGCACCCTGGGAAAAACTTGAAAAAGTTATTCCATATTGTAACCTAGTTTACTATGATATAAAAATAATGGATTCAAAAAAACATAAAAAATATACAGGTGAGGATAATTTTATTATTTTAGAAAATATAAAAAAGTTAACTAAAACTTCTTCTGTTGTGGATATTATTATACGTACTCCCGTAGTACCTGGGATTAATGATCAAGAAGAGGATATTGTGGATATAGCAAGGTTTTTGCAGACCCTACCAACCATACAGGATTACGAGTTATTACCTTATCATGGTTATGGAAGTTCAAAATATGAACAGCTTGGAATTAATTATGAATTGGAAGGTGTTAGTTCACTTGAAAAAGAATCAGTTCATAAATTAAATCAACGCATAAGAAAAATGCTGAATGTGGAAAAAACTATATAATACACATCACTATATTACTTATTTTGATGCAGAGGCTAGGGTTAAGGTTGTTTCCTTACTGTAGTGTTATGTGATATAATATTTTATATTATAAAATAATATAATTTACAAGGGGAAAAGGTCAATGAAAAGAATGGATGGTCGTATATTAGTTGGTGGTACTGCTAAACCTCCTAAGGAAGTAACAGTATATAAAACTATGACTGTTCAGCTTCTCGTTGATGTAAAAACGAATTGTATAGTAGAATCGAATTTCAATCTATTATCTCCTTTGACACGGGCATGTTTAGAGGAATTAGTTAATGGTTATTGTTTAGATGATTCCCTAGAGCCCTTATTTAAGGAGATTAAAGAGAAAATTTGCCTTTCCACTACAGGAGCTTTAATACAGGCGATTAAAAATGCTGTTGAACGATATAAAGAAAAAACACGTACTATATAGTTTAGGTTATTTTTCCTTTTAATCTAAGTGATTATTATTAGCTTCCATAAGTAATGTGGAAGTCTAAATTTAACTAAATAATTAAAGGGATGACTTGCAGGTATCAGCTGATAGTAGGTTGATGTCAGTAAATAAGTTAAAGCCCAACAAAGCATATAGGTCTTAATATAATGCTTTATTGGGCTTTTGTTGTTTTTTGTTCAATTCTATTAATAGAAGGAGGATAAAGTTATGGTAGAAGCAGCTTGTTTAACCAGTCAAGAGAAAAGAATTGAAAGTGGAGAGGGACAATTAAGTCCAAGGCCACGAATTAATGGGTTTCTTTCCAAATTTGAGCGAGTTCCTAGAATTGATATTCAAAGAGCAGTTCTGTTTACTGAATCTATGTCTAAAACAGAGCACTATCCCATGAATATCAGAAAAGCCAAAGCATTGCATTATATTTTTAATAATATCGATGTAGTTATTGAAGATAATGAGTTAATTGTAGGAACTTGTGGTGGTCCTGGAAGACATTCCATATTGTTTCCTGAACTGAGAGGTCCTTGGTTTGAAAAAGCTTTAAGAGGAGCTCAAAAGAGTAAAGGTTATAGAGTTAGTGATGAAGACATCAAAATCATAACTGAAAAGGTTATTCCATATTGGAAAGGAAAGAGTGCACATGAAAGGTATTTAGCAATGCTGCCTCCTGAAACAAAAAAAATTGTATACGGTGAAGATGATTGGGGTTCCGCTGGTTTGTTGCAAGACAATGCAAATATTAATGCAACGTTAAATTGGGCTGGTAATTATAAGAAGGTACTTGACAGGGGACTTATAGATATCAAAAAAGAAATGGAAGAACGTTTGAAACTTGTATCTGATAATGACTACACTAAGATGGCATTTTTGCAATCTGCGATTATTGTTTGCGAAGGTTTAATAGATTATGCAAAACGTTATGCAAAAAAGGCTAGAGAGTTGGCCGCTATGGAAAAAGACCCTGTCAGGAAAAAAGAACTTGAAACTATTGCCCAAAACTGTGAGCATGTTCCAGCATACCCTGCACGAAATTTCTGGGAGGCTTTACAATGTCATTGGTTTGTTCAGACAGCTTATAAGCTTGAACAACCAACTGTTGGTGTTATTTCTTTAGGGCGTTTTGACCAGCACTTGTATCCAACATTTATTAAAGATTTTAAAGCTGGAGTTATAGATGAAGAAAAAGCACTAGAGCTAATGGAATGTTTGTGGTTTAAAATTGCGAATTATGTACCTTTTAATGTTACGGCAACTAATAATTATTTTGAAGGCTATTGTCATTTTGAACAAACTGTACTTGGAGGACAGACAAAAGATGGGAGAGATGCTACCAACGAACTAACTTATCTAGTTTTAAGGTCTAAAAAGGAATTTCCACTTCATTATCCTGATTTATCTGTAAGAGTACATTCACGTACTCCAGATGCCCTTCTTCATGCAGTTGTTGATTTAATTAAAGAAGGTACGGGGTTCCCGAAGCTTTTAAATGATGAGGAAATTATTCCACGACTTTTAAAAAAAGGTGTGACTATTCAGGAGGCAATGGATTATACTCCTTGCGCTTGTACTGAGGTTAGACTTTTAGATATTGATACCTATATGGCTGTGGGTTGCAATCCTAATACTCCCGCTGCAGTAGAAATGGCCATGAACGATGGAATTGTAACAATTGATGGTGTTAAGAAAAAGTTAATGACACCGTCAATAAAGGCTGCTGATATTAAAACATATGATGACCTAATAAATAACTTTACTGAGGCTTTTGATTTTCTTATACAGCATTATTATAAGCGTCAAGCAGCTTTAGAAATATCAAATGCGGCTTGCCTGGCAGCACCATTTATGTCTATGTTAAATGATACTTGTGTGGAGACTTTAACTGATATTCATCAACCCATTCATACCAGAGGGGTATCAGAGGATACCGGGAATATAAGTATAATAGGTTTTGGTACTGTCGTAGAGTCTTTGACTGCAATCAAAAAACTTGTTTTTGAAGAAAATGTTATAACACTTGATCAACTGAAGGATGCTATGGAGGCAAATTTTAAAGGAAATGAACGTTTAAGGCAAATGTTATTAAACGTTCCCCAGTATGGAAATAACGATGATTATGCTGATGAAGTGGCTCGTCAGGTAGATGAAATATTATGTGAAGTAGTACAAAGATACAGGACACCTAACGGTCCTCAAAACTTGAAGTTTGTGCCAGTTACTACTCATGTTGCCATGGGTGGAAGGATGGGTGCAACACCAAATGGAAGAAAAGCAGGAGAGGCTTTTTCTGAGGGTGTATCACCAACCCAGGGACGAGATACTCAAGGACCATTAGCAACTTTATTGTCTATTGCTAAAGCACGAAATCGCAAATATAATAATGACTTATCACGTTTGGTTAATATTAAGATTAGTCCACAGGTTTTAGCGGGAGAAAAGGGAACCAAAGACTTGATGGATTTAATTAGGGCATTTGTAGATTTGAAGTTATGGCATATACAGTTTGCAGTTATTAACAGAGAAACATTAATAAATGCACAAAAGAATCCAGAGAAATACCGTAACTTAATTGTTAGAGTTGCAGGTTATAGTGCTTATTTTACAGAATTAAGCCCTGGTCTCCAGAATGAAATTATCAATCGTACAGAGCACCAAATCTGTTAAAACAGAGGGGGAAACTTCCCCTCCATATAAACTAGGTATGAATAGAGGTAGATTTCATGGCAACTATAAAAATTCCTTTTAATAAAACTAAAATGGAAATTGAAGTGCCAGATGAAAATTTAATGAGAGTACTTTATCCAAATGATATTCAATGTATATATAATCCCAAAGAAAAAGTTAAAGAACTGCTGGTAAGACCAATTAATAGTAAGCCTTTAGCTGAGCTAGCAAGGGGAAAAAAGCAAGTAGCCATTGTAATTACAGATATTACCAGGCCAACTCCTGATCACTTATTGGTACCTGCTATTTTAACAGAACTAGAGAAGGCAGAAGTAGAACCAAAGTGTATTACTATCCTTGTAGCAACAGGCCTTCATAGACCTAACAACAGGGAAGAGTTGATAGATCGGTTGGGAAAAGCTGTTGTTGATAATTATAAAATAGTTAATCATGTAGGTGCCAACAAAGCTGATCAGGTATACATGGGAAAGACTAGCTATGGATGTTCTGTATGGATAAACAGAATTGCAGCAAGCGCTGATCTGCTCATTAGCACAGGAATAATCGAGCCTCATTTTTATGCTGGATTTAGTGGGGGAAGAAAGAATATTGCCATTGGAGTAGCTGCAGAAGAAACCATCAAGTTTCAGCATCGGCCGCAGGTTTTTGACCATCCAAATACACAGATTGGAAATATAGAGGCTAATATATTTCATGAAAATGCCATGGAGATTGCTCAGATATCAGGTCTGGATTTTATACTCAATGTTGTTTTGAATGATAAAGGAGAAATAGCTGGAATTGTAGCTGGGGATTTTAAAGAGGCTTTTTATCAGGGAGTAAAAATTGCACAAAAGGTTTATCAGATAGAAATAGAAGATCAGGCTGACATTGTAATAGCTGGGATTGGTTTTCCTAAAGATGCAAACTTATATCAAGCAACCAGGGGAGCTAGCTGTATCGCATTTAGTAAATTTCCCGCCGTCAAAAAAGGTGGTCTTGTTATAACTCCAGCTGAAACTGAAGAAGGTGCAGGACATGGATTAGGAGAGCAAAGGTTTTATGAGATAATGAAAAACGCGGAAAACCCAGAAGATATTATTTCAAACATTAAGCGAAATGGTTACCCTGCTGGAGGACAGAGAGCCTATCTAATGGCTTTGACTTTAAGACATGCTGAGGTTTGCATAACTAACTCAAAAACACCTAAAACTGTTGAAGATATGCATATGAAAGCCATGAATAATGTAAATGCTGCCTTGGAGTATGGATTAAGGCGCTATGGGAGACATGCAAAAGTTATTGTAATCCCGCATAGCCTACAAGTAGTAACTGCTGCTAAAAAGGACTGTAAGTAGTATAATAATAAATTGTTATTTTTAGTAGTAAATATGATTTGGGCTTTAATCAATAAAGCTATTTAAGTGGATAGAGGTGGTAAGCTTGTTAATACGTATTGACATGTCTACAAAACAAGTGAGAAAAGAAAAACTACCTGAAGAATATTCCTTGTTGGAGGTCGTGGTCTTACCTCAAGGTTGCTATTAGACGAGGTAGACCCAACGTGTGAAGCTTTAGGGCCTCAAAATAAGATAGTTATAGCTCCAGGATTATTGGGGGGGGGTACATCTGCCCCTTGTTCAGGAAGAATATCTATTGGAGCCAAGAGTCCTTTGACAGGTGGAATAAAGGAAAGTAATGGAGGCGGTATAGCCGCAAGAAAGCTGGCCAGTTGGGAATTAGAGCTCTGGTAATTGAAGGGCAAGCTCAAGAAGATAATTTTTTTGTTATAAAAGTTACAGGAAATGAAATAGAGCTTTTACCCGTTGATGAAATTAGAGGCCGTGGCAACTACGAAACAGTAAAAATTTTATTTAGAGAACAGGCAGGCAAAAGGGAATAATTTCTATTGGGCCAGCTGGAGAAAGAAGGTATAGTACGGCATCCATTGCAATAACTGATATGGACGGTACTCCCTGTAGGCATTGTGGCCGAGGTGGTATGGGAGCTGTGCTTGGTTCAAAAAAGATAAAGGTTATTGTGATAGATGATAGCGATATTTCCAGTACTGTAACATATAAAGATGAGAAGACATTTAAGGAGATTTCTCTAGAATGGGCCAAAGAACTGGTTGTTGCTAGAAAGCCTTTGACAGATTATGGTACAGCAGTAAATTTAGCTCCAATTAATGCGTTAGGATGCCTGCCTACCAGGAATTTTAGTAGTGGAGTTTTTGAGGATGCAGAAAATCTTTATGGCGAAAGATTAAGAGAAATAATCCAGAGTAATCTCGGAAACTAATTTCCAGTAGTTAGACGAACACGTTTGCTAGCGTCCTAAATTAAGGAGGTGCAAAAAGTGTATTTACCTTCAATGAGTTTAGAGGGCAAAACTGCTCTGGTAACAGGAGCAGGCAGGGGAATAGGCAGGGCTATAGCATTAAGCCTTGGGGCTGCAGGA
>JBFLYC010000043.1:0-20298 GCA_040756735.1 Bacillota bacterium | reverse complement strand
TAATCTTTTTGTGGCAAAGAACAACGGACCGACGGACTGACAGACTTTATTCACTATTTAGGGTAGTTACCCTGTCAGTCTCATTTAGGGTGACTTTTCCAGTTTCAAATAAAGTGACTCTAAACAATTTGTAAGATTAAATTCTACGTTCTACTAAAAAGTGGGTGGAATTTACTTTTGCAATTAAGGTAGTAATAAAATAGTAATAATATTTTTCTCTATGCTTTGACATGCATAATTGGATTGTGTTATAATGACCTTTGGAAAATATTAAATATTTTTTCAAGAAGAAGCAATAGGCTTCTCACCTCATGGCTAACGCTTACAGGTTATAGACCCGGCATATTATTGCTGGTGTGCTAAATTCGGGTGCGCGTTGCACCCGTTTTCTTTTAAGAAGGCTATGAGCGCAAAAATATGGAGGTGACATAATATTAGTAAAGATATCAGGATTAATGAGGCAATTAGAACTAAAGAAATACGCCTTATTAGTGAAACCGGAGAGCAGTTGGGTATAGTGTCTCCAAAAGAAGGGCTGCAGATTGCAATGGAGAGAGGATTGGATTTAGTTGAAATTGCACCCCAGTCCAAGCCTCCAGTTTGCCGAATCATGGATTACGGTAAATATATGTTTGAACAGAGTAAAAGGGAACGAGAATCCAGGAGAAATCAAAAAGTAATAAACGTAAAAGAAGTAAAATTTAGAGTTGGTATAGAAGAACATGACTTTCAGACAAAAGCAAGAAATATAACCAAATTCTTGAAAAATGAAGATAAAGTTAAGATAACCGTAATGTTCAGGGGGAGAGAAATTACCCATTCTGAACTTGGTAAAGATTTGTGCCTTAAGCTGATAAAACAATTAGAAAATGTAGCAATTGTTGAAAGACCTCCAAAATTAGAAGGTAAAAACATGATAATGATTTTAGCTCCCAGATAGAAGAATTCAAAGGAGGATAAAAACATGCCAAAGATGAAGACTCATAGAGGCGCTGCCAAAAGATTTAAGCGCACTGCTTCTGGTAAATTAAAGCGAGCTCAAGCATTTAAAAGCCATATATTAGGTAAGAAAAGTGCAAAAAGAAAAAGAAATCTGCGTAAGAGTACCTTGGTTAGTGCTTCAGATGCCAAAAGAATTAATGAACTTATTCCTAGATAATTAGCAAAGGAGGTAGAATTGTATGCCAAGGGTTAAAAGAGGTGTAACAGCCAGGAAAAGACATAAAAAAGTATTAACGCTTGCAAAAGGTTATTTTGGAGCTAAATCAAAGATATTTAGACCTGCTAATCAACAGGTCATGAAATCTTTAGCATATGCTTATGCTCACCGTAAAAAACGCAAAGGTGATTTTAGGAAACTATGGATTGCTAGAATTAATGCCGCTGCTAGAATTAATGGATTGTCTTATAACCGGTTTATTAGAGGATTAAAAAATGCGGGTGTAGAAATCAACAGAAAAATGCTTGCTGAAATGGCAGTAAATGATGCAGGGGCTTTTGGAGAATTAGTTGAACTAGCTAAACAAAATGGTTAAATATCAAGGCGACTGTATAAGTCGCCTTGATTTTACCACTGCAATAATGCATAAGTTGCTGAGGCGATGAGTAATGAAGATCAAGGTTATTGTATCCAAAGATAATCAAACGTACAAATATTTAAAGGGATTGAAGAAATCCGCTAATAAAAACGCAAATCATTTTCTAATCGAAGGAAAGAGACTGGTAAATGAAGCTTTAAGAGGTGGATTTAAGCTTCAATATTTAATTGTCCATGAAGATACAGCGCTTGATCCTTTTGCAGATCAAGATGGAGAACATGAAATTCTAAAGCTTGATAATAAGTTGTTTAGGGAACTCGCTGAGACAGTACATTCACAGGGGATTATTGCTGTCGTCAAAAAACCCCTATACCAACTTGATAAAATAAAAACACATAATAAGAGCCTGATTTTAGTAGCTAATGCAATACAAGATCCTGGAAATCTTGGAACAATAATAAGGATAGGGGCTGCTGCAGGAATAGATGGAATTATATTAACTGAAGGTACTGTAGATATGTATAATGCAAAAGTCATTAGGGCTACCATGGGTTCTATCTTTCAACTGCCTGTTGTAGAAAAGGTTCCGGATAAAGAGATAATTAAATGGTTTAAAGAAAAGAGAATAAGTATTGCAATAGCTGATGTGAATGCAGCAAGAAACTATTACTCAGTAAATATGAATATTCCCTTGGCTCTGATTATTGGGAATGAGAATAAAGGACCTTCAGAACTTTGGAAGAGTGCAGCGGATATTAATATTAAAATACCAATGATTGGCAGAGCCGAATCGCTTAATGCTGCAGTAGCAGCTGGGATATTGACTTATGAAGCCCTAAGACAGAGAAATCTTGGGTAAAGAGTTATGTGAGCTAAAGGATACGCCCTGCTTTTCTTGATTATAAAATACTGGTTATGTTATAATAGCCCTGTAGTTAAATGAGAAAGGTTGGTGTATTCCCTGTGTTTCTACCTGCAGAAATTTTTTGGAGGATATTCGAAAAAACAGGTTCTATCAGAGCTTACATCATATATAGGAGGCTAATTGTACAGTAGATAACAGGGTCAACGGCCAAGATCGGGACAAGTAATTATCATTTGCCTCTCCCAGGGAGAAGAAGCCATGGACTGTAAGCTTCATCAGGGGCAAGATAATGAAATTCGTCCGGGAGCTGCCCTTTTGAACTATAAGTAGAGAGGGCCGGTGTAGTGCACCGTTATCAAGACTAGAGATAATCTAAGTAGATTAATTAGGGTGGTACCGCGGAACTAAGCTTTCGCCCCTTGGGGTAAGAAAGCTTTTTTATTTTATGTTGGATTTTTATAGGAGGGTATTATATGATACTAGATAAATTGGAAAGTATTAAATTTCAAGCTGAAAAGGATATTGAAGAAACAAAAGAATTGTCTGAGCTAGAGAAGTTAAAAGTTAAGTACTTGGGAAAAAAAGGAGAACTCACCCAGGTCTTGAGAGGGATGGGCCAGATTTCTCTTGAAGAAAGGCCGGCAGTTGGCAAAATTGCCAATGAAGTAAGAGATTATATAACTGAAATAATTGACAAGCAATATGAGATTCTAAAACTAAGTGAAAGAAGTATGCAGATTAAAAAAGAGTATATTGATGTAACGTTGCCTGGATATAAAGTCAATCTAGGTACAATTCATCCTCTTAATCTCATCTTAGATGAGATTAAGGATATTTTTAGAGGCCTGGGGTATTCAGTTGCTGAGGGGCCGGAAATTGAGAGCGATTACTATAATTTTGAAGCTTTAAATTTTCCAAAGGGTCATCCCGCTAGGGATATGCAGGATTCATTTTTTATTACTCCTGAAGTTCTATTAAGAACACATACATCACCAGTACAGGTTAGGGTGATGGAAAAAACTGCACCAAACATTCCTGTTAGAATTATAGCGCCTGGAAAAGTATACAGGCGAGACGACGATGCAACACATTCTCCCATGTTTCACCAGGTTGAAGGCTTGTTGATAGATGAAGAGGTAACATTGGGTGATTTAAAAGGCACATTGCTGGTTTTTGCCAAGGCCATGTTTGGCGAGACTGTTGATATACGTATGCGCCCTAGTTTTTTTCCCTTTACCGAGCCAAGTGCAGAGGTGGATATCTCATGTGTAATGTGTGGGGGGGCAGGATGCCGAGTTTGCTCAGGGAGCGGTTGGCTGGAAATACTTGGCAGTGGCATGGTCCATCCCAGAGTCTTGGAAATGTCTGGATATGACCCTGAACAGGTTAAAGGATTTGCATTTGGTATGGGTGTAGAAAGAATAGCGATGCTCAAATATGGTATTAATGATTTAAGATTGTTTTTTGACAATGACTTAAGATTTTTAAAACAGTTTAAGTAGGAGGAATCACTGTGAGAGTTTCTTTAAATTGGTTGAAAGAATATGTAACCTTTGACATGGATCCGCAAATTTTAGCTGAAAAGTTGACCATGTCTGGAATAGCAGTCGAAGCTATTGAATATCCAGGAAAAGAGATAAAAGGAATCTATGTAGGTGAGGTTATTGAGGTAATTCCCCATCCCAATGCAGATAAGCTTTCGTTATGCAAAGTAAATGTTAACGAAGCAAATCAAAATTTACCAATTATATGTGGTGCTCCTAATGTAAAAAAAGGACAACGGGTAGTAGTTGCTTTACCTGGAGCTACTTTGCCAGGGGATGTCAAGATAAAAAAAGCTAAAATTAGAGGTATTGAATCTTTTGGTATGATCTGCTCTGGACAAGAATTGGGTATGGAAGAAGATTTAATTCCAGAAGAGCAAAGACATGGCATAATTGTATTAAATGATGATGCTCCGCTAGGGGCAGATGCTAAACAATTATTAGGTTTGGAAGATGTGATATTCGTCTTAGAATTAACTCCCAATAGGTCAGATTGTTTAAGCATAGTCAATGTGGCAAAAGAAATAGCCGCATTGGCAGGAGTAAAAAGTAGGTTCCCACAGTTCAGTCTTGATGAATATTTAATAGATGGGGATCATCAAATATCAGTAGAAATAAATGATACAGATCTATGTGAAAGGTATGTTGCACGGGTTGTTTCTGGAATTGAGATAAAAGATAGTCCTTTATGGATGCAAAAAAGACTTCAAGCTGCTGGCATGCGACCTATCAACAATGTAGTTGATGTTACCAATTATGTTATGTTGGAAATGGGGCAGCCGCTTCATGCTTTTGATTATGATTTGCTGGAAGGTAAAAAAATAATAGTGAGAAGGGCCCAGGAAAATGAAGAAATTATAACTTTGGATAAAAAAGAGCGGCAATTGAATTCAGAGCAATTAGTTATTGCTGATACAAAAAGGGCTATTGCAATTGCCGGTGTAATGGGTGGATATAATACCGAAGTTGAAAATAACACGACAACTGTAATTATTGAATCTGCATATTTTAATCCAACATCTGTGCGAAAGACTTCATTAGAGTTAAACTTGAGATCAGAAGCATCTCTAAGATTTGAAAAGGGGATTGATAAGAATAGGGTAAACCTGGCTGCGGATCGAGCTGCTTATTTATTGGCATTATTAGCCGGAGGTAAAATTGAAAAAGGTTACGTGGACAATTATCCTGTCAAGTATAACCCTATAGCCATTGAATTAAGATGTAGAATAGTAAACTCAACTATAGGTCTTAATCTTACTGCAGATGAAATTAAAAAACTTTTAGAATCTATAGAGCTTACAGTCGAGCATAAGGCTGGTGAGGTAATGACAGTATTTATCCCAAGCCACAGACTGGATTTAACTAAGGAAATAGATTTGATTGAAGAGATAGCCAGGTTGCATGGATATAATAAGATACCAAATACCCTGCCAAGAGGCTCAAATAATAATGTTTCTAGAACCAAGGAGCAGCTTGTTGAAAAGAATGTAAGGGCAATTATGGTGGCAAGTGGGTTTAGTGAAGTAATAACATACAGCTTTCTGAATGTTAATCATTTTGACAAGTTAAGCATACCTAAAGAAAATACGCTGAGAGAGGTTGTAAGAATAGCTAATCCATTAAGTGAGGATGGAGCTGTTATGAGAACCACAATGATTCCTGGTTTAATGGATGTGATGATTAAAAATATTAATCGAAAAATTACAAGCATTTCAATATATGAACTGGGTAAAACGTATCACCCAGGAGAAGGAGTTTTGCCCAAGGAGATTAATAGACTAGCTTTATTGGTAACTGGCAGCCAGAGGAAAGGCTGGGCATGGCAGAATGTGGATATGGACTTTTATTTTGCCAAGGGTCTGCTAGAAGAATTAGCTCTTAGAATGGGAATTAGTTTTAGATTTTGCCCAACAACAGATAACTCTACCTTTCATCCAGGAAGGCAGACCCAGATATTATTGAACAATGCAGTAATAGGAGTGTTAGGGGAATTAAGTCCTCAAATACTGGAAAATTATGGTGTGCAACAAGCTGCATGCATAGCCGAACTAGATTTGGACAAAGTGGCCGGCGGCTATAGTCCAATTATCTCCTATCAAGAAATACCTAGATATCCTTCGATACAGAGAGATTTAGCAATACTGGTAAAAGAGGAAGTAAATGCTTCTCAAATTGAAAAAATAATTGATGATAAAGGCAAACCACTTCTCAACTATTATTATTTATTTGATTTGTACAAAGGAAAACAAGTACCGGAGGGTTATAAGAGTTTGGCATTTTCTTTAATATATCAATCCAAGGATAGGACACTAACAGATGAAGAAGTAAATGATGTCCATAGGATAATTCAAGAAGGTTTAATAACTGAAATTGGTGCAAGATTAAGGTAGTTTTTACTTTATGTTTAGCTTAGGAAGTGGTATATTAGAAAAAATGGTAGCAAAATGTAAAATGAGGTGGATTTATGTCTGGAGAAGCAGAAATATCCAGGGTTAATGTAGAAATATTTGGGCAAAATTACACCATTAAAGGGGATAAAACCCCTGAATATATTGTTAAGATTGCTCATGAAGTTGATGATCTGATGAAAAAAATTCATAAAACAAATCCACATCTTCCACCCGGAAAAATAGCTGTTTTAGCCGCATTAAATATAGCAGACGAGCTAGCTAAAATTAAAGATGATTATCAATGGTTGCTGGAAATCATTAATGAGGAAAAAAATAAACAAGAACAGACAAATTAACCCGGCGGAAAAACCGGGTTTTCTTTTGTAGTATGATCTATACTTTAATTGCATTAATAAACTGAGTGAGGTAATTATGACAAAGTATGAGGTAGCTTGGGCGCTCAATGAGATAGCAGATTTACTTGAAATTAAGGGAGAAGAAAACATCAAGGTTGCTGAATATAGAAAAGTTGCTGATTATCTTATAAAACTAGATACTGATTTTGAAACATTTTTGGAACAATGTAAATATAAACAATATAAAGATATTAATAGAACTAGAACTAATATGGAAGTTTTTAAAGAAGCCGGCAGAATAAATAGATCTGGTAATTCTTCAATTTTGAAAAGGTTAAGAAGTGAGATACCTTATGATTTGCAGAAAATGTTACAGATTCCAGGCTTAGATGCAAAGCTTATAAGTACTTTTCAAAAGGAATTAGGAATTAGCGCTTTCAGAGAGCTTGAACAAGCGGCCAAAGACAGAAAAATAAGACTTTTGCCGGGAATGGGCAGTAAAACAGAACTTACAATTTTGAGGGGTATAGACCTAATAAATAATCCTCCCAAGGAATTTCCCTTAGGGGTTGCCATGTCGTATGCTAAAAACTTTTGTAGCATTCTACGGTCTTTGCCTCATGTAAACAAGGTTGCTATTTCAGGAGATTTACGACGGGGCTTGGAAATGGTTGAAGAGATTATACTACTAGTGGAATCTCCTAGGTCCACCTCAGTTACAGAGACCATGGTCAAACATCCACTAGTTAAAAAAGTATTATCTAAAAATAAAGATATGACATTGTTATTGACAAAAATCAATTTGCCTTTGATAATAAAGTATGCGGGTGGAAATTATTACCTTGCGTTGCATACCAGTACAGGACCTTCTAGCTTTGTGGAAAAATTCCAACAGATATATGATAAAAATGTTTCAAAAAATCCTGTGGAATATATCGATGAAAAGGAAATTTACAGAGACGCATGTATTCAATATATACCACCTGAATTAAGAGATACAGAAAATATTATAGAAATAGCCCAAAAGTATGATATTCCGTCCCTGGTTCAACTGAAAGACATCAAAGGTGATCTGCATTTGCACAGTAATTGGAGCGACGGTGTTAATGGAATTAATGAACTTGTAAATACCGGCATGAAAAAAGGTTATGAATACATAGCTATTACAGACCACTCCAAATCTTTAGCAATAGCTAGAGGTTTATCAGAGGATCAGGTTCATAAACAACATGCAATTATATCTGATCTTAATGCTCAATTGAATGATTTTAAAGTTTTTACTGGAATTGAAGTAGATATATTAAAAGATGGACAGCTTGATTATGATGATGATTTGCTTTGCAGCTGTGATGTTGTGATAGCATCGGTTCATAATAATTTAAGGCAAGATGAGGAAACTATAACTGGTAGAATAGAGATGTGTTTAAAGAATCCCCATGTTGATATCTTAGCTCACCCAACTGGACGTATACTTGGAAGAAGAAGCAGTACGCTGGTTAATATGGAAAGGATCTTTTCTTTAGCGGAAAAAACAGGTACTGCCTTGGAAATCAATTCATCTCCTGACAGGCTTGATTTAAGCTCTGAACATGTTAAGTTGTCACAACAGTTTAACATTCCAATTGTTATAAACACTGATGCTCATGCTTCTAAAGAACTCTGTTACATTGAGTATGGAGTTGCCAATGCTAGAAGAGGCTGGCTTACAAAAGAAAAAGTAATTAATACAAAGGGTAAAAAAGAAATGGAAAAATGGCTGATAAGAAGAAAATAAAATAAGCATGTATTAAAGAAATAAGGAGGATATGGTAGATGAGATTAAGAGATATTTACAAGTTAGCAGTTCAAACCGGAATAGACAATGACCCTAGAGAAAAAGAACAAGTTGAGAGGGTCTTGCGTGTTGCACAAGAGGAATACAACGAGTTAAGTGAAGATAAGAAGAGTGAGTTTGACAAGGAAAAGCTGGAAAATCCTTATTCTGATACTAGAATATTGGTTGGTACTGGGGAGGAAGACATTCAAAGCATTTTAGTTGGGATCGATATGGAGGTAGCAGAAGTACTCTTAGCTGACAGGTTAAGAGAAAGAGGAAATAATATTGATTTGATCCTTGCTCATCACCCTGAAGGGAAAGCATTAGCAAGGTTAGCAGAAGTAATGCATTTGCAGGAAGACCTGCTCCACCGTTGGGGTGTACCTATTTCGGTGGCTGAAGGTCTCATGTCTGAAAGAATAAAGGAAGTTGACAGGGGACTCTGGCCGGTAAATCACAACAGAGCCCTTGATGCTGCAAAACTTTTGGGGTTTACTTTTATGTGTTTACATACTCCGTCAGATAATTTGGTTACTACATTTTTACAAAAAATCATGGATGAGCAAACACCTGAAACATTAAAAGATGTCTTGAAAATACTAAAGGATATACCCGAGTATGGTGCTGCTATAGAAACAAATGCTGGTCCAAAAATTCTAATTGGTTCTGATAAAAAGCGTGCAGGCAAGATAATTGTTGATATGACAGGTGGGACCAGTGGGTCTGAAGAAGCTTTTGGTAAGTTAAGCCAGGCTGGAGTAAGTACTCTTATAGTAATGCATATGGGAGAAAAGCATCGCAAAAAAGCCGAGGAAAACCATATCAATGTGATAGTTGCAGGTCACATGGCTAGCGATTCTCTAGGGATGAATCTTTTTCTTGATAAACTTGCAAATCAAGAAATAAAAATTACGACTTGTTCTGGGTTAATAAGAATTAATAGAAATTAATACCAGCGGCTTAGGCCGCTGTTTACTTAAGGTGATGATACATGGGTGAAAAAGTTGAAATTTTAGCACCTGCTGGTTCCTGGGATTCTCTTGTGGCTGGTGTTCGGAACGGTGCTGATGCTGTTTATTTAGGGGGGACAGTCTTTAATGCACGACAGTATGCTGCTAATTTTGGAAACAGAGAACTAAAAAAGGCCGTGGATTATTGCCACTTTCATGGAGTAAAGGTTTATGTCACAGTAAATATTTTAATTCTTCAAAAAGAGTTTCATGAAATTGTGGATTATATTTATTTTCTTTACTCCATTGGTGCAGACGCTGTAATTGTACAAGATGTTGGATTGCTGTATTTCTTGCGGACTGTATTACCTGATCTTCCTGTTCATGCCAGCACACAAATGACTATTCATAACCTATTCGGAGCAGATTATCTATGGGATTTAGGTATAAAAAGGGTTGTATTGGCTCGAGAACTGACCATTGAAGAGATTAAATATATTGCTGATCACACAAATATTGAACTAGAGATATTTGCTCATGGAGCTTTATGTATCAGTTATTCAGGACAGTGTTTATTCAGTAGTATGATAGGAGGCCGCAGCGGCAACCGCGGCAGATGTGCTCAACCATGCCGTCTTCCCTATCACCTTGTAGAGATTAATCGTGGACAAGTCAAAAGAGAATTGGCAACCCGTGGAGAATATATCCTTAGCACAAGAGATTTAAATACAATTCATATTCTGCCAGAAATTATTCAAACCGGTATAACATCTCTCAAGTTTGAAGGCAGAATGAAACGGCCGGAGTATGTTGCAACAGTTATTCGAATATATAGAGATGCCATTGAACGGTATTATCTTGATCCATTCAACTATTTTATCAAAGAGGAAGAGATGACAGCCCTTATACAAATTTTTAATAGGGAGTTTACCGATGCGCATTTAACAGGTGAACATAATTTTAAGTTAATAGGTTATAGCAGACCTAACAATCGTGGTTTGTTTTTAGGCAGAGTAATGAAAATTAATGGAAAGATAGCACAAGTTAAACTTGAGGAAGATCTTCACCTGGGGGATGGCATCGAAGTATGGGTAACAATTGGAGGTAGGAAAGGACTCATCATAAAAGAAATAGGGCACAGGGGAAAGACAGTTCAATGGGCAGAAAAAGGCTCAACTGTACAAATTGAAGTCCCTGATGGAGTAAGAAAAGGTGATAGAATATTTAAAACTTACGACCAAGACTTGATGTCAAAAGCCTCAAGTTCATACGCTCTCTCCTACGAACTTCCTAAGATTCCACTGTCCATTAATGTAAAGGGTGAATTAGGACGTCCTCTGTTATTACATGTGGTTGATGCTGATGGTAATAAAATCGAAGTTGCTTCGGAAATTAATTGCCAAAAAGCTCTAAAACATTCTGTAAAAGAAGATATGTTATATACGCAGCTGGGCAGGCTTGGAAATACACGTTATGAACTAAATACTCTTAAGGTGGATATGCAGGAAGATCTAATGGTGCCAATTAGCGAGATTAACAGGTTAAGGCGCAAAATGGTGGATGCTCTTGATAAAAAAAGAGGTCAGCACGACAATGATAAGGTCAAAAAAACTTCTGAAAAAGACTACTATGACAGAGCAAACCTGTTTTTATCTGAAATAATTCGCAAGGACCATAACAAAACTATGCAAATTGACCAACCGCATCATTTACAACTCAATGTGAAAGTAGGAGACTTTAGTTCTTTTGTTACAGCTTCAAAGATTAAAGTTAATTGTATCTATGTACCTGTTCTACCCTATAAGAATAAAACATTTTCCATGAAACAACTTAAAGAGGCCATGATTGTAGGCAAGGGAAAAGATATTAAGGTCATTCCCTATTTGCCAAGAATTCTACATGATAGTGCAGTAAATTCTGTATTAAATATTCTTGATAGATTAAATTGCGATTATAATGGAATAATGGTAGGTAATTTGGGTTCAATTAGATTGGTGAAAAAATACTTTTCAGGTGCTTTCATTCATGGAGACTATTTTCTAAATATAATGAATGCAAGTGCCACAGGTTTTTTCTTAGAGCAAGGCTTGGTAAAACTCTGTTTATCTCCCGAATTAAGTTTTAGTGACTTAGAAGAATTTACGCCAGAGATTTTAATTGTCGCTGAGTGTCTTGTACATGGCTACATACCTTTATTGGTTTCACGTTATTGCCCTGTAGCCGGGGCCAATGGAGAGTGCAACAAGGATGGCAAACAAAGGAGATTATGTTCTATTCAAGGAGCCTTAAAGGATAGGAAAAACTATTTATTTCCTTTCGAAATGGATGGTCAATGCTTGATGCACCTGTTCAATTCCAAGGCGCTTTGTTTGATTGACAGTCTGGAAAGATTTAAAGCTTTAAATATTAACAGCATCAGGTTAGATTTAGAAAGAGAAGATGAAAAGACTGTGCAAAAGGTTTGTGAACTTTATGCTGCAGCCTTGTATGAGGGAGAAAAAGATCAATATCGAGCTGAAATAGAAAGGTTATATCCAGAGGGGATAACCAGGGGGCATTACTTTAGGGGAGTGGAATAAACACATGGGGCCAAGAAAATGCCTGTTGGAAAAATTAGAGTATAATAAGGTTATTTCAATGTTGGAAAAAGAGGCATCATCATCTCTAGGTATGGACAGGATTAAACAACTGGTACCTGCTTATGCCTTTTCTACGGTAAATAATTTGCTGTTGGAAACCAGTGAGGCTCATGAAATACTTAGACTATATCCCCAGTTTACTCTAAGGGGATTTAGAAACATAAAGCCCTTTGTTAAGAAGGCTGCTATACAGGTGATGCTTGAGCCTGACAATTTTTTGGAGATTTCCACTACTGTCAGAAGTGGTAACTTAGTAAAAAAATTTTTTGCTGCTTTAGAAGGAAGTTATCCATTAATTCACAACCAGGTCAAAAGAATATCACACTTTAATGACCTAAGCAAAGCCATCGAAAAGGCGATAACTGAGGATGGTGCAGTTGCAGAGAATGCAACTCCAAAACTAAGATCAATATGTAGAAGCATTGCTGACCACAAGAATAAAGTGAAAGAGAAACTGCAAAGTATGGTACATTCAGCAGCTTTACAGAAAAAACTTCAAGAGCAGATTGTGACCATACGCAATGACAGATATGTTATTCCAGTGAAGCATGAATTTGCTTCAAGTGTGCCTGGTTTGATTCATGACCAATCAGCCAGTGGTGCAACGGTTTTTATTGAGCCCATGGCAGTGGTAGAACTCAACAACCGGTTGAAGCAGTTAATCTTAGAGAAGCAAGCTGAAGAAGAAAAAGTACTCATGGAATTAACAGAAAAAGTTGCTGATGTATCTGATGAGTTAATGGAATTGGTGGAAGCTTTAACCGAGTTAGATGTTTATTTTGCTAAAGCTAAACTTGCGTATAAGCTTAAGGCTTCAAAACCAATAATTGTAGAGGAAAAATATATTAGGCTAAAAAAAGCAAGGCATCCATTAATCAATGCAGCCGATGTAGTACCCATTGATTTTTGGATGAGCGAAGAAACAAAAATGGTAGTGATAACCGGCCCAAATACAGGAGGAAAAACTGTTACTTTAAAAACCATAGGCTTATTATCTTTAATGGCACAATCTGGCCTATTTATTCCTGCTGATGAGGAAAGTTGTCTAACTGTATTTGACAATATTTTTGTGGATATTGGAGATGAACAAAGTTTAGAACAATCATTAAGTACATTCTCATCCCACATGACAAATATAATTGAAATTTTAAATTTTGCTTCTAAAAAGAGTTTAATATTACTTGATGAATTAGGTGCAGGAACCGATCCAGTTGAAGGAGCAGCATTAGCAAGGGCTATATTAGAACACATTTATGAGATAGGTGCATTTGCCGTGGCGACAACACATTTTGGAGCATTAAAACATTTTGCTTATAATACAAAGGGAGTAGAAAATGCAAGTGTAGAATTTGACGATCTAAGTTTGCAGCCGACATATAAGCTCCTGATGGGTCTTCCAGGCCGAAGCAATGCCTTAGAAATATCTAGAAGACTAGGTTTAAAAGATAATATCATTGAAAATGCAAAAAGTTTTATGAATGCCGAAGAAGTTGAAGTGGGAGATTTGATTCAACGTCTTGAAAAAAATCGCAAAGAGATAGAAATGGAGAAGCATAGAATCGTAGAAGAAAGACAAGAAATGGAGAAATTAAAGGAAAGCATGAAAGATAAGATTGAAAAGTTTAAACAAAGAGAACATGCTTTGCTTGAAAAGGCTGCCATAGAAGCTAAGGATTTGTTAAAACAGTTTAAAAAAGAGACAAAGGAAATACTTGCAGCCCTCAATTCATGCAGAGAAGTTCAAGACATACAAAAGAGAATCAAAGGATTGGATGAAAAAATAAACGCGATAAGGGTGAAAGAACCTACTTATGATGGAGATGTACCCAATAATATTCAACCTGGTGATGTAGTTTTAATACCCAAGCTAAACCAAAAAGCAATTGTTCTACAACCACCTGACGAGAATGGAGAGGTTTTGGTGCAGGCAGGAATTATGAAAGTAAGTATAAACATAGGTGAATTGAGGGCAGATAAAAATACTGGCGATAAAGAGCAGCAAAAAAAGAGTTTTACTTCTATAGTTTCGGAAAAAAATCAATATATTTCTCCAGAAATTGATATCAGAGGCTGCAAAGCTGAGGAGGCTGTTGTTACCCTGGATAAGTACTTGGATGATGCTACAATTACTGGGTTGAACCAGGTTGCAATTATTCACGGAAAGGGTACTGGAGCCTTGGCAAAAGCAGTGCAGGCTTATCTAAAATCTCATCCACAGGTAAAGGAGTACAGGTTTGGTCAGCAGGGTGAAGGAAGTTATGGGGTAACTATTGTAAAGTTGTAAAAAGGGAGCTTAATGCTCCCTTTTATTTACTATTAATTATTGGATTTTATTTGAATGGACTGGGTTTTGCTTTCTCTGTTACCGGCAATAACTTGATATTTATAATTTTTACCTGTATTGACGGTTTCATCAAGAAAACTTGTGTCCGTAGTTGATCCTAACAAGCGTTTTGCATTATTGTTTTCCCAACGATAAACATTATAGGTGATATCAGGGCCCAGAGAATTCCAGACAAGCAGTACTCCCATATTATTATTGTTATCTTTTATAAACTCAAGTTTTAAGTCTAGTTTAGCCTCATCATTATCTATAAAATGGTCATCTGCGCTGCTGCTGGCAATTGTTAATTGATGGTCTGGAAGAGGGCAGTAATCTTTAGGAACCTCATTTGCCGGAAAACTCCTTTGAGTTATTACGTCAGACGGACAACCACCAATGTAACCTTCTTTTGGCAAAATGGCTAAATATGGTACACCTCTATGTCTTTCATCTTCACATAAATAAACTGTTACATGAGTGCCAGGTCCATGGATGCTGCATACTTCAGATGGATATTGAAGTCCCCAATCTTCGGGATATACACCAGGTCTGCTTGGAGGCGGTTCATAGGGAACAGGCCTTTGCAAAAAGATGCCATTTACCACATCTGGACAGTAGGCAGATGGTCTTTGACCTGTTTCAGCACATATAGGAGCTTCTATCCATGCGGTAGAAATATCTTTTGGTACATTATTTCTTGTGAAAATTTCATTAATAATATACTGGCTCGGGGTCAGATCACTGGGCATTAAGCCAGATTTGGCATCAACAGGAATATAAGCGAGGTTATTTGGCTTAGTGAAATCTTTAATGGGTTGGTTTTTTAAGCCGGTTTCCATAGTTTGCTTCCAAATAGAAGCGGGCAATTGCCCTCCATAAACCGAACGCAAGTAGTGCTTGACTGTAGTTTCATCAAAACCCATCCATACTGCTCCAGTGTATTCAGGAGTATATCCAACGAACCAAGCATCCCTGTTGCCCTTAACGTTGGCAAATTGTGGAATAGCAGGAAGCTGTGTTGTTCCTGTTTTACCTGCTGCAGGTCTGTTGCCAAGTCTAGCTCTTGTTCCAGTTCCACTTTCAACAGCTGTAATCAACATGTCTGTCATTAAATAAGCGGTTTGCTCACTCATCACCACTGTTTTATTTGGGTTGGCTTCATACAAAACTTGTCCGTCTTTATCAAGTATCTTTCTTATAGTATAAGGCTCTACCAATATTCCCTGATTTGCAAAAGCTCCATAAGCTCTTGCCATATCTAAGGGTGATACACCTTCTGTGAGTCCACCCAGGGCTAAACTTAAGTTTTTGTCACTTTCTAAAAGAGGAAGACCTAGTTTTTTACCAAATTCAAAGCCAGTATTAACACCAATCTGGTGTAACATTTTAACTGCCGGTATATTCACTGAGTCTTTTATGGCTGCCCTCATGGTTATTAACCCGCGGAAACGTCCATCATAGTTAACTGGAGAATAGGGTTTTGGAACACTAGGGAATTCCACGGGAGCATCGTCTAAAACTGTTGCAGGAGAATAACCCATTTCCAGTGCCGGGGCATAAGCAACAATTGGCTTTATAGAAGAACCAGGCTGTCTCTTCATGTCAGTAGCCCTGTTTAATCCTCTTCGAGTAACTAGTTCTCTTCCTCCAACTAAAGCTTTAATTTCGCCTGTATTGTGATTCAAGAAAATAGCAGCGCTTTCAACTATAACATCTTCTATATTTGGAGGAAAGTTTTTGGGGTCACTATATAGTTCTTCTAATTTTGTCTGCATGGTTGTGTCCATGGTAGTATAGACACTCAAACCACCCGTAAAGAGCTGAACTGGTTCTATCCCCAGGCTTTCCAATATCATAGAGCCTTCTTTAATTACATAATCGGTAAACCATGGAAAATTCTCTTGTAGTTTTTGCCTGTCCTCATTGAGATTAAACTCTTCTTGTTTTGCTGCATTGGCTTCTTCTTCACTTATATATCCATGGCGAACCATTAATGATAATACTGTATTTCTGCGGGCCATGGCTCGCTCAGGGTTATTAAAAGGTGTAGACGCGGGTCTTTGGACCTGGCCGGCTAAAGTAGCGCTCTCAGCAAGGGTTAATTCATTTAAATCTTTGTTAAAGAAAGTTTGAGCAGCTGCCTTAATACCGGATGCACCAGCTCCGAAATAAATATGGTTTAGATAAAATTCAAAAATTTCATCTTTTGTATACATTCTTTCAAGTTTAATTGCAAGAATTGCTTCTTGTATTTTTCTTTCCATCTTTTTTTCTTTGCTGCCAATAAAAGCGTTACGAGCAAGCTGTTGAGTAATGGTACTAGCTCCTTGAGATCCATACCCGTGGCGTATATTAGCCACAATTGATCTTGCAATTCCTTCTAAATCAACTCCAAAATGACTATAAAACCTGTGATCCTCAGTAGCCAGGAATGCTTCTTTTACGGTTTCAGGAATTTCATTAAAATCAGCCCATATCCTATTTTCTGCTCCCCGTAATTGGCCGAATAATTTATCTTGATTATCGTAAATATTTGTTGATAAATCAGGATTGTAATTCCCCGGATCATAGTCAGGCATATTTTTAATAACCCCAACCATAAAACCGATGCCAGCACCGCCGACTATGAATAAGGAAAAAACAAGAACAAGTATAATTAAACGCCCTACTTTCAATCTACGCTTTTTCTTAGGGTGTCGTTTGTCAGTAGTTGACATGTATCTTGCCTCCTTGACAGTACGGAATAATAAAACTTTTGTCTAACATTATAGCATAAATAGCACAGTAATCAGAAATAATAAATTCTACCTTTATATACATATATGGGGCAGTAACATTATAGCACATTACCAAACATATTGAAAAAAACTGTTTTATGTTCAAAATTGTTGAATATTAAAGGTTAATTATGTTAAAATGTATTATCGACAATAAGCCCCTTCTTGCCCACCGGTAAGAAGTTTATTTTTTTCATTTGGAGGGATACCATGTTAGTAAAAGATATCAAGTATCAGATAGATGTTATTAAAAGAGGAACTGCTGAAATAATCCCAGAAACAGAACTTATTGCAAAACTAGAAAAATCATTAAAGGAAGACAAACCGTTAATAATAAAATTAGGTTTAGACCCAAGTGCTCCTGATATTCACCTAGGGCACACAGTGGTATTGCATAAAATGAAACAGTTTCAGGAATTAGGACATCAAATAGTAATTTTAATCGGAGACTTTACAGGCAGGATAGGAGATCCTACAGGAAAGTCAGAAACACGCAAGCCTTTAAGCGAAGAAGAAATTAATAAAAATGCCCAGACTTATCAAGAGCAGATCTTCAAAATATTAGATTATAAAAGGACCAAGATTGTGTTTAATAGCCATTGGTTGGCTCCATTAACCTTTGAACAAATTGTTGAGCTTGCTGCAAAAACAACAGTTGCAAGAATGCTTGAAAGAGATGATTTTGCTAAAAGATATAATACTAATCAACCTATCAGTGTCCATGAATTTTTTTACCCATTAATGCAGGGTTATGATTCAGTGTTTCTAAATGCCGATGTTGAATTAGGCGGTACAGATCAAAAATTCAATTTATTAATGGGGAGAACTTTGCAAAAAGAGTATGGACAAGAGCCCCAAATTGCTATTACCATGCCTATCCTAGAGGGTTTAGACGGTGTGCAAAAAATGAGTAAAAGTCTTGGTAATTATATTGGAATTAATGAACCCCCTGATGAGATTTATGGTAAAACCATGTCTTTAGCAGACGAAATGATGATACGTTATTATGAGCTGGTAACTGACATCTCTTTAGACGAATTAAACCAAATTAAGTTCCGTTTAGCAAATAATCAGGTTCACCCAAGGGATGTAAAAATGCAATTGGCCAAGAAGCTAGTTGCCATGTATCATGGGGAAGATGCTGCTCACAAGGCTGAGGAGAGCTTCAAAAAGGTTTTTCAACAGAGAGAACTACCTGACGACATACCACATTATATTATTTCTGAAGAAAATTTAGAAGATAATAAGATATGGCTGCCAAAACTTCTAGTTGATTCAGGATTAGTATCTAGTACGAGTGAAGCTAGAAGGTTGATAAGTCAAGGTGCAGTAAAGGTTGATGACACCAAATTGTTGGATGTTGACTATTACCTAGAACCCCAAAATGATATGGTACTTAAAATTGGAAAAAGAAAATATCTAAGGATAATTCGTGTCCATAAAGCAATTTAATAAATAACCAGGGCATTATCTTTGAAGAAAGAATACTACCCTAACTGTGGGAGTATTCTTTTTTTGTTTTAATCTTTTGCACCTTTCCAAAAAATTTTCATATATTTAAGTTATAAGGGGGTGATTTAAAATTGTACAGAAGAAGAGGAAAAGTGCGTTATTTTAACTCCCTGACTAAAATCATAATACTTTTATGTGTTTGCATTTTTCTGTTTTTTATGTTGGTTGAAATTGGCATAAGACCCACCATTAGATCTGTGGCTGAAACACAAGCTCAATGGACTGCAAATGAAGCAATTCACAAAGCTATATTAGAGGAAATAGCTATGGATGTCAGATATACCGATTTAATTTTGCCACATAAAGATAAGGATGACAGGGTAGTTTTTATGCAGGCAAATATTATGGCAGTTAATAAACTTGCATCTGAATCTGTATTAAAAATTCAACATCAATTGGAAGATATGCGCCGAGAAGTTTTTTATATACCACTGGGACAAATAATTGGAAGTGAGCTCTTTGCTGATTATGGTCCAAGAATAAAGTTTCGGATGCTTCCCATCGGCACGGTAAGAGTACAAATATCTGATGATTTTTCCCAAGCGGGGATAAATCAAACAAGGCATCGGATTTTTTTAAATGTTAGTAGTGAAATGAAGATTATATTTCCATTAATAAATACTCAGACAGTTGTTGAAACTAGAGTGCCAATAGCTGATACTATCATTGTAGGACCTGTGCCAGATACCTATATGTTGTTGGATATTGGGGCACAGGCCACATTGTCGGATATCAACCAACTTTAGTTAAGAGTTTAACCTATAAAAGTAGCAGGGGGGATTTATGTGTAGAGAAATATATAATATGATTGTCCCACAAAAAGCATGAAATCCCTTACAGAAAAGGGTAAAACTGATATAATATAAGTATCAGAACCCTTGGAGGAGTAAGGATTACATGTTTTGCAGAAACAATTCACAACAGATTACAATGATGGACCCATTAAATACAATACCCCAATACCTTTGGACTAACCGATGAGGACTTAATCGGCTCACTACACTTTGACACCAGATTTCAGTATGCACTAAGAACTACTAGCTTTGAACAACAGCCTGTTTCAATTAACACCTTAACTAACTTTAGGGCTAGATTATATAACTATGAAAAAGAAACCGGCATTGACTTAATACATAAATGTCTTTATTTAATGTAGAGCAGTTTCAATTTACTTATAGAGAACGCTTAATCAATGACTAAAAAGCCATAAAATGCTTACAAAGCAAAAAGCATCATGTATAATCCTATTGACAAACCATATAACAAGGTGATATTATAACCAATGTCGTTTGAAAACAAGATTGGAAGAAAAAAATGGCATATAAGCATTAAACCATTGAAAAACAAGATTTATTATGAAAAGCTATACAGAATAAAGAATATGCCATTACTTACCAATTGACATTAAGCGTCAAGATGTGATAGAATGAAGTTCCTGTCGCGACAGCAAGACAGTCAGATGCTGGAGAAAAACAAGCAGGCAGTACAACAAGCAAGCAGTACAAATTGGTCTTTGAGAATTAAACAGTGATAACTAAACCCGAGCGAGGTAGTAGGGAACTACTACCAAGCCAACGTCAAAAAAGGA
>JBFLYC010000042.1:0-20906 GCA_040756735.1 Bacillota bacterium | reverse complement strand
TTATGAGGACGTCTTTCCAGCTCAATTTACCTGACATAATCATCTCTCCTGCTCAATTCTTTTTATTTTATCATAACATAGAGCAGGGTCAATGTCCAGCTTTATCCCACGATTATGAGTAAGAGCCCCTTATTATACAGGACGGCGCTTTATTTGCCCAGAATTATTTATCGGTTATTGCTTTCCATTAAGGAGATATGTTGCATTGATATATCGCTCGATGCGAAAGAACCCAAAATTTTTTTTAATTCTTTCTTATCTACTGGTATAGCTAAGGGTTATAGTCATGCGTCAGCTCTGTATTTTGGCCGATGAGAATAAAGCTGCTTTCCTATGAACAGGCATCTTTTTTTGCACAAAAAAGGGAAAAGGCTGTCCGTGTCAAATACATAATCATTTACCTAGTATTAGTATAAAGGAGGGCCTAACTTGGAAAGCCCCAGGCTGAAAATCAGTTTTACCGACCGGGTTGGTTTTGTTTTTGATGTGTCTCGGGTGATCTTTAACCGGGGACTTAATATTTTGTCTCTGGAAATCCAGGCCGGGTGCCTTTTTCTTCATATCGAAAAAATGGATTCATCCGATTTAAAAAAATTATCAATGAGCTAAAACAAATTGCAGGAGTTACCGGAATCGAGCCGGTCTCTATGATGCCGGCAGAGGAAAGGGAATTCAAAATAAAAGCAGTGCTGGATTCCGTCAGTGAAGGTATTATCGCGGTTAACGAAAGGGGAATTATTAGTGCCTTTAATCCCGCGGCAGAACATATCCTGAAAGTGTCGGCATCCAATGTGCTGGGAAAAAACATTAAAGAAGCGATATCGGCAGATGCTTTGATTACCGGCTGTCTTGATGAGGGAAAATCTTACAACTATAAAAAGGTCAGTCTTCCAATACCTCAAGGGCGGGTTAGCCTGCTTAGTTCTGGGAGGCCATTAAAAGACGACAGGGAAACATTGTAGGGGCGGTAATTTGTATTAAAGACATGTCAGATGTGAAACGGCTTGTTTACACTGTTACAGGTCCACAGCTGACCACTTTCAATGATATATTGGGAAACAGCAAGTCCTTAAGAAAGGTTTTAGACCTGGGGAAAATAGTGGCAAAAGGGGATTCTACTGTTTTGATCCGGGGAGAAAGCGGTACCGGAAAAGAACTTTTCGCCCGGGCTATTCATATGGAAAGCTTTCCGGAGCGGAAAGCCCTTTGTCCCCATAAACTGTGCCGCTCTTCCGGAAAATTTATTGGAAAGTGAACTTTTTGGATATGTAGAAGGAGCCTTTACCGGGGCAAGTAAGGGGGAAAGACCGGTCTTATTGAATATGCTCATAACGGGACCTTGTTCCTTGATGAAATCGGGGAACTTTCTCCCCGTTTACAGGTTAAGCTGCTCCGTGTGCTCCAGGAAGGCCAGGTGAGGAAGATTGGTGACAGTAAAGAGCATCCGGTTGATGTGAGGATCATTGCCGCTACTAACCGGAATTTAGAAGATATGATGAAGTTAGGAACTTTTCGGGAAGACCTTTATTATCGCTTAAATGTGGTTCCCATTTTTATTCCTCCTCTGCGCCAAAGAAAAGAAGATATCCCTATACTGGTAAGGCACCTGATCAACAAGTTTAACTCTCGACTTAATAAAAGGGTGGGAAAGTATTTCGGAGGAAGCTTTAGATAAATTAATGGCGTACCATTGGCCGGGAAATATCCGGGAGTTAGAAAACGTTCTGGAACGTGCCATGATCTTAACTCCTGATGAAAAAATAATTCCGGAACACATTAAGCTCGATTATTTTGACGATCAAAAGGAGAGCAGGATTACCAAGGAAGATTTGGGTGAAAGGGAAGAAACCTGGGCATGGAAAAACCAAACCCTGGACCAGGTTGTGGGGTGTTTCGAACGAAAATTTCTGCTTCAAGCTTTGAAAGAGTTTGGGGGGATTCGCCGGACTGCTAAAGCCCTGGGCGTTTCTCACACGACCATTCTCAACAAAATCAAAAAATACGGTTTATATTCCTGACCATCTTAAGCGATTAAAACGGTAAGAAAAATGACCAGTGGTAAGTATTATTGCCACGGAATGGTCACTTTTCTTACCGTTTTTTAATTATTATGTTTTACTTACGAGCTTTAAAGCGAATGGCATACTGGCAAACAATCGGGTAAATCAGCTAATGACTTTCCCTTAAAAAGCCCCTTTAGCTGTTAAAAGGGCATATGCTTTAATTGCAATATAAAGATTTGAGTAAAATTCAATTTTTTTGTCCTCCATATTAAGTATTTGCTTAAGCTTTATTATTCTATGACGAATTGTGTTCTCGTGTTGGTACATTATTGTGGCTACTTTTTTATAGTTACCGTCATTGTTTATAAAATTAATGGCAGTTTCAAGCAGATTTGATTTATATTTTTCATCGTATCTTTTAATTGGAGATATATATTTTTTGCAAAAATCTTCAAGTTCTGATTTATCTATCAGCGGCGTTAGAAGTTTATAGATGCCGATGTGGTTATAGTATATAATATCCTTATTTGTATTTTTGGCTATATCGCATGAGATTTGAGCTTCGCTAATGCTTTTTTTAATTTTTTCAATACCGGTATATACATTGCTTATACCAATTTGAGAATCACCCAGACATTTTATTCTTTCAATAATATAGTTTACTTTATTATTGATATACTTTATTTCATTCTTATCAAAGGTTAGGATGATTATAACCCCATTTTTAAAAAGACATGCTGAAGCGGAGTATGTCTTTATTTTGTTGATATCTTCAATTAAACGATTAATCTCATTGCGATTATCATAATTAGTTGAATAAAGGGTAATAACATTTTCCTTAAAATTGCAGTTTATTTCATTTGCAGCCTTTGCAATATCTCTTTCATTATTAGAATTTAGCAAGTTGTTAATCCTTATCTCATTTATGACATCAATTTTCTCTAGGACAATTAGTTCCATCACATCTCTAATGATGTCCCCATAAGGTGTGTCCTGATCAATTAGAATTACAGGATACGAGTTTTTATTTGCATAATTAACGATTTCATCGGGAAGCTCGGTTAAATATTGATCGACAATACACAAGCAACAAGATTTTGAGAGATTAAGGAATTCTATTAATTTAAGCATTTCAACAGTGTCATCTTTTACCACACAAAAATTTGATATAAAGAAATCCCCTTCAGAAAAAATTTTTTTTTCAATGAGATTCGTTCCATCAATAGGACAGTCTATGACGCTGACCCTTTTGACTATTCTGTTTAGTCCGGATTTACCTGCAATAGCCTTAATATTGTTAAAAATATTCAGTTTCAGTATACTTTTAACCGTTATTGGCATTTTGCATTCCTCCAAATAGAACTGTTAATATAGATATCATATATATGACCATTTATTTTTACTATGAATAATTATATCATTTTTGCATAAAAAATGAGTGTTATTTTTATTTGTGCTTTGAGTATTTATTGCATAATGAACACTTTGAGGATACACAATTACAATTTTTACAAAAAATGTTTGACTTTTTTAAAAAATAGCTATTGATGCTAATTTTGAAATTATTTTAAATTACATCATAAAATTTTTATAAAAATTACAATGTTTACATTTTTTGAATTGACGTAGACGTATAATTAGTTTAATAATGGAACTAGAGAAAAAAGAAAAACTTACAAGCCAGACGAAAAAGCGAATATTGTTCTTCAGTTGCTCCGGGAGGAGAAAACCATTGCCCAGACAGCCTCGGAAACATCATCCCACGGTTCTGATTGATGGAGAGCAGAAGCCATTGAGAATCTTCTTAGCCTCTTTACTCGAGTTGCTGGCAAAGTAGAGAAAATGCGCAAACAGTACGAAGCCGAAAAGGAGGTGATAAAAGTTTTCATATATAATTATTTCCTGCTTTTACATTAAATTCATTAGGAAAATTAAGGGGGGATTGTTTTGAAAAAATTTTTTATATCTAAACAATTTTTGTGGCTTATTGTTCTTTTAACAGTTTCTTTAATACTCACGAGTTGTGGAAGCCAAAACGCAAATTCCTCTAATCAAAATGGGGCAAACGCACCAAAACAAATAGTTTTATTTGGATGGTACAGTGAGCCCTATACAGACTTCGACCCCAGTGTAGAATATTCTAACGGGATTGTACCTTTAAACAGTATTTATGAAACTTTGCTTAGGTACGACCCGTCTGAAAGGAAATTTATACCAATACTTGCCACGGATTACACTAAAAGTGAAGATGGGATGACATGGACATTCCATATAAGGAAAGGTGTCAAATTTCATGACGGCACTGACCTAAATGCTGAAGCTGTCAAATTCTCTGTTGAAAGGACAATAAAACTGGGGAAAGGCGCTTGCTATATTTGGGATCCGGTTAAAGAAATAAATGTAAAAGATGATTATACTGTTGAGTTTAAATTAAAATATGCGGCTCCTCTTGATTTTATAGCCGCATCACCGTATGCTGCGTTTATCATGTCTCCAACAGCTGTAAAATCGCATCCGGAAGGATGGCTTACACAGGGTAATGAGGCTGGTTCAGGCCCCTATAAGCTTGAAAGCTTTGTAATGGGGCAGCAGGTTGTTTTAACAAAATTTGACGACTATTGGAGAGGATGGGACGGAAAGCATTTTGACAAAGTGGTTATAAAGAAAATTCCCGAAACTGCAACTCGCCGCCAGATGCTAGAAAAAGGGGAACTTGATATCACAAGGGAACTGCCTTATGAGGATTTAGAGGCATTAAAGAATAATCCGAACATTGTTATCGAACCTGGTCCGTCGTTTGAAAATTTAATAATGCTGCTTAATACAGATAGAAAACCTCTTGATAATAAGCTTGTAAGACAGGCGCTTTCTTATGCATTTCCATATGAGGATGCAATTAAATATGCAGCAGGTAATTATGCAAGACAGTCAAAAGGCCCTGTTCCCTTTGGGCTTTGGGGGCATGGGGAAAACCTCTTCCAGTATAAGCACGATATTGAAAAGGCAAAGGAATTATTAAAACAAGCAGGCTATCCAAATGGCGGATTTAAACTGCTTTTAACTTATAACGCAGGGGATGAAGTGCAAAAGAAAGCCGCAGAACTTTATAAAGCGGAACTTTCAAAAATTAATGTTGACCTGGAAATAAGGGCGATGCCATGGGATTCGCGGTGGGAGATGTCAAAGAATAAGGATCCTAATAAACGGCAAGATATATTCATGTTTTATTGGTGGCCGGACATTGCAAGCCCATATTCATTTCTTTACAGCATGTTCCATAAACAGAACGAAATTTCATTTAACCTTGCTTACTGGGAGAATGATGAGTTCGATAGGTTAATAGATGAAGGTGCCCAGCAGAGCGGGGTTGATGTCAAGAAAGCAGAGGAAACTTTTATAAAAGCACAAGAAATACTGATTGAAGAGGCTCCCGCAATATTTGCATACGATAAACAGTATGTAAGTATTTACAATAAATCAATAAAGGGATATAAGGATAATCCTGCATATCCACATGTAGTATTTTTCTATGATATTTATAGAGAATAGTAGTTATGCAGTTTTTGGATAATTGTTCCAAATTGACAACTTGAGTTTTAAAGATTTTGGTCGGAATGTATCTTTAAAAAACGCTCGGTTGCCGTGTCAAAATAGACGTGGATCAGCTGTTCGCTACAGCTGATCCGACAACCGGTGCTGAAAAAGTACCTTAATTACTTCGCGGGGGGAGGGGGCTAGTTTCTCTAGCCCTTTCTTTCTAAAAAAATATCAAGGGGATGAAGTACTTGAAGGCTTTCATCATCAGAAGATTGTTACTTGGAATTGTAGTTTTGTTTGGGGTTGTAGTTATTACTTTTTTTATAACCAGAATTATGCCGTCAGATCCTGCTGCCCAATGGGTCGGGCAAAGGGCGACAGCGGAACAGATAAAAGCAGCTCGGGTAGAATTAGGACTTGATAAACCTCTTTATGTTCAGTTTGGAAGATATTTACAGAATTTGGTTAAAGGAAATTTGGGTTATTCTTTAAAAACTCACCAACCGGTAATGAATGAATTAAAAGCATATATACCTGCTACTTTAGAACTTGTGCTTATTTCAACAATAGCAGCGGTTTTTATTGGCCTTCCCCTTGGGGTTATTTCGGCAAAGAGAAAGGACCGGTTGATAGATCACATATGCAGGTTTTTCTCTGTGGGTGCAGTATCTCTCCCAACTTTCTGGGCGGGTATTTTTTTACAACTTATTTTTTACAGATGGCTTGGACTACTTCCCATGGGAGATCAATTGAGCATGAATGTAAGACTTATGTACGACATACCTAAAATCACAGGGTTTATAACTTTTGACAGTTTGATTACAGGTAATTTTTTTATTTTTAAAGACGCAATACTTCACCTTATTCTTCCTGGTATAACCATAGCACTGTATCCAATAGGCCTTGTGGCAAGAATGACCCGCTCAGCCCTTTTAGAAATTTTAAACGAAGAGTATATAAGAGCAGCTAGGGCATATGGATTGCCGGAACGAATGGTTTTATGGTCTTATGCCCTTAAAAATTCTTTAGGTCCTACGGTAACTGTAGTAACCCTTTCAATAGGTTATACCTTAGTAAACACTTTTTTGGTGGAGTCTATTTTTAGTTGGCCTGGAATAGGAAACTATGTGGCTACTGCTGTTATATGTTTAGACTACCCGGCGATAATGGGAGTTGCGATATTTTCAGCTTGTTCCTATGTCATTTTAAACTTGATTGCTGATGTTATAATAGCCTTCGACCCGCGTGTTCGGATATAGAAAGGTGGTATATATGCAAAAAGCAAGTTTTGTACCAGAAGTATTAAAACCGCGATTGATGGAAACTAAATTATCCTTATACCTCTTAAATAGAAATAAACTAACAAGGTTAGCCATGATTACTATTTTATTGCTGATAATCATTGCTATTTTTGCTCCGTATATAGTTCCTTATCCTTCCCATGCAACCGGTGTGTTAAATCCACAAGATAAACTTTTGCCGCCTTCGACTAAATACTTCTTTGGAACAGATGAACTTGGCAGAGATATTTTTAGTCGTGTACTATATGGAACGAGAATTTCACTTCAGACAGCCTTGATAGCTGTTGGTTTAGCCCTATTAATAGGAATTCCGTTGGGAGCTATAGCGGGAGCTACGGGGGGCTATGTAGATGAAATTATTATGAGAATAACAGACATTTTTTTGAGTTTCCCTCCGCTTTTGCTTGCAATAGCAATAGCGGCATTTTTAGGGCCGAACCTTCAAAATGCAATGCTGGCAATAGCTATTTCTTGGTGGCCTTGGTATACGAGAATTGTAAGAGGGCAGGCAGTATCTATAAGAGAGCGTCAATTTGTAAGGGCAGCAAAAGCTATAGGGACACCCCACATTAGAAGTATATTCCAACACATCTTACCTAACTGTATAGCACCGGTAATAGTTCAGGCTTCAATGGATCTGGGTGGAGTCATATTGACGGCGGCTGCATTGAGTTTTTTGGGATTGGGCGCTCAGCCCCCAACCCCCGAATGGGGTT
Source organism: Bacillota bacterium (assembly GCA_040756735.1). GTDB lineage: Bacteria > Bacillota > DSM-16504 > Desulfitibacterales > Desulfitibacteraceae > JBFLYC01. Next base: position 13,349 of record JBFLYC010000042.1, on the reverse strand, counting down.
TAATGGTGAGTACAAGTCGAAGCTATTTTTTAAACGCATGGTGGTACAGCTTTTTCCCCGGTATTGCTATATTTATTACTGTTTTAGTATTTAATCTAATAGGAGACGGGCTAAGAGAAGTATTAGATCCTAAAACCAGGAAGTATTGAGGAGTGAATTTTATGGATAGTTACTTCACTGTAAAAAATTTAAAAGTGAATTTTAGAAATTTTGGAGGAATTAAAAAAGCCCTTGACCTCGAAATGCTTGACATTTATAAAGGAGAGACCTTCGGGCTTGTTGGGGAGAGCGGTTCGGGCAAAAGTGTGTTGGCCCTTACTATACTTGGTTTATTGCCTATACCTCCCGGAGTTATAGAATCAGGGGAAATAATTTTTCAAAACGAGAATCTGCTCAAAAAGAAGCAGGAAGAAATGATAAGTATCCGAGGAAAAAAGATATCAATGATTTTTCAGGATCCTATGTCATCGTTAAACCCGGTGTTTACAGTAGGGGAGCAGATAATAAGGGTAATCTGCAATAACGAGAAAGTTAGCCGCAAAGAAGCGGAAAAAAAGGTACTACATATGATTGAACTTGTAAAATTACCGGATGCAAAAAACATATTAAAAAAATATCCTCATGAGCTCAGTGGTGGGCAGAGGCAGAGAATAATTATAGCAATTGCGCTTTCGTGCGGCGCAGAATTTTTGATAGCTGATGAACCTACAAGGAATCTGGATGTAACCATACAAGCTGGCATCCTTAAACTTATTGATGAATTAAAGGAAGAGCTGAAAGTTACCGTGCTTTTTATAGCAAACAACCTTGGACTAGTATCTGCAATATGTAATAGAGCAGGGATCTTTTATAAAGGTAGAATTGTAGAGATGGGTACAGTTGGGGAGGTATTTAAAAATCCGAAACATCCTTATACACTAACATTGTTGAAGGCTATACCTAAGAATAAAGAAGAAAAAATAGATATAAGCAGGATTTTGGTTGAAGGTGAAAAATTGCAGGGCAGTGATGGTTGCCTGTATTTTGAAAGATGTTTAAAGAGAGAGGAGATATGCCGCAACAGCATTCCAGTTCTAAAAAACATAGAAGGAACTCACTGTGTAGCGTGTTATAAGGCGAATTGAAAGGAGTGCGACATATGGGGGAGCCGCTTTTAGAAGTAAAAAAACTGAAGAAATACTTTCCTGTAAAAGCAGGATTTTTTTCAAAACCTGTTTCCTGGGTAAAAGCTGTTGACGGTGTCTCTTTAAAGATAGAGCAGGGAGAAGTATTGGGCCTTGTTGGAGAATCTGGATGTGGGAAGACAACGCTGGTAAACGTTGTTTTAAATTTAGAAAAACCGACATCAGGGCAGGTTATATTTGATGGAAAAGATATATATAATATGAAGCCAAGAGAATTGAGAGGAACACGAAAATACATACAGATTGTATTTCAGGATCCTTTTTGGTCCTTGAATCCCAGACTTCTTATTAGGGATATAATAGGAGAACCTTTGAGCGTTCATATGAAATTAAGTACTGGAGAGTTAGTTGCAAAAGTTGAAGAACTGTTGGAATTAGTCGGCCTTCCAAAAGAAGGGGTATATAAATATCCGCATGAATTCAGCGGCGGGGAAAGGCAGAGGATAGCCATTGCGCGGGCTTTAGCCTTAAGGCCGAAACTTGTAGTTTTGGATGAACCCACATCGGCAATTGATGTGCTTTCGCAGGCTCAGGTACTGATGTTGTTAAAAGACCTTAAGGAAAAAATGAAACTTACATATATTTTGATATCCCATGATCTGAGTGTAGTAAATTATATGGCAGATAAAATAGCAGTTATGTATTTAGGAAAGATTATTGAATACGGCCCGGCTGATAAGATTTTTTCAAATCCTGCTCATCCTTATACTAAGGCTTTGTTTATGGCTATTCCCGACCCGGAAAAAGAAGGAATAGACTCAATTATGACATTAGAGGGAAATGTACCGAGTGCTATTAATCCGCCAGCGGGATGTCGTTTTCATACAAGATGCCCGGTAGCAACGGAAATATGCAAAGAGAAAGAACCTCCTATGGTTATGATTGATGATGACCATGAAGCCGCGTGCTTTTTAATAGAAAAATAATAATTATGAGGTGAGTAAATGGAAAAGTTAACATTTGAAGATATTAGAGATATCTTAGTCGGATGTACAATATTGAGTACGGGAGGAGGTGGGGACCTTCAAAAAGGGTTGAAGCTTGTCGAAGAGGATTTTAAAAGTAGCCTTGAATACAGGCTTGTTTCATTAGACGAAATTGACGATGACGCTGTGTTTACAAGTCCTTATTTCTGCGGTGCTATAGGGCCACAAAAAGAAGATGATAGTTTTGTCAAATATAAAAAAATTGGACAACTTGAAACAGTTTTAGCTGTTCAAGCTCTAGAAAGACATCTGGGCATGGAAATATCAGGGGTTGTATCGATTGAATATGGTGGTATGAATACAGCTGTAGCTATGTCCACTGGAGCAAGGCTAAAAAAGTTTATAGTTGATGCAGATGGAGCAGGCAGAGCAGTGCCAGATCTGCAGTTTTCAACTTTCTATGTTGCGGGAATACCCATATATTCCCTTGCAGTAGCTAATAAAATTGGTGATGTTGCAGTATTTCAAAAGGTTGCTGATGATTTCAGGGCTGAGGACCTTGTAAGAGCTCTTGCTACTGTGAGTGGCGGAATGATAGGAATGACGGACCATCCATGCATGGGAAAGGATTTAAAAAAGTCTGTAATACCAAACGCCCTTTCTTATGCAAGGGAAGTGGGCAAAGCCCAGAGAACAGCCTTAGATAAGGGAAAAAATCCAATAAATGAGATTATTGCTGCGGGAGATGGTTTTCACCTGTTTGACGGTAAGGTGAAAAAGGATACGGAATGGAAAATAGAGGGGGGGTTTACATATGGGACAATAGAAATCGAAGGTGTTGAGAAATATAGAGGGCATTCGATGAGAATTTGGTTCAAAAATGAAAATATCATATGCTGGCTTGATGAAGAAGTATTTGTAACTGCACCAGACTTGATTTGTGTTGTTGAAACGGCTAACGGTTATCCTGTAACGAATCCTTATTGCAAAAAAGACATGAATGTTTCTGTACTGGGATTTAAAGCTCCTGAAATATGGAGAACAGAAAAAGGTTTATCCATATTAAATCCACGGTTTTTTGGATTTGATGTGGATTATATGCCAATTGAAAAAAAGTTTTTGGAGGGTTTGATATGACAAAACTTTATGAGTACGAACTTGCTAAATCTGCAAATATTTTGATGAAAGATATGTTTAAATTAAAACCCGGTGAAACTATTGTTATAACTGCAGATACAGAATCTGATGAGCGTGTGGTTAATGCAGCTGCAGCAGCGGCTTTTGCACTGGATGCGAAACCAATGGTTATATGGCTTGCTTCCCCGAGAGGTGTAGGTAAAGCTGCTGACCCAATGCTGCCTGTAGAAGCACTTACGGCAGTTCTTTGCGAAGCAGATGCTTGGGTAGAGTTTAATAATCAATGGCTGCTTTATTCAACTCCCTTTGAAATTGCAATGGAAAAAAACAAGAAGTTGAGGTACATTTGCCTTGTAGGCATGAATGTAGATATGATGGTCAGGGTTATAGGGAGAGTAGATAGGTTATTGCTCTCAGAATTCCTGCATAAAGCTATTGATCTAACGGCAAAAGCAAAGCGCATAAAAATTACAACATCGGCAGGAACAGATTTGGAATTTTATAATGAGCCTAAATATAAATTTACTTGTGATGATGGCGATGCTTCTGAACCTGGTATGCATATGCTGGCAGGTCAAATATGCTGGATACCGAGGTTTGAGACCATAAACGGGACTCTTGTATTTGACGGCACTCTGACGCCGCCATGTGGCCACTTGAAGCAACCCGTTGTGCTGAAGGTGGAAAAAGGACGAGTGGTCGATATAAAAGGTGGAGAACAGGCTGTTGAGTTCAAGTCATGGCTGGAAAGCTTTGATGATCCAAATATGTTTAGGTTAGCTCATATATGCTACGGGTTTAATCCTGGCGCAAAACTTACCGGAAATGTCTTGGAAGATGAAAGAGTATGGGGTTCTACAGAATGGGGTCTTGGGTATTTAAGTCCAATAGATGCTCCGCCAGATGGAATAAAGGCAAAATCCCACTGCGATGGAATCTGTTTAAATTCTACAGTATGGCTTGATGATGTGAAGATTTTAGATAATAGTAAAGTTGTCCATCCGGAATTAATTGAGTTGGCGAGAAAGGTCGGTGCATAGAACATGAAAAAAATAAAGGTAATAGTGCCGGTAGCGACCTCTTTGTGGAATGAATCTATTCGCCAATTATATGAAACCTATAAAGATAGTGATACGTTAATAGAGATTAAAAATTTAGATAGTGGTGCAGAAGTAATAGAACAAGAATATGATGAGATTTGGTCAGAACTTCCTACACTTAAAGAAGCTGAAAAGGCGCAAGAAGAAAATTGCGACGGGGTCATAAGTTACTGTTTTAATGACCCTGCGGTAAGAGCCGCCAAAGAAAAACTAAGTATTCCAGTAGTAGGGCTAATGGAGGCTTCCGTGAATCTTGCTATTTTGCTTGGCAGAAGATTTTCGATAATAACAACAACTAAAAGAGGTATTGGCACAACTGAAGACCTCTTAAAGATGTATGGGCTTTACGAAAAATGTGCTTCAATAAGGGATATTGAGACTGATGTGCTGGAATTAAGCGATATAGGAAAATTTGAAGAAATGGCCTTAAAGGTTTCTAAATTTGCAGTTGAAAATGATAATGCTGATGTTTTGATCTTGGGCTGCGGCGGCATGTTGGGTATAAGAGAAAGATTATCCCAGGTTTTGGGTATTCCTGTTATAGAACCTGGAGTAGCTGCATTAAAATTATGCGAAGATTTAATAGCAATAAAAACTAGTCAAAGCAAAAAGGCATATCCAAGCCCAGATGAAAAAATTGTACGCACTAGTTAAAACTGAACAAAGGCAGTTTCCGGATAATTGTCCTAACTTCATCACCTAAGTTCTAAAGATTGTGGCCGGAAAGTATCAATAAGCCTTAAAAACGCTCGTTTGCAGTGTCTAAATAGATTTGGATCAGCTGCTCGCTACAGCTGATCCGACAACCGGCGTTGAAAAATCATCTAATCATTTCGCGGAGGGAGGGGGCTTGTTCAACGCCTTTTTTATTGGATTCCTATGTGACGTAACAAAGAAGGGCCTTCACTGCGAACAAAAGCACCACATGCGCAACTCGTAGTATTTCCCATCAACTTAAAGAGTTATGATTAAAAGAGTAAGTGGTGATTGAAAATGGCAAAAAAAATACTTGTCGTAAATCCAGTTGCGACAGATGAATGGAATGAAACAGATAAAGTTTACCTTAAAAAGGTGGTTTCAAAAGATACTTTATTAGAATTGGTAAACATAGAAAAAGGGCCGACTTCTATTGAATCATTTTACGATGAAAATTTTGCAGTGCCAGGTATCCTTCAAATTATAAAAGAAAAAAAAGATTTATTTGATGGTGTAATGATTAACTGTTTCGCTGACCCTGGGATATATGCAGCAAGGGAAAGCTGTAATATACCAATAGCAGGCCCTGGCGAAAGTGCAATGATGACAGCAACATTACTTGGGCATAAATTTTCTATCATTTCTGTTAAGAAGAATATTATTCCAATGTTTGAAATGAAGGTTAAGGTTTTAGGGCTATCAAAAAGGTTGGCATCGGTAGAATTCATAGATACTTCTGTAAGCGATCTGGAAAAAGATAAAGATAAAACTGCGGAGAGGATAGTTGAAGCAACGAAAAAGGCTGTAGAAGATAACCATGCAGAAGTGGTGATTTTGGGATGCACAGGTATGCTGTCATTTTATAAGGAAGTGAAGGGGAAAATAAATGTTCCTGTCTTAGAACCTGCTGCTACTGCAATAAAATTATTAGAAAAGGCTATCGAGTTAAATCTTTCTCACAGTAGGGCGGGGTTATATGCGTATCCTTTATTTGACAAAAATTAAGGGATATTAAATAAAGGAGGAAAAGAGTTTAATGCAAAAGCTTACAAGACAAGATTTATATGATATACTATACGGCTGCACCATACTGGGGACAGGGGGAGGTGGAAAACTGGAAAATGGCATTTCTCTTATTGATAAAGCACTTGAAGCCGGGAAAGAATTTGTTTTAGCTGATCTTAATGAAGTACCGGATGATGCATTAATAACGTGTCCCTACTATTGTGGTTCTATATCACCGATGACACCTGAGCAAGAGGCAAAATATGCAGCTTTGCCGAGAATTGATGAAGAGCCGGCATTAAGGGCTTTAAGGATGCTTGAGGAATATAAAGGAAAGAAGTTTTACGGTGTAATATCCACAGAATTAGGCGGTTCTAACACTGCAGTAGCTTTTTATGTTGCGGCAATGATGGGTATTTCCATAATTGATGCAGATCCGGCGGGACGTTCGGTGCCGGAACTGCAGCATTCTACTTTTTTTATAAATAAATTGCCAATAACTCCGATGGCTGTAGCTAATGAATTTGGAGATACGGTAATTGTAAAAGATGTGGTAGATGATTTTAGAGCAGAGGCACTGGTTAGGGCAATGGCTGTTGTAAGTAAAAATAATGTTGGGATTGCTGATCATTTGGCTATGGCTAAAGAATTAAGAAATGCAGTTATTCCCGGCGCTATTACATATGCTTTGAAAATAGGCAGGGCTTATAGAGAAGCAAAGGAGAAAAATTTAGATTTAGCAAAAGAAATTGCAGGGGTTGGGAATGGCTATGTAATTTTCAGGGGGATTATAAAGGATTTAAAATGGGAAGATAAAGACGGATTTACAATCGGAGATACTTACATAAAAGGTGACAGGGAATTTGACGGATCTGATTATAGGATATGGTTCAAAAACGAGAATATAATATCGTGGAGAGACGGGAAGATTGATGTGACCGTTCCTGACCTTATATGTATAATAGCAGACGATACAAAACAACCCGTGACGAATCCAAATTTCGAACCAGGCTTGAGGGTTTCTGTAATCGGATTACCCGCGCCAAAAGAATGGAGGACAGGAGAAGGACTAAAAGTATTTGGACCTAAACACTTCGGATTTGATATAGAATATAGGCCAATAGAAACCATGTTTTGAAATATTTGAATACGGGGGAAACATGATGAAAAGAATCCTTGTGATTAACCCGATTACAACAGAGGAATTTAACAGAAGTGCAAAAGAATATATTGACAGGATAAAAAGCCCTGCCTTTGAGGTAGAATGTGTGAATATAAAGAAAGGGCCGGCATCTATTGAGACTTTTTATGATGAGGCTTATGCCCTTCCTGATATATTGAGGATTGTGGATGAGTATAAGACAAAATGCGATGCAATAGTTATTAACTGCTTCGCAGATCCTGCTTTAAATGCTGCAAGAGAAATTACCGAAATACCTATTGTGGGGCCTGCAGAAGCTTCTATGGCTCTTGCTATATTACTCGGCCACAAATTTGCTGTAATATCCACCTTTAAAAATTCCGGACCGTGGATAGAACAGCAGGCAAGGACATATGGGGTAGAGGATCGACTTGCGGCGGCTGTAGGGATAGATATACCGGTGCTTGAATTAAAAAATGATATAGAAAGAACGGCATCGTATTTAATAGATGCAGCAAAAGAGCTTATAGAGACAAAAGGGGCAGAGGTTATTGTTCTTGGATGCACAGGAATGGCACCTGTTGCCGAGATGGTAAAGGAGGAACTTGCTATTCCTGTGGTTGAGCCTATGGCTACAGCTTTAAAAACAGCAGAAATGTTGGTGGAATTAAATCTTAGGCACGCGAAAATTGGTCTTTACATGGAACCTGATAAAAGTAAAATAAGTGGGTATTGAAATATAATTTTAAACAAAATTAATGTGAAGATAATGGAGATGATTAAGTTGATTAATATTGATGATATAAAATCGGGCGTTATTAACATGTTAAAGGTAAATATGAATTTAAAAGATAAAGAATCAATATTGATAGTTAGCGACATTCCAAAACCTGAAGAATGGCAGTTGCCATATAATAAAATATGTGATTTTGTTACAAGATCATTAATGGCAAGGAAGGTTTACGATATAGTTAAAGAAAATTTTACAGAAAATATGGTTGATTATATTGTTTATGATTCCTTAGGGCAAAATGGTGCAGAACCCCAAGCAGAAGTAGCGGAGAAATTAAAAAATTATGATGTTATTTTGATGATAAACACCTATTCCCTGTCACATACCAATGCCAGGGAGAAGGCAAGCAAAGCTGGAGCGAGAATTGCAAGCATGCCAGGGTTAGAGCATGAAATGTTAAAAGAAGATGGGGCATTAGCTGCAGATTACCATGCAATAAAAAAGGAAACCGAGCAGCTTGCTAATATTTTGACGAAAGCCAAGAGGGCACGAGTGGTTACGGATAATGGCACCGACATAGAATTCAGTATTGAAGGAAGAGATGGCGGTGCTGATACAGGGATAATTGCGGATAAAGGCGAATGGGGCAATTTGCCGGGGGGAGAAGCATACATTGCACCTGTTGAAGGCACGGCAACAGGAAGGTTGGTTGTTCCTGCAGGGTGGTATTATGATTTGAGTGAGGATATGATTTTAGAGTTTAAAAATGGATATGTTGTTTCAATCCATGGTGGCGGGAATGTAGGGGAAGAATTTAGAAATCTCTGCCGCTTTGATGACGACAAATTTTTGCATAGACGAAATTGTGCAGAACTGGGTATAGGAACAAACCCTAAAGCAAAACGGCCGGATAATGTTTTGGAAGCAGAAAAAATAAAAGGAACAATTCATATTGCTATTGGAGACAGTTCTCATTTGGGAGGCAATAATGAATCCGACTTGCATGAGGATTTCGTATTTCCTATGCCAACACTTTATTTAGATGGAGAAATAGTTATAGAAAAGGGGAAATTTTTGAAAAAATAAGACTTCTAACGAAGATGTCGTGGGAGGCGAAAAGGATTGATATTACAGTTTTCGTTAACTGTTCCTGAGGCAAAAGCAGTGATTGCCAAGGCTGCTGCATCGCTTCCGGAAGTAAAAAAAGCTTTTGAATCCGGCAGGATATTTCTTAAAGGAGGTACGACTGTTTCTGCGTTAGCAGAAGAGCTTGTAGGCATAAAGCTTGGAATATGTGGGAGGATTTCCCCGCTCGGCACAAAGGGTCCAAGGAATATGAAGTTGGATGCTCCTCATAGCATAGTAATTGAAAATGGGGAAGTACGGAATGTAGATGATATAGAAGAAGAAGAGGTCTTAAAGCTTGGGCGGGAGGATGTTTTTGTTATCAGTGCAAATGCGATAGATATCAATGGCAATGCGGCGATGATGGCAGGAACCGCTCTTGGAGGAACTCCGGGCAAAATTCTTGGCGGACTAATGGCAGAAGGGTTTCAAATACTTATCTTGGCAGGACTTGAAAAACTAATACCCATTGACATCAGTTCAGCAGTAAAGGCTTGCGGACGTAAAAAAATTGATATTTCTTTTGGCATGGCTGTTGGGCTAATACCGATAATTGGAAAGCTTATTACTGAGCAGATTGCAATAGAGTCAATAGCAGAAGTGAAGTGCACGGTTATAGGTAAGGGGGGCATTTGCGGGGCAGAGGGTTCGACTACATTGGTTGCAGAAGGCGATAAAAAGGAAGTAAAAAAAATATACGATCTTATAAAAAACATTAAAGGGTCAATTCACAGTGGTTCGGAAAAAAGCATGATGGAATGCGTCAAATCCGGCCCGGGATGCGGGGATGATTTAGCGTGTATTTACAAAAAAGGTTCTTTACTGATATTTGATTAAAATTATTTTAAATTACATCGTAAAATTTTTATAATTTTTACAATGTTTATATTTTTGAATTGATATATACTTGGCTTAAAACATATTCATGTTATCTGCTACTCTTTTTAAGTTTTTTATGAGAGCATCCTGTATTTTTAGATTTGGGTGAGGGGCATTGCGTAGCATGCCATTTACTGAAACGAGATTATATGAAAGGGAGGAATTTAAATGCCAAAATTTTATGAGTACGAATTGGGAAAGGCGACTGACGTATTGGTAAGGGATGTGCTCAGGATTAAACCAAATGAAACTGTGATACTCACAGCAGACACCGAGTCCAACGAGAGTGTGGTGGACGCAACTGCAAGGAGTATTTTCAGTGTTGGCGCAAAACCAATGGTTATTTGGACGGCAACACCTCATGGAGTTGGGAAGGCAGCAGATCCAATGTTGCCGGTTGAGGCATTGGGAGCTGCCCTGGCAAAGGCGGATGTGTGGATTGAATACAACAATCAGTGGCTGCTGTATTCAACTCCCTTTGAGATTGCTATTGAAAATAATAAGAATTTGAGGTATATAAACCTTGTTGGCATGAACCCGAGTATGATTGTAAGAACAATAGGAAGGGTGGATATGCCGCTTTTGTCAAAGCTGTTGCATAAGTTTGCCGATTTGAATAGAAATGCAAAAAGGATAAAGGCAACGACACCTGCCGGATTAAACATGGAATTTGAAACTGATCCCACCCATGTGGTTACTTGTGATGCTGGAGAGGCATATAATCCGGGTGGTGTATATATGCTAGCAGGTCAGGTAAATGTTGTGCCAAAATTTGGCAGCATAAATGGAACATTGGTTTATGATGGTTCTCTAGTACCTCCATGTGGGCTTCTGAAGGAACCGATCGTGATGGATGTAGAAAATGGTATAATTAAAGATATCAAGGGCGGAAAGCAAGCGTTAGAATTTAAATTATGGCTTGAAAGTTTCCAGGATGAAAACATGTTTAAGGTGGCTCATATGGCTTATGGCCTAAACCCCGGAGCAAGGTTGACGGGTGATATAGTCGAGGATGAAAGGGTATGGGGGTGTACCGAGTGGGGAATTGGATATGTGAGCCCAATAGATGCGGCACCGGGAATAAATGCTAAATCCCATTGTGACGGTATATGCCTCAATTCTACAGTATGGTTGGATGATGTTAAGATTTTGGAGGATGGGGTAATTGTTCATCCTGAATTAAAAGAGTTAGCTGATAAATTGTTGTGTAAATAGTGGAATAAATAAACCTGCCCGCACAGGGCGGGTTTATTTAAATTCAAATAAAAATGGGGGAGTGATTTTTAATGCCTAAGATTGCATATATAGACCCTGTAGGCCCTGAAGGCGCAGCACCGATAATACTTGATGAATTGAAAAAAGTAAAAAACAGTAATGATGTGATAGAATTCTTCCATCTCGACAGAGGGCCCCAACATCTTGAATACAGGTTCTATGAGGCGTTGATCATACCGGATCTATTGAATCTGATAAGAAAATTAGATGATAATAATTACGATGCTTGCATTATAGGCTGTTTTTATGATCCCGGTCTTTATGCCGCAAGGGAAATAGCCAAAAGGATAGTAGTAACGGCACCGGCGGAATCGTCTTTCAACCTGGCTACACTGTTAGGCTATAAATTTTCTGTCATGGTTGGAAGGGAAAAGCATATTCCGAGGATGATGGAAAATATTGAGTATTATGGATATAAAGAAAGGTTGGCTTCATTTAAATCTTTAAACTTAGGTGTACTTGATTTTCATACCGATGAGTCAAAAACGATGGATGTGCTGAAACAGAAGGCAAGAGAGGCTGTGGAGGTTGACGGTGCTGAGGTAATAATACTAGGCTGCACTATGCAAGTAGGATTTTATCAAGAACTTCAGGAATACCTGAATATACCTGTAATCGATCCGGTAATTGCAGCTTTTAAACATACCGGGTACCTTGTTGAGATGAGGGATAGATTTGATTGGAAGACTTCCAGGGTAAAAACATTTGAAGCCCCTCCGGCTTCAGAAATAACCGAATGGGATCTGGATAGGAAATATAGATTACCTTAAAATTCATTAAGGATATTTGTTTATCTTAGTTTCAAACTGGAGGAAGCATGAAGAAAAGTGTAGGAATACTTTTAATAATTATATCTTCAGTTGCATACGGATTTATGCCCTTTGTGACAAAATTAACTTTAAACTGTGGATATAACGAAAATACTATAATTTTTGTTAGATGTGTTATTTCTTCGTTGTTTTTATTTATTTACATTAAAAACAGAAAAATAAACTATATTCTCAATAAGAGAGATTTAACAAGCATTATAAAGGTTAGTGTTTTTGGCTATGGATTAATGATATTGTTTTTTATAAAATCATTCCAATATATACCAACTGGTATTTCTACAGCTATTAACTTTAATTATCCAATAGCAGTTATGTTAGGATCTATTTTATTTTATAATGAAAAATTTGATTACAAAAAGTTGTTGATAACAATTGCATCCATTGTAGGTATTTATTTAATAGTAGGCATAGGACAAATTAATAAGCTTAATTTAACAGGTTTTATACTGACATTTGTTTCTGGACTCTTGTATGCATACTATATTTTAAGTATTGGTAATGGAACATTGAGACAAATTAACTCCGTCGTTTTAACTTTTTATATTTCTTTAATTAATATAATCCCTTTCTTCTTTGCTAGTATAATTTCTGGAAATTTTTCCTTTGAATATTCAAAAATCGGGTTATTCTATTTGCTTTTGATTTCAATCATTACACCTGCTGGGATGATACTGTTTAATATTGGACTTGGTTCTGTTAGCGCTGTATCCACATCAATAATTAGCACTCTAGAACTTATAATTACTTTGATAGTCGGTGTATTATTCTTAAAAGAAGTTTTATATTGGAATCACATAATTGGAAGTATGTTAATAATGACGTCAGTAATTTTTATTGCATGGATAGAACAAAATTCCAGTTCAGCAACATCTTAAGCGATTAAAACGGTAAGAAAAATGACCAGTGGTAAATAATATTGCCACAAAATGGTCACTTTTCTTACCGTTTTTTTATGATATTGCTATGCATTGCTTGACTGGCTTGAAGTTTTTTCTCCTTGTAATTGGTATTATCTGATCTTTCGCACCCTTAAAATGTTTCAAGATTAATTTTTCAAAAACAGCATTTTTTTGTAAATTACACCTGGACTCAAGCCAAATCTTTTGATATGATTAACCCATGGAAAAGATTATTCAAGGACGCAAAACAACTAAAAACGACATTGAACTGATTAAAGAGCTGCTTCAAAATAACCCAGACTGGAACAGGACACGCTTGTCTAGAGAACTATGCCTTAAATGGAACTGGCGCAATCAAAAAGGCCAACTCAAAGATATGGCCTGCCGCAGTTTCCTGCTTAAGTTGCAAGAACAAGGGC
>JBFLYC010000041.1:0-21297 GCA_040756735.1 Bacillota bacterium | reverse complement strand
ACCCCTGCCCCCCCCTGACACCCTCAGAGGAATGTCCCCAACCTATGAATGTCCCCAACTTATGTGTCTGTGTTCTTTTTCTATAGGGGGCTTTCCTAATAACCCATAAAAAAACAATGTGGTAATATCCATCATGGTTGTTTTGTCTAACTTAGCATACAACTCAGGGCGGTTTATAAACAAAGTAATGTAAAACCAAAAGGCATCTGACGAAATATCATGATGAATGTACCCTTCCTTTTTCCCCTGTTCTATGATTTTCCTTATCAAGGGAATTGTTGTATTATTATAAAAATCCTCAGTAAATGCTTGAATTTCCGGATCGTTTGAAAAATAAGCATTGAGAAAATCTTCATTAAACATTTTTACTGTTTCTCTTTTATTAAAAACCATTTTTTCAATCTTCTCAGGAAAAGGGATATTGCTTTCCAATATTTCATTGTACTCCTCATATTTCTTATACGCGAGTTGAATTAACACATCTTTTAACAATTCATCTTTACTGCCAAAATGGTTATATATAGTCACCTGGGACACATTAGCTTTTTCTGCTATTTCAGCAATGCTCACTTTTTGAACCCCATGAGCAGAAAACAATTCTAATGCTGCTCGTCGGATACTTTCTTTCTTTTTCTCTCGGCGACGTTGAAAGCCATCCATATTATTCATATATTCACCACCTCTTTTTTTAGAATACTAAAATATATGAAATAAATCAATAAAATAATTTCAAAAAAATTATTGCAAAAGCACATATACTTGATTATCATGGATATATATATAATTAATTAACTAAAGCAATACACCCAGTGAACTTTCATCGCAAATTAATCGCATATAGGTTTTTCAACAACACTTCTTGATATTGAAAGAGCAGGCGGTGAGCTTGATAAGGCAAAATCAGAGTTATTAGCTGCAATATATGATTACAATTTAGCTGCTGCAATGCTGCAGCATGGACTATTTGACCTATAGTATTTCAAGGGGGGAGTACTGGTGAAACCGGTTATTACAGCTAAAAATATGTGTAAGACATATAAAATGGGCGAAGTGACTGTAGAAGCATTAAAGGGGGCTAGCTTTGAATTTTATGAAGGAGAACTGGTTGTAGTTCTAGGTCCAAGCGGATCAGGCAAGAGTACCCTGCTTAATATTGTTGGGGGGATGGATAAAGCCAGCTGTGGTGAACTCTACTTTAAGGATGCACCATTGCATGAAGCGGATTCCAAACAGCTGACATATTATCGAAGAAATGATGTTGGATTTATATTCCAATTCTACAACCTGATGCCTAACTTAACAGCATATGAGAATGTAAATCTTTCGGTACAAATTTCTGAAGACCCTCTTTCCATTGATGAATTATTGGAGAAAGTGGGTTTAGCAGATCGCGCCAACCATTTTCCAGCTCAATTATCTGGAGGTGAGCAGCAGCGGATAGCATTGGCTAGAGCCCTGGCTAAAAATCCCACAATGCTGTTATGTGATGAGCCTACCGGGGCATTAGATTTTCAGACAAGCATAACAGTCTTAAAGCTGCTTAAAGATTTCTGTAAAGAATACTGCAAAACTGTGGTAGTAATTACCCACAATACGGCAATAGCTAAAATAGCTGACCGTGTTTTCTACTTGAAGGATGGTATGATCGATCATATAGAAAATAATGAAAACCCACTTCCTCCTGAGAGGGTGAGCTGGTAATGCTGTGGAAAAAGGTATTTCGAGACCTAAATCAAAATAAGGGTGCATATTTGGCATGTATTGTGATTGTTGTTATAGGACTGATGGTATTTACAGCATTTTCCATGGTATTAGACAACCTAAAGATGTCCCAGAACAGTTTTTATGAGAATCAAAATTTTGCCGATGGTTTTATTCAAGTTCAAGCGCTACCCTTTGCTGAAGTGCAAAAGCTGGAGAGTATTGATGGGATTGCAGATATTCAAGGTCGTTTGGTAAAAGATGTCAGAGTTTTGTTTCCAGATAGGGAGGACAATGTTTATTTACGATTGGTTTCCATGGACCCTGATAAGGAGCATCCCATTAATGGGGCTTTACTTATCCATAGCATACCTCTTAGTCATAGAGGCGCAAACATCTGGGTAGATAATACTTTCTTTGACGCAAATAACCTTGAGTTAAATGATAATGTAGAAATAGTTGCCGGTGGGAAGAAAAGAGAACTGCAGGTTGTTGGTGTGGGGCAAAGTCCAGAGTTTATATATGCTTTAAGAACAGCTGCCGACATATACCCAACACCTGAAAACTTCGGAATTGCATTTGTGCCCTTGGAAATCATGAAATCACTTTTTCCACAAGAAAAAGCATTTAATGATGTAGTATTTACACTTGAACCGGAAGCTGACTTTGACAATGTGAAGGAATTGCTTGAATATGAACTAAAACCTTATGGATTAACAGCTCTTTTTCCACGTGATGACCAGATCAGCCATCTTTTACTAATGGGAGAGCTGGATGGACTTGAGGCAATGGCAAAGGCGCTGCCTGTTATGTTTTTGTCAATAGCAGCCATGATTTTATATATTGTATTGAAAAGACTCATTGAACAGCAGAGAGGTCAAATAGGAATACTAAAAGCTGTTGGTTATACTCAGCGGGAAATAGTTTTTCACTATTTATCCTATGCAGTGATTATTGGTTTAACTGGAGGAATAGTGGGGGCAGTATTGGGAATTTTCCTATCCTATCCATTCACCGCTTTCTATCAATTGTTTTTTAATATGCCAGGTCTGGTAGGGAGCTTTACGCCCAAGTATTTGATTTTTAGTATTGTACTTTCCCTGGGATTCTCACTGGTTGCTGGTTATCAAGGATGCAAGCAGATTCTTACTTTAGAACCTGCCGAAGCAATGCGGCCGCCTGCACCTCCTATAGGTAAACAGGTGTTGTTAGAAAAAATTAGTGTTATATGGAATATGCTGACTGTTCAAGGTATGATGGCAGTAAGAAATATATCCCGGAATAAGGGACGCAGTGCTTTCATATTTGTAGGCATCATGCTATGTTTTGCCATTTCGTCATTCACCTGGTCAATGAATGACCTTTTTCAAAAGATGCTGTATGACCAATATGAAAAAGTAGAGGTATATGATGTAAAGGTAACTTTATCCAGGCCCCTCAATGAAAAAAATGTGGTTAGAGAATTAGAAAGATTTCCTGGAGTTAAGAATGCGGAGGCCATGGCAGAAATACCGGTAACGTTGAAACACAAGTGGCACA
Organism: Bacillota bacterium; assembly: GCA_040756735.1. GTDB lineage: Bacteria > Bacillota > DSM-16504 > Desulfitibacterales > Desulfitibacteraceae > JBFLYC01. Next base: position 18,057 of record JBFLYC010000041.1, on the reverse strand, counting down.
AGCAGGATACATTGCTACTGGGCCTTCCACTAGATAGTCAGTTATATAACATTGTGGATAAAGAATATAACAAGGTAAGTCCCCCAAAAAATGGTTTGCTGCTGTCAGAACGACTTGCAAGCATTCTTGGTGCAGATATAGGAACTGTCTTGACTGTAGAAAGTCCAATGATGCGAAAAACAGGGCATGAACAGTTGGAGATAGTGGGGATAATTCCTCAATACCTGGGAATGAATGCCTATATGGAATTAGGCGCTGTGCAGAATTTCCTGAATCAGGGAGGGCTGGCAACATCCATTATGCTAAATATTGAGGAGCAAAATATTTCTTCCTTTCAAGAGAAATACATCCAGAGTGATGTCATTGCCGGCGTGGATGAACAAAAACAGAGGCTTGGAAAAATGCAGGAAATGATGGAATCGTACGGCAGCATGATCTATATATATATGGTGATTGGTATAATAATTGGGTTTGCTATTATTTACAGCTCTTCGATTATTACCGTATCTGAACGAAGCCGTGAATTAGCCTCAATGATGGTTCTTGGAATGACACCGGCGGAAGTGCTTTCTGTAATTACTTTTGAACAATGGTTCATTGGGATACCGGCAATGGCTGCGGGAATACCCTTGTCAAAACTAATGCTGTCAGGAATATCCCAGGCAGTGAGTACTGATGTGTTTACCATGCCGGTAATCATAACCTTTTCCTCTTTTATACTTGGTTCTCTAGTTACCATCATATCCGTTTGGATTGCCCAGAGGGCTGCAGCCAGAAAAATAAGTGGTTTAAGTCTTGTTGAGGTCTTAAAATCAATAGAATAATGTGCAGGATTTTGATTCAAAAGATAGGGATAAAAAGAAAGTGGGTGAGGTTTCTATGAAAAAGAAGTGGAAGTTTATTTTAGGAGCTCTAGTGGTAATTATTGTTATTGGTTTTATGGTCTTTGAACGCACTAAAGCATTAGAAGCAACTGTTCTGGAAGTCCAGCCTGGTACAATTGCTACCACATTTAAAGAGGAAGGAAGGGTAGTTCCTGAGGTTGAACAGCCTATTTATACCATCTATGGTGGGGAAATAGTTGAGGTTGCTGTTCAGGAGGGGCAAGAAGTAAAGGCAGGAGATTTGTTGGCAGTTATAAATTCGAAAGAACTGGAGTTTCAATTACAACAATTATATGCCCAGTTGAAAAGTGTGCAGGGTGAAAGAACAGGAACTCTTCAGGAACCATATGAATCACAGATAACCAGCCAGGAACTCCTTGTTGAACAAGCACAAAGAGACTTAGCAGCATATAAAATAAATTTTGAAAGAATAGAACAGTTATATGAAGCAGGCGCTGTAACTGAAAAGGATTTTGAAGATGCAAAAAATATGATAGAAAAAGCTCAAAATCATCTAGAACTGCAAAAGCAGGCCCTTGCTTTACTGCACGAATCTACAAGTCCAGGTAGTGGTACACAGCAGTTTTATGATGGAAGGATTGAAGCGCTGCAGGCACAGATCAATTTGCTGGAATATCAAAAAGGTCAAACTAATATCGTTGCGCCGGTAGATGGAGTTGTAAGCAATCTTTCTATAAAGAAGGGTGAGATTGTAGGCCCGGCTTTACCTCTAATGAATATATTTAGGCCGGACACTTATGTAGTTGAAGTATATGTCTTAACTGCAGACGTACGCAGCATCAATATTGGCATGAAAGTAAATCTTGTATTGGATGGAAAGGGCGAAGATATTATTTATGAAGGTACCGTAAGAAGAATAGCCCCCACTGCAGTAGAGAGGATGTCTGCCCTGGGTTTAGAGGAGCAGCGTGTTAAGGTTACTGTTGAACTGAGTACTTCTGGTGATGTCAAGCTTTTCCCAGGCTATAGCCTGGATGTGGAATTTACCACCGATAAAAGGGAAAATGTACTCACTGTTCCAAAGACAGCTCTCTTCCCATATGAAATGGGGGATGCTTTGTGGATAATAAAGGATGGAAAAGCAAAGATACAGCCTGTTGAAACTGGGTTTTACAATAATAGAGATGTAGTCATTTTAGATGGACTAAGTGAAGGGGATGCAGTCATCCTAAATCCCCAGTTAGATGGCTTGAAAGAAGGTAAAAAAGTAAGAAGTAATTAATCTACTAAAACTCAAAAAATGCTTGCATATATTGGATATATATTGTTGGATATATATTGGGGACACTCCTGCCTTGTGATAATACTCAAGCTTCAGCAGGAAGGTTCTTTTTTACAGAAAATTGCAACAGAAATCTCTCTTAAGTATTCTTTCTCAATAAAAATTGGAACATAGACTGGATGTGCAACCGGCTCTGGTGTATTCGCTCTATGTTCCTGGCCAGGATTAATGGGGAAAATACAATTTTTATATATTATGTGGAGGTAGGTTTTAACAAATTGTCTGAAAAATTTTTGTTTTACAAGGATTTTCAGCAAGGTTTGTAGAATTGAGCAAGAAGAATTGTAAAAACAAGGTAATGATTGGCAATACTATTAATTATTAATACAGAAATATAAGAGGTAAGAGTATATGGGAAAAAATGAAAGAGCGCCTGGCTGGCTTAAACCTTTTTTCTGGGATGTAGATATAAAGGAACTTAATTTGCTCAAACACCAGATTTTTATTATAGAAAGACTGTTAAATGAGGGGGACCATAAGGCTCTTTGTTGGCTTTTTAAAACCTATACTACCGAAGCTATAAGAGAGGTAGTTTTAAAAAGCAGAAAATTAACCTTGAAGACTGCCAGGTGTTGGCAAAACTACTATGGTCTGAAAGAGGAGGAAATGCGTTGTTTTGGGAGATACTCGACAAGCCCAGACAGGTATTGCTAAAGAAATTGGTAAATAATATGAAGGTTCCTGAAAGCTATTTAGCAGGTGGAACAGCCCTGGCTCTAATGATTGGACACAGGGAATCCTATGACTTTGACTGGTTCACTCCCAAAGAATTTGATCCTGAATATGTCTACCGTGATCTGTCAAATATAGATAATTCCATGGTAACAGACATGAAAAGAGGAACTCTTCATGCCCTGGTTAATGGAATAAGAGTAACCTGGCTTTGGTATCCTAATCCTTTGCTAAAACCCCTGTTAGATGATGAGCAAGTAGCAGGATTAAAAATGGCTTCTCTTCTTGATATTGGAATGATGAAATGGTCTGCAATTAGTGGAAGGGGAGCCATGCGAGATTTTATTGATTTATATATGATCTGCCAAAAGGGTTATAGCATGATTGATATGTTAGGACTTTTGCCTGCCAAGTATCCAAACACAAATATTAACTATTATCATATGGTAAAGAGCCTGTCATATTTTGAAGATGCAGAGAATGATTTGATGCCTAAGATGCTAATACCTTTAAAGTGGGAAGATGTAAAGGACTTTTTTTTACGTACTCAAAGGGATTTATTGGGGAAGGTGACAGGGAGGTGAGGTGACAGGGGACGGTTCTATTGACACCTCCTTTTAAGTGAGAAGGTGAGAAGGTGACAGGGGAAGGTTCTATTGACACCTCCTTTTAATGGTTAGACTTAGAAAAGGGAGGTGTCGTAATAAAAGCTTGTAAGGTTAGTAAAAGCTGCAGCAAAAGTTAAAAGTAAAACAAGCAAAGGATAGAAAAAAATACACATTTTTTAATATCACCCATATGGGTGATATTTTTTTCAGGCTATCATAGCTAAAATAAGTAAAATACTTTTTTAAGAAAGGATCGGTAAGCATGCGAAAGACTGTATTGTCACTGGTCATAGTTATCTTGTTGTTGTTTAGTGTCACGGGAGTATTGGGGGTGTCCGCGCCGGCCGCGGCACAACAGGAGAGGACTGTGGAAGGTAGGGGATGGATTGGTCCACTTACGTACAATTTCAGCGGCGTAACGCTAGGCCCCCTTCACCAAGAGAGCTATAATCTCCACGACTATAGGCAAGGTAAATTCAATGCGCCTACTGTAATAGAGATATGGGGTACGGCTCATAATAACGCCCATGATCTCGTGGGCAGCGTGAATTATGCTGATGGCTGAATGCATTTTCGTGCACTAATCCGCTATGTAGATGATAAAGGTAAGTTGCAGGTAGCGGCGGACGAGCAGATCACATATGCTCCCGGCACCCATAATTACCGCATTTCCGCATCTATCCCGGCAAATGTTAAGAAAGTCGAAGGCAGCTCCAGTGTAATAGTTGAGATCTCTAACACGGCGGCTTGGTCAACGGCCTCATTCACCCGGGTAGCCGCTCAGTTTCAGTTTTCTGAAACGGTAACGCCGTCCCCGACCACACCGGCAACCGGCCGGAGCTTTTCCGACCTAGCCACCAACCACTGGGCATACGAGAACATCATGGAGATGGTGGAGATAGGCATCCTGAGCGGCTACCCCGACGGGACCTTCAAACCTAACAACACCATCACCCGGGCTGAGTTCGCCAAGATTATGGTGTTAGCCTTGAATCTGGATACAGCATCTCCTTCCGTGCCTACTTTCACCGATGTGCCGGCCAACCACTGGGCTTACGGGGTGGTAGAATCTGCCCGTAATTACCTGACGGGTTACCGGGATACCCGCACTGGGGCGCTCACCTTTGAACCGAACAGCGTGGCCGTGCGGGAAGATGTGGCCGTAGCCCTTGTCAATGCCAAGGGGCTGGGGAACGCCCGTGCCAACCTGAGCCTTCTGGACCAGTTTCACGATAAAGACCAGATCTCAGAGGCTCTGAGAAACCATGTGGCCATTGCCGTGGAGCAGGGTTACATGCGGGGTACAAATATTGGCTTTGAACCACAAAAGGCACTGACCAGGGCAGAAGCCTGCGCCCTGCTTTCCCGCATCATTGACCGGGGCGGTAAGGAGAAGATCGCCATGTAGTCGGCTCAGGAGACAGCAGCAGGAGACTTAGGGACGGTTCCATGATGTGACAGAGAACCGTCCCTATGGATGCCCTATGGATGCCGTCCCTGTGGATGCCTATGGATCTGCCCTATGGATCTGTGCCCCTATCCCGATCCATAGGATCACCATTGATGGCAGAGATGGCAGATAGGGTTAAAAGGGATACCGGACGATATCAATTAACCAGCACACCCTAAGGCAGTGACCGGGCTTATGATTATGTAGGCCAGCTCCGTTATGATAAATATAGACAAATTTCTGATAACATATGGACTTTTAATCAACTTTACTGGTTTTCTGTTGATAATAAACCCTATTCAGTGGGATGGTCTCAGCAGGGTACAATTGTCTTTCAGTATTTTTGGGAGAATGGTCGCGAGGGTGATGTTACAGTAAATGTCGGGAGTAATTCTTTTTCCCTTGTGAAAGTAGAAAATGAAGATAATAAAGAATGGCCTTCAAAGGGAGCTATATTCAGGCTTGAGGGCAATTTGTCAGGCAAAAAATTAACAGAAGTGTGGGGGAGCAACGCCATTAATATAGTCGTTACTGCTGCTGACGATCTGGCAGACAACAGGGATTACGCCGACAACTTTACGGATGCCGCATTTATTCCCCATTGGAGCGGAGACCAGGTAGGCGCGGCAGCAAAAGCCGGTTACATGGGAGGTTACCCTGACGGCAGCTTTAAACCTCAAAACCCCATAACCAGGGCGGAAGCACTGGTAGCATTAAATAGGGTAATACAGGAAGGTATTTGAGAAAACGTCACAGGAGAAGCAAAAGTCCCCAGCCCTGCTGGGGACTTTTGCTTAATAGTATACATCTTTCATGGTTGTGAGTACCTTTTATGGGCAGCTTAAGTCAGGTTTTAAAAGGATTATCATGTTTAAATGTAGAAGTGACTCATACTTAATTAGTTGGGGTGAAGAGAATGGTTTCTGTAGCAACAACTAAATTATTAGCCCCTCAAATGTCAGCTGGGCTGTTTAGAACAAGGTTAATTAACTTGCTGGACAATTGCAAGTCCAGGCTAATCCTGATTCATGCCGGCGCCGGTTATGGCAAGACCAGTCTTACAGGCTCATTTGTGCAGCACTCAAACCTTCCCCATATCTGGTACCAGCTTGACAAAGACGATGAAGAACAAACTGTATTTTTAAGACACCTGCAACATAGCTGTAAAATGCTTCAAGAAAAGCATTCATTTCTGTATCCTGAACCCCAAAATCGTATATTAAACACTTCCTACAAAAATCTTAAGGAATTTTTACCTGATTTTATTAATTTCTTGAATTCTTCAACAAATAGGGTTCTCATTGTTTTAGAAGACTATCATTTAGTTAAAAATAGCAAAGAAGTTAACCAATTCTTAGAACAATTTATTTTATACATGCCTTCTAACCTTCAGCTAATAATCACTACTCGTATAAAACCTGCTTTTTCTACTGCAGCGTTTAGAGCCAAGGGTTTATTGACTGAAATATCCCAGGAACAGTTAAAGTTTGATAAGAAGGAAGCAGAAGAGCTGCTGGGCAGTCTTTCCTTAACCAGAGAGAACATACACAAAATATGGGAGCAAACTGAAGGCTGGGCGGCCGGCTTGTTTCTGGCTAAATATGCTGTGACCAGGGAAAAGTCCCAAAAACATCAAATAATACCATCTAATTTTCAGGCATATACAGTGGAGTATCTTCAAGAGGAGATCTTATCGGGAATACCACATAAGGAGATAGAGTTTTTAGAACTAACCTCAATATTGGATTTTCTTCATCCTGAAATATGCGACAAGCTGGCAGATGTCAGCGATTCTGCAGAAAAACTTTTCCATCTGGCCGATAATAACCTCTTTGTAAATCTTTTGGAGGACGGGATTACATATCGCTATCACCAGATTTTAAGAGACTATTTACAAAAGCGTTTAAAAAGGCGATTGGACAACAAAGAGCTTCTTGCCCTTCACAAAAAAGCGGCTGAAATATATTTTGGCAGGAATGAAAAAATAAATGCTGCTGGGCATCTTTTTTTAGCAAGGGATTACAATGGCCTTGAAAGACTAATTGTAGAGATGGCTCCTGAACTTATGGAGCAGGGAAGTTATATTCAACTCTGCCAGATAATTAAAAAACTCCCGTCTGAAATTGTGGAAAAATCACCGCAGCTTCTTTATTATTTAGGCAGCAACGAATTTACAATTGGCACACTGCATCAGGTGTCAATAAACAATCTTACAAGGGCTAGAGAGCTGTTTATTGCTCAAAATGAAAACAAGGGCGCCTTGCAGTGTGCACTGAGTTTGGCTGCTGTTTATAGTGAACTTGGCGAAGGGAGAAGCGTTGAAAAGTGGGCAAAGATTGCCCTTAAAAACTTAAAAACTTAAAAACGGATAATATTGGAGAAGAAGATTCTCATTTACAGGGTGAGACATATAATTCTTTGTCTAGGGCCTTCCTGCTTCAGGAAAAGTGGGATGAGTCAACTTTTTGGGCTGATAAGGCCATGGAAGTCTATAAAAATCATGGTTCAACTAAAGGAAGGCTGCGTCTTTTGACCCAGGAATACCAGTTTTTTATTTATCATCCCCAGCAGGATATGCACCAGGCTTTAAGGGCTTTTAAAGCTGCACGAGAGATGTGGATAAAAGCTGGAAACAGGCATGAGGCGCTCATGGCTGAAATCAACATGGCCATGGTTTTCCGTGTTCTCGGTGATTACAAAAAAGCCCTTGAAAGCTCCTGGTGGGCTCTAAAAGAGGCTGAAAGCTTAATGTTTGAGAAGGGGAGAGCCTTTGTTCTCTTTGCCCTGGCACAAATACATAGGGATCTGGACAATATTCCCCAGGCCTTTGAGTTGTACAATGATACTATTTTCCTGGCAAAACAATTGGAAATTGTTCAGCTTGAAGCAGGCGCTCACCATAGTATTAGTGGCTTATACCGGAAACAGGGAAATTTGGAGGCAGCTCTAAAGCATGCACGAATTGCCCTGGACCTCGCTGGGAAAATAGACGTTTCATACTTTTTAGGTCAAGCCAGTATGAACATGGGCCGTGTATGCTGGGATTTAGGGGATTTGAAGGGGGCAATAGCCTATTTTAGGCAGGCCCTGGAAATTTTTTCACGCTGGCAGGCACAATACGAAGAGGCCAGGGTCAGCCTATACCTTGCAGGGACGCTGTCACAACAATATCAGGGAGCAGTAGATGTTAATAAGTGTAAGATAGTATACAGCGAAATTGCGAACCTTGTACAAAGGGGAATAAAGCTCATAACCTCCAATGACTATGAATTCTTTTTCAAGAGGGAAAAAGAATATGCCTTGCCAATAATAAGGTGGGCCATTGCACAAAAAATTGAAGAACATTATTTGAGCCAAATCCTGTTTAAACTTGGTGAAGAAAAGCAGCAATACATGTTGAGGGTTTTTACTCTTGGACATTTTAGAGTTTATCTCAAAGACTGCCTAGTGCCCGACGGCGCCTGGAAAAGCAGCAAAGCAAACGGATTGTTCAGATTCTTGCTCCTTAATAAAGGGAAAAAAATTGAAAGGGACATCTTGCTGGAAACCTTTTGGCGGGATATGGATATTAAAGCAGCTGCCAACAACCTTTCTTCCTGCTTGTATACCCTTCGTAGGATGTTTAAAGACTTGGGAGAGCCAGGTTTATCCAATCTAATTTACTATGAAAAGGGATTATGCTGGTTGGGTAATGACCTGAATATTTGGGTTGATTCAGAAGAGTTTTTAATTATTGTTGATCAAGCAAAAACAGAACTGAGAAAAGGCAATAGCAAACAGGCAGAGAATTTGTATAGAAAAGCTGCCGAAATATATGGAGGAGACTATTTTGAAGAATACCCCTATGATGACTGGTTGGTTCCAGAAAGAGAAAGGATAAGAGAAGCATGGATACAGTCACAAAAGAATTTGGCCAATATACTGGAGAAAGAAAACGATTTTGATGGTGCAGCTATGGTATTCAAGAGTATTTTAAGAAAAGATCCCTTCAGGGAGGAAACCTATCAAAGGATAATCCAGTGCCTTTTGAGAGCTGGCCGCAGGGTTGAAGCAATGGAGCAGTACAAGAGGTGTAAAGAAGTACTGTATCAGGAGTTTGGTATTGATCCTTCTCCGGAAACTGTTAAGTTAATAGGTCATAGTTTATAGGTCATAGTTTATAGATCATAGTTAATAGATCATATTAGTTAAAGGAGTCTTTAGCTTCCCACATTTTGGGGAAGTTTTTTATTTGTTTAAATGAATTTAAAAAATTTTTAAGAAAAAAGCCTCATATATTGAGAATTCATTGATTTCCAATTGATAATAGAAAACTAAAATAAACAAAGGTGATAAAAGGGGGCTTGGTAAAAAATGAGCGCAAGCCAATTGGCATCATTTTTAATTAGGATATGGAGGGAAGGTGATGAAAGACGGTTGATGGGTCAAATTGAACATATTCAATCTGGACAAAAGCTTAGTTTTACGGGAATGGAAAGTTTGCAGGCAATACTTGAAGATTTTTTATTGGAATATGTAGAAAAAAGTCAAAAGGGGGATTATTGTGAAGAGTAAAAAATTTTTCGGCGTTTTGCTCATGATGGTTTTTCTGCTGTTAGCACTCATGTGTACAGCGGTAATTGCTGCAGGGCTGCCAGAGGATATTAAGGACCACTGGGCAGAAGAAGAGATTTCCAGCTGGGTGTTGAATGGACTTGTTAAGGGCTATGAAGATGGCAGCTTTAAGCCTAACAATGCAGTTACAAGGGCAGAGTATATAACCCTGGTAAACAGGGCCTTCGGCTTTAATACAAAAGCACAAATCTCTTTTTCAGACGTACCAACTGATGCCTGGTATTACGATGAGATAGCAAAGGCAGCTGCAGTAGGTTATATTAAGGGTTACGAAGACAGTACCATGAAGCCAAACAATAAGATCAGCAGACAGGAAGCAGCTGTTGTTTTATCCAGGCTGTTAAAGCTAAAAGATACCGGCGAAGGCAGTAAGTTATCAAGGTTTTCTGATAGCGCTAGTATTCCGGTCTGGGCAAAAAGTGAAATAAATGTAGTGGTCTCTGACAAATACATGGGTGGGTATCCCGATGGCGCTTACAGACCGGCCAATCCTATAACCAGGGCTGAAACAGTAAAAGTTCTCTCCAGGGCAGTTGGAAAGCTGTATAACACATCAGGAGTTTATGGTACAGATAAAATAAAGTAATTGATGGAAATGTTACTATCAATACCCCCGGAGTGATGCTGCAGAATGTTCTTGTAAAAGGCCTGCTGAACCTGACCCCTGGAATTGGTAACGGCACAGTAACCCTAAAAGGTGTAACAGTGCAGGGGAAAGTACTGGTCAGCGGCGGAGGAGCTAACAGTGTTATCTTTGAAGACTGTGTATTTGATGATGAAGTAATAATTGACAGAAAAGACGGCAGGGTAAGGGTAGCAGCCCAGGGAAGTACAAAAATCAGGATAATTAGAGTTGAAGCAGGTTCAGCAAAACTTGAAGAAAGCTCACTTGCAGGAGATAGTGACGGTTTTATAAATGTATATATAACTTCTGGTGAAGAAGTGGAGCTTGAAGGTGATTTTGAAGAAGTAAGTGTTCAGACGCCAGGAAGCAGGCTAAATCTAGTAAGCGGAACCATTAAGACCATTAATGTAGAAGATACTGCTGTAAGTTCGACAATTAGCCTTGGAGCGAACACAGCTGTAACCACTATAAATATAAATACTGCAGCATCAATTACAGGCAGCGGCGCCATAGGAACAGCAGTAGTCAATGCAGAAAACGTAACCATTGAACAGACACCTACAAAAGTGGAGTTGGGAGACGGGATTTCTTCAGTAAGTGTAGCAGGTGAAGAAATAACAGAAGCTACTGATACTACCCAACCTGCTCCAGAGGAGACAGGCGCTCCCAGTACCGGTGGTGGAGGCGGTGGAGTAACCAGACCTAATACTTACATCTTGACATTGGAAGCCTTCCCGGAAGCCGGCGGAAGTGTAACCGACAATACCAATACCGGACCATATACAGCAGGAGCAACAGTCAGTGTAAATGCTGAGGCGAATGAAGGTTACCAGTTTATTAACTGCGGGGTGACAGGGTGGTGACAGGGGACGGTTCGGTGGTGACAGGGGACGGTTCTATTGACACCTCACTGACGCCTCTGGGGTTTTGGCATAGATTGTGTCAGATTTTGGCAATGCCAAAATCTCCTATATAAAACTCAAATCAGACTTCCTTGAAACGCAGCATTTTATTCTTAATATTTCAAAAAAACAAATAACCCTAATTCCAAGTGGGGATAGTCAACTTAACAAGATTATTATAAATAATAAAGATTGAAAACTTATTAAATTAGGAAGTAAGGGGAGTATCTATGGATTAATCTTTTAATTTTTTAAGAACTGCTTCAAGCCTAGCAATAGTCCGTTTTCTTTGAATTTCGCCCTTTGGCGCCTTGTTTATCATAATATTCATATAATCCCAAAATGCGGCTGTCATATTGCTTTCATTTATAGCAAATATGACAGATGGTATAGAAGTCTTTCCAATGAGTACTCCTACATCCTCTTTGACATAGAGCATACAACCCGCTAAATCCTGGTTGTTGGCAAGATATACATTATAATTATCAAAGGTTTGAAGCAGCCTGATAATATTTTGAATATGTTTGCTGATTTCTCTGGGTGTATAGAAAAACGGGGTATCGCCAAGCAGATCGGAAAAGTTGATCATTACTTTTCCATTTTGGATACTCTCTAGATTTGGTATGGTGATTATCTCAGTAAAACTATATTTTTGTAAGCTGTTTTCAAAGTTTATTATGCGCATTTGATGAAAGAATAGCAGTTGGTCTTTTGCACTATTTTCCATGCGTGAATGGATGCTTTCTGCTACATCTATAGGCATGGTTATACTTGAAAGTGCATCTGTCTTGACAAACCTATTGGCTCCTTCATTCTCAAATTCTGAGAGAACGGCTAAATACTCACTTTTACTAAAAGGTGTAAATATACGCATAAGTGGACGGCAGAGGGCAAGAAAGTCGTTATATTCCGCAATAAGCGCCATAATGGTACGTTTATCGGTTAAAAGAAAATTAGCTGCATTTTTTGTTTCATTTCCTATAGAGGTTGAAATCACGGCGGCAGTATCCGGGGCAATAAACAATGTCCGTCTAAATACCCCGTCGCGAGTTTTTGGGTAGTAGTATGGTTCTATAGTACCAGTCATATAAATTGGCACCCACTGTTTAATTGCGGAGAGCATTTCATCAAGGCTGCGGTTTACAGTGTGGATTATTTTTATCTTGTTGCCGCGCATTATCACCTGGGATAAAAGCGCTGCCCATTTTGCTGTAAACTCATGGTTGCCGGTTAGCCACTCCATGTCCTCATCGCTGTGTAAAAGCAGGGTTTGAGGGTTTTTGCTTTTTAATACAAGGGATAAAAAGGTGATAACCGCATTTTGCTTACCCTCTATACCATACAATACTTGGCTGTCAGAGGCTGCGCTCTTGTCCATCATTGAAACATCAAGGGCTGCAGCTTGCGGTGCTTTTTTAAACTTGAAGTTTCTAAAACCCTCAAGAAAATTTTCAATGGGTTTTGAGTTTTCTGCTTCGCCTTCCGACAGCCATTTATGTATAAGGTCTGCTATAGATTCACTGCTTTCCGGCAGAAATCCTGAGGTGGTTTTGATGGTCTTAAGCAGTACGGTCTTTTGATAATCTGCACTGCAATTTTTGGCAAAATATGCGGCCATTGCCTTTATGTAATTCTCATTTTTAGCAGGAGTGCGTCTCCCCCGGCGTAAACGGCTCACAAATGAAGGATCAAGTGAAATATTTCTGGCGAAAACGCTGTTTGCCGTATTGGTAATATTCATCAGAAGATTAAGTTTTTCATTAAATTTCATTTGTTCCACCTCTTAAATTTAATCATATCATTTGTCAAATAACCGGGCAATAGATTTGGCACAAGTCGTGTCACGTATTTGGCAATGCCAAATACCCTAAAGGTATTTTCAACGGGAATGAGGCTGATAGAATTAATTTAGAGGTGGTCTTTGTGACAATTGATATTAAACTCAAATCAGGTTTTTTCAAAACTCAGCTGTATAGTCTTGTTATTTTCCAGAATCAGATATCCCTGATACCAAAAGAAAACAGCGAACTTAACAAGATTAATATTAGACCTGAAGATTTGATCTCAGTAAACATATTTAAAAGGGGTTCAAGGGTAGTAGAACTTGAGATCATTACAAAAAACGGCAGTTATACTGGAACCATTGACACAGAGTCCAATGTTGAAGAACTGCTTTCTACTCTTAAAGAAATTTGGCAGAAAACTTACTATTATTAAATTTAAACGTCAGCACGACAATTGTTTCCACCGTGGCTAAATTGGAAGCTGAAAAATTAGGAGGTGGCTTCCTTGGATAAAGTTCAGAAGTATATTGTCTTGTCCATAGGGCTGTATTTTGGCTGGTTGTTGTCTGTTCCCTTTAACGGGCCTATCATGTATGCTTGCATTACTTCCTTTGAAGCTGATATATCAATACCAACAATCTACATATTTTCCCATGCGCTAGGGCTGTTAGTCCTTGGAATAATGGTAAAAAGAGCCGAGCACTGGAGAAGCCTTCTTCTTTATGGAGGTGGTTTTTCACTAGCTCTAAGCCTTCTGGTATTCTTCATGCCGCTAATATTTTGGCCCTTCATCTATGCTCTTATTGGTTTTTCTTCAGCAATGTTTGTCCTGGGTTGGAGCTATCCTTTTACATTTGGTATTGATATGAAAAGCAGGTTGAAGCACATGGCCTTGACTATAATTATTTCCAACGTAATATATGTTTTTTTAAGCATCTTTCTTACTATCCTGCAGTTGCAACTAGTGTATTTTATAGCCTTGTTGTTCCTGGCTGGGTCTTTTAAGGTTTCCATGTTTTTGACCAGGATAGACTTTCAAGATATTCAAAAAAACAATAGTAAAAATAATAAAAGAGAAGAAATTCAAGTTTTCCCAGGAGTATTGATCTTTATTACATGTCTGTTGATTTTTGGTCTATATATAAATGGTGGGTTCATGTATCAGGTAATGTACCCGTCTTTGATAAAATACGAAGATATTGCAGTTTTTTATAGACCTCTACCGTATATAGCTGTCTTGGCAGTCATGTGGCGCTATGGTAATGTTCTCCAAAAACAGCTGCCGGTTTATATGGGAGTGTCTTTTATGGGACTAGCATTTATATCATTTTCTCTGCTGCATAATACCCTTCGAGGATTTTTCCTGATAGAAACTTTAATTCAATCTTCATTTGCCTTTTTAGATCTTTTCTTTTTCACAATTCTAGGGGATATTTCTGTAATAAACCGGTCTCCTATTAAAACATTTGGTTTTGGTATAGCAGCCATGGTAGGCGCTATTCTGACTGGAGGACTTTTAGGTGAGCAGCTCATGATTATTGGAGAAAGATACCATTTGTTTACTGCAATGTTTGCTTTATCAGCAATTTTTTTGACTTTTTTAATCATACCATGGATGTTTAACAAAATAGACGCTTTTTATAACAGCAGCAAAAACGAGGAAGCCAATTATCCAAAAACCAACATGGAACTTTTTGAAAGTGTTTTTGGGGCCCATGCACTTACAGCAAGAGAAATGGAAATAGTAGAACTATTACTCCAGGGGTTTACCAACAAGCAGATAGCAGCGCAACTATATGTGAGTGAAAATACTCTTAAGACTCATATCAAAAATATTTATTATAAGCTGCAGGTCAGCACCAGGCGGGAACTCATGTCCATAGTTCTTGGGAATAAAGAAAATCACCCGAAAGGGTGATTGACATAATTACAGAAAATGCAAATATTTTAATTAAAAAGCGGTTGGCTCAATAAAAGGGGAGATAAATATATGGATGAGCGAAGCAGAAAAATCATAATCTATTCTGTTGTTATAATAACTATAACTATTTTAATGGTGTTTATGCTCAGCAGGCTTTAAGAAAAAGGAGGCAGGTACTTCATGAACACAGACCAATCAGTATCTTTTTTAATTAGAGTTTGGAAAGAAGATGAAAACCAATGTGTAGGACATATTGAACATATTCAAACAGGAAGAAAAATAAGCTTTACAAGTCTGGAGAATTTGCAGGAAATTATTAAAAATTTATTGCCAAAAAATCATTAAATTCTATCATAAAGCCTACTTTTCATACATTTCTGTTCCCTTACACCTTTATAACC
This sequence comes from Bacillota bacterium, assembly GCA_040756735.1. Taxonomy (GTDB): domain Bacteria; phylum Bacillota; class DSM-16504; order Desulfitibacterales; family Desulfitibacteraceae; genus JBFLYC01. Next base: position 2,893 of record JBFLYC010000041.1, on the reverse strand, counting down.
TGAAAAAACAATACATATTCTGAAAATCACCCATATGGGTGGTATTTTTTTTCAGGCCATCAAAGCTACAATAAGTAAAATGCTTTTACATGAAAGGAGGAGCGCAGTTAGCAAAGCTGAGGATCAGGGATGTATATCTAATTGATAATACACATTGATTCAATTTTCCTTGGAGAATCTAGGAGAATATTGAAATGAAAAAAGGTTGAGTGGGGGGATACATTTGTTAAGGGAGTTTGGGATTAAAAAAGAGTGGAGTCTTGTTTTCTTGGTTTTTTTGCTTTATGCATATGCATACTTGTGTTTTGAGTACCAGGAGAAGCTCAGGAGCAGGGTGTCCAAACAGCAGCAGGTCAATCAGAAATAACGGACATAGCAGGGTACTGGGCAGGTGATGTGATTACCCATTTGGGTGGATAGGGGCCTGGCCACCGGCTATCCAGATGGCACATTTAGACCTAACACTAACAAGGCAATTACCCGGGCTGAATTCATGACACTCACAAACAAAGCTTTTGGGTTTACATTAGAAGAGCCCATTGAGTTTATTGATATTGCAGACAGCGACTGGTTTGCAGGAGCTGTTAGAAAAGCAAAAGCAGCAGGCTATATAGGCGGCCATCCAGATGGAAGCATGAAACCAAATAATCCAATAAGCAGACAAGAAGCGGCTGTGATTCTATCCAAAATAAGAGGATTAGCAGCTAATCCGGGTTATATCCATCATTTTACCGATGCTGCCGGTATTCCTGACTGGAGCAAGGGGTAGATAGGTGCAGCAGTAAAAGCTGGCTATATGGGCGGTTACCCTGACGGCTGCTTTAAGCATAAGAGACACACCTCACCCTTCTGGTTTTGAGGTGCGTCTTTTTATTTTTGAGTTATATATTTTAAATTATTATAATTTAGGTTATAATAATTTAAAGAGGAGGTGCTTGTATGAGCAAGATGTTTGTTAATAGGGAAAAAGAATTATCATTTCTTGAGGGCGAATTTAAAAAAGAAGGCGCTTCATTAGTCATAATATATGGTAGAAGAAGAATAGGAAAAACTTCATTAATTAAAAAATTTATTGAACAAAAAGCAGCTTTATATTTTCTTGCCACAGAAGAGTCAGAAAGAGAAAATATAGCTAGTTTGCAAAATATATTAGCTGATTACACTGGGAATAATCTATTGCGAAGCGGAGCAAATTTTTCCTGGGACGATTTATTTATAACATTTAGAGACTATAAACGTAATGAGAAAAAAATATTAATTATAGATGAGTTTCAATATCTAGGTAAGGCAAATAGCAGCTTTCCATCAGTATTTCAAAGAATATGGGATGAAAGATTAAAGGATACAAATATTATGGTTATTCTATGTGGCTCATTGATTCACATGATGGAAAGTCAGACTCTGGCCTACTCAAGCCCCTTGTATGGTAGAAGAACAGGTCAAATTAAATTGACACAGGTTCCTTTTTTGCATTATAAAGAATTTTTTAAGGATAAGGATAAGGATAAGGATAAAGATAAAGAAGAATTAATTGAATACTATGCAGTAACAGGAGGTGTGCCGAAATATATTGAAGCTTTTCAAGATTTAGGGGATGTTTATATTGGTATAACAAAAAATATTCTTTCAAAACAGAGCTATTTATATGAGGAACCGATTTTTCTTTTGGGTAAGGAAGTCTCTGAAATCGGAAGCTACTTTTCTATAATAAAGACCATTGCCCAGGGAAATCACAAGTTAGGCAATATTGCAAAAGTTCTTGGAGTTTCCCAAACTAATTTAACCAAATATTTAAATACTTTAATAAATCTTGACTTAATTGAAAGACAGGTCCCTATAACAGAGAGAAATCTGGAAAAAAGTAAAAAAGGACTTTATTTCTTAAAAGACAATTTTATTGAATTCTGGTTCAAATTTGTCTATCCTTACAGAAGCTATATTGAGATGGAGCATATTGAACATGTGGTAGAAAAGATAAAAAGCAATTTTATAGACAACCACGTGAGTCATATTTATGAGAAAGTGTGTATGGAAAAGATCTGGCAATTAAACTATGAAAATCGGTTCTTTTTCAAGGTGCTGAAAATGGGGAAATGGTGGGATAATAGAGAAGAAATTGATATTGTAGGCTTTAATGAAGATAGTAAGGAAATATTTTTTTGTGAATGCAAGTATCATAATAAGCCAGTAGATGTAGATGTTTATTATCAGTTAAATGAAAAAGTAAAAAAAGTAGATTGGCACAATAAAACAAGAAAAGAATATTTTGTGATATGTAGTAAGTCGGGTTTTAGTGAAAAATTAGTATCGATTGCAGATATCCAAAAGAACTTGCTGTTGCTAAATTAGGAGACAAGGGTAGGTATATCAAAAAGTGTAATAGGAAGGACACAGGGACAAATGACCTGTCCCCATGTCTCCCATAATCTATTCTGTTGTGATAATAACTATAACTATTTTAATGGTGTTTATGCTCAGCAGGCTTTAAGAACACCTTTATGCTGTGAAAAAACAATACATATTCTGAAAATCACCCATATGGGTGATATTTTTTTTCAGGCCATCAAAGCTACAATAAGTAAAATGCTTTTACATGAAAGGAGGAGCGCAGTTAGCAAAGCTGAGGATCAGGGATGTATATCTAATAGACAATGCACTTTGATTAAATTTTACCAGGAGAATATTGAAATGGAAGCAAGGTAAGTGGGGGGATACATTTGTTAAGGGAGTTTGGGATTAAAAAAGAGCGGAGTCTTGTTTTCTTGGTTTTTTGCTTTATGCATATGCATACTTGTGTTTTGAGTACCAGGAGAAGCTCAGGAGCAGGGTGTCCAAACAGCAGCAGGTCAATCAGAAATAACGGACATAGCAGGGTACTGGGCAGGTGATGTGA
>JBFLYC010000040.1:0-26205 GCA_040756735.1 Bacillota bacterium | reverse complement strand
AAAAATATTCTTGTGATAGGGTGGGGCTTGTTTAGTGTTGCCTTTTTTAGGCAAACACCCCCTTTTGTGCAGCGAATTCGCAAAAAAATTTCCAATTACCTACTTGACATCATACCGCTGCTCTCTTTTTATTCTTTCCCCAGAGCCTTTTCAGCTTCTGACATTATCTTGGCAAATTCTTCTTTCACTTTAGGGTCTAGTGGCTTTACCTCATGATTGGCAAGAATCCACTTGGCCTGCTCGGATGCAGCCTCATAGGCGCCGGCCTTGCCGCTTTGTTCCCACTGTCCATAGGGCTTCCTGTCATAAACACTTGGCCTCCAGATCTTTTTAAGGTGTTTGCGAGTATGCTTGTGGGACATATAATTGCCACCTGGGCCAATTTCTTTGATAACATCTACTGCCAAGGTTTCCTCCGTGACATCTATACCTTCAGCCACTTTAGCAATGATGCTGTATATTTCCGCATCCATGATTAATTCCTGCAGCGAGAAAATTTTTGAACCATTAAGGGTTCCGGCTCCATTTAAAATAGCAGTCTTACTAAGAACCGGCACTAGTCCTGCAAAACAATTATCCACAGCTGCCTGCCAATCAGGCTGCTTGGCTCCGGTAGCAAAAGCTCCTACCGCTAAAGGAATTTGATAGAAGTGACATATCTGAGAAAAGGCAGCTGATAACAAATGGTCTTCCGGACCTCCGCCTGTATATCCGCCTGTGTAAAGGTCAATTACTGTAGGGGCAGCAGCAAAATAGACCGGCGTTCCAGGGTTTACAAGCTGCATCAATACAAGGGGACTTAAGGCATCAACTGTTGCCACTACAAGGTTGCCTGCCAGGGTAGCCGGCGCTGTGGCGCAAGACATGGGCATGGGCATAAATCCGGTTGGAATTCCCCACTGGGCTGCCACCATGGAAGCCTCAACACTGCCGCCATCTTGTCCCAGGGGATCCATGGCACACTGCATGAAAGAAAAGAGCGGTCTCTTCCTGAGTTCTTCTTTCCCACCTGCTACAACTGCAGCCATTTCTAAGGTATAATTTGCCAACTCTTTGGAAATCACAGTTTCCGGCTGGATATGCATGGTGGTGCCATCCATGGAAGCTTCCATTTCATGTAGAGCCCTGATACTAGCCGGAACATCCTGGGCGCTGACAGGAGGACCCCAAATATAGGATATTTCGGGAAGATAGTCTGCAACTTTGCAGGCATCTGTTATATCCTGTTTCACTGAACGTCTGACTTTGCCGGTATAGATATCTACCATATCAACACAGCAGCCATCAGTAGACAAATAAGATGTTTTGTCGTCCAACCACATATCGTCCTTGGGATCTCTCCCAGCAAGCAGGTACTGCGAAGGGGCCTTTCTTATGTATTCCATGACAATTCTTTTCGGTATTTTAACTACCATGGTATTTCTATCCACGGTACAGCCTGCTTCCTCAAACACATCCAAGGCCCAATGAGAGGGAAATTTCACCCCTGTCTCTTCCATTACCTCCAAGGCTGCCTCATGGATTTTTTGGATATCCATGTCACTTAAAACTTTGAATTCTAACTTGCTCTGTACTGGTTTAAAAGGTCTTTTTTGCATCAATATCCTCCTTCCTTGAATTGGCGCTAAAAACTTGTTACGTTACAAACTGCCAGGATAATAAATAGCAAAATCCGTGCCATTAAGTATTATATAAGGATTATATAAAGTATCTCAAGGCCCATGAAGATGATGCCTGCCCATGCATTATCCTGAGGAACAACAATATTTTACCATAAATAAATGGGGAAAACAAAAAAGCGCCCAATTTTAGGCGCTTTGTACCTTCTAATTACACAACCTGACTACGATACAACATATAAAAGGTATTTATATACAATCGCCCAATTTTAAGCAGCGCTCATAATTGGGCGATTGTATCTGTCAATTTTATTTTTTTATTACTGGTTCCATGGCAACAACATTGCCATTTAAGAGTTTAGCCAGCCCCAGATCATATTCATTATGCTGTCCGCCGCAAAGCTCACAAGGCTTCTCAGGGTCGATTTCATATTTGGGCTGGGTATATGTGTAGAGGCCTCCTTCAAAATTCCTTAAAACCACTTTATTGGGAGACTGTGATATCAAATACTGCGGCATAACCGGAATTTTGCCCCCGCCCCTTGGAGCATCAACGCAGAATACCGGCACTGCCAAACCTGAGGTATGGCCCCTGAGATATTCAATGGCTTGAATACCTGCGCTCACAGGGGTTCTAAAATGCTCAATGCCCATGGACAGGTCGCACTGGTAAATATAGTAAGGACGCACGCGCATTTTTAACAGTTCATGGGACAATTTTTTTAGAACCAGGGGACAATCATTTATTCCCCTTAGCAGTACGCTTTGATTCCCAAGTGGAATACCGGCATCACTGAGTCTCCCGCAAGCTTCTTTAGCTGTAGGAGTAACCTCATTGGGGTGATTATAGTGTACGTTTACAAAAATAGGATGATATTTCTTTAAAATACTGCAGAGCTCAGGAGTGATCCTTTGGGGCAGGACCACAGGAGTCCTTGAACCAAATCGAATTATCTCAACATGGGGTATTGAACGAAGGTTTTTTAGGATGTAATCAATCAGGTCATCGGATATTAACAGGCCGTCGCCCCCAGAAATAACAACATCTCTTACCACAGGAGTCTGCCTGATATATTCAATTGCAGTATCTATCTGGGATTTGCTTCTGGCTTGATCTGTGGTGCCGGCCATCCTTCTCCTTGTGCAATGGCGGCAGTACATGGAACATTGATCAGTAACAATAAACAACACCCTGTCTGGATACCTGTGGGTAATGCCGGGAACAGGAGAATCCACATCCTCATCTAAAGGGTCTTCCATATCAAACTTGGCGCCGTGTAATTCCAAACTGGTAGGAACTGCCTGTTTACGAATGGGACAGTTGGGATTGTTTTTGTCGATAAGCGAAGCATAATAAGGGGTAATTGCCATCCTAAGGGTCTTCAGGCAATTAAATACTCCTTCTTCTTCTTCTGGGCTTAAATCAATAACTTGCTTTAATTGCTCTACAGTTGTAATCCTATTCGCTACCTGCCACTTCCAGTCATTCCACTGCTCTGTTGTGACATCCTTCCACAGCGGAATTTCATTATAAGGTCTCATTTCCTCTCCCCCTAATCATTATTGTGATAAACCATATTCATACAATATGGATGAGCTGGTAAAACCTATCTTTTCATAGAGCTTATGTGCAGCAACATTATCTTTTAATGTATGAAGTTCAACCCTGCTGAGACCGTGAGTTTTCGCCAGTTTTAGCAGTTCCCTCACCAAATTTTCAGCAACCCCCCTGCGCCTGTAATTCTCATCTACATACACATCTTCAATATGCCCATACCAGGTATCACTCCAGGTAGAGTAATGTCCAGCATATAAAGCTGCGGTGCCTATAACTTTACCATCAATTTCAGCCAGCAAGATAAATTGATCCTTGTTGGCCAAAGAAGTGGTAAAAGTTTTTTCAACGGTTTTAATAGGCGCTTCTTTTCCATAGAAGCTAATAAGTTTTTGCCACAAAATACATACAGCATCTTTATCCTTGAGTTGAGCTGCCCTTATTATTATAATAAACACCTCCCTTACAAAGCAAATAATAAATTACCATTAATAAATTACTAGGACACGCATATTATGACAAGCAAATATTATGCCAAAACCTTAAAAATTTACTTAAATTTTTAATAAACACTTGCAATAATCAATGATATCAGTTATTATTAACATTAAGCAGAACTTTTCTTCTTTTTTACCAATCCCTCTTATAATTCTATAAACATAGGGCTGCCAAATCCCGGCAGCCCTATGTTTATTTATTGACTGCTTCTCAAATTAACAACTATACACATTCTGTTCAATCTTCTGTGTAATGTTACAGCTAATTTCTTCTCCTATTAATTGAACTTCATTTTTAGAGATGATGATTTTCAAAAATCTGGAACTTTTAGATGTCACCAAACGTCTTATAAAATAGTGAAGAATTTAACCTATCTAGAGCTTCTAGCTATGATTGCCAGGCTGCCAAATTTTTTTATGTTCAAATATACTGCAGACGTTAAATTACAGGCAATAACGGTTGTTGCCCAGGCAGGGAGGTTGATGTTTATGCAACAACCCCAGTTAATTGAACTTAATACCACTGAAGGACGTATATTGATCAATACTGAAGAAATTCTGTTCATTGAATCTATCCAGCGAAAAAGGGTTATTCATACGTACCGGAAAAAATATGTATCGTATAAATCTCTCGAATATATGGAATCCATACTTAGTCATGGATACTTTGTAAAAACCCACCGATCCTTTATAGTTAATTTAAAAAAAGTACAAAAGGTGATACCGTTCTGCCGCACATCCAACAAAATCATTTTCTATAACTATGATGAATACGCCTATCTTTCCAAAAAATATGAAAATAATTTGCTTTAAATGCATTTTCAGACATAAAAATAACATTTTCGAACAAGATAGGTTGGAAATGGAATTTAATCTTTGTATAATTGGGTAAAAGACAAATAAATAAACATCCCTGCCAATATGCAAGCCTTTGCCGGGACTCACCATTGACAGGGACCACCCTTTACCTGTCAGAGACAGGCTGGGATTTAACTTTATTATACCTCCCTCTCCAGTCTCTGTAAAGGTAAAGGAGATTAGGATAGTGGAGTGGTGCTTATGAGGGTCTGAACATAATAATTCTATTATACCTACCTACTTTAAATCACATCAAATAAGTTAAAAGGAGGTGAAGAACTTGAAAAAAAGACTATCCATCTGGATAATAGGGATAATTATGTTAACATTATTTGGTGTGAGTATTGGGGTAAACGCACAACAAGCAAACGAAGACAATATCTCCAACATAAGGCTTATCAAGGACGTAGATGAGCTGCCAGAAGGATATGAGGTTCTAAGTATTGAAGAAGGGAAAACTGTCATTACGTCTCCATCTGGCGTTATCACTAGCTATCAGAACTATAAAACAGGAGATGCTATCATCAGGCAAAGTAATTCATTGGAAAAAATGAACTTCGGCTCTACCGAAGTAGTAATACTAGGTACGGTGTCGATCCGTGGTGAATTAGATCCAAACGAAGAAATTGTTTATGGTCCGTATAACGCCAATCCTGGTGATAATATTACTGTTTCTGTCGCCTGGACCCCCGCTGATCATGTGCTGTATGTAGGTATTTGTCCAATTGATAAGCCATGGATAGCATTGGGATATACCGGAGGTGCAGCTTCAGTATCTAGAGAAATTTCTCAAGCAGGGGATTATATAATTTGGCTGAAATCCTCTTCCGACAATACTGATACCCTAAAGTACAGCGGTTACATTACTTACCCCTAATTATGATTATAATCCATAATCCAGAGCATTAAAAAACCATGATTAGAACAGCCGTTACCAGCCCAATACATATAGATAACGGCTGTTTATTTTTATTGCTGTATAGCTTTCAATTTTCAATAATTTTTTCTTGTAAGGAGCAGTTTCACATTGATATAATTATCGGCAGCAAAATTGGCCCCAGAATTGTTAAAACAACCCCGCTGATCATGGCTATGATAGCCACCCTGGTACCTAAAGTCTTAAAGATCAACGGCAGGGTTGTATCCATTGCTGTTGCCCCACCCGGAGAACTGGCGGATAAGGGCGTCACCTTTGCTGCCAGCAAGGGTATCAGGACAAAAGCTGTTATTTCTCTAAAAAAGTTAGTTAAAAAAGCTATTGTGCCGACTTCTAAATTAACCAGATTATCAAGCAGACCTCCGGCAAGGCTATAAAATCCACAAGCAGCCCCAATAGCCACAGCATGCTGCAAGTTTAGTGAAATAACCAGCCCGCCCAAAGCAGCCCCCAGCATACTTCCCATGAGTACCCCAAAGGGTACCAGAATACACTTCCAACTTAAGCTCCTTAAGCTTTTTAAGAACCCATTATCCCTGCCTATTTCAGTTCCGACTCCAAAACATAAAAAATTAACTGTAAAAGTGACAATATAATTAAGAATATGCAGCTCAATATAAATTAATTTGCCGATTATGCCTCCTGCAATGAGCGCTCCAACCACACGCTTGACAAAGGAGTAATCTGTTTTGTCACCTTTTGCATGAACAGGTCTGTTATCATCATGCTCCGAACCGTAGGCAGCAACCTGGCTGTCAGCTAAAGAGCCGTCTGCAACACCTTGGAATAACTTAACCCTGCGCTCTATCAACCAGACAGCAATAACGCTGCCGGCAACCGCAAAAAACATTAAGACAAATGCTTTAATACTTAGCAGACCAATACTGCCAAAGACTTTTTCATCAAGGGTTATTTTTGCCCCAAGTGCAGCCAGCAGACCAATTAAACTGGCAAAAGTAATATTATCAATAGTTTTAAATAACCAGTCCGATACAAATCTTTTATATCCGATAACAATACCTAAAAGTAAAAACAAAACCAGGTAACTCATAAGTTTACCCCATCTTCCATATCCAACTTTAAAGTGCGTATCTTATACTGCAGTGTCTGTCTGGGAATCTTCAACAGTTTGGCAGCTTGAGTAACATTCCAATTGCATTTTGTTAAGGCTTCTTTAATTAAGGAAGCTTCCAGCATATTTATAGCCTCGGGCAGAGATTGAAAATCAGGCATGCCGGTGAAGGACAGATTCTTGCTTGGCCCCTTTCGGTAATGCTTTGCAATATATGCAGGCAGGTGCTCGAGTTTAATTATTGAGCCTGTCATTACATTGGCTGCATGTTCCAGACAGTGCTGAAGTTCTCTCACATTGCCCGGCCAATCATAAACATTAAACAAGGATGATACCCTATCCTCAACGCCTTTAATATATATGCTAAACTGGCTGCTCAACTTCTGGAGAAAATGTTCCACCAGTAAAGGAATATCCTCTTTCCTTTCCCTTAGAGGCGGAATATATAAGGATACCACATTCAACCGGTAATATAAATCCAGCCTTAGCCTTTTGTTGCGAACAGCTTCTAAAGGTTCCACATTAGTACAGGCGACTATCCTTGCTTTAAAATGCCTGAGTTTGGTGTCGCCAACCCTTCTAAAAGCGCCCTCCTGCAAAACCCTCAACAGCTTACCCTGTAGTTCTAAAGGCATAGAGTTAATCTCATCTAAAAGGAGGGTCCCGCCGTCAGCAATTTCTAAAAGCCCGGCCCTATCTTCTGACCCTGTGAAACTGCCCTTAACGGTTCCCATGAGAATACTTTCCAAAAGAGCAGCCGGCAGAGCAGCGCAGTTTTGCGCTACAAAGGGTTTGCTTACGCCAGATCCTTCATTGTGGATTGCCTGCACCAACAGCTCCTTGCCTGTACCCGTTTCTCCATACACAAGGATTGAGGAAGGGCTGTAGGCTACTCTCTGAGCAAGTTTTTTCAACTTAACAATTTCAGGTGTGTCCCCAATGATATCATCTATGGTAAAAGCTGCGCCGAACTGTTCTCCTGCTGCAGCTGACTTTATGGGTTTCTTGTTGTCCAAAAGCTTGGCCTGCAGGTCCACCATTCTTTCTGACAAGTCCTTGATCTCTGTAATATCCCTGGAAATGTCAAAGGCCCCCACCAACTGCCCGTCTTTAAAGAGAGGATATGTTGAATAAAGGATGGTTGCTTTTTTCCCGGTGTGAGTAACAATGGTCTGCTGTTGATCTACAACCGGCCTCTTGGTCTTTAGCACCTTGAGGAGAGAACTGTTGTCTTCATCCAAACTAGGATATACGGAGAAAAAGTGCTTTCCGATGACTTCCTCGAGCTTAAGGCCTTCCATCTTGCTGGCAGCATTGTTATAAAAGATAGTGACCCCATCACAGTCAATAACATGAATAGCCACATCTAGCTCATCTATAATAGCTTGAAAAATTTCCTTGTTCATTTTGTCGGGTAGCTGTATATGCAAGCTGCTGCACCTCCCTGGCTTATAACTAATTTCTATAAAAACATTTAAAAATCCTTTTATACTCCTCATGATGTTTTATAGAAATAGGGGGTGGCAGCCCCCTATCGATTATTGTTATACCAATTGTCAAACCCTTTCCAGGATTACAGCTACCCCCTGGCCTCCCCCTATACAAAGGGTTGCCAGGCCCAACCTGGCATCATCTTTGACCATTTTGTGCAGCAGTGTTACCAACACCCTGGTCCCACTTGCTCCAATTGGGTGTCCCAGGCTGATTGCGCCGCCATTTTTATTTACTTTATTTGCATCCCATCCTAATTCCTTTGCTACTGCAAGCGATTGTGCTGCAAAGGCTTCATTAGCTTCTATTATATCTATTTCTTCCAGTGATACACCGGCTTTCTGCAGCGCTTTTTGGGTCGCTGGTACCGGTCCTATACCCATTACGCGCGGTTCTACACCGGCTGATGCATAAGCTTTAACCACAGCCAGGGGCTTAGCCCCTAGTTCATGAGCTTTTGCTTCCGACATAACAATAACTGCTGCAGCTCCGTCATTAATACCTGAGGCATTCCCTGCTGTTACAGTGCCGTCCTTTTTAAAGGCAGGCCGGAGTTTGCCCAGGCTTTCCACTGTCACCCCGCTTCTTGGAAATTCATCTTCGGTAAAAACTACAGGCTCTCCTTTTTTTTGCGGTATAATTACAGGAACAATTTCTGCCTCAAATTCTTTTGCCGCCCTGGCTTTTTCAACCTTCTGCTGGCTTAAAGCAGCGAATTGATCTTGTTCTTCCTTGCTGATTTTCCACTGCTCAGCGATATTTTCTGCGGTTATGCCCATGTGCACATTCTCGAATGCACACCACAAGCCGTCTTTAATCATGGAATCAGTTAGGGTGCCATCCCCCATCCTGTAACCATAACGAGCCTTGTCAAGCAGGTAGGGCGCCATGGACATGTTTTCCATACCCCCTGCCACTACTATCTCAGCATCCCCAAGGGCCACTGCCTGCACAGCCAGGTGTACTGCTTTAAGTCCTGAACCACAGACCTTGTTGATGGTCATGGATGGAACTTCCACCGGGATTCCGGCCTTTATTGCAGCCTGCCTTGCGGGGTTTTGACCTAGACCTGCCTGAAGAACATTACCCATAATAACTTCATCCACTTGGTCAGGTGCAACATGAGCCCTTTTTAGCGCTTCTTTGATTACTATAGCCCCAAGTTCTACAGCAGGAATACCTGCCAGAGCGCCTCCGAAAGTGCCGATAGGGGTGCGTACTGCGCTTATTATCACTGCCTTATTCATTTGGATTTACCTCCTTGAACAATACTATTATCCGAAGGTCACGATCAATCATTATTTTTGCTTCTCTAGCTTTAAGAAATCTTTAAGCCCAGGATCTTTCTAGCCTCATCAGGAGAAGCCACTTCCCTGCCTAATTCTCCGGCTACCCTTGCTATCCTGGCCGCCAGTTCCCCATTGCTCTTGGCCAGTACTCCTTTAGTATAATATATATTATCTTCAAAACCTACCCTTACATGACCTCCTAAAACTATTGCCATTGTCCCCAGGGGCAGCTGCGCCCTGCCAATGCCGGCTACAGTCCATGTACTCCCTTCAGGAAGCTGTTCTACCAGATGCAGCAGATTCTTCGGTGTTGCTGGTATGGCTCCTGGCACACCCATAACCAGGTCAAAATGCAAGGGCATATTCAGCAGTCCTTTTTTGACCAGCATCAGGGCATTATTGATCATTCCCACATCAAAAACCTCAATTTCAGGCTTGACTCCCATCTCTTTCATATATGCCGCAAACTTTTCCACATCCCTGGGGGGATTATAAAACACATCATCTCCAAAGTTTACCGTACCTGTAGTCAAAGTAGCCATTTCCGGCGCCAATGACACCGGTTGAAGTCTTTCCTCTGGTTTCATCCCCACTGCCCCGCCGGTTGATGTCTGGATGATTACATCCGGCGCGCTGGCTTTGATAGCCTCTATAGCAGCCCTGAAATGCTCCTTATCTTGTGTAGGTTTGCCCTGGGCATCACGCACATGCAGGTGGATTATTGACACTCCCGCCTCTCTGCAAGCAGCAGCTTCCCTGGCGATTTCTTCAGGGGTAATAGGAAGATAAGGCTGCTGCTCCTTGGTGACTTCAGCTCCATTTATTGCAGCAGTGATGATTAATTTCTCCACCATTATCCCTCCTAAACTTTCTTTGTTTATCCCTGGGAACCACACATGTACCTGAAGCCCTTCCCACAATAATGGGTTCCTCCAACACATCAGCAGCAGATGCATAACCGGCTTCCTTGTTTAAGGTTATAACCTTCTTAGCTACAAATTCCATCCTCCTGGAGGTATTGCCTATTTGCACGATTCTGCCGGTAGCCTCAATATAGTCACCTGCATAGACAGGGGCAATAAATTCCACGTTGTCATAGGCCACAAACAACCCCTCATCTCCATCCAGCCGGATCAAGAGTTCCGTGGCCACATCACCAAAAAGGTTAAGCATTCTGGCGCCATCCACCAAACCTCCGGCATAGTGAGCATCCCTGTCACTCATCCTAATCCTGATCATTGCCTCTACTTCCATCTGGACACCGCCCCTATGCATAAAGTTTTTCGAGCATGGTTAATAAGGGTGGACATTCTTTCGCTATAGCCAGGGATATTTCAGCATGGTCCCTGGTATACCCGTTGCCTAAAATCATGTTAACATCCTTGCCTACTCCCTCGGCGCCAAGGGCTGCAGCTGTAAAACTTGTTGCCATGCTGAAGAAATACACGGTTCCTCCATCCCTGGTAGCTAAGATGGAAGCCATCTCAGTTCCGGGTATATTAACACAGTTAATGGTAATGTCTGCCATTTTACCACCAGTAGCTTCTTTTACCAGTTCGTATACTTTAACTGCATCTGTGGCATCAACCTGAATTATTTCATCCACATGGTTTAATTCCTTCATTCTTTCACAACTGGCTTTACCTGAGCCCATGCCAATTACCTTGCCTGTAACCCCAGCCCTCTTCTTGGCTTCATATGCGCAGAGCATGCCTGATTTTCCTCCTGCGCCAATAATAAAGACTGTATCACCAGGTCTTACCAATTTGGCAGTTTGTGCCGGAGCCCCTGCCACATCCAGGATAGCTAAAGCCAACGCTTCAGGCATATCATCAGGGAGCTTGGCATAGATGCCGCTTTCAAACAAAACTGCTTTGCCCTTAATATCTACCTGGTCCTTATTCAGGTGCACTTCAACTATTTCATCTATCCTTAACGGGGTCAAAGACAAAGAAACCAGGGTAGCTATTTTATCTCCTTCTCGCAGGGGATGTTTTCCTCTAAGCGCTTCCCCGACCTTTTCTACCGTACCAATAAGCATTCCTCCGGAACCGGTCACCGGATTATGATGCTTCCCCCTTTGCGCTACGATATCAAGCATGATTTCTTTAACTTTTTCAGGTTCCATATTGGCTTGCTTTTTAATTTGCGTAAAACTGGCGGCGTCAATATTTAAAGTTCTTACATTAATCAATATTTCATTGTCATAGATCTCCATGTCATTATCAATTTTCCAGGCAGGCTGCGGCAATACCCCCTTTGGTTCTATTACCCTGTGTGTTCCGAAGGGACATCCTTTTTTCATATTGTGATTACCTCCTTTGTCTATTGTGTATTTCATGAACTAAATATGAAGCTACATGTTCTGCATAGGTACCTGGCCCAAACCCTGCATCGTATCCTAATTCTTGTGCAAGTGCATGGTCTATCCTGGGTCCGCCTACAACTGTGATTAATTTGTCTCTTACACCTTCAGCTTCTAAGATTTCAATTAACCTGGTCAAGTTAGCTATATGAATGTCTTTTTGGGTAACAACCTGTGAGATCAGCACTGCATCTGCCTTTATTTCCATGGCCCTGGCAGCTAATTCCTCACAGGTAACCTGTGCTCCAAGATTTAGTGCATTGATGCCCTTATAGCTTTCCAATCCTTTATGACCGTTGTAACCCTTCATATTCATAATTGCATCAATACCTACAGTATGTGCGTCGCTTTCGATACAGGCCCCAATCACATTGATGGACCGTCCAAGACTTTGCTTGATAAAATCTTCAATTTCCTTTTTAGACAATACATTTACATTGACCTTTTCAACCCTAATGGTGGTTATGTCTATTGTCTCCCGGCACCTGCCATATACTATGTAGAAGGAAAAACCTTTACCCAGGCTTTGAGAAAAAACAACCTTGGGTTCATCAAATCCCATTTTCCCTACTAACTGCCTGGCAGCTTCAGCCGCCTCATCCCCAAGATCTATGGGCAGGGTAAATGATAGCTGCATTAAACCATCATTTAGTGTATCGCCATAGGGTTTAATCCTTGTTAAATCCACCTCCATTAATACTACCTCCTTCCAAGCATGGCATCTACAAAGGGGTTATAGTAATCAGGTTCTTTAAATATTACTCCATCAAGCCCTTTGCCGCCCTTTGGACTGCGCGCTATATCAGCAAACATACCCTTGCTGATGGCCTCCATTAAACCCATGTCAGCCACTTCTTCAAGAAAAATAACAGCATCATTTAATACCTTATTAGCTCGCTTTTGAATGATACCATCCGTTTTAAATGTTATTTCTTCAGCAAAACCCCGCATGGCGTTAAAAACCAATTTAGCATTTTCCAGGGCCAAGTACCTGTCGGCAATGTGGGGAGTGTGTATAGCTTCAGTTAACATGCCCAACAAGTGAATACTCTGTCCGGACATGATTGATGCCATATTAAACAAGCAGTTTTGAACATGTCCTTTAAAAATATTACCGGTCATATATTTGGTGGGAGGCATATATTTTAAAGGTGATTTTGGAAATAACTCCCGGGCGAGTGCCGCCTGGGCCAGTTCATAAACGAAGCTGTTTTCCAATTCAGGGTTGATCTCAAAAGCATGGCCTAAAGCTACCTGTTCTTCTGTCAGGCCGCACTTCAGTGCAAGCTGCTCATTAATAAACTGTGATGCTGTTACAGTATGTGCAGCTGCAAAAGCATCCGCTGTAGTAAGATAATTGTCCTCCCCGGTATTGATAATGATACCGGCAAAACCGTTAATCATCCTGGAAAAGTACTGGTCCACAAAGGTTCTTTGCATATTAATATCTCTAAAAATAACCCCATACATGGAGTCATTCAACATGAAATCCAATCTTTCCATGGCTCCCATGGCAGCTATTTCGGGCATACATAATCCTGAACAGTAGTTGGTCAGCCTGATATACTTGCCCACCTCTTCCCCTACTTCATCCAGGCCCTTTCTCATAATCCTGAAGTTTTCCTGGGTAGCATAGGTCCCGCCAAAACCCTCTGTTGTGGCCCCATAGGGCACATAGTCCAACAAACTTTGGCCTGTAGTTCTAATGACCGCGACTACATCAGCGCCCTGGCGCACAGCAGATTGAGCTTGTTTTACATCTTCAAAGATGTTTCCCGTGGCCACAATCACATATAAAAGAGGTTCAGCGCCCTGCCCCAGTTTTTTGATATATTCATCCCTCTCCTGTTTTTTTGCGCATATCTTGTCAAGGCCATATTGGGCCAGCTTTTGAATCTCTTCTCTAAGAGCTCCCTCATCCTGAATGGGCACCCTGGTTAATTCAATTTTGCCAAGGGCAACTTGTTCTGCTGCTTCCTGAGGGCTTACTTGGTAATAAATTACAGCATTGGCCAGCCAGAAAGCTATTCCCATACCAAGCCTTCCATCTTGCAAAACCTGATCCACCACCACATTTGGCAAAGGTATGCCTACTTCTGTGGCTCCGTCAATTCCCATGAGCCTTAAGGTTGCCCTTTCAACAGCAGTAGTGGTCCTGCGGTCAATATGCAGTTGAATGTCATTGGCAATCCTCTCGGCAGCCAACCTGGCTCTATGTACCTTGACCGGGTCAATGCCCAGCTTACTCATTGCCTACACCTCCTCTGAACTTTGCAAATACTGTCTCGCTAACTGAAGAATCCTTCCATCCATTCCTATCAGGGAGGCCACTTTCAAAGCATCCCTGGGAACAGTGTCACTAGAAGAGACTATCTCTAAACCGTAGTCGAAATTTTTATAGATATCGTCTACACATGGCAGGTCATGAAGGTTTTTGAGACCTTTCACCTGCCAGTGTATCAGCCGTTCATCCCTGGTTAATCCATCAAAATGAGTAGTTACTAAAACACAACAGCTGCTGTCTTGAAAAGTATCCAAGAGGGCTCGCGCAAGGGCAGCGCCTTCTGCAGGATTTGTTCCCCTGGCCAACTCATCTAGAAGTACCAAACCCCATTTGTTTTTTAACCTGAGGATTTCATTTAAGGCTTGAATCTCCGCCCCAAAACTGCTTAAGCCTACCATATCTCTTTCCTCAGTTTCAGAAAGAAACATAAATTCAAAGGGTGCAAACTCCACTGACTCAGCTGTCACAGGCAAGCCCATTTGAACCATGGCCAGCAGCAGGCCCACAGTTTTTAAAGTGACAGTTTTTCCTCCCATGTTAGCCCCTGTCAATACTGCCACTCCCTGCCCGAGTTCTATACTGAGGGGAGTAAAGACATTACCCATTTTCTGCAATTCAGCGCCAACAACCGGATGAATACCACCTGTAATGGACAGTTTTTTTTCTTTAAGGTTTACCTTGGCTACTGTCGCTTTGTAATTAACGGCAAAGACTGCCTTTGCCAGCAGCCAGTCAAACCTGCCAATTTTATCAACCAGATCTTTCAAGTAGGGAAGAAACTGCCGGGTTTTCTCAGAAAGAGTATCAAGGATCATACTTTCCAACACTGACAGCTCTGCTTTAACTTGGGAAACCTTATTTTCCAGCTTAAGTTCTTCTAAGGTTTTGATCCTTTGAAAGGTCACTGAGGCAAAACTTTCCTTGCTCACCTGCAGGGATGGTTCTGTTAATAATTTATCAATGAGTCCTTTATCTCTTTTACTGACTGTTAAAGTCCCTTCAAAAAAGTCCTTTTCCATAAGATCAAGCTCTTGTAGAAGCCTTCTTTCCTGCAGGTTAGCCACCTGGTTTAACTCTGATTCTAACTTTTGCAATTCTTTCACCAGGTTTTGATACTTCTTATCCCCAAAATCTCCTATGTAAAAACTGTAGCTGTCCCTAATGTGCAAAAGCGAATAGAGGTTTTCATGAAAATTCCATTGTAGGTTAGAGCAATTCCACCATTTTACAGACTGCATCTTTTGGCCAAGCCTGGCAGCTATAAAAAGAAACTTGGCTAAATTAAAAAACATTGGAGAACCCAAAGTTGCCTTTCCTTCCAAATAATCAATTTCTAAATCAATGACAGGAACTTGCATCAACATGTCTTTAACTTCCTGGATAAGTCCCCTGGGAATCTCATGGATAAAGGCTATTGCTTTCTCCAACTCCTGCAACTCCGCCATTAACAGCTCTATTTCTTCTACTTTGTAAGGCTGCAGAGTGGATTTAATTCGATTGCCATATGGAGTGATAGTGTGAAACATATCGATAACCTTTGATATGTTTAGCCTGTCCATTGTCCCTTTCAGGAAAAATTCATGCATTAGTGCCCCTCCTAATAAGACAGCTTAGATTGAAGTCGAAAAAGAATACTAACATAATCTAACCATTGACAGAAGTCAAATCTTAAATCAATCAGACATTTAAAGATTTGATGTTAATAGGTCATAATAGTGGTTTTCAAGGGGATTCCTGCGTTTAATCCCTAGTATCAAATCAACAACTGTAAAACCTGGAAGATTTGCAGCAAGAGCATCAACGAATTTTTCCGGAGGAAAACTATCACCCCTGTAAGAAGTCGGATTACAGGTAACGGCTATCAGGTTAATTGGCTTAAGAGCTTTTATGTTTCCATGAGCCTTCAAGTACCTGTCCCACTCTTGATAATCAACCAAAATATTAGCTCCGTTCTTGACCACCAGAGTGGTATTCTGCAGGGTTTTCCGATTAGCCACAAAGATGTTTAAGAGGCTCCCAACTACAGCGCCATTAATGTAAACATATTTGATTTTCTGGTTTTTTAAAAAACCCAAAAGGTGTTTCTCATATCCTAAAGATTTTTTATCCATGGCAAGAATTATGTGATCATCCTCCCCTATAACCAGGGAGGATTCGGCATTGTGCAGTTGCTGCAGGGTAGACGAAGAAACATGCAGACTACTTGTATTTATAGAAGGTAAGGTCAGTTGCTGCACCCTTGCCGCAGTTTTCTTGACCACAACATCCATTTGTGAATTAAGCGAAGCTCCTGTAGAGAGGATGGTACTGTCGGTGGTTTCAGGAGCAGCAGAACTGGTTCTGTCTAAAGCTCCATCAACTATAACCAATTTTGCCCCCAAACCTTTCATAATTTGAATGATGTCTTTCATCTTCTTCGCCGAAGGAGTTGTGGCTAACTCAATAAATCCAGGCCTGCGTACCCTGGCAACATATATTGGCCCAAGGGAGCTTACGTATCCTGTATCTTCAAGAATTTCCAATGATGCGGAACTTTTTAGGATTGAATGTTTAGCAGAAGCAATGAGAGTATCTTTTGCTGCTAGAATCTGCGGTTTTTCAGTACCGGTAATTGCATCAATCTTTTCACCGTCTCTTCCCAGGGAAGCTATACCAATGGGATAGTTATGCACAAAGCACTGCTTCAGCAAATAATTGAAGGCAGTTGTTTTTCCCACATTTTTTGCCATACCGATGAATGATACAGAACTGTATTGCTTTTTTTTGATGGCGCTCAAAAACATGGTACCACCCCTTATTGGGGATATTCCTCGTCAGAGGTGTGTCCCCTTATCTTGTTTTGCCCTTACCTTTTTCCCTTGTTTCCTCTTCTTATTTCTATTCTATTAAGGAAATATTTCGCAAAATATGTGCAAATTATCAGAAAAAAACCGCATCTTCTTTATACATTCCGTATAAACACCTTGTGGGTCAATGTCTTATCAAACAAATCCCAGGGGTAAATAAATAAGAACCGGCGCCTTTTTTCGACAACCGGTTCCGGTCCTAATCCTCTTCTTTTTCCCAAAGCATTGTCCTCTTTACTGCCTTTTGCCAGCCCTTATATAACCTGTGCCTGTCCTTTTCATCCATTTTGCACAAAAACACGGCATCATACTTCCTGCTATTTGCTATCTCATCTCTTTGCCAGAAATCCACTGCAAGTCCTGCCAGGTAAGCAGCGCCTAAAGCGGTGGTTTCCGTTATTTGGGGTCTTTCCACAGAAACACCAAGGATGTCGGCCTGAAACTGCATCAAAAAATTATTAGCAACAGCCCCGCCATCTACACGCAAAGCCTGCAATTTGATGCCTGAGTCCATCTCCATAGCGCCTAAAATATCCTTTGTCTGGTATGCTAATGATTCCAGTGCAGCCCGTATAAAGTGCTCTTTTTTTGTGCCTCTGGTTAACCCAAATACAGCTCCCCGTGCATACATGTCCCAATAAGGCGCTCCTAAACCTGCAAAGGCAGGAACCAGGTAAACTCCCCCTGAATCTTTTACCTTACCGGCATAATATTCTGAATCTGGCGCTGAATCTATCAACCTGAGCCCATCTCGCAACCATTGGATAGCTGCCCCGGCAATAAAAACACTGCCCTCCAAAGCATACTCAACTTTGTCATTTACGCCCCAGGCAATGGTAGTTAAAAGTCCTGACTTTGAAGCAACAGGATTTTCTCCTGTGTTCATCAGCATAAAACACCCTGTACCATATGTGTTTTTAGCCATCCCCGGCTCAAAACATGCCTGCCCGAACAGGGCGGCCTGTTGATCCCCTGCAGTGCCGGCTATAGGGACCTGAGCGCCACCAAAGGTCTGGGGATCTGTAAAACCATAAATGTGGCTGGAAGGGTTCACTTCCGGAAGCATGGAACCAGGTATGCCAAGTTCAGCCAGGAGCCTTTCATCCCATTTGAGTTCCTTGATGTCAAAAAGCATGGTCCTTGATGCATTCGAATAATCAGTGGCATGAACCTTACCGCGAGTAAGATTCCATATCAGCCATGTATCAACGGTGCCAAAAAGCAGCTGTCCTTTTTGGGCCTTTTCCCTTGCCCCTTCCACATTGTCTAGAATCCATTTAACCTTTGTCCCGGAAAAGTAGGCATCTATGACCAGTCCTGTCTTTTCCCTGACATATGCCTCCAGCCCCCGAGCTTTTAAATCATCACAGATTCCTGCAGACCTCCTGCACTGCCAGACAATGGCATTATAAATGGGACTGCCTGTCTCCTTATCCCATACTATAGCGGTTTCCCTCTGATTGGTAATCCCAATGGCTGCAACCTCCTGGGGCCTAACAGCGGCAGTCTCTAAAACTTCCCTGGCTACCCCGCTCTGAGTTCCCCATATCTCCATGGGGTCATGCTCCACCCAGCCTGCTATGGGATAAATCTGTGCAAATTCTTTCTGAGCCACCTTGACAATGGCCCCTGATTTATCAAACAGAATCGCCCTTGAACTTGTGGTGCCTTGATCCAGTGACAAAATATATTTTTTCTCCATTACGATACTCCCAACAGTTATTTAATCTTGTCTACTTATTCTCTTCCGGTAGGACAATTCCTTCTTTCCCAAAGCAATCCTCATTCATTTAAAAATAGTAAGAAGGACGTTCCCACAAACGTCCTCCCCGCTTATATAGTTTACCTAGGAGCTAAAAACTCCGGGCGGCATTGCCCAAGCTTACCCTTACTGTTCGTAAATTATCATGCATCTGTTTTAATAATAAATGCAACATAAAATATGAGTTTAAGGAATGGATAATTATGACAAGAGGACTATTCCCCCTTGGCGGTCCTGTTTCTAAAGAAGACCTGGTAGGCCGTGAAGATTTCACAGCTTCTTTAGTAAACCGCCTTTCAGAAGGACAAAGTGTGATGTTGGCCGGGCCTCGACGAATTGGCAAAACATCTCTAGCCCATGAAGTCAGGTCTTAAAGACAGGGAAGCATATACTGCTTCGGTGGATTTCTTCCGGTTTTCCGGCAAACGGGATTTTGCAGCCAGCTTGATTGACGCATGCCTGGAAAACAGAAACCGCGCAATGTTGGCCTTGACCCCGTTCTTCGTTGAAATCCTGGATGATTTAAGCGCCCGTCCCCAAGTGAGGAGGGTCCTGCACCAGCTTGCAAAGGGAGAAAATACCTATCAGGAGGGTATACATCCTACTACAATAAAGCGGGCCATTGACCACCTGATTAACAGGGCTGTAATAGAAAAAGCAGGCCGGGGGAGCTATGTTTTTACCGAGCCAATGTTCCAGCAGTACATTTTGCAGCAGTATCGGTAGAACGAATGCGTCTTTTTTATTCCCCTATTCTACGGGGAATTTACTATAGGGGGGCTGCCGACGAGGCCTGGCCAGGATATTCTAAGGAGTTTTTCTATTACTTTCATTGTTTTATCAGAAATAAAAGACTCTCCGCAAGAAATACATACACCAGCAGGTATATTATTTATAGTTAACAGTACCATACATTTATTTCAGTGATCTCTTTAAAATCTACTTTACCACCACATAAACAAGTTGAAGGGAGGCTTTTATTTTACTTCATAAAGATCAGCTCCTTTTAAATCTATTTCTGGCCTAAACCAACTTTTAACCTCAGTAATAGAATCAGCATTACATAATGTTTTTAATATTTCCTTTAATAATTTATCATTCGGGACTTGAAGTAAATTAGGATTATTTGATTGTCTGGGTGTGAAATGTAAAATCAATTTTTTCTGTATTTCGTCCTGAACTTTCATTAAAAGAGGAAATGAATATTCATTACTATTTAGCTTTACAGAAGGTATAGGGCTTATATTATCTTTAATTGCAGTTGTGCTGCAATTTTCAATTTTAATAGAAACTTTATATATCAATGATTTTAAAGCAATTTGGCCAATAATTTGCAATACATTATCATTAATTTCTGTAGCCAATAAACCAGTACCGTAACAAACAAAACAATCCAACATACCAAGCTTACCTGTGCCTTTACAAGCAAAGCATGTAGTTTTAGGATTATTTTTATTGAAAATAATTCTGTTATTATTGTTATTATCTAAATAAAAAACAACTTCATCACCGATTTTAATGTCTAATATATCACAGATTTCTTTTGGTATAGTGATTTGCCTTTTAGTTGTTACAGTTGATTTAAAGTGTAATTTTTTCCTCATAAATACCTCCAAGAGTTATAGTTAAGCAAGGCACAGCAGAAATAGCGGGATCACATTTTGTCAACTAAACATCAACTTTTGTTAATTCTTTAGTTCAGCTTATTCTAAGGCTTCATTATATCACATTATCAAACAAAGAATTATTCTTTATTAAATACTGACTTTAAATCAATATCGAGGTCAGGAAAAATAGTTACACTTATTTTATCTTCATCTGTATACATTTCAGGTCTCCCATATCTTCCGTCTGATTGTAAGTAAAATACGCTTAAAAGTTTTTGGTCAGGCTCTACCACCCAATATATTTTAACTCCGGCTTTTTCGTATTTATTAAATTTTACAATCTTATCTTTTTTTGCAGTTGATGGTGATATGATCTCAATAATCATATCAGGAGCCCCTTTGCATCCATTATCATCAAGCTTAGATGTATCACATACAATTGTAATATCTGGTTCTACCACATTTTTAATATCCTCATCATTTATATCATTGACGCCTGGTAGTCTAACACAAAATGGTGCAGGATAAACTCTACATATTTTATCAGTTAAATAATTTGCTATTTGTTTTGACAACTCCATCAAGATTTCCTGATGGATTCGCGAAGGTGCAGCTTGCATATAAAGCACACCGTCAATAATTTCCCACCTTTCATCTTCATCCCAGGTTAAATAATCTGCGTATGAATATTTTCTTTCAGGGTTTAGTAATGGCATTTTAACCACTCCTATTTATCATTTTTTTTATAAAAAGAAGCTTTTATAGACATCATAGATAACGGTCCAAGGTGTCCACCCACCCTGGACCATCTTACAATTATATTGTAAGGAAAATCACGGAATAAATCAACTAAATTTTTACATTTTTTAATAAATATTCATGCCTGTTCGCAGGGGGTGCGACAAATGTTTTTAAAATTTATTAACGGTTCAAGATATTTCAATCCACGCACCCGCAGGGGGTGCGACGTACTATAATTATTTAATTGTATCAGGAGGATAGTTTTTAAAATCTATCATAACTGTTTTCCCTAATTCTATATATGGAATTACAATATTTGAACCTTCTTTTAAAATAGTTTTAAACGTATCTTCTCTATCATAAACATGACCATTCCACTGGTTTTTACCTATTACATAATCAACTCCTTGATTATCAATAGTAATATTTATATCTGGTGGCTCTTTAGGTTCATTCTTCGATGAACAACCAATTAAACTAACTATTAATGTCATAATCATTAAAATTGAAATTATTTTCTTTTTCATCTATCCATAACTCCCAATGTATATTTTTTATACTTTACTCCACACTTTACAACTAAGGTGCAATACTTGGGGTGTTATACATTTACTTTTAAATACGACTTAGCTTGTTAGCTCAATCTTTATTTATAAAAAGTGCATTCAGTTTTTCAGACGGGAAAAGTCATAGATTTGTTCCTCAACATGCAAAAACTTTTCAGAACTATTGCTTATTACATTTTATGTGATATAATATCACATAAAATATGAGTTTAAGGAATGGATAATTATGACAAGAGGACTATTCCCTCTAGGCGGTCCTGTTTCTAAAGAAGACCTGGTAGGCCGTGAAGATTTCATAGCTTCTTTAGTCAATCGCCTTTCAGAAGGACAAAGTGTGATGTTGGCCGGGCCTCGACGAATTGGCAAAACATCTCTAGCCCATGAAGTTTTGCGCAGGTTAAAAGACAGGGAAGCATATACTGCTTCGGTGGATTTCTTCCGGTTTTCCGGCAAACGGGATTTTGCAGCCAGCTTGATTGACGCATGCCTGGAAAACAGAACTGGAATTAGTAAGACCTTGAGTATTTTAAGGGACCGGGCCAAAGCACTGGCGGGCGGCGCACAGTTTGCCATTAAACTCAATGACCTGGAGATTTCCTTTGGTTTCCCAGAGAAAAAATCAGATGATGAACTGCTTGACTATGCTTTAAAGCTCCCCGGTATGTTGGCAGACAAGGATGAAAAGCATATGGTGATCATGTTTGACGAGTTTCAGGATGCATCCAGGGTGACTGATTCTGAAATCTTTAAACGGATGCGAGCCCACTTCCAGGCGCAAAAGAACGTGGCTTATCTTTTTCTAGGGTCCAAGGAAGGTATGATGCACACTCTTTTTAGCGGAAGAAAGGAAGCATTCTACCGCTTTGCCGTCATGCTTCCCATTCCTAGCATAGCTGAAAACGACTGGATACCCTATATCAGCTATAAATTTGCCTCTAGAAATATTCAAGTTAATAAGGATGTGGTGGAAGAAATAATACGCCTCTCCGGTGGACACCCTCAAGACACAATGTTTTTGTGCTCAGAAATATTTTACACCCTTTTGGAAACAGGAGATAATGTCCTTACACACGATTACGTACGCTTTGGATATAACCGCGCAATGTTGGCCTTGACCCCGTTCTTCGTTGAAATCCTGGATGATTTAAGCGCCCGTCCCCAAGTGAGGAGGGTCCTGCACCAGCTTGCAAAGGGAGAAAATACCTATCAGGAGGGTATACATCCTAATACAATAAAGCGGGCCATTGACCACCTGATTAACAGGGCTGTAATAGAAAAAGCAGGCCGGGGTAGCTATGTTTTTACCGAGCCAATGTTCCAGCAGTACATTTTGCAGCAGTATCGGTAGAACGAATGCGTCTTTTTTATTCCCCTATTCTACGGGGAATTTACTGTAACATAGAGAAAAATGGAGATTATTTAAGCTTGCTTTGATGATCTTTCAGTCCCCTATTCTACGGGGAATTTACTGTAACTCTACAAGCCAGCGCGATAATAACAAGAGGTGAGGCGCCTTTCAGTCCCCTATTCTACGGGGAATTTACTGTAACATTGGCCCCGTATGTCCTGGGCCTGTACGCTGTCAATGCTTTCAGTCCCCTATTCTACGGGGAATTTACTGTAACGCACTGACGAAATTGATGTGACGAGCAAGGATAGTGGCTTTCAGTCCCCTATTCTACGGGGAATTTACTGTAACTTATGACAGCACTTGCATTTATAGGAAATTTATTTATCTTTCAGTCCCCTATTCTACGGGGAATTTACTGTAACTTGAAAAGAAATTGATTGCTTCAGGGGCAAAGAACATCACTTTCAGTCCCCTATTCTACGGGGAATTTACTGTAACGTCGCTCAAGTGCAGCAAGTAAATGGCCTCAACTTTGCTCCTTTCAGTCCCCTATTCTACGGGGAATTTACTGTAACGTATTGCGCGCTTTCAGTGTAAATATCTCGTCAAGCCTTTCAGTCCCCTATTCTACGGGGAATTTACTGTAACGGTGTTATCCTCCACAAACTCCGCCAGAACGCAATTGATCTTTCAGTCCCCTATTCTACGGGGAATTTACTGTAACGGCAGGCAGGCTTTTGGACGTGACTGAACCGATTACCTTTCAGTCCCCTATTCTACGGGGAATTTACTGTAACTGCATTGGTTACTGCATAAAGGATTTCACCTTCATCCTTTCAGTCCCCTATTCTACGGGGAATTTACTGTAACAAGATTGACCGTTTTACATGGTGGCTGGTCGGGCTAATCTTTCAGTCCCCTATTCTACGGGGAATTTACTGTAACAGCTAGTCCGAGCGGATGGAAGAACGTTCTATTTACTTCTTTCAGTCCCCTATTCTACGGGGAATTTACTGTAACGCAGGGTTATAAATGGAACTTACGGCAAAGTGTGGGTCTTTCAGTCCCCTATTCTACGGGGAATTTACTGTAACTGCCCGGAGCAACTGAGCGTCATCGCTACTGTTGATAATCTTTCAGTCCCCTATTCTACGGGGAATTTACTGTAACTCGAGCAGTTTTGCAAGCATTCAAAGGGCAAGTGGATCTTTCAGTCCCCTATTCTACGGGGAATTTACTGTAACAACCTGCTCGAAGAAAAGATAAATAGCCGCTTTAATCCTTTCAGTCCCCTATTCTACGGGGAATTTACTGTAACGCATCACGTCCGGTGACGTATTAACGGTTGCTACCCCTTTCAGTCCCCTATTCTACGGGGAATTTACTGTAACTATAAAGTATCCAGTCCACCATCTTCGGGGTAATTTCGCTTTCAGTCCCCTATTCTACGGGGAATTTACTGTAACTCGTCCAGCTTCTCGCAGTATTTTTTAATTTGTTCGTACTTTCAGTCCCCTATTCTACGGGGAATTTACTGTAACACGGCGATACCAACAAAATAATAGTCGCCCATATCAACCTTTCAGTCCCCTATTCTACGGGGAATTTACTGTAACTCCCGGGCGGCCATGGACTGCTTCATAACGTCGTAGCTTTCAGTCCCCTATTCTACGGGGAATTTACTGTAACAGCGCTATCAGCGGCTTTGCATTACAATTGGCGGGGTACTTTCAGTCCCCTATTCTACGGGGAATTTACTGTAACACAAAGCCTGGAAAGCTGTAAAGGTTGGAGCAATGGCCTTTCAGTCCCCTATTCTACGGGGAATTTACTGTAACGGCGCAGTTAGATAAAATCAAAGCAAAAGATGCCGCCACTTTCAGTCCCCTATTCTACGGGGAATTTACTGTAACGGCTGTCTTACAGGAAGCGTTGTGGCGTGGATACAGCTTTCAGTCCCCTATTCTACGGGGAATTTACTGTAACAAACCCTTCCCGATAGAACTGATACACCATGTAACCAAACTTTCAGTCCCCTATTCTACGGGGAATTTACTGTAACATTGCTGGTACTAATGGGAGTACGGTGACAAGTTCCTTTCAGTCCCCTATTCTACGGGGAATTTACTGTAACCAAAACCTCCTTCAACTAACGCCGCTAAAACACCTCCACTTTCAGTCCCCTATTCTACGGGGAATTTACTGTAACCGGAGGCGGCAGGATGATAAGGCAGCAGGCCAACCGCTTTCAGTCCCCTATTCTACGGGGAATTTACTGTAACAGAAGGCAGGGCAAAGGATGCTCGCCTTTTCTTTTTTCACCTTTCAGTCCCCTATTCTACGGGGAATTTACTGTAACGAGTTGCGGATGCCTCTTGCCAGGCTATCAGAGATAACCTTTCAGTCCCCTATTCTACGGGGAATTTACTGTAACCCTGTCGAGGCAGGACCAGTTCAGGAACGCTATGGCCCTTTCAGTCCCCTATTCTACGGGGAATTTACTGTAACCTCCAATGTGCAGGTAGCCATATTTGACGATTTAGCCACTTTCAGTCCCCTATTCTACGGGGAATTTACTGTAACTCTTAACATAAGCTGGTCAACATGCTCCTGCTTCGGCCTTTCAGTCCCCTATTCTACGGGGAATTTACTGTAACTATCCCGACGGTCTTTATTGCACCGTTGACCTTGACTTTCAGTCCCCTATTCTACGGGGAATTTACTGTAACCCTGACTATCTGAAGGCTTTCCAATTCCGTCTTTGCCCCTTTCAGTCCCCTATTCTACGGGGAATTTACTGTAACCTATAAATCTGTGCTCGGCAGGATGTTGAAGTTCAAAAGCTTTCAGTCCCCTATTCTACGGGGAATTTACTGTAACCCAAGAGTGTGTTGATGACCTACCCACAAGCAATATGCTTTCAGTCCCCTATTCTACGGGGAATTTACTGTAACGGAAATCCAGATTGAGGAAATCGAGGGCGAAATGAACCTTTCAGTCCCCTATTCTACGGGGAATTTACTGTAACTCACCGCATTTTTTAACATCTCCATTGCAAATATCGAGCTTTCAGTCCCCTATTCTACGGGGAATTTACTGTAACCCCTATCCACCGGACCGTACCATAGTCGCTGGTACCAACTTTCAGTCCCCTATTCTACGGGGAATTTACTGTAACATGGTTATCGGTGTCGATAATCCACAAAGTAAAGTAGCTTTCAGTCCCCTATTCTACGGGGTATTTGTTGTAAGATAAAAATACCGAAAGTTGCAAGTTAAAAATCCATAATGTTGCAATTGGAAATTCCATAGTATTGCAAAATCCATTGCAGGCATAAACCATACCATGTATCCTTGTATCTGAC
>JBFLYC010000004.1:153874-180756 GCA_040756735.1 Bacillota bacterium | reverse complement strand
GAAGAATGTTTTATACTTATCCCGATGATAATTATCGGGCTCATCCGCCTATACCTAGAAATACTGAGCTTTGGGATAAATATGCTGGTCTTAGACATATTGTTGAACAGGTAATCTCAAGGCTTAAGCTCCCCTTGCAGCTAGGTAAACTTTATACTCAAAATCTTAAAACTGCTAAGGCTGATTTCTTTATGGCTGGGGTTGCTCATTTAATCTGCGTTCTTTTGGCTTATAATTTGAAGGCTTTTGACAAAATTCGTTCTCCTAAGTCTTTTGTTGCTTAAGCTTTATTATTAATTTTATGTTTCTTCTTTAAATCTTGGCTTTATGGTCAGGTTTTTTTGCTATGCTCTTTTTTATTGCTTAACCGCCATAGTTTCTCCTCGTCTTGCTTTTGCCTCTGTCTTTCAACCCCTTGGCTTCCTTATTTATTATTATTTACCATATGATGTCATTTAGTGCTTTTACTTTTGCAATCGCCTATATTAAATTAATTAATCCATGTCCTGTATAATGCAATTAGCATGCCAGTAAATATTCTTTGTAATTTGGAGGACCTGCTTTATTACATTGGCAAGATTATTTGCCATTCAGTTAACTCTTTAAAAGATTTAGCACAATATACTATACTGACACAACAATCAGGACTGGCAAATTTATTTGCCAGCTGGCACTATATCTTGCCAGTTCCTATCTGATATCTTTTTATTTTATTCATGATAGTGGTATGTGAAACCCCTAGGGATTTAGCCGCTTTTCTTATGGAGCCACTTTTATGCAGCGCTTGTGCTATTACCTGTTTTTCAACAATACCAACTATATCTGCAAGCACATCGCCTTGATCATAGTGCCCAAGAATTGTATCATTACTAAGCTGCCTTTCTCTGTGATTTATTAGAATGTGCTCTGCACCAATTCTCGTGCCAGATACAAGGTTGACAGCTCTTTCAATGGCATTTTCCAGTTCTCTTACATTACCAGGCCAATCATAGGCCATAAGTTTTTCAAGGGCTTCACTGTCAATTGATTTAACATTCTTGCGGAGACGAATATTCATTTTCGACAAAAAATGGTTAACCAGAAATGGAATATCTTCTTTTCGATCTCTTAAAGGAGGAAGAAAAATGGGAATTACATTTAAACGATAGTATAAATCTTCACGAAATTCTCCCCTGGCAACCAGGTCTTCCAAGGGTTTATTGGTAGCTGCAATAACTCTGACGTTGACAGGTATTTCTTCCTGACCTCCCACCCTCCTAACCTTTCCCTCTTGAATTACCCTTAAAAGCTTTGCCTGTAAGTTGGGGGATATATTGCCAATCTCATCTAAGAAAATAGTCCCATCCTGGGCAAATTCAAAAAGACCCTGTTTGCCTTTTTTACAAGCCCCCGTAAATGCTCCCTCCGTATACCCAAACAATTCACTTTCCAACAATGAATCAGGCAGGGCAGCACAATTAATTGGTACAAAAGGCTGGTTTCTTCTTGAGCTTTCCATGTGAATCGCCCTGGCGAATAATTCTTTCCCCGTTCCACTTTCACCCCTTAGAAGCACAATAGAATCCCCGGCAGCAATCTTTTTTCCCAGCTGCATTACTGTCCTCAACCTTATACTGCCGCCAACTATTTCATTAAAGGTAACCATTGCCGGACGGGTAACTGAATATACCAACTGCCTAACTTCTGTCATATCCTTCACAGTCGCCACCACACCCATCACCTGACCATGTTTATCCTTGATGGGTCTACCGCTTGTAAGATAATGATATTTAATTTGACCCTTATTTATGCTTATTTCGTGATGACTATATGGCTCGCCTGTCTGCAAACAGCTCAACATGGGTATATCTTCATCAAGAATTTCAATGATGCTTTTGCCAATGAGATCCTCTTTTGCCATCTTGAAAATCTGCTCCATCACTGGATTTACAGTGGTAATCTCCCCTTTTGCATTAATGGCTACAACTCCTTCACTTATAGAATCCAGTACAGCCACCAGGCGCTTATTTGTTTCTTCCCAGGGTAGAGCTTCCACTGCTTCGCATTTTGCAACGCCATATATGCCCTGCAGTTCTTGAAATAATAAATCCCTGTCTATGTCTTCCAAAGATTCTATTTCCATGTACATAATATCCGGGACTACTTCCAAGTTAATTACATTATAATTCTTACGCGTTAAAACTCCTGAGATGTCAAGGAGCAGGCCTACCCTATCCTTATAAATAATACTGAATTTAAGATACTGCATAATTATCACCTAATATTCAATATTGTGCGAAATATGTCAATTTTCTAACATCACCTAAGGCCTTCCGTCATCTACATCATAAAATCTGTAACAGCATATATATTTTCTAATTTCTTACACAAAATTCCTTCTTTATTAAAAAAAAATTTACAAATTGCCTGCTCCAAATAAAGGCAAAAAAAATAAGCGCCTCTTAAAAGGCGCTTTACAGGTACTTAATCAACTAACTCAATGATTTTAAACTGATCAACATCCACTAATCCTTTATCAGTTAATCTGAGCTGCGGGATAACCGGCAGTGAAAGAAAAGCCAAGGCCATAAAAGGATTAAAATTTTTCGAACAGCCTGATAAATACCTATCAACTGGAACAGTGAGATGCCTGGTTGTAATCTGCCCCGGTATGATTTCTATGACATGGACCTGGCTGCCATTTAAGGCTAACTGCAGATCAGCCTCCGTAATCCTCTTAACCTTTATACCTGTAGGAAGGTCATCATTTGCTGCGCTCTCAGGCTTTGGGAAGAGGGGGCGGCCTTCTTCAGCCGCTATAGCTCCCTTTTTCATGACTTTCTTAACCTGTAAGCCTGAAAGATCCTCCAAAACAACTAAATCCGCTAAGTATCCTGGTGCGATGGCGCCAAGGTCTTTTAAGCCAAAATATTGGGCGGTGTTGATTGTAGCCATCTGAATAGCTTCAACAGGTTCCATACCACTCTCAATACATAGCCTAATCAGGTAATCAATATGGCCCTGTGAACGCAAATCTGTAGGATGCCTGTCATCTGTGACCAGCATACAGTGCCTGCTTGTATATTTATTTACTACAGGGAGCAAGTCTTTTAAGTTTTTAGCAGCAGTACCTTCCCTAAGCATGAGCTTCATACCCATCTGCAGGCACTTTGAAGCCTCTATGGCGCTGATGCATTCATGATTAGAGCGTATGCCGCCCAATACATAAGAACACAAGAGTTCCCCGTCCACCGCCTGAATATGACCATCTATAATTTTATCATGCTTTCTAAACAGGGAGATTTTATTCCATACAGCAGCATCACCATATATCACCCCTGGATAATTCATCATTTCTCCCAGGCCTAACACTTTCGGGTGATTTATATACTTCTCCAATTCTTTACACCCAAGAACAGCGCCGGATGTCTCCAAATCTGTAGCAGGTACACATGATGGCAGCATCAGGTAAATATCCAATGGGATTTGAGCATCTTGTTTCAGAAAATACTCAATGGCAGCAGTCCCATAAACATTAGCCAATTCATGAGGATCAGCTATAACTGTGGTAGTTCCCCTGGGCAGAATAGCGGCTGCAAACTGACAGGGGCTTACCATAGAGCTCTCAATGTGTACATGACCATCAATAAAACCAGGAGCTATATAACTCCAGTTTACGTCAATTTCCATCTGCCCATTATAAGAACCAATACCCACTATATACTGGCCGTTAATGGCAATATCTCCACTTATTATGGCGCCGGTAAAAACATCAACTATCCTGCAGTTCTTCAAGACTACCTCTGCAGGTGTTTCTCCTCTGGAAACCCTTAAAACTTGTTCATCAAAATGCAGCACTAAGACCAAACACCTTTCACAGTTAATCCAAACCTTTCTATTACTGGAGACAAAGTTTTAAGTAGTATTGGAGCTACAATGGTTATTACTATAGTTCCACCTGCAAACCAGGCTATCCAAGCAGGAACAAATGCCGCAGGGGGTACAATACCTCCCCATACCAGAAGGGCTATACCAAACAAACCGCTTATAATCGTAGGAATTAGTGCTCCACAGAAGAAAAAGAATAAGATGTTTTTGGCAGAACTAAAAATATTTCTACCCAGGGGATCAAAACCGATTTTTGGTCCCACATATCTGAACAGCAAGAAAGGTACAAGGGGTTCTAATATGTCCGCAATGGCCCAGGGAATAGAAAACAGCACCGGGAGTCCACTTAACCAGCCGGCGCCTATCAAGCAGCCGATATAAGCTGCCAGAATACCCCACCCGCCAAACCACAGGGCAAAAACCATGTAAAAAGCTGAGGCTATATAAAGAGCAGATACCCCGGCAAAACCGATGGGAACAGCAAAAACTCCCAGCCAGGAAACAATTATGGATACCCCAATTGCAATGGCATAAACTGCATATTGCGTCATGGTAATTGGTGGATTGGGATTCCATTTCAATCCGTATTCAGAGCCAACCTGCTTTCCAGAAACATTGGTAGATTCAGAAAATTCAGGGCTCCCTTTCTGGGTAGCCGTGCTGAGGGCAGGATATACCCAGGGAGCATTCACCATAGGGCCGTAAAATATAAAGTCTGCTCCAAAGCTGATGGGCAGCGACATACCGGAAGAGCCTGCAGCCTTAAAGAATTCCTCAGACAGCCTGCACTTTTTTTCCACATATACATGGCGTTTGAAGGGGCACAGCCTGAAGGGAGGCCTAAGTTTTCTTTAACCAAAAGGAAAATGGTTACAATAAATTTGGTAATTAAATGAACCTTCCCGGTAAAAGAGTGTACTTTCATGGAAAATAGAAAAGTTTTTACATACTTCTTGTGTTCCTGCCGGGTACTGCCCGCTGTGCCGGCTGCCATTAATGACCCACCCCCATTTTATAAGTTTTGAGATAGTTTCAGCATTTTTGCAAATATTCCTTGCAACTTTTTCGCTATAGATTGCAACTTTTTTATGAATATATCTCTTTATATTTGGCAGGGGTCATTCCGCAGTTTTTTTTGAATACCTTGGCAAAATAGCTGTGATTGTTGTAGCCAACCAGCTCCGAAACATTGCCAACAGGTAAAGCGCCAAAAAGCTCTTCTTCCTTTTCCAAAACTTCTTTTCTGGTAGAATTCTTTTTTTGGTTTAAGACCTCTTTGATATTAAACTCAACAGGAGATAGGTCTTTTTTTAGAAATGCAGCGCCGCTCTTTGCCAGATAGTTTGCAATAATAAAAAGCAACTCCGCAGCAGCCTGGATTTTGTCCGGTGAAAGAACTTCCAGCTCCTGGGCTTTTGCCTTTATTAACTCAATATCTAACCCCAGATCCATTGACAACCTTCTTAAATCATCCCAAAAGGCTGTGCCGGGTTTCCACATGAGCACCTGGCTGCACACTATGGTATAAATATGGTTTTCTGCATCATATATGGGAATAGCCCACCCAATAAGACCGGTATGACACCTGAAAATATAAGGCTGCTTAAAAACTGCGGCCATTTTCCCCGCCTTAAAATACGAATGCTTACACTTTTCTCTTCCTGAAACCAACCTCTAACTAACTGGCAAAAAGAGCAGTAGTCAAAACTTGTGGGTACCAGTTGGGTTTCCCCATTTACATCCACTAGTTTTGGTCTGATACCTGTTGAATTGTAAAAGGTTTCCAGAATTTCCTCCAGGCTTTGGGCTTCAATGATTCTCTTTAATTCAAAATGAAACACTTTGCATACACCCTCTATGTAGAATTCATACACTATTCTGGACAAATTCCCAATAATCCTGCAATGATGAGAGATAAAAAAAGGGCCCCACTTTTTTTGTGGGGCCTTTTCTTGTCACCGTATCTTACAGGCTAATTTGCACTAAGCTCATATGCTACATGGATGATCATGTCCTCCCGACCGCTAGAAACAATTAGTGCACTTTAGAATAATTCAACTTCTTTTGGATCAATCCCTCTTTGCTTTAGCCATTTTGGAAGTAATTCGTTTTCCACTTTTTTATCTATTTCCGGCACCTTCTTGACCAATAAATCCGCCAGCTCTTGACTTACATTAAGCCCCCCAATAGCTCCATCAAAAATAATAACTTTTCTTGTTCCACTAACTTTATAAGCAAACTCCATTGCTGAATCCAAACTTTCTGCTATAACAGAGTTCCTTATATAATCAATATTTTGTGGATCTCTCTTAATAGCTTCAGCTTGTTCAGTACCTACAACTATAGTTGGTAAATGTTCTGCAAAAAAGGTGCTTGGGTAGCCTCCCCAGGCGTAATTGTGTATTACAGCTTTTATAGCAGGATTAAGCTTGGGAACGTTTTCTACCAAGGGCAAACTGTCTTTTCCATAAAATGCTTCAGTATACCAGGTATATGGAGGCAGTGGATTATCCAGGTCAAAAATATCGACATTAGATCCTGCAAAATTGGCAAAAATAACTCCAGCTGCGAACACATATGGAACGGGAGCAGGAAAGTCAAGGCCCACGATGCATTCATCAATTTCACCGAGTAATGTCATTATTTTTCCATAATACTTACATCCGCTAACGGTTATTTTATCATTCAACGCTAGGAGGTTGTTGTCTGCAATTACATCCTTAATTCCGGTAGGAGTCATTTCTATAAAAGTAGTAAAGGCAAACTTACTTTGGACAAAATCCGAGCCAAATATTGACCTTGCAACAAAATTAGCAGCCCTAGGTCCCATGTTTTGATGGTAAGTTGACCGGGTGTCAATTCTTGCATAGGACATTCCAAAGGGTTTAACGGCTCTGTCCACTTGTCGATGGAAGTGGACTTCTCTTACATCGCTATTGTGGGCATGCACTATCCAATCAGCATCATATACAGCTTTCAAACCGTAAAGAGTTCCTATTTCAGTTTCAATGGGGATACCCTCATCTATGGGGGCAACCCCTTGTGCTTTGCCTTTAAAGTGTTTGTCAAGTGCAAAAGATCTTATATATTCCTCAGTTTCCCGAAACCTCAGCCCAACACCTGCTCTTAATCGAATGCTGTCTGTTCCTGTTCTTTTTTCTATAACATCTCTTATGGTTTTTAATACCTCTGCATATGGTTCTCCGCCTAATAAAGTAAATCCATGATGGGAAGCTAAAATATTTACTGAATGATCAGGCTTTATCATACTCATGTCTACTTTCTCCAGGGCTTTCTCAGTTGCTTCCCTTACTGCATCAAGTCCCTTATTACTAGGATAAATAATTGAGGGCATATCTTGAAAAATATCATTTAACATAATCGAGGTCATCTCTGGATATTCTGATATTCTCTTTTCTATATACTTAGGATCTACTCCATACTGGGATTTCCTTGGAAGCATCGGCCTAATAGTTTTTCCCATGTTTTTCCCTCCCTCTTTAATTAATTA
The DNA here is from genome assembly GCA_040756735.1 of Bacillota bacterium. Classification (GTDB taxonomy): domain Bacteria; phylum Bacillota; class DSM-16504; order Desulfitibacterales; family Desulfitibacteraceae; genus JBFLYC01. The sequence continues at coordinate 173,378 of JBFLYC010000004.1, read as the reverse complement.
TCTTTCTTATTCTCTATTAACCTATCCAATAATTGAATATCCTCTGTAAAGTAAAATCCTTTATGGTTGAACTTGGCTTTAATTCCTTCCCTGATCTCCCAAACTGTTGGAGTACGTCCATACCATTGCCATCCATCTTTTCTAGGCTCAGGTTGAATTCCTGCCGCCTCAAGAATTCTTAAAACAGGTTGTATACATTCAACCTTGCATCCGGTGCGAACACCTGTAGCTCGAGAAACGTCTTCAGGAGTTTTAGCACCTAAAATAACGGCTGCAGCTATTTCCTCTGCCCTGGTAGCAGTGCAATAACAAACTATTTGTTCCGGATGAAACTTAGCTTTTCTACACAAACTTGCTATCTGCTCATAATCAACTTTATTTACATCGGTCTTAATAATAACAGGTTTATCTAGTTTATTAAGCAAGATCGCATATTCAGGACAGCGTTGTTCACAAGCATTGCAGCCTACGCAATAATTCACATCAACTTCAGCAACGTTTCTTTGACCTGAAGTCTTTCCTTTAATAGCCAGTACCGGACAAACCTTCTCACATGTCCTGCATTCTACATCACACTGAAGGCAGCGAGCAGCTTCATTTATAGCTTGCTCTAAGGTATATCCCAGCTCAGTCTCCTTAAAACCTTCTACTTTACCCAAAGTCGGAACCCTAACCCTTTTAGTGTCACCATCAATAATTTTGCCAAAATTTCGGGGGGGGTTCAGATCTTTGACTACTATTCCATCGCCTCCCAAATATTTATCAATGGAAGAAGCACCTTTTTTACCTGCAGATACAGCCTCAATCAAGGTGGCTGCTCCTGTCACACAGTCACCCCCGGAGAAAACACTTGGAATACTAGTAACCATTGTATCAGCATCTACAACTATGCCTCCCCAGCCATTGGTTTTGAGAGCCGGATCGATATCAGCAGCATCGGGATTGTATCCAATGGCAGAAATAACAACATCTGCTTTTACAGTAAACTCAGATCCATCAATAGGTACTGGAAGAGGTCTGCCGGTCTTGTCAGGTTTACCTAACATCATTTTTGTTAATTTAAGACCATTGACTTTGCCATTATTGCCAAGAATTTCTACTGGTGCTGTCAGAACATGAATTTTTACACCTTCATGCTGCATCTCTGCTATTTCCCCTTCAATTGCAGGCATTTCCTTTTTGGTTCTACGATAATAAACTGTAACTGAGTTTGCCCCTAAACGTAACGCACTACGGGCTGCATCTGCTGCTACATTGCCGCCACCTATAACCGCTGCATCCTTGCCCGAAAAGTCTGGAGGATTTCCCAGGTTAACATCATGCAAAAACCGCACTCCAGTAAGTACGCCCTCTAACTCTTCTCCAGGAATGTTAAGGGGTTGATCCTTGCGGGCGCCAACTGCGAGAAAAATAGCTTTGTAACCATTGCGTAATATCTGCTCTAACGTGATATCTTTACCAATTTTCACTCCTGTTTTAATCTCGACACCCATATTTTTAATGACATCTATTTCTTTATTCAGAACATCCTTTGGAAGCCTATATTCCGGAATCCCAGCTACCATCATCCCACCAGCCACTTCCAGCGCTTCAAATATGGTTATTTGATACCCCTTTAAAGTCAGAAAATAAGCCGCTGATAATCCGGCCGGACCGGCACCAATTATAGCCACCCTAATTCCCTTATTTTCCTTAACTCGAGGAACCGGCAGTCCACCATTAATAAGTTGATCTCCAGCAAAACGCTTTAATGCCCTAATGGCCAAGGCTGCATCTTGTTTCCCCCGGCGGCACTCATTTTCACAAGGGCTGTGACATACACGACCACATACTGACGGGAAAGGATTATCTGCCTGGATTACTTCATAAGCTTCTTGAAAACGATTGCTTTTGATTAAATCAATATAAACTGGAACTTTAACACCTGCCGGACATGTTTTTTGACAGGATGCTTTACATTTCTCTTTATCAACAGAAGCAGTCCAATTAACAACCCTCACATAGATCACTCCTTTTAAATTTTCTCAAAAATCAACAAGTGTATTAAGTCTTATCATTAAGGTTGCAGGTTTTTCTATTTCATGCTGTTTTGGCTCAACTCATAAGCAACATCAATAATCATGTCTTCCTGCCCCCCGACAGTACGAAGCTTACCTAATTCCACAAGGATATCTCTGGCATCTACATTAAATTTTTCAGCAGCCCGCAAAGAGTGAAGTAGAAAACTACCGTAAACGCCAGCATAGCCAATACTTAAAGAATTTTTATCTATTACCTGCGGTCTTTGCATTTTTGGACTTACAATATCGTCTGCAACATCCATTATTTTATATAAGTCAATATTTGTAAGGTAGCCCAATTTATCAAGCACTGCTACAAGCACCTCTGTCTGGGTATTCCCGGCCCCTGCTCCAAGTCCCTTGCAGGCAGCATCTACCATATCTGCCCCTGCCTCAATAGCAGCTAGAGTATTGGCTACAGCCAGACTTAAGTTATTGTGGGCATGATGTCCTATGGGAACAGAAACAGCCTCTTTAACTGCCTTGATTCTGTTTGAGACATCAACAGGTGTCATGGCTCCCGCAGAATCTGTTATGTAGATTTTATCCGCACCATAGCTCTCAAACAGTTTTGCCTGTTCAACTACTTTTTCCACAGGTGCCATATGAGCCATCATAAGAAATCCAATAGCTTCCATTCCAAGTTCCTTGGCCAATTTTATATGCTGTTCTCCAATATCTGCTTCTGTAACATGGGTTGCAATTCTTGCTACCTTGGCATTGTATTTGGCCGCCAATTCCAGTTCTTTTTTAGTACCTATCCCCGGCAATATAAGTACATCTAGCTTCGCGTTTTTTATGACACCAGATACAGCTTTTAGGTAATCATCATCTGTTGCAGCAGCAAATCCATACTGGAACGATGATCCGGAAAGTCCATCACCATGGCCAATTTCAATAGTATCTACGCCCGCTTCATCCAAACCTGCAGCTATTTCGGCCATATCATCAGGTGTAAATTGATGACTAACTGCATGCATTCCATCTCTCAAAGTTACGTCTACTATTCGAATAAACTTCTTCATTTAGACCACCTTCCTAACTTGATCTGCTATCAACTTTTTAGCAATCCTTTCTCCAACTGCTTTGGCTGCCGCTGTCATGATGTCCAGGTTGCCGGAATACTTTGGTAAATAGTGCCCGGCACCTTCTATCTCAAGCATTGTGGTTACTTTGTCACCCTCGATGATAGGTGGCACTTTTAGTTGATAACCGGGTACATACTCCTGAACTCTTGCCACCATTTTTTCAACAGCCTCTGTAATTACCTTTTCATCTGGTTTTGCAACCCTTGTATAGATTGTATCCCTCATTATGATAGGTGGTTCGGCCGGATTTAAGATTATTATTGCCTTACCTTTATCCGCACCACCAATAACTTCCAATGCTTTTGCAGTTGTTTGAGTAAACTCGTCTATATTTTGCCTGGTTCCAGGGCCTGCACTCCGGCTGCTGATTGTAGCTACAATCTCCGCATACTTGACATCTGCCACCTCATTGATGGCAGCAACTATAGGTGTGGTCGCCTGTCCCCCACATGTAACCATGTTCACATTTGGACTATCAATAAACTCATGTAGATTAACAGTTGGTACCACATAAGGTCCTATTGCAGCTGGAGTCAAATCAACAGCAATTTTACCATCTTCTTGTAATAAGGGAGCGTGCATGGCATGTGGTTTTGCTCCTGTTGCATCAAATACTATTTTTATTTCTTTATTACCAAGTATTGACTTGATGCCTTCATGAGATGCGTTAAAACCCTTTTCCCTGGCTAGCTTCAAGCCCTCAGAACCAGGAATAATTCCTACAACAGTATCCAATTCTAAATATTCACTATCCATTAATTTGAACATAAGATCCATACCTATATTCCCTGGACCAATTATAGCTGCTTTTATTCTTTTTGCCACTCAAGTCTCACTCCTTTATGATTCTGTCAAAATATTTTCTGTATCTAATAGTTCTTAAAGTGTCTTACCTTTCAAATATTGACTTAACCCTTCCTAGTTCCGAAAATGTCGCGGTAAAGACATCATTTCCGGTTACTTGATAAGCGCCTGTCAGCGAACCTGAAAGGATAATTTCTCCTGGTTTTAGAGAAATATCGTATCTGGCAAGCATATTTGCCAACCATGCTACTGCCTGGGCAGGGTGCCCCAGAACTGCAGCCCCGGCAGCTGTGTCAACAATTATTCCATTTTTTTCGAGGACAAGACCTACATATTTTAAGTCCAGATTTCTAACAGGTGTTATTTTGCTTCCAAGGATAACCATGGCGCTTGAGGCATTGTCCGCTATAGTATCTTCTATTTTTATTTTCCAATCCTTTACTCTACTGTCAATGATTTCAAAGGCAGGAACAACTCCCTCAGTTGCCTGCAAAACCTTTGAAATTGTAACACCAGGCCCTTTTAATTCATCTTTGAGTATAAATGCAATCTCGGCTTCTACCTTGGGTTGAAGTAACTCAGAAAGCTTAATTGCTACCTCTTCATCCCCTACCATGGCATCAAAAAGATGTCCATAGTCAGGCTCAGGAACACCCAGCATCTTCTGCATGGCCTTGCTGGTTAATCCGATTTTTTTGCCAACAACCTTGGCACCTTTTTCTACCTTCCTATTAACGTTGGTTAACTGAATTTTGTAAGCCTCATCAATAGTAATACCCTGATATGTATCAGTTAACGGTTTAATTGGTTGCAAAGACTTTTCCGCTTCATACAACAGCGCTGCAGCTTCAATAATTTGATTTTTGTTCATTGGTACCTCCTGTAATATAAAAAATTTTTATTAATGCCTGCAATGATAAAATTTTTCTTTAAGCTTTTCCCTTAAAGCTTCTGCTAATTTGTTAGCTATTTCGTGCTTTGAACCGCCATCTCTTAAAGCTTTTGATAATATGTCCATGGATATCTTAACCTCATCATTCGGTCCAGGGAGTGCAACTATTAATGTGTTATCAATCTGACCAACACCAATTCTTACACCATCTTTTTCGTGACGCCCGGTACCCTTTTGAAATTTTACAATATATGGTGTTGCTGCCTGAGGATCAATTTTCAAAACTCCCTCAACAGTTTTATCCTTATCCTCTGCTCCAATTCCTCCTGTAGTTATTATCAGGCCATAGCCATCATTTACAGCTCTTCTAATTTTGCCGGCTATTAGTATAGAATCATCGTCAATCACATCTCCTGTACTTACATAAAAACCTTCTCTTTCCAATAGTTCACGAATCAATGGTGTATTTGTATCTTTAATCATACCTTTTTTCACTTCAGACCCTGTAGGAAATACAATAACCCTCTTTTTTATCTTCGTCGCAATCTCCTTGGACATTTGCTGAGTTTTTTCCAGAGTCTTGGCTGCTTCTGCCCTATCAAGTGCAATGTAGCCTAATATTCCATCTGAGTGAATACTAGTTTCTGGTAGTACTTTCACCCCTTCTATTTGAGACAAGGCATCCAGGAGTTCTTGTTTTTTTCCATAGAATTGCTCTGCCTTTATTTTCTTTTGCAAAATATCAATAGTCATAGTGTTTTGCCTTACATCTACCACAAGCACCTTGTCACGTGGCAAGTCAAGTACTTGTGCAGTAACTTCTGCAATTTTATTTAAATCTACATTTTCTAAGGTTAAATTTTCAATCCATAGTTCAGTCTTTTCAAGAAGATTAATGTCCATCTTACCAACTCCTTAGATACTTATTACATCCATTTTCATATCCAGAAGGGGTGCGTCAATTATTTGAACGCCGATATCAAGAATATCAAAACCGTGTTCACAATACACAGGTATATCAGCAATATTTATACCTCCAGCAAAAGCCAGCAGCTTCTTGTCCCTTACTGACATACTTTTTAGTTTATTAATTACTTGCAATGCATCCTCCAGGCAGCCGGTATCCACCATGAGAATGTCTGCTCCACCTAAAACTGCTTGCTCTGCCTCCTCACTGATAGCAGCAGTCTCTCCTCGTAATTGAATCACTTTTGTATATCCTGAAAGCTTTGAAACTGCTTCCAGTGTTGCCTTTATTCCTCCAAAAATACGAACGTAATTTTTATCGAGGTAAACAAAAGGATCATCTGTTATTCTAAAGGAAGCTCCACCTGTTTTAACTGCTTCCCTGACCATTTCTTTGATTTCTATGGGCATCTTTTTCCAGGCACCAGACACAATTCTAATCCTGCCAGATGCCAAATCTACAGCCCTATGTGCTGCTGTAGCTATGCCCGAGGCTTTGGTAAGATTTCCAATTACAATATCCTCTGCAGATGTAATCTCTTTGGGGGTACCTGTAAATCTAGCTACTTCCATTCCTGGTGAAACTATTAATCCCTCTGTTGCCAGGAAACTGATAGATAATCCAAGGCCTTCCAACTTTTCTCCGGCCTTAGTGGTCCCAGCTATAATACCTTCTTTTTCAACAAGTATTTTTGCTGTAATTTTCTTGTTCCGGATCTTTTCAAATAAAATATCTCGAATATCACTTACTGCTTTTTGCACTAAAATACCTCATTTCATTTACCGCAAGTATTTTGCCTTATTTGTTCGGGATCAATGTCCCTTTGTTTAAGCCATTTCCTCCTCTACCTGGCAAACAAGGTAACAAGCTTCAAAGTGTCCTACCTATCTATATTTATTAAATAATTGCACACCGCTAATCAAGATAATTGTCTATATCCAGGGCCTCAAACCCGGGAATTTTTATCCTTTCATACCTCTCCGGTGGAGCATCAAGAGGGCATGTAGCATCTATACCTATTTTGTCAGAAATACCATCATTAGTGGAAGGATCCAACTTGGAACCTAAAGACCCTGACACTATTACAGAATCTTTGGTAAACTGGCATCTAGTTGCTATTGCCCACTCCACTTCCTCCATATTGAAAATATCCACATCTGAATCGACAACTACAACGTGCTTTATTTCCTGACTGCTGGAAAATGCAGCAAAAATGGCATTTTTAGCCTCACCCTCATGTTTTTTATCAATTGAAATAATAGCATGATATCTGCATGTACCCCCCAGTGTTAGGTGTACACCTTTTACGCTAGGAACAACCTGGCTAACCAGTTCATACAAAGTAGCTTCTCTCGGAATACCGCCAAGAAGTAAATGCTCTTTTGTTGCAGGCAAAATAGTATGATAGATAGGTTTGCTACGGTAGCACATGGCTGTTATTTCAATAACAGGTTTCTCACTAGCCGGACCATAATACTTGGGAAATTCACCAAAGGGACCTTCAGTTTTTCTCACATTTGGAAGCAGTTTTCCTTCCAACACTATCTCAGCTTCTGCAGGGACTTCAATGTCAACTGTTTTACATTTAACAAGTTTCTGATTGCCGTTTTTGAGAGCATTGGCAATTTCCAATTCATCTACGCCCAGTGGCACAATAGCCTGGGATGCAAGGAGCAGTATAGGGTCAACCCCAATTACAATGGCAATATCCAACGCTTTATTTTCTTGTTCAGTATGCATAAAAAACTGCCACAAGTGCCTGGGAAGTATTAAGATTCCCAATTCATTTTTGGAAAGAACCTGTAATCTATGGATGGAAACATTTCTTTTGCCTGTCATTTGATCCTTGGCAATTAGGAGGCCGGCTGTGATGTAGGCTCCAGCATCTTTTTCATGATGGACAGGTATCGGCAATTTCATCAAATCTAGATCATCAGTAATAACATTTTCCATTACAGGTGCTTCCTCTTGAGATATTACTTCGCATGCGAGGGGTTGTTTTTGACATTCTCTAAATTTTTTCACCAGGTTATGCTCAGTAGTACCAATTGCTTCAGCAAACATGGATCTATTAAAAGCTAATCCTGAAACAACCGGGATGCTGTAGCCCCTAGGATTTGTGAATTTAACGGCTGATTTTCCATCGAGTTTTTTTATGATTCCAGGAAGTTCAAATCGCAAATCAACCTCTTTTGATACAGTTTTTAACTTTCCTTCACCTTCTAGATAAGCTAACCAAGTACGTATTGACTTTATCAGGATGATCATCCTTTCTTACAACTGGTTTTTATATTTGTCAAGCCCTGTTCTCTCATCACGCACTGTTGTGTCATTAACCTCATCCAATGAAAGGGAAAATACTCACTACATCTTATGTACAAAAGCTGCTTGACTGTTATTTACTTTCAACAGGCCTACTTTAGCTGGGGGTACTTTCAACTCATTAATCAATTTATCCATTGAGGAGCATTTAACAGATGATCTCTTATATAAAGAGAATACATCGCCAACTTAGCATTCAAATGAACTATAACTTTTATTCTTCTTTCATTCATTGTTTCTAAAAAGCTTCCTGTAATATTTGTCTAATATGCTCCTGGTCTGCTTTACGCACATTTAGCTTCAACATACCGCTTTTAAGAGCATCTTCAGCAACATCATTCAAAAGGTCTTCTCTTGCTCCAACATTCCTTAATTTATCAGGAAGATTGCACATCTTTGCTAACCTTTCAACTGCTTTATATGACTCAAAGGCATCTTCATAAATGTCTCTTCCATTTAATGCCACTCCCATAGCAGAAGTGATTTGAGCATATTTCTCTGGCAAAGCGGGAACATTAAATTTCATTACATGTGGAAGCAATATTGAATTTGCAACTCCGTGGGAAATATGAAAATGACTTCCCAAAGGGCTAGCAATAGCATGAGACAATCCCAAAAAAGCATTGTTAAATGCAATGCCTGCTAATAACTGTGCTTTAAACATTTCCGAACGTGCTTCTAGATCTTTTCCATTACATACTGCCCGAGGTAAGTACCTGAATATTAGTCTAATAGCTTCAATAGCAAGCATATCTGAAAGAGAATTACTTTTTACTGAAGTGTAAGCCTCTACTGCATGAGTCAAAGCATCCATCCCAGTAGCCCCTGTGATCATTGGAGGAAGTGAAAGGGTTAATTCTGGGTCAAGCAGCGCCAAGTCAGGAGCTATCAATGGGCTTGTAATAGTAAACTTAAGATTTCTATCTATATCTCTCAGTACTGCAAAAATTGTAACTTCACTGCCTGTTCCTGCAGTGGTGGGTATAGCTATTAAAGGCAAACCCTTTTTATTAACTTTATTTATGCCTCCATAAGCAAAAAGTTCTCCTCCATTTCCTAGAAGAATATTTGTTCCCTTTGCAGCATCAATAGGACTTCCACCACCCACGGCTATAAGTATTTCTACTCCTTCGTTTTTTGCTTGAAAAGTAATTTCCTCTATAGTTTTCGTACTCGGATCTGGTTCAACCTGGTCAAAAACTGTAAATGGAACTTTGGCCTGCGAAAGCTGCTCTGTTATTTTTTCTAAAATACCTACTTTAACAATTCCCTGATCTGTAATAATCATTGCCTTATAGGTGTTAAAGGTAAATATTTTATCAGACAGTTTTTTGAGACTTCCACAACCATACTCTATTTCAGTGGATAATTTAAAGTTGAAACTAGCGATAGACAATCTCCTTACCTCCTTTTAAAAGTCCAAAATCGTGTCCAAAGCATCATTTGAAATATCGAAAATCTGACCACTAGGTAAAAGTTTTTCCTTATTCATAAACTCTGGTATCCTATCGTCTTGCTGGCAAAAACCTGCTTTTTCATTAAATCTCTTTTCAATTTGTAGAATCTTTTTACCCCAAGACCAGAATTCTTTTTCATCAATACTAATATCATAATAATTATTAAGTATATTCATGACTGACTGTAGAGCCTTTGGATCAGTAAATAGGGCATAGCAGCAAAATCTGCATAACCCGGTGTTTTCCATGGCTGTAGCCTTAAACTGAAATTCTTTTGCCAATGAGAGTTGCTCCTCTGGCTTTGCCTTAATAAAAGTGGTACAACTTGGTCCAGCAGTATGATCTGCTCCCATTGGACTAGTAGCATAAATAGCACCCATGCCTTTTATACCCCTAGGATCGTAAGCAGCCATTGCTTGACCCTTAACCGTTGGAATCCTGGTTGCTCCAAAAACTTTTCCAGTAACTTGCGCCCCTTGTCCAAGAACTTTTCCCAAAAGATCATTTTTGGCTATAGATCCTAGAGCTTGTTTTGCATCATCAAATCTACCAAATTGTAGTTCCCCTGCTTCCATTGCTATCCCCAGGGCTGCGCCAATTTCAATTGTATCCACTCCATAATCATCACACATTCTGTTCAAATATGCTATTTCATCTAAATTCCTAATTCCAATATTTGACCCTAATAAGCATACTGTTTCATATTCAAATCCACCTGTAATTTCCTTACCATCTTCATCAACATAAATATTGGAACAACGAATTACACACCCAGGAGAACATGCGTGCCCAACCTTACCTCCTCTTTTTTGTTGAATCTCAGTCATAGTTTCTCCACTTATAAACTGGGCACCCTCAAAAACCCCAGACGAAAAGTTCCTTGTTGGCAAGGCTCCAATACTATTAATCATATTCACGAGCACTGCTGTTCCAAACCTAGGCAAAGCATTTCCAGAGACGGGATTTTCCACTAAAGAATTAGCAAATTTTTTACACTCATTCGCCACTTTGCTTTTATTACCAGGTTTAATAAATCCTGCAGTTGTTGCATCAATTATTACAGCCTTAATGTGTTTTGATCCCAGCACTGCCCCTACTCCACCCCTGCCAAACTGACGAGTGGGTTTACCCTCTTTATCAGTAGCAGCAATATTAGCAGCAAGCATTTTTCTTTCACCAGCTTGCCCAATTACAAAGATGCTGCATTTATTACCATGTATTTTTTGTAGTTTTTTACAAGTATCATAGCATCCAAGTCCTAATAGCTCACTTGCTGACAGTAGCTGCGTACCATCTGCAGAGATTCTTAAATAGTACCACTGATTATCCATTGGCAAACCTTCTATTATTAAAGCTTTTACTCCAAGTCTACCTAAGTCTGTGCCTCCAGGTCCCCCTGAACTGCTTTCTTTAATTCCTCCCGTCAAAGGACTCTTTGTTCCTACAGAGGTTCTACTTGAGCATGGAACTATCGTGCCGCCAAGTAATCCAGGTGCAAATACTATCTTATTTTCAGGCCCAAGTGGCTCACATCCAGGATCAACTTCATCAGCTATTATTGTAGAAGTAAGTCCTCTTGCACCAAGCATTTTATATAATTGTGGACTTTGTTCCATGTTAATACTTTTTTTTCCCATATGAACTCTAATGATAGTCATATAATGTCTATCCACCCTTCAGTATCTGTATTTTAGAAAAACATTCTGGGTATATACAATACCATATCTGGTAAATACGTAACTACGAATAAAACAATTATCGATGCCAGAATGAAAGGAACTATAGCCCTAGTCAATCTTTCAACAGAAATATCATTTATTGCTGAAGTGACAAACAAAACTACTCCTAAAGGAGGTGTTATTAAACCTATGACCAAGTTTAAGCACACAATTAAACCAAAGTGGATAGGGTCTATTCCCAACTGAGTTATAATTGGCAGAAAAACTGGTACAAGTATCACTATAGCTGCAAATGTTTCCATAACTGCCCCAACTACTAGTAATAGAATATTTATCATAAATAGAACAACAATAGGGTTAGATGAAATTGAAAGCATCCATTCAGCAAAAGCTTGTGGAATACGCTCAATTGCAAGTACCCAGCCAAATATATTCGCCGTTGCAACAATAAGCATTATCGATGCAGTTATAGTGCCGGTAGAGAGAAATATTTGCGGAAGATGTTTTAGTTTGAGTTCTCTATAAACAAAGGCACCTATAACAAAAGCAATCAAAGATGCCGCTGCCGCTGCTTCAGTAGGCGTAAATACACCAGAAATTATACCACCCATCATAATTATTGGTACTAACAAAGCCGGAATAGCAGAGAATAATGCTTTTAAAATACTTCTTACTGGAGCCCTACGTTTTTTATATGGATAATTTCGTTTACGAGCGTAATAGAAAGTAAGTACTGAAAATGCAAGGGCCATTAAAATGCCAGGAACAATACCTGCTAAGAACAACTGTCCAATGGAAGCACCCGCGGCAACTCCATAAATTATCATTGTCATACTGGGAGGGATAATGGGTCCCATTATTGATGACGCTGCAGTAACAGCCGTGCTGTATTCTTTATCATATCCATCTTTTATCATTGCAGGTACAAGTGTTTTGCTCATTGCAGAAGCATTTGCATTAGCTGAACCTATTAATGCAGATAGTATCATACTTGTATAAATATTAACGTAGGCCAAACCTCCTTTTAAATGACCAACTAATGTCCTTGCCAAATTGATTAGTCTTATTGTAATGCCCCCATAGTTCATAAGTTCTCCTGCTAACATAAAAAATGGAATTGCTAACAAATTGAAATTATCTGCTGCAACAAACATTCTTTGAGGAACATTTTGTAAAAATGTATAATTGCCCGTTAGAAGCATATGGGTTAAGCCGGTAAGACCTATCACAAATGCAATTGGTATACCAAATGCAAGAAAAACCATAAATGCAACAGTTATTATCACCCTGCCACCTCATTTCCTTTAAGTGCAAGTAAAATGTGTTTGTACAAGTTTTCTATGCTGTGTATCATAATAATTCCAAACCCAATAGGAACGGCCAAATATGCATATGTCATTGGCAACCTCATAGCTGGAGAGACCTGCATTGTAACCGAGGGTGAAAATGACTGTTTAAAACCATAGTAAGCTGCAACTACAATAAAAGTTAAGGCCATTATCTGCGCTAAAATACCAACTAATGCCCTTGGCCTTGCTGGAAGTTTTTCAGCTAAAAAGTTGATACTAGCTAGCTGTGCCTTTTTATAGGCAACACTTCCTCCTAAAAAGGTAGTCCACACCAAAAGGTACCTTGCTAATTCTTCAGACCAAAAAATAGAAAAACCTAGAACATAGCGACAAAAAACCTGAACTATAACAACTACAGTCATAACAAAAATAGATACTATTACAATATAGGAAGCCAATTGATTGATAAGTGTGCTAAGTTTTGACACTAATTCACCCCCTTTTTTGCTTTACTTAAGTGAATTTACCCCAAGCTGGTTAAGCCCGGGGTAAACCATTTAAACGGGCAATAGTTATTACTTAGACTTTATTTCTAATACTTTATTAACAAACCTTTCAACTCGAGGATCTCGACTCGTGTACTTTTCGTAAACTGATTTAGTTTCTTCAATAAAAGGCCCTAAGTCTTCAATCACTCTAACATCTACACCTTCACCTTTGATATTGTTTAACATTTTTTCATCAATATCTCTAAGTAAGCCCATATTTTCATCAATTGCTTCCCATGCTGCTTCCGCGATTATTTGCTTATCTTCATCAGACAAACTGTTCCATTTGTGCAGATGCATAATGTTTACAGTTGGAAAAGAGAAATGACTACTTAAAGCTACATAATTTGCAACCTCAAAATGTTTTTCCGCCCATATTGCACTTAAATCCATTTCTAAACCATCAATAACCCCTGTTTGTAAAGCACTATAAATTTCACCATAGGGCATTGGTGTTGGGCTTGCTCCTAATGTATTAAAAATATCTAACATCAATGGGCTTTCTACTACTCTGAGCTTTACACCTCTCAAATCACTTGGTTCGTTAATTGGCTTGTTAACAGTAACAAAATGCCTAAACCCAGCATCATAAAACGCTAATCCTTTGACATTTATTTCTTCAAGCCCGGCTAGCAAAGCCTTTGCTTCATCTGTTTTAACAGCTTTATGCAAAACATCGTAGTTTTCCATTAAAAATGGCAACTGCAAACCATCTAGTAGCGGCGTAAAGCCACTAAATATGGCTGAAGAAATCAAACCCATATCAAGAGAACCATTTTGAATCTGCTCTAACATATCTCTGTCACCACCAAGTTGGCGGGCTGGATAAATTTCTATACTTATTCTGCCATCAGTTGCACTTTCAACCTTCTCTTTAAATGCTAAGGCTGCAATATGATACGGATGGGAAGTTTGAGTTACATGCCCAAGTTTTAAAGCAACTTGCTTCTTGCCATTTGTATCTTGTGGTTTAGTTTTATTTTCACCACATCCAACTACAAGAACCATAAACCCAATTAAAAGAAGTACTAACAAAATAAATCTTTTTTTCAAATTCTTCTCCCCCTTTTTTATTATTAGGTTAACAGATAACTTTATATTTCTATAATAATTCACCTCCTCAAGCGAGTTTTTTACAAGCTAGATATTCTTCTTAAACACTCTTAATAATTTTTCATTTAATACTAGGCTTAAAACCTAATGTTTCAGAAATACACATCGCTGCTTCCTTTAAAGGTTCAATAATCATATTAACCTTTTCGTTAGTCATCCGAGTAGTTGGACCTGCTATACTGATAGAAGCTACAGCAATTCCATTATGATCAAGTATTGGAACACCTATGCACCGTAGTCCAATTTCTATCTCTTCATCATCAATGCTATATCCTCTTTTCTTTATTTCGCTGAGCTCCTTCTTAAGTACATCTTTATCTGTTATTGTTTTATGGGTAAATGGATGAAGTTCAATACTTTCCAATATTTTTTCCTGTTCACTTTCAGGCAAAAAGGCCAACAAGGCTTTGCCAACTCCTGTACAGTGAATAGGAGTGCTTCTACCTATTTGCGAATACATGCGAATAGCTTGAGGACCATCTACCTTATCTATGTAAACGACATCATTATTGTTTTTAACAACCAGATGGGCAGTTTCTTGAAATCTCTCCACCAAGCTTTTTAAATAAGGATTTACTTGAGCCCTAAGATCCATGTTTTCTTGAACTCTTCTTCCCAGTTCAAAGAGCCTTAACCCCAATTTGTATTTACCACTTTCTTGACACTGCGAAACAAAACCTCTGTTTTCTAATGTGGAAAGCAAACCAAAAACAGTACTCTTATGAAGATCTAACCTTTTGCTAATCTCAGTAACACCCAGAGGTACGGAAGATTTTTCGAGCTGATCCAAAATAGATATAGCTCTATCCACTGATTGCACACCATTTGTTTTTTTCTTCAAAAGCTTTCACCTCTTTAAAATACCGTTATTGTATTTAGCGTTTGTTATTATCGTACAGTGTTTTGAAAAAATTACAAAAAAATTAATCTTTTTAGTTAATACTAACATTGCTGTGCATTTTTCCTCAGCCAATCTCCCCCTACCTTACAAAACAGAATGTGCGGCAATACAAGACAAGGTACAACATTGCTGTACATTCTATTTCTACACAACTCCTAAAATTCCTGCTTATTATTTTTATTTTTTTGCACAAAAAAGCATTCCCGGCCATAAAACAAAGCCAGGAATGCTGCAATGCTTTTTTCTTTTGTATAGGGGGATTAATCCATACTCGGGTTCAAACCGGTCTGCGCTTTAATACTGTAATATCTACTTCATGTCTTCCTATTATTTCTTTTACCGCATTTAAATTTTCATTGATATTTTTCAAATGTCCATCCATATGAGCAATATCATCAATCATTTTGTCATGTTCTGCTTTATTAATATCTGCTTTATGCTCTAAAGCCTTTAAAATCAAATGGTCTTCTTGTTGCTGAGTTTTAATTGACTTAACTTCACTTTTAACTGAATCAACGTCTTTTTTGACTGATCTCACTTCACTTTTAACTGAATCAACTTCTTTTTTAACTGATCTGACTTCAGTTTTGAGTAATTTAACGTCAGATTTAACTGTTTCAACTTCAGTTTTAAGTGATTTAACGTCAGATTTAACTGTTTCAACTTCAGTTTTGAGTGATTTAACTTCAGATTTAACTGTTTCAACTTCAGTTTTAAGTGATTTAACGTCAGATTTAACTGTTTCAACTTCAGTTTTGAGTGATTTAACATCAGTATTAATTGATTGAACATCAGTTTTAACTGATTTAACTTCATTTAATATATTATTTAACAGCTCTTGATCCAACATTTAGCATCCCCCTTGTCCAGTATATCATATAGCTTATGAATTTAAAATTAAATGTTTCCCTAAAACTGCCTTTCAATTTCCACATCCACATTAAACCCTGGAAGTAAAGAACCATCATTGTCAAGTATTTTTATTTCAACAGGGACAATGGTTTCTCCCCTCTTATCAATGGTAATGCCGGCTATGCTTGTTACCTCTCCATTATATACCCTGTTATAATCTGCCAGGGCAGTTATGGCAACAGGCGCTCCTAAATTTACCTCTCCAATAAACTCTTCAGATACATCTGCTTCAATAATAAGACTATCAAAATCCAACAAACTTAAGACCTTTTTACCCTCACTAAGAGGATCACCTGGAGCATAACCTATATCATAGACAACTGCGTTTTCCAAATCGGAAATAATTACATTATCCCGCAGGTAACTCTTATTAAAACGACTTTTCATCCAGGACAGGTCATTTTCTAATAAGGCAATTCTGCTTTTTTGCATCCTGATTTCCGGAGCATCATCTCCGCTTCCTAAAGCTAATTCTAAATTCTTTACTGCCTTTTCTTTTTCATCAACAGTCCTTTGATAGCTTTGTAGATCGGCAAGGGTAACAGCCCCCTCCTGATAAAGAGTATCTTTTTTTTGCAGTTCCTCTAAAGCAGCAGCATGTGCTTTCCTGGCCAATTCAAGGTCATTGGCAGTTTTGCCGGACTCCCTGCTTAACCTTTCTAATTCTAGTTTGGCCATACTTAACTCAAGTTCCTTGTTTCGAGTTTGCCTCATATATTCATCCACATTGAGCACAACCAGTTCTTCTCCCATAACTACCCGCTGGCCGTTTTTAACCATAAGCTGTTCAAGTACAGCAGGAAAATCAATGGTAATATTCTTCTTTTCAGAGGCCTTTACTACTCCAAAAGCTGATACGGTGTGCTTAATTTCCGGTTCTTCAGTAAAAGCCTGGTCAGCATCATCAGCTTTCTTTCCACATGCTGCAGCGATCAGCAATAAGCCAACAATGATAAATATTATTACAGTATTTTTCAATCTAATCATGAGTTCCACACCTTTCCATCCATAACATGGATAATTCTGTTTCCATATTCAGCTGCATCCCTGGAATGAGTAACCTGTACAATTGTTTTTTGTTTTTCACGGTTTATTTTTTGGAAAAGCTCTAAAATCTCAGTTGTTGTTTTACTGTCTAGGTTCCCTGTCGGTTCATCAGCCAAAACTATTTCCGGCTGGTTGATCAGAGCCCTGGCAATGGCGACCCGCTGCTGCTGCCCGCCCGACAGTTCCCTGGGAGTGTGCTTCCTCCGATCTGCCAATCCTACTACCTCAAGTATATCATCCAGGGTTTCCTTGTAGGTCTTTAGCTTCTGTCCGTCTAACAGGATTGGAAGCATAATATTATCCTCTACACTTAAATTAGGAATAAGATTATAGAATTGAAAGACAAAACCGACGTTTCTCCTGCGCATCCTGCTCTCATCAACGTCTTTCATTTGAGAAATATCCTGTCCTAGAACTAGAATTTGACCCTTAGTGGGTTTATCCAACCCCCCTAATAGATACAATAAGGTGCTCTTTCCAGATCCAGATGGACCCATAATGGAAACAAATTCACCTGCATGTATCTCAAGGTCAATTCCCTTTAAAACCTCCAGGCTAACTTCCCCCATCTGAAATGTCTTATGCACGCCAATAGCTTTAACGACAACTTCCATCCTTTCACCTCCGTTAAACTTGCGCTTACTCTACTACAGAGAATATGATTTTTGTATCCTTAACTTACTTGCTACTCATATTTAAGAGCTGTAATCACATTCATCTTAGAAATCTTAATGGCCGGGCTCAACGCAGCCACAACTGAGACAAAAATTCCGGCAAAAACGGCAAATACAAATATAATAATGTCGTACAGCATGTCACCCCTTAAACCCATATCCCTGAGAATCAGGGGTATAGCTGAAATGGATAAAAGCCCTCCCACAACTCCCACTAGTCCTGCTACAAGGCCTCCTGTCATTGCTTCAACAACCAGCATCCCTAGGGTCTGCTTTCGTGACATGCCCACTGAACGTAAAATAGCAAAGGATCGCCGTCGTTCAAGGATACTGATAATAAAATTAAATGGGTATCTTGGTAGCCTTACGAATAGGAAAATATGCGCTGCCAAAGGATAAGGCAACAGCCATAAAAAACGAACTCAAGACCTGAAAGGGAGTAAATACAACCCTTGTCTCCAGACCTGCCATCCAGTTAGGAGTCATCATTTTTGCCATGACACTTAAGAAGCCTATACCTAAGAGGCACCCTAAAGCGCCGCCAAGAATACCGTAAAGCAGGCTTTCAGAGAGAAAAACCATGTTGACCATTCTTTTCGTGGCACCCACACTGCGAAAGGTACCTATCATGGGTATCCTCTCGTAGGCTATAACCTTGAAAGACGTATAGATGATAAAGATGCTGATAAGCATAACGGTGGTAACCATCATTAAAAAGGGGCTGGATATCTGCCTGGTGTATTCCTTGATATCCGCATCTTTAATGGTTTCAGATACACCATAGCGCTGATACGCTTCACCAATCTTTCTTATATATTCTTCCTTCATGGAAGGGTCCTTTAATTTAATATATACAGTGTTGCCTTACCCCTAACCTGATACAAGGCATTGAGATATTCCTTGGGAACAACAGCATAAACATTTCGACCATCTTCCTGGAACAAGCCTACCGGCCTGGCAATACCTGCAATACGGAAATGCACAGGCTGCTCATTTATTTCAATTTTAATGCTTTGTCCCAACTCCAAGCCATATTGCTCAGCAGTATTCTCACTGATGATAATGGTACGCCCGCTAAAGGGTTCTATTCTTGAATACTCAGCCAGGACAATTCTATGCATTTTATAAAGATCTTCAAGGTCATAGGCTAATATATTCAGCCTTATCACTTCATCCCTGTTCACCTTATAAACACCGGAAGCCCTTACAACGCTTACAGCATAATCAAGATCATCACTTGGTCAAATAATTCACATAGGTTTTTTCTATGGTTTTAGATAGACCTATAGAACCGAAATAAAGCGCCGTGGATAGAACTACTGACAACACTATCAAGAAAGTACGAAACTTATTTTCTTTGATGTTGCGCAAGGTAAATTTTAAAATTATACCCAACTATATCACCATCTTCCATTCGCCTATCAACCTTAAAGAATAGATCCTTTAAGCTTTTTTCAACCTTTAAAGTTTTGTGCATGCATACAGGCCGGTTTAGATTAAAGACCGGCCTGTTGTTGTACCTTGTACGTTGGGGACATTCCTCTGTTCAAGAGACAAGAAGCGTGAAGCAAGAGGCATGAGTAAATCTTGCTTCCTGCATCTTGCATCATGCATCCTGCAAGGTGGTGTGTCCCCTGACCTACGTTGGGGACATTCCTCTGTTCAAGAGACAAGAAGCGTGAAGCAAGAGGCATGAGTAAATCTTGCTTCCTGCATCTTGCATCTTGCATCATGCAAGGTGGTGTGTCCCC
>JBFLYC010000004.1:0-153774 GCA_040756735.1 Bacillota bacterium | reverse complement strand
CATCTTGCATCATGCATCCTGCAAGGAGGTGTGTCCCCTGACCTACGTTGGGGACATTCCTCTGTTCAAGAGACAAGAAGCGTGAAGCAAGAGGCATGAGTAAATCTTGCTTCCTGCATCTTGCATCATGCATCCTGCAAGGTGGTGTGTCCCCTGACCTACGTTGGGGACATTCCTCTGTTCAAGAGACAAGAAGCGTGAAGCAAGAGGCATGAGTAAATCTTGCTTCCTGCATCTTGCATCATGCATCCTGCAAGGTGGTGTGTCCCCTGACATACGTTGGGGACATTCCTCTGTTCAAGAGACAAGAAGCGTGAAGCAAGAGGCATGAGTAAATCTTGCTTCCTGCATCTTGCATCATGCATCCTGCAAGGTGGTGTGTCCCCTGACATACGTTGGGGACATTCCTCTGTTCAAGAGACAAGAAGCGTGAAGCAAGAGGCATGAGTAAATCTTGCTTCCTGCATCTTGCATCTTGCATCATGCAAGGTGGTGTGTCCCCTGACCTACGTTGGGGACATTCATACGTTGGGGACATTCCTCTGCAAGAGGTGTGTCCCCTGACCTTGAAACCAAGCGTTTACGCGGCAAGGGAGGTGTGTCCCCTGACCTTATTTACCCCCAATATATTATTATAAAACTATTATGTTGAGAAGAGTTTTATTTTATTTTGCCAAAATTAATAATCTATTACTTTTCTTGAAGGCTACAATTCTAAATCACATATATCTCTCACTAGTACTTTAGATCGGATTACATTTTACTTTGAACCACATTTACGTTCCATCAGAGCCCGCAGCTCCCGGGCTACCCTGTCGGCTGACCGAATACTTTGAACCACATTTACGTTCCATCAGAGCACGTACCTTCAGGGGAAGCCCAAAGAGGTTGATGAACCCTTCTGCATCCTTCTGATTATATACATTATCTTCACCAAAGGTTACAAACTCCTCGTTGTACAATGAATAAGGTGAAAAAGCTCCCGCCGGCGAAATATTTCCTTTATAAAGCTTTAATTTGACTTTACCGGTAACAGTTTTTTGCGTACTGTCTACGAAAGCATCCAGGGCTTCCTTAAGGGGATGGTACCAAACACCATCGTAAACAAGCTCGCCGTATCTCACAGCTAACAGTTCCTTGTAGTGCATGGTCTGTCTATCTAAGGTCAGGTATTCAAGTTCCCTGTGGGCATAATAAAGCACTGTACCGCCTGGTGTTTCATATACTCCCCTGGACTTCATCCCAACAAGGCGATTCTCCACCAAATCACAGATGCCAACACCATTTTCTGCTGCAACCTTATTGACATGGGTTAAGAGTTCCACTGGTCCCATGGCCTTCCCGTCCACCTTTATAGGAATACCCTGTGCAAATTCAAGTTCAATATAGGTAGGTTTATCGGGAGCCAGCTCGGGAGGAGTAATAATCTGGAATAAATCCTGCTTGGGTTCATTAGCTGGGTTTTCCAAGTCCCCGCCTTCATGACTCAAGTGAAAAAGGTTCCGGTCCCTGCTGTAAATCTTTTCTTTGGTAACAGTCAAGGGGATTGATCTCTCCCTGGCATACTCGATGGCGTCTTCCCTTGACCTGATATTCCAATGTCTCCAGGGAGCAATGATTTTCAAGTCTGGGTTTAATGCCTTCACAGTTAACTCAAAGCGTACCTGGTCATTTCCCTTGCCTGTAGCGCCATGGGCTACAGCCTCAGCTCCCTCTTTTTCAGCAATCTCAACCAGTCTTTTAGCTATTAAAGGCCTGGCAAAGGAAGTTCCAAGGAGATATTTGCCTTCATAAAGAGCTCCTGATTTTAAAACAGGGTAAAAAAAGTCGGTTACAAATTCTTCTTTTAAATCTTCAATATACAATTTGGAAGCGCCGCTCATTTTGGCCTTTTCGTGAAGGGGTTCTAATTCTTCCCCCTGCCCCAGGTCGGCCACCATGCCAATAACTTCATATCCATAGTTTTCTTTAAGCCAGGGAATGATTATAGACGTATCTAATCCCCCGGAATACGCCAGCACTACTTTCTTCATAAACCTCACACCTTAGCCTTTCTGATATTTTTTTATGTTGTTAGAGAACTGCCGCCATTAAGCCTTTTTGGGCATGGAGCCTGTTTTCAGCCTGGTCAAAGACAACTGAATTGGGGCCATCCATGACTTCAGAAGTTATTTCCTCTCCCCTGTGGGCAGGCAGGCAGTGCATTACTATGCAATCCTGTTTAGCCAGCTGCAAAACTTCTGAATTAACCTGGAAGTTTTGGAAGAGCTTTGCCTTTGTAGCTGCTTCCTTTTCTTGTCCCATGCTGGCCCATACATCTGTATAAACAATATCTGCGCCTTTCACTGCTTCTGTTATTTCATTTCCTATGAATATTTTGGAACCACTTTTTTGGGCAATTTGTTTAGCCTGGGCAACAAATTCCTGCATGGGCTCATAACCAGACGGTGTCACAACCGTTATATCCATACCCACCATGGCACAACCTGTTAATAATGAATGAGCCATATTGTTTCCATCCCCTATATAAGCCATTTTTAGGCCTTCAAGGTAACCCTTCTTTTCTCTGACAGTAAATAAGTCAGCAAGGACCTGGCAGGGATGAAGAAGGTCGGTTAAACCATTGATTACAGGAATAGATGCGTTTTCGGCCAATTCCACGACACTGTCATGGGAAAAGGTCCTAATCATGATCCCGTCTAGATAACGCGATAAAGTTTTCGCAGTATCCCCAATTGTTTCGCCTCTGCCCAACTGAAGCTCATTAGCGCTCAAAAACAGAGCATAACCGCCTAACTGAACCATGCCTACTTCAAAGGAAACCCTGGTTCTGGTAGAAGGCTTATGGAAAATCATACCCAAGGTTTTTCCCTTGAGAACATCATAGGGTTCCCCCTTTTTTGTTTTTTCCTTAATATAAGCTGCCAAATCCATGAGGTAAACAAGCTCTTCTGTTGAAAACTGGGTTAAACATAAACAATCTCTTCCTTTTAGCCCCTTTGACAATTTTTCATCAAATTGCATTTTTTAACTCCTCCTTAGATAGAAGTTGGAAGGTGGTACTGATAAACCTAAGTTTTACAGATCTTCTTTGAGAACCTCTTCAAAAATCTTTAGCCCTAACTTGACAGTTTCTAAATCCACATTTAAAGCCGGCAAAAACCTTACAACCTGAGTGCCTGCAGCGCTTAAGAGCAGTCCCTTATCCATGGCCTTTTTTACAATGGATAGGCTCTCCCCATGTACTTCAATACCTATCAAAAGGCCCAAGCCCCGTACTTCTGCTATCTTATCAGGATAAAGTCCCTTCAGCCGGCTGAGCTCTTCCATGATGTAACTTCCCATTTCTGCTGCTTTGGCAGCAAGGTTTTCCCTCAGCATTATTTCCAATACCTTTTTACCTGCAGCAGTGGCCAAATAATTACCTCCAAATGTAGAAGCATGGTCTCCCGGCTGGAAAGACCCGGCAACCTCATCAACTGCAAGCATGGCCCCTATGGCGGTTCCATTACCCAAGGCTTTGGCCAGGGTCATGATATGAGGTTTTATCCCATAGTGCTGGTAAGCAAAAAGTCTACCTGTTCTGCCCATACCACACTGCACCTCATCGAGTATCAGCAATAAATCCTTCTCGCGACACAGTTTAGCAACCTTCTGCAGGTAATCCTTATCAGCCACATTGACTCCACCCTCGCCTTGAACAGGCTCAAGCATCACAGCACAGGTCTTATCACCGACAGCCCCTGCTAAAGCCTCATAGTCATTAAATGGCACATATTTGAAACCTTCAAGCAATGGATCAAACCCTTTCTGCACCTTCTCCTGCCCGGTTGCTGTCAAAGTAGCCATGGTCCTGCCGTGGAAAGACTTGGACATTGTGATAATTTCATATTTGTCTGAACAAAATTTTAACTTAGAGTGTTTCCTGGCAAGTTTGATGGCTCCTTCATTAGCTTCAGCGCCGCTATTGGCAAAAAATACCTTGTCAAAATCACTGTTTTCCACCAGCATCTTAGCCAGTTCAACCTGGGGCTTAATCCAATACAGGTTCGATGTATGAACAAGAGCTTGACACTGTTCGTGGATAGCCCCTGTTACTTCAGGATGACAATGCCCCAAAGATGTAACTGCTAAACCGGCAACAAAATCGACATATTCCTTGCCATCCGCATCCCATACCCTGCTCCCCTGCCCCTGCGTTAAAGCTATGGGGAATCTACCATAAGTATTCATAATATACTTCTTGCCTGCATCTAAAATTTCCTGATTGCTCATTACACTCACCTTCATTCCCATTATTTCCTACTTCTCATTTATGGTTTACTCAACCACCATTGTACCCACGCCCTCATTGGTAAATATCTCCAGCAAAGGTGAATGGGGAATCCTGCCATCAATAATGTGGGTCTTTTTCACCCCTCCTTGAATAGCTTGCACACAACACTGGATTTTTGGTATCATGCCGTTAGAAATGACACCTCTTTCCAATAAGGTCGGAATATCACCAACTTTTACCACAGAGATCAAGGAAGCATCATCATTGCAGTCTTCCAGGACACCTTTTACATCTGTCAAAAGCATCAATTTTTCCGCCTCTAAGCTCTTTGCTATTTCACCGGCTACAAAATCCGCATTAATATTGTAGCTCTGGCCATCATCCCCAACCCCTATAGGGGCTATTACAGGAATATAGCCTTGCGCCATAACTGACTTAAGAATTTCAGGATTTATCTTCTTTACTTCCCCCACAAACCCCAGGTCATGACTGACAGTTTCCCCTTTACCATTGGTTGAAACCACCATCTGAGGAACAGCTTCAATGATCTGTCCGTCCTTGCCGGAAAAACCTAAGGCTTTACCGCCATTGCGGCTGATGGAGTTCACAATCAGCTTATTTATCTTGCCCACCAAAACCATTTCCACCACTTCCATGGTTTCGGCATCTGTTACCCTTAAACCATTAACAAAAGATGACTCTTTACCAAGCTTTTTAAGCATGGCGCTTATTTCCGGTCCACCACCATGTACAATCACCGGGTTCATTCCCACAAACTTCATCAGTACAGCGTCCATTGCCACAGCCTGCTTTAGATCTTCATTAACCATTGCATGACCGCCAAATTTTATGACAATAGTTTTTCCATAAAACTCTTTAATATATGGCAAAGCTTCGACAAGGACATTCGCCCTTTCCAAAGGAGAAATTTTCATAACTATCCTACACCCTTTCATGAACGATAATCAGCATTAATCTTCACATAGTCATAAGAAAAGTCACAGGTCCAGGCAGTAGCTGCAGCAGAACCCAACTGCAAGTCAACCACAAAGATGATATCTTTTTCAGACAAGATCTTTTTTGCTGTCTCTTCGCTGAAAGCCAATCCCATGCCCTGTTGCATCATTTGCTCCTTACCCCCGGCAGATTCCATATACATGTCTATCCTTTCAGGATCAAAATGAGCTCCAGAATTGCCAACTGCCGCTATCACCCTGCCCCAATTAGCATCCTCCCCGAAAATGGCGGTTTTGACCAAGGCGGAAGTAGTAATGCTTCTGGCTGCCTTTCTGGCATCTTCCACTGTAGGAGCGTTAATTACCTTGACAGTTACAAATTTGGTCGCTCCCTCACCATCCCTGACAATGAGTTCCGATAATTTACGGCAAAGTGCATGAAGGGCTTCTTTAAAAGCATAATAATTTGCGTCCTTTTCCGTGATCTTCCTGTTGCCTGCTTCACCGTTAGCCAGAATTACCAACATGTCATTGGTGCTGGTATCCCCGTCTACAGATATCATGTTAAAAGTTTCATCGGCAACTTCTTTTAATACTTCTTTAAGCATTACAGGGGTTGTGGCAAGGTCTGTAACCGTAAAACCCAGCATTGTTGCCATATTTGGATGAATCATCCCCGAACCCTTGGCTATTCCGCCAATTTTTACAGTTTTACCATCAATAACCGTCTCAACAGCTGCTTCTTTGGGGTAAGTATCAGTGGTCATAATAGCCTCTGCAGCATCAGCTGAGCTGCCGGCGCTTAAGGCCTCGCATGCTTTTTTAATCCCAGATATCATTAAGTCCATGGGCAGTTGTACCCCTATAACTCCCGTAGAAGAAACCAGCACTTCCTCTTCTGCAAGTTCTAAAGCTTCAGCTACTGCCAATCCCATGGCCCTGGCATTGGCCAAACCAACTGATCCCGTACACGCATTGGCATTGCCGCTGTTTACAACCACTGCACGGCAAAATCCCCCGGAAGCATCCAAATGTTCCTCTGATATTAATAGTGGTGCAGCCTTAACTTTATTTAACGTGAAAACCCCTGCTGCAGCGGCTACTTTCTCACTGTAAATAATGGCAATATCCTTTTTATGTTTCTTTATTCCTGCATGAACTCCGGCTGTCTTGATACCTTTAACGGCAGACAACCCTCCTTCAGTAAATTTAAAATGTGTATTCACGAAAGCATCCCCCTTTATGGATATAAAGCTATATTCTTCAAAGCAGTAATTTCCGGTATTCCTAAAGCTATATTCATGTTCTGAACGGCCTGACCTGAAGCCCCTTTAACCAGATTATCTATAACAGAAGCCGCAATAATTCTCTTATTACGCACATCTAATGTAAAGTTCAGTAAGCAATTGTTGCTCCCCGCCACCCATTTGGTGTGGGGCCAGGTGCCCTCTGGAAGCATATGAACAAAAGGCTTATCAGCATAAAACTCCTCATAAATGCTGCGAATTTCCGCCTCCCCAATATCCCTGGTCAAAGTACCGTAACAAGTACTTAGTATTCCTCTATTAATAGGCACTAGCTGGGGCGTAAAAGTCACTGTCACTTCTTGCCCTGCAGCACAAGACAATTCCTGTTCCATCTCCGGTGAATGACGGTGTCTGGCTACCCCATAAGGATTAATGTTGTCGCTGCAGCTGTTGAAATGGGTAACAGTAGTCGCTTTCCTGCCGGCCCCGGATACTCCCGATTTAGCATCTATTATAATACCCTTAGGTTCAATTATCCCTTTTCTAAGCAGCGGGGCTAATGCCAAGATAGCGCTTGTGGGATAGCAGCCGGGATTGGCAATGATTTTGGCCCCTTTAAGCTGTTCACTATAAATTTCCGGCAGACCATATACGGCTTCCTTTAAAAGATGAGGAGCCTTATGTTCAGTACTGTACCAGGCTGAGTATGTAGCAAGCTCCCTTAACCTGAAGTCAGCTCCTAAGTCAATTACCAACTTTCCCTGTTCATAGGCCTTTGCTGCCGCTTCCGAAGAATACCCATGGGGTAAGGCTAAGAATAAAACATCGCAACGGGCTACAGCATCATCCTGGTTGTACTCCTCAAGGACCATATCAAACTCCCTGCCCACATGGGGATATATGTCGCACAACCTGTCCCCAATAAAGCTTTCAGATGTAATAAGTTCTATTTTAACCTCCGGATGTCCCTTAAGCAGCCGGACCAGTTCTACCCCGGTATAGCCGCTGGCGCCCACTATGCCAACCTTCATGCCTAACCCTCCCTGTTTAACCTTCCAGCAATTATACTCATAATTATACATGCGATTGCATATTAATTCAATATATATTTTAAATGTCCCCAACAAAAAAGCCGGGGCTTTCACCCAGCCTATTAAGCCTAATAAATTAGCAATTTTTTGGCAGCTTTTGTTTCTTAATATTAGTGTCATTTTCCCCTGCAGCAAGTTCCCCTTTGGCCTGCAGTTCTTCATACCACAAGGCATGGTGCTCTTTGGCAAATTGTTTAGAGACAGTTCCAAAAATCATGCCTTTGATGCTTTCCCGGGAACCAGGGTGGACCAGAGATAGATAAACGTGCCCCAAAAATACCGCCCCACCAAACATTGCCCCTGCTGCATGCAGGGAATAGGTTACGAACAAGGTTTTTTTGGAAAAATACTCAGGATTTAACATTATCCACCCGGTTACCACCATCAGAACAAAAAATACCATGGTTAAAATAGAATTTATCTTTTCACCCGCATTAAACTTGCCTTGCTTTGGCAGGTCTGCCTTCAGTCCAAAAAACTCCTTGGGAAAACCCAAAACAAACTTAAAATCATCCCTTGACCAGCTAAAACAGGCCTTAATCCAGGCGATAAAGGTTTTGGGAGTACCAATTATCAAGACTGCCACTGCTAAAAAGCTAAAGACATATCCCATGAAATGATGTGTTTTGCTAAAAAACCTCAAGGTGTCTCCACCAAATAAACTGTTATATTTGCCAAATACCAGGGTTAACCCGGTAAGCAGCAGTACCGTAAAGGGCACAGCATGAGACCAGTGTCCCAATCTCTCCATGATATTAAACCTGGTCACCCTGTTATTATCATCATTCATTATGCTTATCGCCTCCCTTAACGGTATTTATGATAGTCCCTGCAACCACCGCACCGGCGGCCAGACCAAGCACTGCCTTACCAAGCCCATGAATAATATTTTTCCATAAATAAATTAAGGCCGGCCTTTCCAAGTCAGCAGGTATTACTGCCCGTTCTATTCCTTCTGGCAGCACATAATAAGTGCTGGTCTGGGCCACATTTACAGCATGGTTATCCTTGATATACCTGCTTAAATAGCCCCCAGGGTCATCCAAGTCTCCAAAGACCCTGCAGTGGGAAACGCAATTACTAACACAGGCAGGCATCAAGCCAACCTCCACACGATGATAACAGTAGGTGCATTTGTCAACTACATTCTTTACACTATCCTTAAACCTTTCATCATAGGGGCAGGCGGTTATGCAGTAACCGCACCCTATACACCTGTTATTAACTAAGACTACCCCATTATCGTTGACATAAGTTGCTCCCACGGGGCATGCCTTTACACAGGGCGGGTCTTCGCAGTGGTTGCATAGGGTAGGAAGCTTTATTTTCGTTACCTGAGGATATTCACCAATATCCTTTTCGTGGACATAAGTCCTCCATTTTCCCCTAACTACTTCATTTTCCATCTTGCAGGCAACTACACAGGCATCACAGCCAATGCATTTACGCAAATCCAAAACCATTCCATATCTTGCAGCCACTATTAATCCCCCTTACCCTGCAGTTCACTGTTCAGGTCATATACCACCCAGGCAGCAGCCAATTTACTAAGGACTACATAAAACCCCGGCGCCGCAATCTCTACCAAGCTTGCATAGTCTTTACACCAGCGCCCCAGGTGCTGTTCAATAAAAATCTTCTGCAATTCCTGCCATTTATAATGGGCTGCCTCACTTCTGTCTTCTCCGGCCTGGGCATAACATAAATAAGCCGCAAAAGCCAGTTCAAAACCTAGATAGTCTGCCAATCTTAAATATCTAACCGGCTTAAAGATTTCCAACTCTTCATGATTAAAACCTACAGACCGGTAGCACGCTAATACATGTCGGGTTTCCGAACCATTTAAAGGCCCATAGGAAAGTATATCACCAGCTGCCATTCGTCCCACTATTGCCGATTCAAAGGGTGGCACATACTTGCCGGAACTGGGTACAAAAATCCTATCATAGTATTCTTGTGTAAGAAGTTCTTGATCATAGATATAGCAATCCTCAAGGATCAAGTCCAAATCAAGTAAAGGTCGAAGTATCTCCAGCAGCTCCCCTAATCTGGTTGCGAAGCTGCTGTCAGGTTCCTTCAAAAATCCCCTTGCCAGCGTCTCATAAATTCCAGCTCTTGCCCTGACGGTCTGACAGGCCTCCTGGAATTTGAAATCTAACATCATTGATTTTCTCCCCCTAGATTCTAACAATCTTGTAACGACCGCCGTTTCTGGCCGGTATACCCACGGATACATCACTTAAACCAAACACCTTTTCAAAGAAGGTATCAAGGGGTGATACCTGTCCGGCCATAATACCGCCTTCCCTTGATTTGTCCCCCTCATATTTGCGACTGCCTATCTGGTAACCCTGAGCTCCATAAGCCCAATGCCCATACCCAAAACCCACTGCCGCTGTCCCCCGGGCAATGCCCTTGCGAACCAGCAGCTTTCCGGTCAGAGAACCGCCTGTAGCTGAAATCAGTTTTACCTGGTCGCCAGTTTTCAACCCCAGGGCCTGAGCATCCAGTGTATTGACCTCGATGAAATTTTTCGGACTTAAATCAGTGAGAACAGGTGCATTGGACAACATGGAGACACTGCGTAATTTGGCTTTACAGTTTACAAGCTTAAAAGGCCATTCATCTTCTGAGAAAACACTGTCCACGGCCTTCCCGTTGGCAAACTCTTCCGGCTGCCAGTAAGCTGTGCCCTCAAAGTACTTCCCATCCATGGAACTGCGTGTTGTGGCTAATTTTTCATTGTAGACTGTGATTAAACCTAAATAGGCATTCTTTTGCCTTTCCCCGTCATAGTCTGCAGCATAAGGCTCAAACCTTCCTCCCCTTGAGAGCACATAAGCTGCCTTGCTCCACTCCTCAGCCTTGATTACACCCTCCACATTAAAGGGTAGTTTATCCAACTGCTGCAGTTTCATTTCCTCATGGCTTAAATCAGGCACAGGGTGCTGGTCATAACCTACATTTACAACTGCCTTCAAGAAATAGTCCTCCGGGCTGTTTAATGGATAATCCTTACCCAGGTAATCCTTTATAGCCCCTTCGCCAAATCCCGGCATCTGCAGCCTTTTAGCCACATCGATGACATAGTTTTCAAAGCATGGATATCTGTTATTGCCGATTTCTTCCATATCCGGCTTTACTATCGGCCACCTTACGGTGGTTGTCCTAATGCCGGTATAACCATAAACCTCAACTAAACCCCAGCTTTCATAGGGGGTAGTATCAGGTATTACATAGTCAGCTATTTGTGTAACTTCACCCATATAGGGGTCAATTGAAATTATTAAGGGTACCGTTTCATGTTTCTTAAAAGTTTCAACGATTTCTTGTTTAGCTGCTCCCGGTGTTGCAAAAAAGAGGTTTGCCATCCAATTGATCAAAATCTTAGGTCTATATGGATAGCCGTTAACTATGGAGTAAACAGCTTGATTATCTATATTAGAAGCCAAGGGGTACCACGGCAGGGTCGATGGATAGGGGTTCTGCCCTTGCTGGGTTTTTTCCCTGTACTCACTTATAAACTCATAGGGGATGAATCCCCTGCACAAGGGAACTCCGAACCTCCTGGGAGCGCCGGAAATAGTATTTAAATTGTACTTTGGCCCCCTGCCAAAGGTTGAAAAACTATCGGAGGTTTTTTGCATGCCCCCTTTCATATTCCATGAACCTACCAAGGCTGAAAGAAGGTAAAGGGCTATGCCCGTATAATGGCCGTTAGCAGCCGCCAGGTTGCCCATACCATCTACACCAACCTGACAACCATGACTGGTAAATTCTTTAGCCAGTTCCTCTATCTTTTCCCTGGAAACCCCACAAGCTTGCGAATATTCATCTAGGGAGTACTTAAAGGCATTAGCCTTTAATATATTTAGGGAGGTTGTTACCTTGATGGCCTCCCCATGCTCTGACAGCAAACTACCCTCGAAGAAAAGACTTCCGGCTGATACTGCACCGGTTTTAGCAGGCTGTCCGGTCAGTTTATCAATTACTATATATTCCCCCTGCTCGCCTTCCCAACCCAAATCATGAGGTGTAAGCATCTTACGGTAGTTTTTATGCTGGGGATCTATTATCACTAAAAAACTGCTGTTTGTATAGCTGTTGTACCCAAGTGTCTGGGCTCTTTCTATAGTGGTCGCCTCTAAAAAGTTGTAATCAAGTCTCTGATTTTCAAATATCCAGCGCATTATGCCCATAATAAGGGCGCCATCTGTAGTGGGTTTTATAGGAATCCACTCCGTCTTACCGCCAGGCCCTAATGCCCCTCCTGACATGACCGGGTCAATTACCGCAAATTTAAGGTCTCTGTCTACCACCGCTTCTATGGTCTTTCTGCCGATTAACTGCATTGGTTTCCCACTAAAACCCGGATATGCCCCAATATAAAGAACAAACTTGCTGTGTAATACATCGGGTTTGAAAAATACACTAGCGCCATCTGTAACTGCCTTCCAGGCAGGTCCCTTGCCGCCGCCTCAGGTAGAACCATGGGTGAACATGTTTACAGAACCGAAGGCTGTTACAAATCTACTAGCAAAAACAGTTCTGCCATCTCCCCTGCCCCCGTAAAAGACCATTTGGTTGACCTTTGGACCAAACTCCGGCCTGTCGTGGTCAATAGGGGTGTTAAAATCCCTGACCTGTCTAAATCCCTCAATTTCATAATCTTCTCCAAGGTCGGCAAAGAGCCTGCCGCCTTCAACAGTCTCCGCCACAGCTTCCTCCCAGGTAATGGGTTTCCATTTACCCTCTCCCCGTTTCCCCGACCTTTTTAAGGGCACCAGAGTCCGCATGGGATCATGGTGTGACTGCAAAGTTGCCTTCCCCCTGGCACACAGGGTACCACGAGCAAGGTTTCCCCTGCCCTGATGCAGGCTAAAGGCAAGATACGCCTCTGTCAAAGGAGCTTCGTAGGGTAGATGGGGTTCAGTGTTATTGGGGTTATATGGGTTGCCATAAACCTGTAAAATCTTACCCGACTGAGCATCAATTTTAACCCTGTTTCCACAGACACTATAGCACCCTAAACAAGAGCTGTGGCGCATGATTATCTCAGGATTTGGTGAAACCTTTCCTGTTTTCACATCAATAACAGCCTCATATTTTTGCCCCTTTAATATGTTATCTGCTTCCGGAAATGAATTTGCTGCCTGAGCCTTTCCAGCAGCCCCTTTTATTCCAACACCGCAAGCAGCAGTAATGCCAAAAGCAGCCGTTAGCTTTAAAAATTCTCTCCGATGCACTATTTTCACCTCATCACAGGCTGGTTAAAATACTGTATTAATTGACTTAGCAGCCACAATCTTCGTCATCATTATCAAACTCCGGCACAAAAGGCTGAGCTGGAGCCGGTTCTTCCTTCACAGGTTCCTTGGGCTCTTCCTTCACAGGCTCCTTTGGTTCTTCCTTCACAGGTTCCTTGGGCTCTTCCTTCACCGGTTCTTTTGGAGTTTCTTTTACAGGTTCTTTTTGTTCTGCAGGCTCATCCTTAACCGGCTGAGGTTCAGGTTGAACAGCCTGAGCTTGCCCTGCTGGAGCCTCAGCAGATGGTTGGGAGGATGTCACCTGCTCACCGCCAGCAGGTTGTTCAGATGCCTTTTCCTCTACCTTTTTTTCTGGTTCTGCAGGAGCCTGGCCTCCCTGGTCTTTACCTGAACACCCTGCAATTAATCCGGTAAACACAAAAACAACCATTAACAAAACAATTAAAATTTTTTTACCCATAATGTCTCCCCTCATCTTTCAGTATGGATAGTGTGATATTATGCTGCCGTTAGACCTGGGCAGCATAATATCACCTTTAGACAAACTAACCCTGATAGCTTATTTATCAAGCAATGCCTCTAATTCAGCTATCTTTGCCTGCTGTTCCGCAAGCAGCGCTCCTGAAATCCTGCCTACAAAGTGACTTACTGTACGGCATGCATTATTAACTAATACATCAATGTGCTTGCCCTTGGCCCTTTCAGCAAGGTTATAGGTCTTGTTGCCCTCTGCGTCCTCAATGTACCAAGATTTAATGGTTTCACCATCAAAATCATCAATTACAATCTTAAAGTATCCTTCTGGTCCAACAAACACGTTGTTGGTGCTATCGAGTATTATCTCTTTATCATTTTCGAGCATCAACTCGATAAACAATGAACAGGTGCTTCAAGTATCAGGTCTGGCAATAAAACGAGGGTCACTTTCCCAGACGCCTGGATTATCGATTCTAATCAGGTCTCTGTAACCAATTAAAGCTACCTTTCCATCCCTAAAGGCTCCCCTGAACAGATCCAATTGAACTTGAATGTCATTTGCAGAAGGTCTGACAACCATCTTGTTCCTGTTTACTTCATCAGCTGGTAGATACTTGGTGGTTTCGGCATCAACAGGACCTAACTCCTTTACCACTGTCTCATTAGTCACTTTATTCCATAGCTTAACAGTAGCTTTATTACTGCTGATTTTTTCTACTTTTACAACCCAATCATTAATATAAGCCCTTTCGCCAACACCAAGGAGCATTTCCCTGGCAGGTTTATCTGTAATAAGCATCCAGTTAATGGCACCTGTGGCAAATTCTCTGACCTTTGCTCCGTCAGCAGTTACTTCATCAACTATAAGATAAGACTGACCACTGGTAGCTATATGGCTATCATAGTACTCTATATGCCAATCGTGGCCGAGCTCACCTGGAAGGTATGAACCGTGCTCTTTACTGGTACCTTTATTCAGAGAACCTGAGGTAATGTTGTATAATTTCGAATCAGTTGCAACTGGGAAGGCTGTTCCATAGTAGTTTCCTGATGGTTTTAAGATTTGGAAGGTAGCTTTTGGCGAAACGAAGCCATTACCATCAAGGGAAATACTAGAGAGTTCCAAATGCTTTGTACCATCTCCAATGGGAGTGGAGCCGCCCCTCTTGACTTCTACATTCTTGACCACATCAAGACGCGTACCATTGTCTACCAGGGTATAAATTTTTCCTAGGATAACAACCTTATCATCTTGTAAGATTTTGGCCAGGGGTGCTCTTGTAGTATAATATAGGCCTGATGGAGGAATATAAATTTTACCGTCTTTAATATAGCTTTGTCTTATTACAAGACCCTCTTGTAGTGAGTATTTCCTCAAAAAACTTTCAGCAGAATGGTTGCCAATGCCTGGAAAATCAGCTACAAAGGCTGCATCCCTGTGAGGCGCCTTCATCAGTACCCGCTCATGCCCCGCTGCCATAGCTGGAGCTACAATGGCAAAGAGAAAGCAGAGTAGGACCGCGAAAGCAAGCAATCTAATCTTCATCCTTTTTTCCATACCTAATCTCCTTTCTAAATTTAGTTAAAAAGAAATTGTGAAAACTTTCTTTAAAAAACCGCAGCTTCACCTCCTGTAATATAATGGTAGACCTGAGTAATTTTACGCCCCCATACAAAATGCTTTTGATAACTGAGGTCTATTATTACTATAAGCAATTCTTATGCCATAGTTTTATCTATCTATATTTTCAATGGCATCAAGGGTTTGGCTTTGATATACCAAATAAAACATGCCATAATGACAAGTCTCTTGTCATTATGGCATGCCGTATTACCCGTTATTTACATTTTGTACTCTTCAAGTTTTCTATAGAGGGTACGCAAACCTATGCCCAAGACCTTTGCTGCGTTAGTCTTATTATATCCCACCTGCACCATAACCTTTTGAATATGTTCTCTTTCGACTTCCTGAAGGGTTTTCAAAGTCTCTTCATTGTTTTTCTCTTCACACCCACCTAGATGTTCTAAAAATAGGTGCTGAACTTCAATGTATTGGCTTTCACCTGATAATAAAATTCCCCTCTCAATAATATTGGCTAATTCCCTAACATTTCCCGGGTATGAATAAGTTTGCAGGTTGTCCATAGCCTGAGGGGTGATTATTTTTCTCCTGTCAGATTTCGATTTGAGGAAATAATCTACCAGCAGCGGAATATCTTCTCTACGCTCCCTAAGAGGCTGAAGATAGATCGTCACCACGTTTAACCTGTAATACAAGTCCTCGCGAAACCTACCCATTTTCACTTCTTGGGCCAGGTCTTTATTAGTTGCAGCTATTACCCTGACCTTTACCGACCTCAATTTGTTTTCTCCAAGCCGTCTAAATTCGCCGGTCTCTAAAAAGCGCAAAAACTTGGACTGGACATTGATATCCATATCTCCAATTTCATCAAGGAATAATGTTCCACCATCAGCTACTTCAACCAGGCCAAGTTTGCTTGACGAAGCACCCGTGAAAGCACCTTTAGTGTGTCCGAAAAGCTCACTTTCTAATAGTTGAGGTGACAATGCAGCTGAATTTAGAACCTGAAAAGGCCTTGCCTTAAAAGCACTGTTATAATGCAAGGCTTTGGCTACTAAATCTTTACCGGTACCACTTTCTCCTAAAATTAAAACTGTCGCTTCGGAGTTTCCTACCTTTTTAATTGTTTGTCTCACACTGGCCATGGCTGCGCTTTTCCCTATTAATACAGTGTTCCTTACCTCCCTGTTCACCATGGCTTCAAACCCAGCTACCCTTTTTAGCAAATTTCGTTTTTCTGCAGCTTTTTGGATAGTTATTTCCAGTTCCGCAAGCTTACATGGCTTTGTCAGGTAGTCATAAGCCCCAATTTTGATAGCTTCTATGGCGCTTTCAATACTGCCATGACCGGTTAGCATCAGTATTTCCAGCTCGGGCATATGCTTTTTAAACTGCTGCAGCAGTTCAATCCCATTTGTATCGGGAAGAGCAATGTCTAAAATAGCCACTTCAAATTCTTTTTTTTCAATCATTTCTAAAGCCTCAGCGCCGGAACCTGCTGTAAGCACCTCAAAACCTTTTTTTTCTAATCTTTCTTTCAGGACCTCTTTAAAGGTAACTTCATCATCAACCAGCAGCACTTTTATCTGTGACATAGTTATCCCACCAACCCTTAAACTGCTCTCACTTTGCTATCTTAAATTACCGTATTATCCTGATTAATATCCTGCTTTAGGGGAAGCAGAACAGTAACCTTTGTACCTATACCCAATTTACTCGCAATGGTGATTTTTCCGCCCCAGCCTGTAACAATACCATAGCAAATGGACAAGCCCAAACCGGTCCCCTGTCCTACAGGTTTAGTACTAAAAAAGGGCTCAAAGACTCTTTCAAGATTCTCGGATTCTATACCCATACCATCATCTTCAATCTCTAAGGACAACCAACCAGAATCTATATAATTTGAGATCAAGGTTATCTTACCGCTGTCTTTTTGGATGGCATCTAAGGCATTAGTTAATAGATTGAAGATTACCTGCTGCAGGCCTTGTTCATCAAGATAAATCATTGGCAGATCTGAATTCAGCTTAAACTGCAGGTTAACTTTTTTCTTCTTCATTTGAAACTCCAAAAGCCTTGCTGTATCTTTTAAAACCCCGTTAATATCAATCAATTGCTCTGTTGATTCTTTTTTTCTGGAGAAACCAAGGAGACCATTGGTTATCTTTGTACAGCGCATAATTTGCTCCTGGATAATCTTTAATTTCCGATTCAACTGCTCCTGGGTCAATCCTTTTCCTTCATTTTTGTCATTCACACTCTCAATCAAGTCTTCCACAATCAGCTGGATGGTACCCATGGGATTATTAACCTCATGAGCTACTCCCGAAGCCAAAAGTCCTACTGCTGCCATTTTGTCAACTTCAGCCATGGCCTTTTCCATTTCTCTTTTTTTTCTCAATTCAATACTAAAATTGTTAAAAGCTCGAACAACATTGCCCAATTCATTATCCCCGGGAACCTTTAACTGGTAGCCCAGATACCCCTTTGCCAATTTATTTACACCACTTTCCAAATCTTCAAGGTCCCTGCTGAATTTTATCCCAAAAAAGAAGCTGACTGACAAAACTACAAGAATAATCAGGCCCGTACCAACCATCCAAAAGCCCTTCAATTGTGTAAAGGGAAGCATAGCTTCAGAAAAAGGCTGCTCAATGATAATACCCCAATTTGTCCTGTCAATTACCGAATAAGTTCCCAGAACCTGCAAACCGCTGTATGATAGGTACTTGTTTGTTACAGGACCGCTGAAATAGCTGCCCCCGTCATTACCTGAATATCCTCCAAAATCAACAGGCAAACTCATGGAAACATCCTGCTTCTTTAGAACCTGACTGAAGTCCTGGTGACCAATGAGCTCCTTTTTTTCATTAACTAAAAATATATAACCGCCGTTGCCCAAAGGGTGTGCTGCAATTTCATCAATGACGCTTCGAAGGCTAACGGTTACAAACAATGCACCTGCAAAAGCGCCATCATTTCTCACAGGAATTGCCATGGTAAAAACAGGCTGCCTTGCGCTGCCAAGCCTGGCATCTCCATAATAAGTCTTAAACTCTCTGGTTGCCTTAAATGCTTCAGTATCACCGACATTAACCAGGTCTTTTGGGAATATAACATTGTATTTGCAAACTTTAAATACCTCCTGCCCGGTCGCATCAGCAAAGGCCAGGCTTTCAACAGAAGGCATTTTGTTGATTACCGTATACATGTTGCTCTCACATTCCATGCATCCCGGTAATAGTAAACCTTTTCGCTGACAGGCCAAAAACACATCCAAAGAGTTTTCCACTTCAGAAATGGTTTTTTTAACTTCTGAGGCAATCCTGGTGCCAATTAGAGTTTGCTGGTGGTGCAGGTTAGCTTCCATATTCTTGTTAAACCAGGACAAATTAAACCAGGCAATTATCAACAAAGGCACCACCGACATGATGCTCGCAAACAAGAGCAAACGAAATCTAATTCTATTCCACCAACGATTCTGAGTATAGCCTTGGGCACCCATTCTATTCAACACCAATCAATTGGCCTGCGCTGGCCAATATTTTGGAATCAACCTTAAGACCAAGTTTTTTAATAGTCTCCACATTAACACTCAATTCCACATATGAAGGAGCTTCTACAGGCATTTGACAGGCATCATAACCCTTCAAAATCTTATCAACCATCCTTGCTGCCTGTTCACCCATTTTATAAAGACTAGCTTCGTATGATGCAAAAAGGCCCATTTTTGTCTGTGTTTCACTTACCCCCATTACAGGCAGTCTCTTCTGCACAGAGAGCTCATACATATCTTCAGTAACAGATACAATCAATAGACTGCATAAAAGCAGCACCCCATCATAATAGTTCTCATCCAGTGATCTAAAGGCCTCCACAGCCTCTTGCTGGGAACTGATGGGAAATATGGTCAACTCAAGATCCAACTCTGCTGCGACCTCTTTTATATAACCTATACTAGGCTCAGCTGGTGTACGGTGCAAATTATATATTACCGCCACTTTCTGTAAGTCAGGAAGCAGTTTCTTAAACATCTCCAACCTCTTCCCGGACAGCTTCACATAATAATTATCTACACCTGTTATGCTGCATCCCGGTTCATTTAAATCCGCCACCAAGCCAATTTCAACCGGTATGCCCACTCCAATAAAAACTATTGGTATATTATTACCCTGGATAGCCTCCCTAGCGGCAAAAGCCTCCACTTCACCGGCTGCTATAATAACATCAGGTTTTTGAGCCGCCAATTCAAGGGCCAATTCAGCTAAAACATCCTCTTTGTCCTTGGCGTTTTTAATTATGTATTGCACGGACTGCCCCTCTATGTATCCATACCGCCTTAGACCGTCTATCAATCCTTCCACTTTTTCCCCCCGTAAATCTGAACCCATCAAAACACCGATTTTATAAACACTATCATTTTGACCACAAGCAGATAAGGCAAACAATGTAGCAATAATCAAAACTAAAACTACAACACACCTTAAAGCCATTATTTAACCCCTTTTCAGAGAAGTATTACAGATTCTTTACTACAAAGAGGTACAAATTTCCTGCCCAAATAGAATATATCTGCACTTCATATCTCTTCCAGCATTTGCAGAAATAATTCAACTAATACTGGATCGAACTGTGTCCCTGAACACCTTCGAAGTTCTTCAACAGCCTGTTCTTTGCTCTTTGCTTTACGATATGGTCTTTCATTAGTCATAGCATCATACGCATCAATTATAGCCAAAATACGGCATTCTAAGGGTATTGCCTCTCCCTTAAGACCCAGAGGATATCCTTTGCCGTCCCATCTCTCGTGATGTTTAAGGATAAACTCAGCAACAGACGTTAAAGATACACAGGACATTGCAATGCGGTAGCCTTTTTGAGGATGCTGCCTCATCACCTTCCATTCCTCTTCTGACAAAGGCGCTCCTTTAAATAATATCCTGTCAGGCATTCCAACCTTGCCCAGGTCATGAACCTGGCACAATATGGAAAGATTGTTAAGCTGACTAGCTGAAAGTCCCAGTTTTTTCCCCAGCTGTACACCAAGCTTCTGCAACCTGAATGCATGACCGTTAGCAATAAAATCTCGTTCTGAAAGGGTTGCAAGCAAAGCATTGACTATTAAGCCTTTGGTAGTAAAAGTACTCGAATGCTTTGTTTTGTACATCATGTCATCTGCCCTTTTTAAAACATCATTTAAGGCCTCTTCCGGTCCCATACAAGTGGCTATACCTAATGAGAGGCTCAAGGGCAACCCAGGATGCTCATTGTTATACTCTGCTAAAACAAACTTTATTCGCTCAATAACACTATCAGCAGCTTTTTTATCAGTGCGAGGAAGTATTGCTGCAAATTCATCCCCACCAATTCTTGCCAGAATATCGGATTTTCTAAGTGAACTCTTTAAGACAGCGGCACAATTTTTTAAAATTTTATCTCCCTTGTGGTGCCCCATAGTATCATTAATTACCTTTAAATCATCCACATCTATAGATACTATTGTAATTGGGTATTCTCTACTGCCCTCCAACCTACGAATTTCATTGTCAAAATAGGCCCGATTATAAAGCCCTGTTAGGTAGTCATGCAGACTTAAGTATTTTAACTCCTCTTCGGTATTTTTTTGTTCCGTAATATCTCTAGCAATACATATGAAATCTGCTTTTTGATTCTTTGATGAAGATGTGTTAATCCTGTACCATCTCCATACCCCTGTTCCATGCTTTACCCTGCTTTCAAAACTAAAAGTTTGCTCATTTTCATCATTAAACTTGTCAAATATGCTAATGCCTTTAACTATATCATCAGGATGAAGAAATGATCTAAAAGATTTTCCTTCTATTTCTTCTGCTTCATAACCTAACATTTTTTTGCAATTTGGAGAAATGTAGGTGACTAACCCACTATTATCAATGGAGCAGATAATGTCATTTGCATTTTCCACAATACTCCTAAATTTTGTTTCACTTTTTTGTAGTATTTCTTCCGTCTTTTTGCGCTCCAACACATTGGCAAAAATTTCTCCTGCAATTTTCAGCAGTGTTATATGTTCATTTGGCCAGTACTTATTGCATCTAACCGAATCAAATCCAAGGAAGCCGATCAATTGATTTTTTAAAGTCAAGGGCACAACAATTACCGATTTGATTGATTGAGCCTTAAGTATTTCTTGTTCAGTGCGAGCCTCAGCGGGCATCTTATCTACATCGGGAATGTG
Source organism: Bacillota bacterium (assembly GCA_040756735.1). Taxonomy (GTDB): domain Bacteria; phylum Bacillota; class DSM-16504; order Desulfitibacterales; family Desulfitibacteraceae; genus JBFLYC01. Next base: position 132,661 of record JBFLYC010000004.1, on the reverse strand, counting down.
AATATTTTCAAAGCTGTTAAGCTTACCCATCCACCAAGGTATTGCATCAATTGGTATTCCTTGCAAGTTCTCTTTTTCAGCTGTAATCCCTTGAGCACACCATTCATGGGTGTTATCTACTGTCTTTTGATCATCGGACACCAAAAAAACATAACTGCGGTCAGTTTTAGTAAACTCCCCCATTGCTTGTAAGGCATTGTTTATTTCAGTATCAATTTGGTGTGCAAATGAATTAATAAACTGCCTGGAAATACCTGCGATGAGCTTTTCAAATTGTATAATATTACTCATATGTTGTTTTGTTTCGTATAACATTTTTTCTGCAGATAACCATTTATAATGCTTTTCTCTAAAGCTGATCATCACCTTGGCCAGTTGAGTATAGACAGCAACAGTTTCCTTATCCAGTTCTTCCTTGGCTGACTCACACTTGTTTGATTTTATCAACTTTATTGTTGCAACTTCTCTGTCTTTTAGTTTTATGGGAATGTCTATAATGTCTGGGTCATTTTTATTTATAATTGACGAACTTATCATTGGCAAACCGTCTGAATCATTGATGATACAAGATATCCCTGTGATTTTATAAAGAGAATCAACTAATTGCTGCAGCTCAGAAATACCCAAAAAGTTCATGACTGGACCAGACATAATATCCCCCCACATCTCTTTTCAGCAGTTGTATAAAAAATACAGATATTAATTTGTTAAATTATGGACTATTTTAGCGAGATAGATTTTCAGCTGTTCAATCTCATCCTTTTTTAGACCCTCTGTAGCCTCTTTTATTGATTCATCACCCAGTTGTTTCATATAAGGAATTATTTTCCTGGCTTTATCAGTTAGTCTAATTATTTGAGAGCGCCTATCATTGGGGTTAATTGCGGACAACACAAGTCCCTTTTGTGAAAGCCTGTAAATAACCCCTGATACTGTGGGCCTATCCGCTGACAAAAACTCTGCAATATTTGCAGGAGTTAGATAATCTTTCATGCCATATGACCTTTCATAATCGTAAAGGCATAACAAAATCCCAAATTGAGGCAGTGTTATATCGAATTCTTTCAATTTGGTATTGAAATGATGAGCAGTTAAACGTGCAGCTTTATTTAACAAAAATTTCAGATCATCTACCTCTTTAAACAATGATATTTGTGCCCCCTAAACTTTGTATTTCTGAAAGTACTGTTCAGGTATTCAGAAATTTTACAGTCAGAATTAATATTAGTGAATCCTGACTCCTGAGTAGTTACTAAATTTTTTAGTTAGCATTATAATTATGAGCAGGCTAATCATCTGTGCAAAATAGGAACTTTGAACCCATTTTTCATGTGATTCGGGAAAAATTAACCTATTATTTGATTTTTCGAGATATTCCCGAAAACTCCTTTGTCGTAAATTATCTTATTTTGTCGCAAATAAAAATTTTGTCGCAAATAAAAAGCCGCCTCATTAGACGGCTTTTGTTCATTAAATTAATAACTTAAGCTTAGCTCTTTAGACCTTTTTGCAGCCATCTTTACTGCTGCACCTATAGTTTTTGTAAAACCTCCCTGCTCTAACTCTTGAAGTCCGGCCAATGTGGTTCCTCCCTTTGAAGCCGTTAGCTGAACAAGTTTCTTACTGTCAATCCCTGACTCTTTAACAAGTTTTGCAGCGCCAAAAACAGTTTGCACAGCCAGCTCAAAGGCAACTTCCTTAGATAAACCTGACTGCTCCCCTGCATCAGCCAAGGCTGAAATCATGAGATATACATAGGCAGGACCGCTGCCGCTTAAGCCGGTAATTGTGTCTATTAAATCCTCTCTTACATGAACTACAATGCCTAGTGAGTTGAAAATAGCATCCACAAGAAAACGATGTCTTCCATTAGTATTCCTGCCCATTGTGACTGCAGTAGCGCCTGCTTTTACCTGACAGGGCAAATTAGACATGGTTCTTACAACTGGCACCCCATTATTAAGTCTTTTCTCAAACCACTCTAAAGAGAGTCCGGCTGCAGTCGAAATAACCAATTGGTTGTCCTTAATAAAGCCTTTGATTTCAAGGAGCGCTGTTTCCATGTCTTGAGGCTTCACGGCAAGAATCACTATCCTGGCGTCTTCTAAGACATTTTTTCTATCATAGCTTGTTCTGACGCCCCACTTTGCATTTAATCTTTCAAGTTTCTCACGGTCTGCTTTGTTGGTGACAAATATTTCTGATGGTTCAGCCAGCCCGCTGCTGATCAGACCCTTGATCATGGCCTCTGCCATGTTACCAGCACCTATAAAAGCAATTTTACCAAAAACTCGCATTGCTGTACTCCTCCTTATACCGAAAAATTGAGTAAAATATAAAAGCCCTCCATCCAAAAAGGACGGAAGGCTTAAGAATCCGTGGTACCACCTTAATTGACACTGAATAAACAGTATCCACTCATTCAGGTACGCCTTAAGATAACCTTAAGGTTATACCCTCCCCTCTAATAACGGTGGGGCTCCGTTTCTGATTTTTCACCAGCAGTTCCAGGGTGGGTTTCGGATAAAATACTAGACGATACTTTTCAGCCCATGAGCATCGCTCTCTGACAAGCTTTTTCTCCTACTATTCCCCTTCATAACCTTTACAAATATTTTTCCTAAGCATTTCGAATTAACGCTATTGTATCAAGGAAAATCTCATGTGTCAAGATATTGGACACTTTTTATAGAATACTTTTTATTATATATTATTGGCAATTTTTGTAAATTAACTTTTCAGCAAATAGCCAATTCATCTTAAGCTTTCGTTTTGTTTAGAAGATGGAGACTTCTTGCCTAAGGCCTGTTAAATATTAACAACTACCCTGTAAGTCTTTGGAGACATGGCTCTTTTAAAGCCTTCCTCGATTTTTTCAAAAGGCACCTGCTCATTTATCAGACCAGATAGGTCAACCATTAGACTACCATTTCCGTGGATAATGGTCCACAACGCCCGGGTCATTCCTCTGGGGTTATCATGTCCCCAAATATTACGTCCAATGGCTACCCCAGATGCTCCCTCATCTATAGCTTGCTTTATGGATTCCAGGTACTTGACTTCATCAGGTGTTTTAGCGCCGCCCAACACAACTATAGGTACAAAGGAAGCTTCTACTACTTCCTGGTAGCCAGGATGATAGATTGTTTTGATCATATCAACGCCCAATTCGCAGGCTATCCTTGCACCCAGCTTAATATTTTCCAAAGTCCGAATGGCAGGATCACTATCAAAACCGCCCGGAGACATTTCACCTATTAGCGGCATCCCCCATCTGTCACATTCAGCTGCAGCTAAAGCCAGGGCAGGCAGGGTCTTCTCTTCAACTCCCACCCCAGGACCTGCGTTGACAATCACTGCATCAGCTCCTAATTGCAGGGCTTCTTCAATTCCATAAACCACTGTACTATCATGGCCTTTGCCTATCATTGTAGGTGATAAGTCCAGCCTTAAAATTAAACCAAGACCTGATAGTTCTTTTGCAAACCTTAGCTCATTAAATACCACCAAATCTAAATTGACAGTAATTGGTTTAGCAAATATTCCAACCTGCACATAACGGCCGTTCTTTTTGATGGACTGCAGCGCCAATTCAACTCCTGCCTGGCTGCCTGGCTGCCTGAACACTCTGCTATGATATCGTAATTTCCGCCTAAACAAGCTCCTTGGTCTACAACGTTCATATCCAGCTGCTTTGCTTTTTCTAACCGCAAAACATCACTTTCAGTGCCGATAATATCCACCTGACAATTATGTGCTTTTAAGCACAATCCAGTCAACAAACCAACCGGACCCGGGCCAATTATCAGGGCTCTTTCTCCTGGAGTCGGCAGCACTTTTTCAACAGCATGCAAGGAACAAGCTATAGGTTCAGTAAGAGCCCCCTCCTCAAAGGCTACATTATCGGGCAATTTATGAATATATTTTGAACCGGCTATTACATACTCTGCAAAACATCCTGGTTTTTCAAACCCCAAGGAAATCCTGTTTGTACATAAGTTGTATTTACCTTCACGGCAGTGACTACAACAGCCACATACGTCAAAGGTATGTTCTGCTGTAACCCTGTCTCCAGGTTTAATGCCTACAACGCCCTTGCCCACCTCAACAACTGTACCGCTAAACTCATGCCCTACAATAATCGGGACGGACAAATCAAGATGTCCTTCATACATGTGCAGGTCAGTACCGCAGATGCCTGCATACTCAACTTTGATCTTTACTTCACCATCACCCGGACTGGGCTCCTCAGTGTTTATCAGTCTGAACTCTTTTGCTTTGTTCCCATATCTTACCAAAGACTTCATTTCCTACCTCCGAATAACATTGATTAAAATTGAATTCCGCTATACTGTTAGTTTTAGGACTAACCTTTTTCCTATATTAAATGCTTCTTCTTGTAATCCGGGATTGTCTTTAACAGGAAACCAATCTGTCTTGGTAACCAACAATTTATCTATCAATTCAGCGTTTAAATCATTACATAAAAGCTTAATAACCTCTATTTGTTTTTCAAAAGTCTCAACACCAAAACTACCTGCAACAGAAACAAAGACAAGTTTTTTGGGATTCTTTATCCTGCTGGGGAAGCTCATGGTATTGTCACCATTATCCCCATCTCAATAAACCTGTAACAGCGATCGATGAAAAGCTTGGTTTGAGCAGCCATATCTCCATAATCGGTATTAAATCCCTTTCTTGGGCTTCCGACTAAACCTAATACTTTCACTACTTATCACTTCCATATGTATTTTCATTCCTCCTAAGCGTGATTGAGGAGTTGTCGAATTTATAAATCAAAAAGAGACATTTAATAGCCTATCATCCTGAAAATGAAGAGGTTAATACTAATTACTTATCCCAATGTTTAAATAAGTTTACCTCAAAAACATATCTGTCACCCCGATACCATATTTCTACATATTCCACCGGAATATTGTTTTTTAAAAAAGTTAACCTTTCTACATATAACAACGGGCTGCCTTTTTTAACTCCCAGGGTTTCAGCCAAGTTTTTGTTGGCAACAGTTGCCTCCATCTTTTGCTTTGCACAAAAGAGCTCTAATTTATACTTGTTTTCCAAGACGTCATATAGAGAATTAACTTCTAGGTTTTCATGAATTAATTCAGGACAAAGGAAAGTGGGAATGAATGCATTTTGGATTACTATTGGTTCCTCATTTGCATATCGAAGTCTAACAATTTTGATTACAGTATTATTCTTCTCCAACTCTAATAATGACCTTAATTTAGGTGAAGGCTGCACTTCCTTAATCTCTAAAACTTTAGCGCCTGGGATGAAACCCCTTTTAGTCATATCCTGCATAAAACCTGTTAAAGGTGCATAACTCCTTTCAATTCGTGGTTTACTAACAAATGTGCCTTTACCATGCACCCTGTACAGATATCCATCCTCAACAAGTTCAGTTACAGAACGCCTTAAGGTCATCCTACTGGTACCGTAATGTTCTGCCAAGTCCTCCTCTGAAGGAATGCGATCATTAGGCTTGTAATGTCCTGAAATAATCTTTTGCTTGAGGTCCTCTTTTATTTGAAAATAAATTGGCACAGGAGATTGGTCATTAATTCTCATTAGTTTTATACCCTCCATGTCTATACGACTATACGAATGCATATCAGTGGTACAATTATAATGTAATGTTAGTCTACTTGCAACTTCTCTCAGATATAATGCCTGACACAGGAAATGCATTACACCCTTGACTTCAGACTTAACACTGGTTAATCCAGCTTCTAAAAAGATGCGTTGCTCTGTTAAAAGGTTTTACGAAAATGTTAACAAATATTAAAAGCTATGCTTTAAAGATTCTTTGGGCATACTAGGAATTAAGATAATAAAATTAATGTGAAAAGAAGGAAGGTTTTCAAGATGCAGGACATGATTTGCGACTGCAAATGCACATACCAAAAGAACGGCCAATGTGAATTAGGAATTCCCGTTATATCAGGTGAGAGGCAGAGAAGGGGATTTTGTCCGGCTTTTGCACGAAACCGCATAAGCTATGAAAGGAGCAACTTTTAGCAAAAAGCTCCTACTAGTTTAGAATCCCTTTCCTTCAAGAGTAGAAGCAGTTGCATGGGTTTCAGCCTGGCAAATATATAAAGAGTTTTAGAATATTATGTAAACCTCTACAAGAACTTGCCGCTCTTGAGTATCAATGTGCCATCAATACTCAATGTTGGTTTCAGGACAATTCCATCTAAATGGCTGGCTACTTCCACAGTGCCGCCAATGGTACTATTGCCTCCCAAAGCAATGTGCACAGTGCCTTGGATTTTTTCATCCTCCAGAACAGCTCCTGTAAGAATAGCCGTGGGATGAATACCTATTCCCAGCTCTGCGATATTGCGCGCCTTATCACCATACTTGTGCAGTATACCGTTTAGCTTAATCGCTGCCCCGCCGCCGTATACTTCAAGGGCTAGCCCCTTTTCCACCTTAAGAATAATAGGACGGTCAACTATACCAATACCTGCCATGGATCCGTCCACTGCTAGTATACCCTGTGCAGTACCTTCAACAGGAGCTACATAAACCTCCCCTGCAGGTAGATTCCCAAAATCTCCTGGTTTAGTATAGATGCCCGCATCAATGAGCCCTTTTCTGCCTTCTATAGAGAAAGTCAGGTCAGTCCCTGCCTCACTTGTCAAATGTACATGCCCGCCACCTGATAAAATCTGTTCCAACTTAGCTGCCTGCTCCTGAAATACACCATAATCTATGGTAAGAGTCCTTAAAATCATCTCTTCGGTAATACCAGGCATAGAAGCAATCCTTGCACCAGCAAGATTTGCCTCTTTTCTGGCCCTGGTATGTGACAACGATTTGGATGTTATCAGCAGGACAACCTGGGCATCCTTCATGGCAGCAGCCACAGCCTGGGGTGGCTCTTCACCGTTATTGTCTCTAGGTAAAAAATTCATTTGCAGAGCTTCACACTCAAGCTCTTTAGCAGCATTAAAAAACTCCTGACCCAAAGAGTACAATGGTGTATCAGTAACTACTAAAATCTGCTCACCTTTTTTTATGCCCATACAATTTTTCAATGTAAGAATAGCTGCTTTTTCTAAACTCATTTTTCAACTACCTTTCTAAATATTTGCATAATATTTGCATATGCTTTAATTTCATTGAAATTAGGATTTGTCATTCAACTATTCCCCTGATATGATTTTGACAGTTCAAGCACTTGCCCCCCTCGTAACCCGTTTTATAGGTATTATAGAAACTTCTTTTGATAAGCACTTTACCGCAGACAGGGCATAAAGTATCTGACTTATCCAGCTCAGGGGCATTACCTATGTATACATAGCCCAGATACTCCCTGGCTGTTTCCCATGCCTGCTCTAGAATATCTAAAGGCGTAGCTTTAATATGCATTTTGTAATTAGGATAATATCGGGAAAGGTGCAGTGGGATGTTAGGGTCTAAAGATGCAATCCAGCGGGCTAATTCCTCGATTTCTGATGCACTGTCGTTAAGACCTGGAATAATCAGGGTGGTTATCTCAAGGTGGCGGCCCTTTTCAACTACTGCAGCACAATTGTCCAAAACCGGTTTCAATGTGCCGCACACCTTTTCCTTATAGAACTTATCCGTAAAAGCCTTGACATCTATATTAAAGGCATGCACATGTTTTAGAAGCTCCAAAAATGGTTTTTTATTCAAATACCCATTTGTAACAAGTACATTAACCAGACCATATTCAGAAACTAAAGGAGCAGTGTCCACAACAAACTCATACCACATTCCCGGTTCTGAATATGTATAGGCAACGCCGGCTGAATTTTGGTTTACATAATACCTATGAGCGAGTTCCGCAACCTCCTGAGGCAACATACTCCTGCCAAAATCCGCCTCATGGGCAATCTGCCAGTTCTGGCAAAAATCGCAGTGCAAATTGCAGCCAAAGGTGCCTAATGATAATACATTTTTACCCGGGTAGAAATGATAAAGGGGCTTTTTTTCCATGGGGTCTAAGTTTATGGCAGTTGCCTTGCCATAATTGGCAGAATAAAGTCTGCCCTCTTTATTAACCCTCACCCGGCACTTGCCTCCATCATTTTCAGGTATGTGACATACATGAGGACACAGCTGGCAGATAACTTTGTTATCTTCTTTTTCAATAAACCAACTTGCTAACTGCATCTTATGCACCTCAATCCTGTCCCCATTTTATGGGACGCGTTCTCACTGAATAGCTTCTCAAACTTTCCCATCTCTCACTTTCAATATTCCAATTTCCCACTTCTGACTTCCCACTTCTCTAATAATATCTGTCCACTCTAAACCTATAAATTTTATAATCTTCATGAGGGCTGATCCCTGCTTTACTGAGTGTGATTTCAAGCTGGTATTCCACTGTATCCACGCCTTCTAAGTTTGGAAGTAAAACACCTGAACGGGAACCTCTTTTAACTATAATGCCATAAACTTTGGGGTCAAGAGCTTCTATAGAGTCAACAGGCTCAGGTTTGGACAATACATCAACGGAAAAAACCAGCTCATCCAACTCATCTGCTGTCACAGGGGAAAACCTGGGGTCTCCAGTACCTGCGCTTACGCTGTTGCAAATGATTTCTTCGGCCAGCATGCTTCTTACAGGTTCAATGGTACCGATACAACCCCTCAACCTGCCGTTCTTTTTAAGAGATACAAAACAAGCCTTTTGTTCTTTTAACATTTCCTCAAGGGATGAGGGTATGGGCAGGTATTTACCCTTTTCTAAATAATACTGCAAGCTCTTCCTTGCCAACTGGACAGGTATAGATTCATCCAATCGCCTGCCAGCAGCTTCAACCTTTTTACTGTTCCGCCATTCCTCTATCCTTGACCCCCCAGTCTTGTTCACTTCAAAAAAAGCAACCAGATAGCCAACTCCGTAAGGCCCCTCATAGCTTAACACTCTAGGATCTATCTCATGACTGTCCAAAGCCCCTGCCAGCATGATTATAGGCCTTAGCCCACATTCTCCGGCACGCTCAACTAACTCCTCATCCAAGTCAAGTAGTTCAGAAAGCTTACCCTGCCTTACCAAATCAACAAGCTTATCATCAAACTCTTTACCCATGGGGTCAAAACCTGCCGGTGCATTCCTCGTTAACCTGTGGGAAAGGTCAGCGCTGGCAACCAAAGCAACCTTCCACTTCCCTTTCTCAATGACTTCCCCTAGGACAGTGCCAAACCGGTAAAGATCAATATAATCTAAAAGAGCCATGGATATTACTACCAGGGGAATTTCTACCCCTTCCCTTACCAGGAAATCCAGGGGAACCAAAACGCCATGATCAAGGTCTTTTTGCAGTCTGTAGCGCGATCGGCTGGTTTCATTTACTTCCATGACTTGAAAACCCTTTTGGCTAGCAGTTTTAACAATTGTTTCTCGCAATTCTTTATGGTTTGCAAAGCTGTAGCCTGTCCCAGAAACCCCAAAGGAGGCAAAACTCCCCTTCAGTTCAGCATAAGCATGTACTGCAATTGCATCTTGAAACAGGTTTCCATGTGGTGTGATAATGACCAAAACTTCCGGCTCCGATTTCTTTAATTCTTTGGCCCAAGCTTGCATAGCTGCAATTGTTTTTGCTGATTCCTGGTTCTGTCCCCTGCCCACTGCTTCTACTATAATTGGCGGATGGGGCGCTATACCTGCAAAAACAAGCTTACCCATTATAATCACCTCTTCTTAAATACTAAAACCTTCAATGGCCAAAAGCCGTCTCTTCAAGTCCAACCCACCGGTAAAACCGCCTATTTTACCTGAGGCGCTAATAATTCTATGACACGGTACCACTATGGGAAAAGGATTATTTCGTAATGTTCCTCCTACAGCCCTGGCGCCATTGTTAGCACCTATCTCATGAGCCACCCAACCATAGCTGCGGGTTTGCCCATAAGGCACCTGGGCTACCTTAGAGTAAACCTTCTTAGCAAAAGAAGTACACTGTGAGGTATCAAGTGCAATACACGCAAAATCAGGAGTATTACCTATAAAATAATCGTACAAGGACTCTGCAAGCATACAAACAGGTTGATACTCACGTTGAACCCTGTACAGGGGCCTGCTGAATTCATACCCAACAACTAAAAAATCTTTGACTGTTTTCTGCAGGTCGATCAAGGCTTTATCCTTTGTGGGCATTGGCAATGTAAGGGCTGCCAGTCCTTTGCCACTGTATGCGGCAGCTATCCAACCTAGTGGTGTGTTAATAACATGCGCTCTCATCTCATAATACACCCTTTCTGTCTTTCACCTGAGATACAAAACCTCAGTCTTGTCCAAGGAATCGGCAATTAAACCCTCAATATCCAAATCTTCTTCAGCTTTGACAACCTTGCTTAGTTTAGGTTTAGTTGCTGGGTTTTCAGGCAGAAACAAAGTACAACAGTCTTCATAGGGCTGGATGGATGTTTCATAAGTATTGATTTTTCTAGCCAGTTGGATTATTTCCACCTTGTCCATGGCTGCCAAGGGCCTGATTACAGGTAAAGAAATAACCTGATTAATGACATAGATGCTTTCTAAAGTCTGACTGGCCACCTGTCCAAGACTTTCTCCGGTGACAATGGCCAGGGCGCCTTCTGTTTCGGCAATTCTGTGTGCAATTCTAAACATCATCCGACGCATGACAGTAACGTATAATTCCATGGGGCACTTTTGTTTAATCTCTTTCTGGATTTCTGTAAAGTAATTAATATAAATTTTCATGGTACCTTTATATTTGGCCAGCAGCCTAGTCAAATCCAGCACTTTTTCCTTGGCCCTTTGGCTTGTAAAGGGATAGCTGTGAAAATGCAAGCAGACCAGATCAACGCCTCGCTTCATGGCCAGCCAACCAGCTACAGGGCTGTCTATTCCCCCAGAAAGCATAAGTATACCTTTCCCCGTCACCCCTACCGGCAGTCCCCCATAACCAGGATAACCCTGAGTATACACAAAGGCTGCTTCTGGGCGAACCTCCACAAACACCTCAACATCCGGGGAGTGTACATCCACCTTCCATTTTCCAGTATTTGCCAACAAATGGGCGCCAACTTCCCTATTTATTTCCGGGGATGTAAAAGGAAAACTCTTGTTAGGTCTTCTGGCACTTACTTTGAAAGTTTTTCCCGTGGAACTCTCCAGGAGTTTTAACGCAGCCTGCTTAATCTCATCCAGTTCAAGAACCGCTGAGACTGCCGGGCTTACCGCTGTAATGCCAAAAACCTGACGTACTGTTTCAATGACATCCTGATGGATCTCATCAACAGGAATGACCAACCTACCATAGATCTTTCTAGGTATAGCTTCGGAAATATCCTGAAGGGCTGACCTGATATTATGTACAAGTTTATCCTCAAATCTGCTGCGGTTTTTTCCCTTCAAACCTATCTCCCCATATTTAACCAACAAAACGCTATTCATGCGCAACCCCCTTCATGCATCACCCTACATCCGCTGCAATTCCTGGACTCTTTTTTTTATGATTTGCACTGCCTCATGCATTTCCTCTTCTGTATTTAACGCTCCAATACTTAATCGTATTGCTCCAAACAACGCTTCTTTGCCAGAACCTATGGCTTTTAGGACGTGGCTGGGTTCTGGTTTACGGGAATGACATGCAGAACCTGTTGAAACATATAATCCGTCTTCCTCAAGCAAATGCAGGAGAACCTCTCCTTTGTCTATCCCCTCAAACCAAACATTGATTATAGGGGTAGCATATTTATCGGGAGAACCGTTGAAATGTACCCCTGGAATAGAGACCAACCCTGCAAGGAGCACGTCCTTTATGCTTTTTACTTTACCGGATATATCCTGCTCCTTTAATACCTTTACTGCTTCCCCAAAACCAGCAATCCCTGTCGTATTCTCGGTACCGGCACGCTTTGCCCTTTCCTGACCGCCCCCTGAAAGATAAGGAGGAAGGTTTAATCTTTTATCAATATATAATGCACCAATTCCTTTTGGCCCATGGATCTTGTGCGCGCTGACAGATAAAGCATGAATCCCCCAAACTTTCGGCTGAAGCTCCACTTTGCCAAAACTTTGTACAGCATCTACATGGAAAAAAACACTTGTGCCTTTTAATATTTCTCCAACTTCCTGAACTGGCAGAATTGTACCCAATTCATTATTAACATGCATCATGCTCAGCAAAATAGTGTCCTGGCGCAGACTTTTTTTGAGGTCATCAAGGGAAATGCTGCCCGACTTGTCCACAGGAAGGATAGTAATGTCAAAACCTTCCTCTGCCAGCTCTTCCAGGGGATTCAGTACTGCCGGATGCTCGATGGCAGTGCTGATTATGTGCCGGCCCCTCTTGCCATACCTTTTAGCTATACCTTTAATCACCCAATTGTTAGCCTCTGTACCTCCAGAGCAAAAATAAAGTTCCGAGGCATCAACACGAAGGGTTTGGGCAATTTCTTGCCTGGCTTCCTTAATTATTTTTTCAGCTTCAAAACCTTTTTTATGTAAGGAAGATGGATTTCCATAATTTTCAACCAGTACTCTGGTCATTTTTTCTGCAACCCTTGGAAACACTTGTGTTGTAGCGCTGTTATCCAGATATATTTCCCTAGCCATTTATGCACCCCGAATACCCGATTAACTTATAAACTTTACTCGTTATTATAATACACTTTTTTTCCTATTGTTAACAATAAAAAAGAAAAACTACCTCTTAGCTATTTGTTGGAGGGAGTTAGGAGACAGAATTTTGAACATGTGAGTAATAAACAAAATCCGGTTATTGATTAGCCAGGTACTTTAATATGCCCTTGTAAATGGCCTCTGCCAGAGCCTGCTGGTAGGTTGGATCCATTAATTTTTTTTCTTCTTTTGGATTAGAGATAAACCCCAATTCTACAATGCAGGCAGGTATATCTAGATTATTTAATAAATAAGAAGTAGTGATAGGCAGAATAGCCCTTTTGGAATTGCTGGTTTTTCTCAATTCAGCTTGAATGGCTTCAGCAAGTAAAGCATTTTCTTTATTTTCAGGATTATAGAAGGTTTGCGCCCCTGACCATTTTGAACCATAACTGTTCACATGAATGCTCACCAGCAATTGAGCGCCATTATCATTAGCAGTTTTCAGCCTGTAATCTAAGTCTCTTTTCTTTTTGGTACCAGGACCTGGTTCAACAAAATCTTCATCGGTATCACGGAGAAGTACTACCAGGGCTCCTTCCATGCTGAGCTTTTTGGCCAATCTTCTAGACACCTGCAAAGTAATGTCCTTTTCCTCAGTCCCGGAAGGACCTTTAGCTCCAGGGTCATATCCCCCATGGCCTGCATCAATGGCTATAACCCTCTTTTCAACAGCCCAGGCCATGGCTTGTATAGTCCTAGCTTCAACTAAGGCTGTCAAATAAAAATACCCCAAAAGCAGCACAGCAGTAAGAACAACCAGCAAGCTGATTAGGGCATATCTTATTCTGAATATATAAAATCCTGTATATCTTGGCACAAAAAACCTCCCCTTTCCTATTTTAATTTATGCCGGGGAGGTTTATCTTATTCTTTTAGTTTTCATTTACAACCTGCTTACCCTGACCTGACTGGGCAGAACCACTTAAAACGGACAAAATCATGGAGTACAACCGTTCCTCTTCCACAGCAATTTTCTTTAAAACTCCAGCCGTCTGAAAAATAAGACTGTTGTCTACTGTACGCGTAATTGCGTATAAGTTTGCCGCTAACTCATCCCACAAAAGGGTAATTCTTTGCATCTTTTGGGGAACCCTCACTTTATCCAGTTCGGGAATTATCCTGGCTGCCCTTGTCAAAAAGTCTGCATAAAGGCTTCTGCAACCACTTTTCTGGCCATAATTAAGGAGTAAGCTGCAGCAGTAGAGGGCAGACCACTTCCAGTCCTTGACCTCTTCTTTCCAACGCAGCATCTCCTGAGCAAAAAGATGCATCGCCGATATGCCCGAATATGCGTCTGCATCAAAAAGCATATGTTTTGCACAAGTATAAAGAGCTTTGCGTAACTTTTGCTCAGTTATCTCCACAATCCTGTCGGAGACTACCCAATACCCATACCTGTACTCGGCAGAACAGCGATACATGGCCTCCGCTAGGTCTTCCACAATAAGATACTGAGGTCCATGATATTGTGGATCAATTATCCCAAGCAGCCCGTCAGTTTCCATGTAGCAGACAGCGGCAATTAAATAATCACTATGATTGATATTTTGCTTTCCATGATAAACCAGATACTGTGGATTAACCCGAAGCAAAACTACCTGATTCTTACGCAAAGCTTCTCTTATGTTTTTCCAGGGAAATTCGCCGGCGCCATACCAGGTATTTGGAACATCACCAGCCAAGAGAATATCTAAATCCAGATTTCCGGCAAGGGCAAAGACCCTGCTGGGAACCCCCTGCTCACCCTTACGGTATTTAAAATCAACTCCCTGGGTAAGACCAAATACAACAGCTTCATCTATATACTGAGTCCCAAATGATAAAAACCTGGCCATAATACTGGCATAACTATGCCCCTTTTCTTGACTACCGGAAACCTGTGCAGCAATTTGGCCCATTAGGACTCACCTCCTTAATTTTCCCAAAATTCAGATTTTACTATAAATACTGGTTATAGGAGTAATAGGTGCATCTTATCATCAGCTCGCCCATCACACACCCCATACTTAAACACCAACCTAGTTACAAAAAAACATACTTCTACACCTTTATTATTATCATTATAGTACAGTGCTTCCTTTACTCCTACAGCTTTTCGATGAATGGTAGAAAGCTGTGCCTAAACGGTCAAAAAGAGTAGCTGTTTGGCAGCTGACGTAAATTCCTTAACCAAACCCAAACAGTTACTCTAAAAGAAAAGAGGGTTAACATTGCATACAGGGAGTTGTGAAAGAGAGTTCTAGTATAATTGTATTGCTTGATCATGCCAGGATAATTGAGGCTCAGCACATGCCTCATATCCCCTTAGGCCAGTATCCAATTGGTATGCTTTTTCAGGTAAGTCAAAATTAATCAAACCAGAAGGGAGTTAGCAAAATGTTTGGAAGATTTATTAAATTTTTACAATTTAAAAGTATTGGTTTTATGATCATCATGATAATTTCACTTGTACTACTCCTTGCTTGTGGCATATTAGGCTATCAAGCTTATCAAATTGCAGCTGATGCCTTAACTCAAAATATTGAGGAAGTTCTACCGCAGTATGGAGAAGATGCTGCCAGATTAGTCGAAAGTGAAATCCAGGCTAATATAGACCTGTTAACATCCATCGCCCAAAGAAATGTGATAAAAAGCATGGTTTGGGAAGATCAGCTTCCTGTATTAGTAAATGAAAGTAAAAGATTAGGATATAATTTCATGGGAGTGGCAACGCCAGATGGACGAATTTTATTAAGCAATGGCGCTGAAACCCAGATCAGCGACAGGCAGTATTTCCAGAAAGCTATTAAAGGTGATGCTAACATTTCCGATCCCATAAACAGCAGGGTAGACAACAGTCTTACTTTTGTTACTGCTGCACCAATCATCAATGATGGAATCATTGTCGGCGTATTGATGGCGTCCTTGGATGCTGGTGTTTTGAGTGAAATAACTAACCAGATAAGATTTGGTAAAACTGGATATGGTTTTATGATTGATGGTAAAGGGACACTAATAGCACACCCTAATAATGACCTTGTTTTAAATGAAACCAATTTCATCGTAGAAGCACAAACAAAGCCGGAGTATCAGGATTTAGCTGATACCATTAAAAGAATGATCAATGGGGAAAGAGGATCGGATGAATATTTCTTTAATAATCATATTAGATATGCGGGATTTGCCCCGGTAAGCTCAGAAAAAATTGGAGAAATTGTCAACATGATTAACAGCATAGCCGACCAAACAAATCTTTTGGCCCTAAATGCAGCCATTGAAGCAGCACGGGCTGGAGATGCCGGTCGGGGCTTTGCGGTTGTTGCAGAAGAAGTTAGAAAACTGGCCGAACAATCTTCCGATGCCACAAAACAAATCGCTGTAATCATAAAAGAAAACCAAAGAACCATCGATAATGCTACTTTATCTACTAATGAAGGCGTTGAGGGAGTCAAAAAAGGCATAGATATTGTCAACAAAGCTGGAGAAAAATTTGAACAAATTGTAGAATTTGTTGTTCAAGTATCCGATCAAATTCGCGAGATATCAGCTGCAATAGAACAGATGGCAAGTGGAAGCCAAGAAATAGTGATGTCCATGGAGGATGTGAGCAAAGCCAGCAAAAATGTTTCCGACCAAATTCAATCTATATCTTCAGCTACAGAGGAACAATCGGCATCCATGGAAGAGATTGCATCTACAAGCCAGAGACTGGCCAAGTTGGCCGAAGAAGTACAACAGGCCGTTGACAAGTTTGCACTATAAGGTAAGGGGACACACCTTATATTGGGGACATTCCTCTATACGTTGGGGACATTCCTCTGCAAGAGGTGTGTCCCCTTACCTTGTTTGGAATGTCCCCTTACCTTGTTTGGTGTATCCCCTTACCTTGTTTGGTGTGTCCCCTTACCTTGTTTGGAATGTCCCCCTAAATAGTCTAGGGATACCTTCCGGTATCCCCTTCCTGTTTTATCTCTTGGAGAATTGTGGCGCCTTGCGGGCTTTCTTTAAGCCGTATTTTCTACGTTCCTTCATTCTAGGATCCCTTGTCAAAAATCCATTTCTTTTAAGAACCGGTCTGTATTCTTCATCAGCTTCCAAAAGCGCCCTGGCTATTCCCATACGAATAGCTCCTGCCTGGCCGCTGGTACCACCGCCAATGGCCTTGGCACTTACATTGAAACGCCCTACAGTCTCAGTTGCTTCTAGAGGCTGTCTGACAATCATCTTAAGGGTTTCTTTATCAAAATATTCTTCAATATCCCTGGCGTTAACCGTAATCTTGCCATCACCTGGAACTAGGTATACCCTGGCAACTGAATTTTTTCTTCTTCCTGTACCGTAGTACTGCAGTTGAGCCATGTTAATCCCCCTTTCTACGCCTCATAGACTTCCGGCTGTTGAGCCTGGTGTGGATGTTCGCTGCCCCTATAAACTCTTAGCTTGGTAAGCATCTTTCTGCCAAGCTTGTTATGCGGCAGCATTCCTTTAACGGCCTTGAGAATTACCTTATCAGGCTGCTTATCTATAAATGTCTGGTAATCCATTACCTTGAGGCCGCCGGGATACCCTGAGTGCCTGTAATATTTTTTCTGTGAAAGTTTATTGCCTGTCAGGTGAATCTTTTCTGCATTAATTATAATAACATGATCTCCAACATCTACATGGGGCGTAAAAGTTGGTTTATGTTTACCCCTAAGCAACCTTGCTATCTCAGTAGCCAGCCTACCTAAAGTTTTACCTTCTGCATCAATAAGGTACCACTTTCTGGTTACTTCATGAGGCTTAGCCATAAAAGTGCTCATAATGTCCCTCCTTAGCCTTTTCGGTCTAATAATATTCGCATTTTCAATACTTCTATAGTCACCAGGTTAACGGGGCTGAAAACCTGAATAAACTCTTACCCATGATATTTTAATAAAATAGTAGAGGCATGTCAAGATGAGTTGCCTTACAGAATAACTTTTCTTCTTCATAATCCACTCTAATCAAACATAATCCCTTTGCCTGGGCAGTGGGGCCTGCCAACCCACGGTCTTTGCCCTGTAAAACTTCCTTGAAATGTGCCGGCTCCATTGAACCTCTTCCTATTTCCAGTAAAGTTCCCGCTATTATTCTAACCATATTATATAAAAATCCATCGGCATAAATATCTATGAAGAGAAATTTTCCCTTGGTACTAACTCGGCATGCCTTTACTGTTCTGACAAAATCCTGCACTGAGCTCCTAGCGGCACAAAAAGACGAAAAATCATGGGTTCCTTCTAATATCTTAGCGCAGGTCTTCATTGCATCAATGTTTAACTTATAAGGTATCCACAAACTGACTTTATTATAGAAAACATGTGGGAAACTATGCAAATACATGCTGTACCTGTACCATTTGCCCAGTGCATGCTTCCTGGCATGAAAACCCGTTGGAGCTGGTTCTCCTCTATGAACTACTATATCCTCAGGCAGAAGCCCATTTAAAGCAGCAGGAAACTTTTCATAGGGAATAGAACTGTTAGTTGCAAAACCTATCACCTGTCCCAAGGCATGAACTCCAGCATCCGTCCTGCCGGCTGCTGTGATCTTAATATCCTCTCCTGTAAGTATCCTTAAGGCGTTTTGAACTTCACCCTGGACAGTTTTCACATGGGGTTGCTTAGATTGGAGCTGCCAGCCGCTATACCTTTCCCCCAGGTAGCCAAGGGTAAGCTTTACTGTTTTCATCTAATCCCCCCATATACACTTATAGGGCATATCATCACTCATGACCTACAAAACTACACAGTAAATAATTCTGACTTCTGAATTCTGAATTCTGAATTCCGACTTAACTCAGGGCAATCATTACCCCAAGATATAAGAATATTACAATCAAAGCCATGTAATCCCTCACAGCAAGGAAAAAGGGATATAGACTTGTCCTTCCTTCTCCTCCCCTGTAGCACCTGGCTTCCATGGCTATTGCCAGGTCCTCAGCTCGTTTAAAAGAACTGATAAACAAAGGAACCAAAATGGGCAGCATGTTTTCTACTCTTTCTGTAAACTTACCGGCATGAAAATTAACGCCCCTGGAAGCCTGGGCCTTCATAATTCGTTCAGTTTCCATGGCAAAGGTTGGTATAAAGCGCAGCGCTATACTAACCATTAAAGCCAACTCAGAAGTAGGAACCCTCAGCTTCTTTAAAGGATAAAAAAGACTCTCTAATCCCTTTGTCAGTCTCACCGGGGACGTTGTTCCTGTTAAGATAACCGAAACTCCAATAAGTAAGAGCAGCCTGTAAGACATAAATATTGCGCGATTAAGACCTTCCCTTGTAATGGTAAGAGGCCCAACATTATATAGAACATCTCCCGGAGTAAAAAATAAATGAATTATAAAGGTTATGATTATGACAATAAAGACAGGCTTCAGCCCTTTAAATACATAAGACAGCCCCATGTTGGAAAACTGTAAGGCTCCGCCAAAAAACAATGTCACCGCAAGCAAGCCCAAGTAATTATTCATTATAAACAAAGATGCAATCATAAATAGTGCAGCTGTAATCTTAACCCGGGGATCTAATCTGTGCACCAAAGAATCTCCCGGCAAATAATTTCCTATTGAAATACCCTTAAGCATAATAACTACTTCCTTCTTTGAGCATTCCACACCTTGATGATATCCTCTGCGAGACTATCCCAATCGTAGATTTTTTCCTGGAGGTTCCATCCCCTGCGCCGTAGGTCCCGTGCGATTTGAAAGGGCTCGGGGGCCAACATTTTTATCTTCGTAAGCATCTCCTCATTGGTTAAAATTGCCTCCGCTTTAGCATCGCCTACAATCCTGCCCTTATCCATTACCACAACCCTGCTTGCATATTCTGCAATAAGCTCCAAATCATGGGTTATCATGATTACAGTGGAACCTTTTTGCTGCACCATACGGGCAATGGTCATTATCTCCTTTTTCCCTTTAGGGTCTAAACCTGCTGTAGGTTCATCTAGAATTAAGATTTCCGGGTCAGTTATCAAGACACCTGCTATAGCAGCCCTTCTCTTTTGACCGCCGCTGATTTTCATTGGCGAATGGTCCTTAAAGTCCTCATAGGGAAGTCCTACAAGATGCATTATTTCTTTGACCCTCTCTTCTATTAATCCCTTGGGCATACCCAACTTCCTCGGGCCAAAGGCAATATCCTTGGCAATGGTTTCTTCAAAAAGTTGATCTTCTGGGAATTGAAAGACCAAGCCAACAGACTTGCGCAGCTTTTGCAAATCATCTCCCCGGTAGCTAATCTCCTTGCCCTTGAAAAGTACCGTACCTTCATTTGGCTTTAACAGACCGTTCATGTGCTGCACCAGGGTAGACTTGCCTGACCCGGTGGGCCCTGTAATACAAATAAATTCTCCTGAATTTACTGTTAAATCTATAGAATCCAGTGCCCTGAAGGTTTTTTTCTTTCCCCGTTCATATGCAAAACTTACGTTTATAAAGTTAAGGAGCATAATTCATCCACCAGTTTCTCCCTGTTAATAATGCCCTTGGGGATAGGTATTCCAGCTTGATGCAGCCTCTGAGCCAGTTTTGCAGTACCAGGAACCTCTAAACCGGCCTGGTGCAGAACATCATATTCTGCAAACACCTTGTGAGGTGAACCTTCAAGGAATACCCGACCATCCATAAGGACGACAATGCGCTCAGCAAGGGCAGCTTCAGCCATATCATGCGTTATGTTAACCACAGTTATCCGGTAGAGCTTATGAAGTTCCTGTACTGTCTTTAAGATCTCCTGTTTACCATGGATATCAAGCATGCTGGTTGCTTCATCCAGCACAAGATATTTGGGCTTCATGGCCAAAACCGCTGCAACTGCAAGCCTCTGTTTTTGGCCTCCGGAGAGCTTATGGGGTTCAGCTGTCCTAAAACCCCCCAGACCTACTTTGTTTAAGGATTCCTCAACCAGCTGGTGAATTTTTTCACTGGGTATACCTAAATTCTCCGGCCCAAAGGCCACCTCTTCTTCAGCGGAGGATGCCAGGAGCTGGTTTTCCGGGTTCTGGAAAACCATGCCTACCAACCTTCTGATTTCCCATTTACAGTTATCATCCCTGGTATCCATACCATCTATGGTAATCTTTCCGGATAAAGGACGCAAAAGGGCATTTAAAAGTTTGGCCAAGGTAGATTTCCCTGAACCATTTGGGCCGATGATAGCTATATTTTCGCCGGGCCTTATTTCCAAGCTGATGTTGTCGATAGCAAATTTATGGTTGGACTTTGCCGAATAAGCAAAAGCAACTTTATCAAGCCTAATCACCTATATCACCTACGTTGTACCCCTGTTAGAGACATTTCTTCAAACCAAGAGTTTACGCATACGTGGGGACATTCCTCTATACGTTGGGGACATTCCTCTATACGTTGGGGACATTCCTCTATACGTTGGGGACATTCCTCTGGAAGAGGTGTGTCCCCTTTCCTTGTTTGGTGTGTCCCCTTTCCTTCATCTGGCTAACAATGTGACAGAGAATGTGACAGAGAACCGTCCCCTTGACACCTGACTGCAGAGAATGTGACAGAGAACCGTCCCCTTGACACTGCAGAGAATGTGACAGAGAACCGTCCCCTTGACACCTGACTGCAGAGAATGTGACAGAGAACCGTCCCCTTGACACCCCCCCCCCTT
This sequence comes from Bacillota bacterium, assembly GCA_040756735.1. Classification (GTDB taxonomy): domain Bacteria; phylum Bacillota; class DSM-16504; order Desulfitibacterales; family Desulfitibacteraceae; genus JBFLYC01. The sequence continues at coordinate 111,373 of JBFLYC010000004.1, read as the reverse complement.
CAGAGAATGTGACAGAGAACCGTCCCCTTGACACCCCTGCGAGACAAGGGAGGTGTGTGACAGAGAACCGTCCCCTTGACACCCCCCCCTTCAGAGAATGTGACAGAGAACCGTCCCCTTGACACCCTACCCTTGACACCCTGCAGAGAATGTGACAGAGAACCGTCCCCTTGACACCCGAGAACCGTCCCCTTGACACCCCCCCTGACAGAGAACCGTCCCCTTGACACCCGAGAACCGTCCCCTTGACACCCCCTTGACACCCCCCTTGACACCCTGCGAGACAAGGGAGGTGTGTCCCCTGACATACGTTGGGGACATTCCTCCAAACCAAGAGTTTACGAGACAAGGGAGGTGTGTCCCCTGACATTAACTAAAAAGCCGGTCAGAAACCGACTTTGTGATGAATACTATGAATCTTATACTAATTCCACTACAACCATAGGAGCTGCATCACCGCGCCTGTATCCAGCTTTGATGATTCGGGTATACCCACCCTGCCGGTCCTTATATTTTTCTGCTATTTCGGTAAATAATTTGGTGACGACATCTTCATCAGTTATAAAGGCAAGAGCTTGACGCCTTGCATGAAGGTCGCCCCTTTTGCCCAGAGTTATCATTTTTTCCGCTTCTCTAACAAGCAGCTTAGCTCTGGGTTCAGTGGTTTGAATCTTTTCTTCCCTTAGTAAAGATGTAACAATGTTGCGCATAACCGCTTTTCTGTGTTCGGCGGTCATCCCCAGTTTACCACTGGCCATGATACACCCCTCCTTTACCGATTAGTCTTCTGATTTTCTTAAACATAGGCTGAGTTCTTTCAGCTTATTATTAACTTCTTCAAGAGATTTTCTTCCCATATTCCTAACCTTCATCATGTCTTCCTGGGTCTTTTGGATAAGTTCTTCAACAGTATTTATACCAGCCCGTTTCAGACAGTTGTACGAACGTACAGACAAATCCAACTCTTCAATGGTCATCTCTAAAATCTTATCTTTCTTTTCTTCTTCTTTTTCTACCATGGTTACTTCATCTGCTATTTCCTCTGTTAATCCCATAAACAACTTGAGATGATCACTTAAAATGCGGGCAGCTGAGCTGACTGCCTCATCAGGCGCTATACTTCCATCGGTCCATACTTCAAGTGTCAATTGATCGTAATCAGTCCTATGGCCTACCCGGGTCGGTTCCACTGTAAAATTAGCTTTTGTCACTGGTGAAAAAAGCGAATCTACTGGTATAACACCAATAATATGCTCTTCCCTCTTATTCCTCTCGGAAGGAACATAGCCCCTGCCCTTTTCAACCACCATTTCCATGAAAAGCCTACCGTTTTTATCTAGAGTTGCAATATGCATTTCCGGATTGAGTATATGCACATCTGCATCACAAATGATATCACCTGCAGTGACTACACCTTCGCCCTCCATTTCAATGCGAACGGTCTTGGGTTCATCAGAATGCAGCTTAACACACAAGCCTTTCAGGTTTAAAATAATATCAGTGGTATCTTCTATTACACCGGGTATAGTAGAAAACTCATGCAGTACTCCCTCAATTTTGATTGAAGTCACTGCTGCCCCCGGCAATGAAGAAAGCAGCACCCTGCGCAGCGAATTACCAAGAGTAATCCCATAACCCCTTTCAAGAGGTTCCAAAACAAACTTTGCATAACGATTGTCATCGTTTTTCTCCACAATTTCTATTTTTGGTTTTTCAATTTCTAACAATATTTGACCCTCCTTCTCACGACCTGGACACAACAGCCGATTGGTTTGACAACCTATCTGGAGTATAGCTCAACAATTAAGTGCTCCTCTAATGGAACGTCAATATCCTCACGGTTAGGCATGGCTATAACCCTGCCCCTTAAATTATCCTTGTCAGTCTCTAACCAGGCTGGAGGAGTCTTATGCATTGCTGCCTCAGCGATTTCCTTGAACTTCTCGCTGTTTTTGCTCTTATCTTTCACGGCAATCTCATCCCCAACCTTGACCAGAAAGGATGGAATGTTAACCTTCTGACCATTTACCGTAAAATGCCCATGAAGTACGAGCTGTCTGGCTTCAGGTCTTGATCCTGCTAATCCCAAGCGATATACTACATTATCCAAGCGTCTTTCTAATAAACGGAGTAAATTCTCACCTGTAATGCCTTTTTGGCGATCAGCCTTGACAAAATAGTTGCTGAACTGTCTTTCTAATATACCATAGAACCTCCGGGCTTTTTGCTTTTCGCGAAGCTGTATGCCATATTCAGAGATTTTTTTCTTGCGCTGCCCATGCTGACCAGGAGCATATGCTCTCCTACCAACTGCACATTTGTCTGTATAACAACGATCACCCTTTAAAAATAACTTGATACCTTCTCTGCGGCAGAGCCTGCAAACTGATTCTTTATATCTTGCCATCTTAATTTACACCTCCTCTATACCCTTCTACGTTTAGGCGGCCTGCAGCCATTGTGGGGAATAGGAGTAACGTCTTTAATAACATTAACTTCTAAACCTGCTGCCTGCAACGACCTAATGGCTGCCTCTCTACCGGCTCCCGGACCTTTTACAACGCACTCAACTTCCTTCAAGCCATGCTCCATGGCTTCCTTGGCTGCTGTTTCAGCGGCAATTTGTGCGGCAAAGGGAGTGCTTTTGCGTGACCCTTTAAAACCCACAGACCCAGCGCTTGACCAGGATATAGCATTTCCGGCTTTATCAGTAATTGTGACAACTGTATTATTAAAGGTGGATTTAATATGAGCTATACCATTTTCGATGTTCTTCCTGTCTCTTCTTCTAGCCCTTGTAGTCCTTCTAGCCAATTAGTTTTCCCCCTTTCTACTTTTTACGTTTTACGCCAACAGTCTTTTTGGGACCTTTGCGGGTTCTGGCATTTGTTTTAGTCCTCTGGCCCCTGACAGGCATACCCCTGCGGTGACGTAATCCTCGATAAGATCCAATTTCAATTAACCTTTTGATATTAAGGGATACTTCCCTTCTTAAATCGCCCTCTACCAGATACTTCTTCTCTATTGCTTCTCTTAATTTATTGGCTTCGCCCTCAGTTAAATCTTTAACTCTAGTAAGAGGATCTATCCCCACTTCGGTAATTATTTTCTTTGCAGTACTACGGCCAATTCCGTAAATATAGGTTAGGGCTATTTCCACCCTCTTATCACGCGGCAAATCTACACCGGCGATCCTTGCCATAAATACACCTCCAATCCAGGTTATCCTTGCTTCTGCTTGTGTTTTGGATTTTCACAAATTACCATTACAATACCCTTTCGCTTAATAATCTTACACTTTTCACAGATAGGTTTTACAGATGGTTTAACCTTCACTGCAACCCCTCCTATACTTAGAAGTCTTCTTTTCTTACTTAAATCGGTATATAATTCTACCCCTTGTTAAGTCGTAAGGGGATAACTCCACAGTAACCTTGTCACCAGGCAAAATCCTGATGAAATTCATGCGGATTTTACCAGATACATGGGCCAGAACTCTATGGCCATTGTCAAGTTCGACTCTAAACATTCCGTTTGGCAGGGGTTCCATTACAGTACCCTCAACTTCGATCGCATCCTGTTTGGACATTACCCTATCTTACCCCCTTATTCTTGCGGCAAGTTATTTTCCTGGTAAGGAATCAGCTTCTCCAAAGTTCTCCTCACTTCTTCATTAGTAGGACTTCTCCCTGAGTGCAACTCCTTTACAAAACCATCGGCAATCCTACCGGTCAGCTGCAAATGCTTGATCTTCTTCTTTTTTGGGTTTTCCATTCTTCGCTGACTACCGTCAACTAAAGATACATAATTATTGTCCAGGACGTCAAAAATAATCATATAAGATCCTTTGTCCCTACCCGCTAAAGACTTAACAACTTGACCTACCTTTACCTCATTCATCTGAACACCTCCGGCCCACCATCTAAACTTTGGTTAAGATCACAGGCCCGTCTTCAGTGACTGCAATTGTATGTTCAAAATGCGCAGAAGGTTTTCTATCTTTGGTAACCACTGTCCAATTATCCTCCAAGGTTTCTACTTCATGGGTCCCCATGTTGACCATCGGTTCAATAGCCAAAGTGACTCCAGAGTGTAATCTTGGCCCTCGCCCAGGCCTTCCGAAGTTTGGGACCTGCGGTTCCTCATGCATAGCTTTGCCTATGCCATGACCCACATAATCTCGAACAACCGAGAAACCATTGCTCTCCACAAAAGTTTGAATCGCATTGGATATATCAGTAACCCTGTTGCTTGCAACTGCCTTTTCAATGCCCTTTTTTAAGGACTCTTCAGTAACTTGCAGAAGCCTCTGCATCTCCCCGTCAATTACACCAACAGGATAGGTTGCGGCTGCATCACCATGGTACCCGTTAATAACAGCTCCAATATCAATACTAACAATATCACCATTTCTTAGTTTTTTTAAACCAGGAATACCATGAACAACCTCTTCATTAACAGATACACAGATACTCCCCGGAAAACCTTGATAGCCTTTAAAGGCTGGAACAGCTCCAGCTTTCACAATAATGTCCTCAGCAATTTGATCTAGTTCCAAAGTTGTCACATAAGGCCTAATGGCTTTTTCTAACTCCTGATGCGCCTTTGCGACTACCTGTCCGGCATCTCTCATATATCCAAGTTCCCTGTCCGATTTTAAAACAATCATTACCAGTTTCTCCCTAGACTTTCCCCTATTTGATTTAAGACAATATCCATAGGCTGATTGCCGTCTATTTCCTTCAATAAGCCTAAATCTCTGTAATAATTGATTAGAGGTTCAGTATTTTTAAAATATACCTGCAGTCTTTTTCCCACAGTCTCCACCTTATCGTCATCCCTTTGGTAGATTTCACCCTGACACTTGTCACACCGGCCTTCGCCCGCTGGCGGATTAAAAACCACATGATAAGTTGCTCCGCACTTCTTGCAGACCCTTCTGCCTGTCAAACGTGTAATCAATTCTTCTTGAGGAACGCTGATATTGATTACTGCATCTAACTGCTGCCCAAGCTCTTCAAGTATTTTGTCTAAAGCTTTCGCCTGGGGGACTGTCCTGGGAAAGCCATCAAGCATAAAGCCTCCCTCACAGTCAGGTTCCATCAATCGTTCCCTCACAATACCTATAGTCACCTCATCAGGCACCAGTTCTCCCCGATCCATAAATCCTTTGGCCTGTTTGCCAAGTTCTGTGCCTTCCGCCATTGCCCGCCTGAACATATCACCGGTGGAGATATGGGGAATACCCAGAAGTTCGATTAATCGTTCAGCCTGGGTACCTTTCCCTGCACCTGGAGGACCCATTAGTATAATTCTCATGGACCGCCCTCCTTTCTCATTTACTTCATAAAGCCCTGATAGTGACGCATCATCAAATGGGATTCAAGCTGCTTCATGGTTTCTAAAGCCACACCGACCACAATTAGCAAACCGGTTCCCCCAAAGGCTATACCCAAGCCTGTGATTGCCATAATTATGTTTGGCATTAAGGCTATAGAAGCCAAGAAAAGAGCGCCTGCTAAGGTTATCCTGGTTAAAACCCTATCAATATACTCTGTGGTAGGACGTCCCGGACGCAAGCCAGGAATGAAACCACCATATTTTTTCATGTTTTCAGCCACGTCTTGCGGATTAAAGGTAACGGCAGTATAGAAATAGGTAAAGAATATAATCAGCATGGCATACATGATCAAATATGGAATAGAAGTAAAGTTAAATATTTCCGTGATAAACACGGCAATACGATTCTCAGGGAACCACTGGGCTATGGTTGTAGGAAAAAGCAAAATGGACATTGCAAAGATTACAGGAATAACACCTGCCTGATTCACTTTTAAAGGAATGTGTGTGCTCTGCCCGCCATAAACCTTTCTGCCGACAACCCTTTTTGCATACTGTACAGGTATCCGTCGTTGACCTTCCTGGATAGTCACAATGCCTGCAATAACCAGCAGCGCAAAGACCAGGAAAAGAGCAATGGTTATAACATTAGCTTCACCTGTAATAATTAATTGGTATAATGTAACCGCTCCACGCGGGATGCTGGCCACAATACCGGCAAAAATTATCAAAGATATTCCATTACCGATGCCATTTTCAGTTATCAACTCACCAAGCCACATCAAAAAGGCTGTGCCGGCAGTAAGTGAAATGGTCACAATAACATAGCTTGCAAAACCTGCTTCAGTAAGGATACCGCTCCTGCCAAAGAATATGGACATACCTGCAGCCTGGACAAAGCCCAGTACAACTGTTCCATAGCGGATATACTGTCCAATTTTCTTCCTGCCTTCTTCCCCTTCCTTTGCTAACCTTTCAAGGTAGGGTATGACAACAGTCAGCAGCTGCATAATAATTGACGCATTAATATAGGGCATGATACCCATGGCAAATACGGTAACATTTCTAAAGGCGCCCCCGGAAACAATATCCAAAAAACCAAAAAGGGTACCTTCTGCCAGCAATTCCTTGACCTGTGCCGTATCAATGCCCGGCACTGGTATATGGGCCCCAAGCCTGAACACTAAAAACATCATTAGCGTAAATATTATTTTGGCTCGTAGATCCTTCGCTTTCCAAGCGCTTTTTAAGGTATCTAACATTATACCACCTCAACTGTTCCGCCAGCGGCAGTAATCTTCTCCTGAGCTGAGCGACTAAATGCATTGGCTTTTACTGTTAGCGCCTTTTCAATTTCGCCATTGCCAAGCACCTTAATCCCATCCTTGCCTTTTTTGACTACTCCTGTTTCTCTTAAAAGCTCAGGAGTAACTACAGTTCCCTCTTCAAAAGTATTCAGGACATCTAGGTTAACAACAGCTATTTCCTTTTTGAAAATATTAGTGAAACCTCTTTTAGGCACCCTTCTAATTAACGGCATCTGGCCGCCTTCAAATCCAGGTCTGACTCCTCCGCCGGAACGAGATTTTTGGCCTCCGTGCCCCCTGCCGGAAGTCTTGCCCAGTCCTGAACCTATACCTCTTCCCCTGCGGGTTCTTTCTTTTCTAGATCCTTCGGCCGGCTTTAAATCATGAATTCTCATTATAACACCCCCTATGCTTCAATTTCTTCTACAGAAACAAGGTGTTCTACCTTTTGTATCTTACCGCGAATATCTGGTGTATCGTTTTGAATTGCCACACTATTAAGTTTGCCTAACCCTAGAGTTTCCACGGTTCGTTTTTGTCTTTCATTACTGCCTATAAGACTTTTAACAAGGGTAATCTTTAATTTAGCCACTAAAATCCCTCCTACCCTAACATATCTTCTACAGTTTTACCTCGCATTTTGGCAACTTCCTCTGCTCGTTTAAGGGACTTTAAACCTTCTAAGGTTGCATAAACCATATTATTGGCATTGGCTGAGCCAAGAGATTTTGTTAGAATATCCTTAACACCAGATAATTCTAAAACTGCTCTCACCGGACCTCCGGCAATTACGCCTGTACCTTCAGAAGCTGGTCTCAAAAATACTTTACCTGCGCCAAACCGCCCGATAACTTCGTGAGGTATAGTTGTACCAACAATTGGAACCTTGATCAAATTCTTCTTAGCATCTTCAACGCCCTTGCGAATTGCTTCAGGCACTTCACCGGCTTTTCCTAAACCGGCGCCAACATGACCTTTACTGTCTCCCACTACTACCATGGCGCTAAAGCTGAAGCGGCGTCCACCCTTAACAACTTTTGCTACCCTGTTTATGCTAACCACTTTCTCGGATAATTCAAGTTCTTTGGGATCAATTCTGCTCATAATTTCCCTCCTTCATCAAAAGAATTCAAATTAGAATTCCAGACCGCCTTCCCGGGCACCTTCTGCCACAGCGGCGATCCTACCATGATAGATATATCCGCCTCGATCAAAAACCACTTTAGCGATACCCTTTTCCAATGCCCTCTGGGCAATAAGCTTTCCTACCATCTTAGCAGCATCCTTTTTGTTTGCTTCACCTAGTTGGTCCTTGAGGACCTTATCAAGGGTCGAAGCCGCAGCCAATGTGACACCAGAAGTATCATCTATAATCTGAGCATAAATATGGCTGTTGCTGCGAAAAACATTCAAGCGCGGCCTATTCCCAGTACCGACAATATTTGCTCTTAAACGCCTGTGCTTCTCTTTACGAACAGCGTTGCGCTGTAACACCTTAAACACAAATTTCACTCCCTTCACAAAAGAACCTTAACTCTTTAAGCAGTACTTATTTTTTAGCTCCTGCTTTTCCTGCTTTTCTACGAATCTTTTCAGTAGAATATTTAATACCCTTGCCTTTATAAGGTTCTGGTTCTCTTACAGCTCTAACCTTGGCTGCGAACTGCCCAACCAATTCCTTGTCAAAACCTTTGATCACAATATTGGTGGGCTTGGGGACTTCCACCTGTATGCCCTTTTCAGGAACAAACTCAATAGGATGAGAATAGCCCACGTTAAGCACCAGCTTGTTGCCCTGTAAGGATGCCCTGTAACCAACACCAACTAACTCAAGAGTTTTCTCAAAACCCTTGGTTACTCCTTCAACCATATTGTTGATGAGAGCCCTGGTCAAACCATGTAAAGCACGGTGCTTCTTTTGGTCGGTGGGCCTGGTTACGGAAATGACATTATCTTGTATAGCAACACTGATTTCAGGATGCAGTTCCCTTTCCAGTTGACCTTTTGGACCTTTAACAGTTATTTTACTTCCATCCAAAGCCACGTCTACACCTGATGGAATTTGCACTGGTTTTCTTCCTATCCTTGACATATAAACACCTCCATTCTAGCAACTACCAAATGTAGCAGATAACTTCTCCACCAACTGAGTTCTTTCGTGCCTCTTTGTCTGTCATGACTCCCTTGGAGGTTGATATAATTGCTATACCCAAGCCCCCCAGCACCTTGGGTATTTCATCCTTGCCGGCATATACCCTAAGTCCTGGTTTGCTTATTCTTTTTAAACCGCTAATTACTTTTTCCTTATTGGGAGTATATTTGAGATAAATTCTGATAACGCCTTGTTTACCATCCTCAATACACTCATAATCTTTGATGAAACCTTCTCGTTTTAAGATTTCGGTCATATCTCTCTTCAAATTTGAAGCCGGAATCTCTACAGTCTCTTTCATCACGCTGCTAGCGTTACGTATTCTTGTCAAATAGTCCGCTATAGGATCGGTCATAACCATGTTCAGTACCCCCTTCCTTACTCTGCTTACCAGCTTGCCTTTTTAACACCTGGGATTTCGCCCTTGTATGATAGTTCCCTGAAACAAATACGGCACATTCCAAATTTACGCATGTATCCACGTGGTCTTCCGCAAAGTTTACAACGATTATAGCCCCTTACACTATATTTGGGTGTTCTTTTTTGTTTAACAATCATGGACGTTTTGGCCATTAAGTTACCTCCTTAGTTTTGGCTTAATTGTCCCTAAAGGGCATTCCAAGAAGTTTTAGCAGTTCTCTTCCCTCTTCATCTGTTTGTGCGTTAGTTACAAATACGATGTTCATTCCCCTGACCTTATCTATTTTATCATAATCGATTTCAGGGAATATTATTTGTTCTTTAAGACCTAATGTATAGTTGCCTCTTCCGTCAAAACCCTTTGGTGAAACCCCTCTGAAGTCTCTCACCCTGGGCAAAGTAGCATTCACTAACCTGTCAATGAATTCATACATCCTCTTGCCCCTAAGAGTTACTTTGCAGCCAATCGGTATTCCTTCTCTTAGCCTAAACGCTGCGATAGATTTTCTTGCCCTTGTAATGACAGGTTTTTGACCGGATATAGCTCTCAAGTCTTCCACTGCGCCATCGAGAGCCTTGGGATTTTGAGTAGCTTCTCCGATTCCCATATTAATGATTACCTTTTCCATGCGAGGAACCGACATTACATTTTTATATCCAAACTTATCCATCAATTGTGGGATAATTTTTTCTTGATATATTTGTTTTAGTCTGGCCACTAAACCTACCTCCTTTCAAACAACAACTCTATTATTCGGTTGTGCCGCCACATTTTTTACACACTCTCAGCTTTTTCTCACCTTCGAGTTTGGCTCCTGTTCTTACCGGAACCTTGCACTTAGGACAGTAATACATCACGTTAGATGCATGAATTGGAGTCTCCTGTTCTAGTATACCGCCCTTGTTGACTTTTTTGGTAGGCCTGGTATGACGCTTTGCGATGGCTACTCCTTCCACCACAACTCGATTGGATTTAGGGATTACTTCCAACACTTTTCCTATTTTTCCGGCATCCTTGCCGGTAATAACCATTACTCTGTCGCCCTTTTTTACGTGGACCTTATGGACCTGTTTGCTTACCGCCATATTTTCACCTCCACTTCTTAAGCCTACTATAATACTTCCGGAGCCAAAGAAATAATTTTCATGTATTCTTTTTCCCGCAATTCTCTGGCCACAGGGCCAAAGATCCTTGTTCCCCGGGGGTCTCCGTTATCATTGATTATCACAGCTGCGTTTTCGCTGAAACGTATATAAGTTCCATCCGGGCGCCTGATGGGCTTGGTGGTTCTGACCACAACGGCTCTTACCACATCACCCTTTTTGACAACGCCCCCTGGCGTAGCCTCTTTGACCGAACAGATAATCACATCTCCAATGGAAGCATAACGTCTGCCTGAACCGCCTAACACCTTGATGCACATTACTCTTTTAGCTCCCGTATTATCTCCGACCCTTAAATTGGTCTGGACTTGTATCATTTTGCTACCCCCTTCCCGGATAAACTACGCTTTAATTTATTATATTTCGTGGGACTTTTCCAATACTTCAACAACCCGCCAATTCTTGTCTTTGCTTAAGGGACGGGTTTCCATAATTCTTACCTTATCTCCCACCCTGCACTCATTATTCTCATCATGAGCTTTGAATTTTGTAGTCTTCTTCATGGACTTGTTGTATAAATTGTGGCCAACCATGTTCTCAACCATGACCACCACAGTTTTGTCCATTTTATCGCTCACCACTTTCCCTATACGGGTTTTACGGGTTAGACGCTCTGCCAAGGTATTCCCTCCTTTATCCTACCTAGTTCTTGCTTTCTTTAATCTCAATTTCTCTGAGAATTGTCTTGGCCCTGGCAATATCCTTACGAACCTGCCTAATCCTCATTGGGTTATCTAATTGGCCAGTGACCAATTGAAATCTCAAGTTAAACAGTTCCTGCTTCAGTTCGTTTACTTTGCGACTTATTTCATCTTTAGACAAGTCTCTAATTTGATTAACTTTCATCGGCCTCACCACCCACTCCTGCACGTTTTACAAACTTGGTTTTAATAGGCAGTTTGTGAGAAGCCAGACGCATTGCCTCTTTAGCTATCTCTTCAGTAACGCCTGCCAACTCAAACATGATACGGCCAGGCTTTACAACTGCTACCCAGTATTCGGGAGCGCCTTTACCGCTTCCCATACGGGTTTCAGCAGGTTTAGCCGTAACGGGTCTATCAGGAAATATTTTAATCCATACCTTGCCGCCTCTTTTGATAAATCTTGTCATGGCAACACGAGCCGCTTCTATCTGCCTGCTGCTAATCCAGCCATTCTCTAAAGCCATTAAGCCATATTCACCATAAGCAATGGTATTGCCTTTATGGGCGGTCCCTGTCAAAGATCCTTTATGCTGCCTGCGCCATTTTACTCTTTTAGGCATTAACATTGGTCAATTTCCCCCTTCCTGGACAGTCTTCTTTGCCTCCGGAAGAACTTCACCTTTATAAATCCAAACCTTAATACCAATTTTTCCATAAGTGGTATTAGCTTCAGCAAAACCGTAATCAATATCGGCTCTCAAAGTATGCAGGGGCACTTTACCTTCACTGTACCATTCAGTCCTGGCCATTTCTGCTCCAGCCAATCGACCTGCACACATAATTTTAATACCTTGAGCTCCAAACTTCATTGAACGGCTGACGGCCTGCTTCATTGCTCTCCGGAACGATACACGTTTTTCTAACTGCTGGGCTACCCCTTCAGCAACTAACTGGGCATCTAGTTCTGGTTTTTTAATCTCAACAATATTAAGAGCGACCTGTTTCCCAGTCATCTTTTCGATTTCTGCACGCAAAACTTCAACTTCTGTTCCGCCCTTGCCAATAACGATGCCTGGCTTGGCAGTATGCACAGAAACCTTAAGCCTATTGGCTGCTCTTTCTATTTCAACTGCGGATATGCCGGCAGCATACAGCTTCTGTTTGATAAATCGCCTCAATTTAATATCTTCATGAAGTAGTTCACTATAATCTTTATCTGCATACCACTTAGAATCCCATTGCCTGATAACACCTATGCGCAATCCCTTTGGATGAACCTTCTGACCCACTAATTAACCCCCTTCCTTTCACTTACTACCACTGTGATGTGGCTGGTCCGTTTACGTATCCTGTCCGCCCTGCCCATGGCTCTGGGTTTAAACCTCTTGAGGGTCGGACCTTGATTAACTAAAATTGTGGAAACAATTAACTTCTCAGCATCCATTTCGTAATTATGCTCAGCATTAGCTGCAGCAGATTTAATTACCTTAGAAATTGGATCCGATGCTCTTTTTGGGGTATATCTTAAGATGGCAAGGGCTTCTTCAACACCCTTTCCCCTTATTAAGTCAGCCACCTGGCGAACCTTATTTGGCGATATTCTAATATACTTGGCAATAGCTCTAGCTTCCATTGAAAATGTACCCCCTTTCATCCAACATATCCCTTATTTAAGGGAAGTGGACCTTTCAGTATGGGCTCCGTGACCCTTGAAAGTCCTAGTAGGCGCAAACTCACCAAGCTTATGCCCTACCATATCTTCAGTTATATATATGGGAATATGCTTGCGGCCGTCATGAACCGCAATTGTATGCCCGATCATCTGCGGAAAAATAGTAGAACTTCTTGACCAGGTCTTGATTACCCTTTTTTCACCCTTGTCGTTCATTGTTTCAATTTTCTTTAATAGTTTAGGCTCGCAATATGGACCCTTCTTTAAAGACCTTCCCACCAGTGACGACCTCCTTTCTTAAACATACCTATCATTTCCTGCGCTTAATGATATACTTGTCGGAAGGATTGTTCTTCTTCCTTGTCTTCGCTCCCAGTGCAGGTTTACCCCAAGGAGTTACAGGGTTTCTCCCAATAGGCGATCTACCCTCTCCACCGCCATGGGGGTGATCGACTGGATTCATTACAACACCCCTGACTGTGGGCCTGATTCCAAGCCAACGGGACCTTCCGGCCTTACCTACAGTGATGTTTTCATGATCCAGGTTGCCCACCTGTCCTATGGTTGCCCTGCATCTTACATGTATTAACCTAACCTCACCAGACGGCAGCCTTACATGAGCATAATCTCCCTCTTTAGCCATAAGCTGAGCTGAAGCTCCGGCTGACCTTACCAGCTGGGCCCCCTTAAGAGGTTTTAACTCTATATTATGAATGATTGTACCTACAGGTATATTCTGGAGCGGTAAAGCGTTGCCAACTTTAATATCAGAACCAGGTCCTGATTCAATCATGTCACCGACCTTTAATCCCAAAGGCGCTAGGATATAACGCTTTTCCCCGTCAACATAATGCAGCAAAGCAATATTGGCCGAACGGTTTGGATCATACTCAATGGTTGCTACCTTGGCTGGAATACCATCTTTATCCCTTTTAAAGTCAATGATCCTGTAAGCTCTTTTATGACCACCGCCCCTATGCCTTACTGTTATCCTCCCCTGGGCATTTCTTCCCCCCGTTCTTTTCAAGGGGACCAGGAGGCTCTTTTCCGGCTTATTGGTGGTTATCTCTTCGAAAGTTGAAACCGTCATCTGGCGTCTACCAGGAGAAGTAGGCTTAAACTTCTTGATAGCCATGGGTTTCCCTCCTTTATTCGTCTAGTTATAGTCCTTCGATTATTTCTATCTTGTCTCCCTCTTTTAGGGTAACAATTGCTTTTTTCCTGTCAGGGGTTTTACCGGCGAAGCGCCCCATTCTCTTAAGTTTACCCCTGTCCTTTAGGGTATTGACGCTTACCACTGTAACTTTGAAAATCTTTTCCACAGCATTGGCAATTTCAACTTTGTTGGCTTTGGTATCTACAATAAATGTGTACTTGTTTTCTGCCATCAGGTCAGTGGTGCGTTCTGAAATAACCGGTTTAATGATAATATCGTGGGGATTACGCATTTGCCAGCACCTCCTGTACCTTAATTACAGCATCTTTGGTAATCATCAAGCTTTCATGATTTAAAAGGTCATAGACATTGATATTAGAAACATTTATAGGTTTTACACCTTTAATATTTCTGGCTGATTTAGTAATATTATCATCCTTAGCAGGTATTACTACCAGGGTTTTTAAACCGTCAATGTTAAATATTTTCAATACTTGAACCATGTCTTTAGTTTTGGGTTCATTGAAGGAAAGGTCATCCAAAACAATTAGCTTTCCTTCATTAACCTTCGAAGTCAGGGCTGACCTCATGGCAACCCTTTTTAGTTTAGTCGGCAATTTATAACTATAATCCCTTGGCTGTGGACCAAAAGTGATGCCGCCACCGCGCCATAAGGGAGAACGGATGGTTCCAACCCTTGCTCTACCTGTACCTTTTTGTCTCCAAGGCTTCTTACCGCCACCACGCACTTCACCTCTGTCTTTAACAGAAGCGGTTCCTCTCCTGCGATTTGCCAGGTGGTTCACTACAACTTGATGCATAGCAGCTATGTTAACATTGGCAGCAAAAACACTGTCATCCAAATCCATTTCTCCAACTTGTTGGCCTTGAATATTAAAGATTGCAACTTTGGGCATTTACATTGCCTCCTTTCCCAACAATATTCTTACTTGGCCTTAACTGAATTTTTAACTACTACCAATCCCTTGCTTGGACCAGGAACCGCACCTTTAACCAAGAGCAAGTTTTCTTTAGGATAAATCTTAACAACTTCCAGGTTAAGACTGGTTACTCTCTCGCCGCCCATTCTGCCAGGAAGCTTACGTCCTTTGAAGACCCTGGCCGGACCCTTGGCAGATAAAGAACCTGGCCCCCTGTGGTACTTAGAACCATGGCTTACAGGACCCCTATGGAAATTATGCCTTTTAATACTGCCTGTAAAGCCTTTACCCTTGGAAGTACCTGTTACATCAACTTTTTCTCCCGGGCTGAATATCTCTACATTGATTTCCTGACCTATTTGATAGTCATCAATATTGTCAACCCTAAACTCCCTGACATATTTGAACAGTTTTTTGCCTGCTTTAGCAAAGTGTCCCTTCATGGGTTTATTAACCCTGTTGGGTTTTTCCTCATAAAAACCTACCTGAATAGCATTATAGCCATCAGCCTGTGCAGTTTTTTTCTGAAGAATAACACACGGCCCTGCCGCAATTACCGTAACTGGAACCACAGTGCCTCCGTCAGCAAACACCTGGCTCATTCCTTTTTTAATTCCTAAGATAGCCTTAGACACTTCTCTACACCCCCTTATCCTAAAGTTTGATTTCGATGTCTACGCCTGCAGGTAAATCAAGGCGCATAAGCGCATCAACTGTTTTAGGTGTAGGGTCATGAATATCGATTAACCTTTTATGAGTTCTCATTTCAAATTGTTCTCGGGAATCCTTGTTAACATGGGGAGATCTCAAAATAGTAAAAACATTTTTTTCTGTTGGAAGCGGAATTGGTCCGGAAACATTAGCTCCGGTCCTTTTTGCAGTCTCCACAATTTTCTGGGAAGACTGATCTAGAAGTTCATGGTCAAAAGCTTTCAATCTAATTCTTATTTTGTTTTTAGCCATAATTTCCTTATCCTCCTTGCGCCCGATTTTTACGGACAATTCTCAGTGAAAATTCCCTGGGGAACCAGCAACCTTTCACTTCATCGCCTATCCCTTTGGTTTTAAAAATATAATTTCAGGGAACAGGATGAAACACCCCATTCCCTAGTTTTTTTGGGGACATTCCTCTATCTTAACGCAGTTACAACACCGGCGCCAACAGTACGGCCGCCTTCTCTAATAGCAAACCTTACCCCTTCTTCAATGGCAATTGGCGTAATCAGGTCAATGTCCATCTTAATGTTATCCCCCGGCATTACCATCTCCACGCCTTCTGGTAATTTTACTATGCCTGTTACGTCTGTTGTCCTGAAATAAAACTGGGGACGGTATCCTGAGAAAAAGGGCGTATGTCTGCCGCCTTCTTCTTTGCTCAGCACGTATACTTCTGCTGAAAACTTGGTCAAGGGTTTGATTGACCCGGGCTTGGCCAATACCATACCTCTTTCTATCTCTTTTCTGTCCACGCCTCTTAGCAAACAGCCCACGTTGTCTCCTGCTTCTGCGTAGTCTAACAGCTTGCGGAACATCTCTACGCCTGTTACTACTGTCTTTCTGGGCTGCTCTCTTAATCCTACAATTTCTACTTCGTCTTGTACTTTAACTTGACCTCTTTCTACCCTGCCTGTTGCAACTGTCCCACGACCTGTAATGGTAAATACGTCTTCTACGGGCATCAAAAATGGCTTGTCTTTTTCTCTTTGTGGTGTCGGGATATAGCTGTCTACTGCATCCATTAATTCCATGATGCTCTTGCAGGATTCACATTCGCGGCTTCCGCATCCGCACTCCAGGGCTTTTAGGCCTGATCCTTTAATTACTGGAATGTCGTCACCGGGAAATTCGTATTCGCTCAACAGCTCTCTTACTTCCATCTCCACTAATTCCATCAATTCTTCGTCGTCTACCATGTCTGCTTTGTTAAGATATACTACTATATAGGGAACCTGTACCTGGCGAGCCAGGATAATGTGCTCTCTGGTTTGGGGCATGGGCCCGTCTGCTGCGCTCACCACCAAAATAGCTCCGTCCATCTGGGCTGCTCCGGTAATCATGTTCTTTACGTAGTCTGCGTGTCCAGGGCAGTCCACATGGGCATAGTGACGGTTTGCTGTCTCATATTCTACGTGGGCTGTACTGATGGTAATTCCTCTTTCTTTTTCTTCTGGCGCGTTGTCAATTTGATCGTAAGCTGTTGCTACTGCACCGCCGTATTTGGATAAGCAAAAGGTAATTGCTGCTGTCAGGGTTGTTTTACCGTGGTCTACGTGTCCTATTGTTCCTACGTTGACGTGGGGTTTTGTCCTTTCAAATTTCTTCTTGGCCATTTTGTTTTTCCTCCTTTTTAACTATACACTAATTTTTTGTTAAAATATTGGATTAAGACTACAATCTCGGGTTGTTATTTTCTATTTCTCACTTCTCACTTCTACATATTCTGCACTATTACTCCGCCTTGTCTTTTCTTGATAATTTCATCAGCAATATTCTTGGGAACCTCCATATAATGATCAAATTGCATTACATAAGTTCCTCTACCTTGGGTTTTTGATCGCAAGTCGGTTGCATAACCAAACATCTCTGCCAAAGGCACATGTGCACGTATAACCTGACCTCCTGCCCTTGGCTCCATCCCTTCAACCTTACCCCTGCGGCTGTTAATATCACCTATAACATCTCCCAAATACTCATCAGGAATTACTACTTCCATCTTCATTATTGGCTCTAACAGGCATGGTTTGGCTTTGGCTACAGCGCTCTTAAAGGCCATGGAACCCGCAATTTTAAAAGCCATCTCTGATGAGTCCACATCATGGTATGACCCATCAAGCAAAATTACCTTAACATCAATAGTAGGATAACCAGCAAGTATGCCATTTTCCATGGACTCTTTGATACCTGCATCAACAGCTGGGATATATTCCTTTGGTATAGCCCCGCCAACTATTCTATTTTCAAATGAATAACCCTGACCGGCCTCTACAGGCTCTATTTCTATTACAACGTGGCCATACTGCCCCCTGCCGCCAGATTGGCGAACAAACTTTCCTTCAGCCTTGGCTGGTTTGTTGATAGTTTCTTTATAGGATACCTGTACTTTGCCCACATTAGCATCCACTTTAAACTCTCTAAGGAGCCTATCAACAATAATTTCCAAATGAAGTTCACCCATACCTGAGATAATTGTTTGTCCTGATTCTGCATCAATATGCACTTTAAAAGTAGGGTCTTCTTCAGCCAGCTTTTGCAGCACCAAAGACATTCTATCCTGATCTTGTTTGGTCTTAGGTTCAATTGCAACAGAAATAACAGGCTCTGGAAACTGCATGGATTCTAGAATAATCTCATGTTTCTCGTCACACAAAGTATCCCCTGTGGAAGTATCTTTTAACCCCACTGCCGCAGCTATATCACCGGTAGATACTAATGGAACTTCTTCACGATGGTTGGCATGCATTTTCAGCAGCCGACCAATACGTTCTTTCTTGCCCTTTGTAGCGTTATAAACATATGATCCTGATTTTAAAATTCCCGAGTATACTCTAAAAAAGGTTAGTTTACCCACATAAGGGTCGGTCATTATCTTAAAAGCCAATGCTGCAAAAGGTTCATTATCACCTACTTGACGCTGTTCGTCAGAACCGCTGTCTGGGTTGATACCCGTAATCGGCGGTACATCCAGGGGTGAAGGGAGATAATCAATTACACCGTCTAGAAGAGCCTGAACTCCTTTGTTCTTAAAGGATGATCCGCAAAAGACCGGCGTCATTTTAACTGATAAAGTCGCTTTACGGATAGCTCTTTTAATCTCTTCCTCAGTAATTTCTTCACCTTCTAAATACTTCTGCATTAATTGGTCGTCAGTCTCGGCCACTGCCTCTATTAATTGTTCCCTGTATAGGTCTACATCATCCATAATTTCTGCAGGTATATCACTTTCATCACTCTTAGTTCCCAGGTCATCTATATAAATAATGGCCTTTTTACGAACTAAATCAACAATTCCTCTAAAATTTTCTTCAATTCCTATGGGATATTGAACAGCTACGGGGTTAGCGCCTAGCCTTTTTCTAATCATCTCTATCCCGCGGGCAAAATCGGCTCCGATTCTGTCCATCTTATTAATATAGGCTATCCTTGGAACACCATATCTGTCAGCTTGCCGCCATACTGTTTCCGACTGGGGTTCTACACCCCCTACTGAACAAAATACAGCAATGGCGCCATCTAATACTCTAAGAGACCTCTCAACTTCAACGGTGAAGTCAACGTGTCCGGGTGTGTCTATAATATTAATACTGTGATTTTTCCATTGACACGTTGTCGCAGCAGAAGTTATGGTAATGCCCCTTTCTTGTTCCTGTATCATCCAATCCATGGTTGCAGCACCGTCATGAACTTCCCCAAGTTTATGAACCCTACCCGTATAAAACAAAATACGTTCGGTAGTAGTTGTCTTTCCTGCGTCGATATGTGCCATGATACCTATATTTCTTATTTTATCTAATGGGAATTGTCTTGACATATTTAATCCCCCCTCTAGTATCAGATGTTGGATGTCAGATTTGCATAAAGAATTGCCTATTATCTATTGCTGACTTCCAACTTCAAACTTTGGACTTCAGTTCCTGTTGAGGCGGCTGGTACCGGCAACCTTAAGACAAATTACCATCTGTAATGGGCAAAAGCTTTATTGGCTTCCGCCATTTTATGAGTATCTTCCTTCTTCTTTATTGAAGAACCTGTATTATTTGCAGCATCAATCAATTCATTAGCCAACTTTTCTTCCATTGTTTTCCCGCCTCTTTGGCGTGAATAGTTGGTAAGCCAACGAATTGCCAATGTCAAACGCCTTTCCGGACGCACTTCCACAGGAACCTGGTAGTTGGCGCCACCAACACGTCTGGCTTTTACTTCTAGTACAGGCATAACATTCTTGATTGCTTCCTCAAACACTTCCATGGGATCCCGTTTAGTTTTTGCTTGGATGATATCAAGGGCTCCATAGACAATGGATTCAGCCACACCTTTTTTGCCGTCAAGCATAATCTGGTTTATAAATTTTGTTAGCCTAACACTTTTATATTTTGGATCAGGCAAAATTTTTCTTTTCGGAACGTGACCTCTACGCGGCATCCTTTACCCTCCTTTGTACTAAGATGTGGGAAGTGACTTCTCACTTCTTGCTTTACTTCTTCGGTCTTTTTGTGCCGTATTTAGATCTACCCTGCAACCTTTTGTTTACACCGGCAGTATCAAGTGTACCCCTTACAATATGGTATCTTACGCCAGGCAGGTCTTTAACCCTTCCTCCCCTGACCAGAACAACTGAGTGCTCCTGCAGGTTGTGCCCAATACCTGGAATATACGCTGTCACCTCAATACCATTAGTTAATCTTACCCTGGCAACTTTCCTCAAAGCAGAATTAGGTTTTTTGGGAGTTGTGGTATAAACTCTAGTGCATACTCCTCTTTTTTGAGGAGATTCTTTTAAAGCAGGCGCTGTAGATTTTTTCTCCACCATTTCTCTACCTTTTCTAACCAGTTGTTGAAACGTAGGCACTAACTACACCTCCTTCCCGCATGACTTCAAACAATTGCCACTGCAGCTGAGCCAACTTCTATTCCACAAGCACGACCCAGGTCTTTCATGGTAGCGGCTTTTACAATTTCAATTTCTTTTTCTAGAGCTAGCTTGACAACAGGATCTGTGACCCTGGAATCTGCATCCAGGGCCACAAAGACCACTTTAGCTTCTCCTTTTTCAATAGCTTTCTTAGTTTGTTTAGCGCCAATAACCACTTTTTTTGCCTGTTTGAGTCTTTCCTCTACAAGCATTTTGGCAGACCCCCCAATAACTTGAGAATCGCACACTTATAGATAATATCACTATGACAAAACACTGTCAACAATAATCTCAGATTCCTCAGGACTTTGCGGTTCTTCAGCAGCTTGATATTCTAAAGTTTTGTACCTGACCATCCCTGTACCTGCAGGTATCAGCTTGCCGATGATTACATTTTCCTTTAGACCGAGCAGCGGATCAACTTTGCCCTTAATAGCTGCCTCAGTTAATACCCTGGTGGTTTCCTGGAAAGAAGCTGCCGACAAGAAAGAATCTGTAGCCAGCGAGGCTTTAGTGATACCTAAAAGGACAGCCTTGGCTGTGGCTGGAAGACCTCCATTTGCAATGGCCTTGTTATTCTCGTCATCAAACTCAAAACGGTCAATAACACTTCCAGGAAGCAAACTGGTGTCCCCTACATCCTCAACCTTTACCTTTCTCAACATCTGCCTGATAATAACTTCAATATGCTTGTCATTAATATCAACACCCTGGAGGCGGTACACCTTTTGAACTTCCCTTAAAAGATAAGCTTGAACGCCTTTAAGACCTTTTACTTTCAGCAAATCATGAGGATTAACGGAACCTTCCGTCAGCTCATCGCCAGGTTCAACTAAATCTCCCTCCTGAACCTTTAGCCTTGCACCAAAGGGTACAGCATAGGTTTGCTTTTCTTCACCCTGGATAATGGAGATTTCTCTCCTTCCCTTGATCTCAGTTATTGCTACCATGCCAGAATTCTCAGCAATAACAGCCTGCCCTTTAGGTTTACGGCCCTCAAACAATTCTTCCACCCTGGGCAAACCTTGAGTAATATCATCCCCAGCAACACCTCCGGTATGGAAGGTACGCATGGTAAGCTGGGTACCGGGTTCACCAATTGACTGGGCAGCTATAGTTCCTACAGCTTCACCGATTTCAACGGGATTCCCTGTAGCCAGGTTGCGCCCGTAACAGGTGGCACAAACACCGTTGCGTGTCTTACAGCCAAAGACCGAGCGAATTTTTACTTGTTTAATTCCTGAGGCAACAATCTCCTGGGCTGTATCTTCTAATATTTCCTTGTTAGCTTCAACAATCACCTTGCCTGTTTGCGGATGACGGATGTCTTCAAGGGCATTTCTGCCTACAATTCTTTCATATAGGGTTTCAATAACCTGACCGCTTTCGTTTATCTCGTTGACTTCTGTACCCATGTCTGTACCGCAGTCAAATTCTCGAATAATAACATCCTGAGCCACGTCCACAAGCCTTCTGGTTAAATAACCTGAGTCAGCGGTTCTCAAAGCAGTATCAGCCAAACCTTTCCTGGCGCCGTGGGTAGAGTTAAAGTATTCTAAAACAGTTAAACCCTCTCTAAAATTCGCCTTAATAGGTATGGGTATAATACGTCCTGAAGGATCCGCCATCAAACCCCTCATGCCTGCTAACTGTCGTATTTGCTGGATGTTACCACGAGCACCTGAGTTAGCCATCATATATACAGAATTAAATTTATCCAAGGTCTTGATTAATCCCTGGGTAACATTATCCGTTGCTTCATTCCACAAGCCAATTACCTTCTGGTATCTTTCTTCCTCGGTAATTAGGCCCCTGCGATACTGATATTCCACCTTTTCAACCTTCTGCTCTGTTTCTTCAAGTATTCTTTTCTTATCTGAGGGAACATCCAGGTCAGTAACACCAATAGTGATGCCTGCCCTGGTTGAATAGTGGAACCCTATCCTCTTTAAGCCGTCAAGCATCCTGGCGGTTTGAGATATGCCAAGTTTTTGATAACATTCAGCAACAATTTGACCAAGGTCTTTTTTGCCAACTACATTATTTATATATTGCAACTCAAGAGGAATTGGCACTTCATAGTTAAATATCATTCTGCCCACAGTGGTTTCTATAAGTTTATTTTCTCTTCTGAATTTAACCTTGGCATGCAGGTCAACGTAGCCCTGTTCACAGGCCATTTTGGCTTCTTCATAGCTGGCAAATATTTTGCCTTCGCCTTTAGCGCCTTCCATCTCCTGGGTTAAATAATAGATTCCCAAAACCATGTCCTGAGTGGGCGTAACTACCGGCCTACCATCTTTCGGATTTAATATATTGTGACTTGAAAGCATCAAAACTCTTGCTTCTGTTTGAGCTTCTGACGACAGCGGAACATGAACCGCCATTTGGTCCCCGTCAAAATCAGCATTATAAGCTGTACATACCAGTGGGTGAATCT
This sequence comes from Bacillota bacterium, assembly GCA_040756735.1. Classification (GTDB taxonomy): domain Bacteria; phylum Bacillota; class DSM-16504; order Desulfitibacterales; family Desulfitibacteraceae; genus JBFLYC01. The sequence goes on along the minus strand of JBFLYC010000004.1, from coordinate 88,508 downwards.
GCAGTGCCTTACCCTCTACAAGTACTGGTTGAAAAGCCTGAATACCTAGACGGTGCAGGGTAGGCGCCCTGTTTAGCAGTACCGGGTGCTCAGCAATTACTTCATCCAGGACATCCCAAACTTCATTTCTAAGCCTTTCCACCATTCTTTTTGCGCTTTTTATATTATGGACAAAACCCTTGTCCACTAACTTTTTCATTACAAAGGGCTTAAAAAGCTCTAAAGCCATTTCTTTAGGCAGACCGCATTCATGAAACTGCAGTTCAGGACCAACCACGATAACTGAACGTCCTGAATAATCCACCCTTTTTCCCAAAAGGTTCTGGCGAAAGCGCCCCTGCTTGCCCTTTAACATATCGGATAATGATTTCAGCGGTCTATTGCCCGGTCCGGTGACGGGTCTACCTCTTCTACCATTGTCAATTAAAGCATCCACAGCTTCTTGCAGCATTCTCTTTTCATTTCTTACTATAATATCCGGAGCTCCAAGGTCCAACAGCCTTTTTAAGCGATTATTGCGATTTATCACCCTTCTATATAAATCATTGAGGTCTGAAGTAGCAAACCTGCCCCCATCAAGCTGCACCATGGGACGCAGTTCCGGCGGAATAACAGGGATGACCTCCATAATCATCCACTCCGGCCGGTTGCCGGAATTTTTAAAGGCCTCCACAACTTCTAAACGCCTGATAGCCCTAATTTTACGCTGGCCGCTGGATTCCTTTAACTCTTTACGCAGCTCAAGAGCAAGCTGATCCAAGTCCATTTCTTCCAGGAGCTTCTTGACAGCCTCAGCGCCCATTCCCGACTGAAATTTACTGCCATATTTATCCCTGTACTCTCTATACTCGGTTTCAGTAAGCAGCTGTTTTTTCATTAAAGGAGTATCCCCTGGATTTGTGACTACATATGAAACAAAATATAAGATCTTTTCCAAAGACCTTGGAGACATATCTAGAAGGAGTCCCATGCGGCTGGGAATTCCCTTGAAATACCAGATATGAGATACAGGAGCAGCCAGTTCAATATGCCCTAATCTTTCTCTACGGACCTTTGAACGTGTCACTTCAACCCCGCAGCGGTCACATACGATACCCTTATAACGAACCCGTTTATATTTTCCGCAGTGACATTCCCAGTCTCGTGTCGGTCCGAATATCTTTTCACAAAACAGACCTTCTCGTTCGGGCTTTAGGGTTCGATAGTTAATGGTTTCCGGCTTTTTTACCTCTCCGCTGGACCAGGCACGAATTTGCTCTGGTGATGCTAACCCTATGCGCATTCTTTCAAAGTTATTAACATCTATCAAGGGCCTCTCTCCCTTCTAAAATTAGATACATCTAGTAATAGCAAAGCAAATTATTCTTAGCCTTTGAGTTCTATCCTTTTACTTCTTAACCTCTTATATCCTACCCATTTCCTGCTTCTCACTTCTTCTAATACTCATCATCATAATCATCATCAAAATCCTCGTCGTCATCGGTGGAATCTATATCCAGGGAATAATCATCAAGGTCTCCCAGGTCGAGATCTTCATCATCACCGCCTGTATCATCAATATCCTCAGTAACGTCATCTTCACCAAGGGGTTCTTGAACCTGGACATCTATTCCTAATTCTTTTGCAGTTTCACTGATATCATCATCATCTTCCTTGATTTCTATAACCTGGTCAAGTTCGGATAATACCTTGACATCCAGGCCTAAACTCTGGAGTTCCTTAATCAATACTTTAAAGGATTCCGGCACACCCGGTTCAGGTACGTTTTCGCCCTTGACAATTGCTTCATAAGTCTTCACTCTGCCAACCACATCGTCGGATTTGACAGTTAAGATTTCCTGCAAGGTGTATCCCGCGCCATAAGCTTCTAAAGCCCAAACCTCCATCTCCCCAAACCTCTGTCCACCGAACTGGGCTTTACCCCCTAACGGCTGCTGGGTAACCAGGGAGTAAGGTCCTGTTGACCTGGCGTGAATCTTGTCATCCACCAGGTGGGCAAGTTTAAGCATATACATGTATCCAACTGTAACTTCCCTGTCCATGGGTTCGCCGGTTCTACCATCCCGGAGAGTGACCTTACCGTTATTTGGGAGTCCTGCTTTTACCAACAGTTCCTCTATATCCTTCTCAGATGCCCCATCAAATACAGGCGTTGCAATCTTTATACCCAATGAGGCTGCAGCCCATCCCAGGTGGCATTCCAAAACCTGACCTATATTCATCCTTGAAGGCACGCCTAAGGGATTGAGCACAATCTCTATGGGTGTACCGTCAGGTAAATAGGGCATATCTTCTTCGGGAAGTATTCTGGAAATAACACCCTTGTTGCCATGCCTTCCAGCCATCTTATCCCCTTCGGAAATCTTGCGCTTCTGAGCAACGTAAACCCTTACAAGTTGGTTTACGCCAGGGGCAAGCTCATCACCATTTTCCCTGGAGAAAACCTTAACGTCCACTACTTTTCCTGATTCGCCATGGGGAACACGCAGGGAAGTATCTCTTACCTCTCTGGCCTTTTCTCCAAATATAGCCCTTAAGAGTCTTTCCTCTGCTGTAAGCTCAGTCTCACCCTTGGGAGTTACCTTACCGACCAGAATATCCGCAGGTCTAACCTCTGCTCCTATTCTGATTATTCCTCTTTCATCTAAATCCTTTAGAATTTCATCCCCTATATTGGGAATGTCTCTGGTGATCTCTTCAGGACCTAATTTGGTATCCCTGGCATCACACTCATATTCCTCTATATGAATGGAGGTAAATACATCCTCTTTGACCAGCTTTTCACTAATTAAAATTGCATCCTCATAGTTATAACCTTCCCAGGTCATAAAGGCTACCAGAACATTTTTTCCAAGCGCAAGTTCACCATTGTCAGTTGAAGCGCCGTCAGCTATTACGTCACCCTTTTGCACTCTTTGACCGACTCTCACAATGGGTTTCTGATTGACACAAGTACCCTGGTTGGAACGGGAGAATTTTTTCATGGGATACTGGTCCACTGTTCCTGCATCATTAATAATATAGATGTTATTGCCGGTCACCCTCTGGACTACTCCTGAGTTTTTGGCCAGCACAACAACTCCTGAATCCCTGGCGCTTTTCCATTCCATCCCTGTCCCTATTATAGGCGCCTGGGTTCTAATCAGAGGTACTGCCTGCCGCTGCATGTTCGCACCCATCAAAGCCCTGTTGGCATCGTCATGTTCCAAAAAGGGTATCAGCGCAGTAGCTATACTCCACACCTGCTTGGGAGTCACGTCCATGTAATCAACCCTGTCTACATCTATAACTACAATTTCATGGCCGTACCTGGCATTAACTTTGGCGCTTAAAAATTGTCCTGTTTCAGGATTCAGCGGAGCGTTAGCCTGGGCAATAACATATTTGTCTTCCTCATCAGCTGTGAGGTAATGTATTTCGTTGGTAACTATCCCTTTTTCCTTGTTTACTTTCCTGTATGGAGTCTCAATAAAACCAAATTCGTTAATGCGCGCATAGGTGCTTAAAGAACCAATTAGACCAATATTAGGACCTTCAGGAGTCTCAATGGGACAAATCCTGCCATAGTGAGAGTGATGCACATCTCGCACTTCAAAACCTGCCCTTTCCCTGCTTAAACCTCCAGGGCCCAGGGCGCTGAGCCTTCTTTTATGCGTAAGCTCAGCCAGCGGGTTAGTTTGGTCCATAAACTGTGAAAGCTGGCTGCTGCCGAAAAATTCCTTAATAGCAGCAACTGCAGGGCGAATATTAATGAGGGCCTGGGGTGTAATAACCTCCACATCCTGAATTGTCATTCTCTCCCTGATTACCCTTTCCATACGAGATAGGCCAATACGAAACTGGTTCTGCAGCAGTTCACCTACTGACCTAAGCCTTCTATTGCCCAGATGGTCAATATCATCGGAAGTTTTCTCACCAATTAAAACTTTAATTAAATATTTGATGGTAGCTACAATATCAGCTACAGTTAAATTTCTAATAAACTCTTTTTGATTGTTCTCTGTTTTGGCATATAAAACACCATGTTCAAGCTTTTTATTTATTTTATAGCGCCCCACATTGCCCAAATCATACCTCTTGGGATCAAAAAACAATGTTTCCAAAAGAGTTCTAGCGCTGTCCACCGTTGGCGGTTCTCCAGGCCTTAACCTCTTGTAAATTTCAACCAGGGCCTCTTCCTCTGATTCTGTATTATCTTTTTCTAACGTTAATTGAATTCGTGGATCATTGTCATATTCAGCTAGAATCTTGGCATTAGTGTTATAACCTAATGCTCTTAGCAAAACTGTTGCAGGAATTTTACGCGTTCTATCAATACGAACGTAGATGCTTTCATTAATATCTGTCTCAAATTCCAGCCAGGCGCCCCTGTTAGGGATAATGGTAGCGCCACATATTTTTATGCCGCTTGGGTCCATTTGCTCGCTAAAATAAACCCCTGGGGACCTCACCAGCTGGCTGACTATAACCCTTTCAGCTCCATTGATGATGAAAGTACCCTGTTCGGTCATTAACGGAAAATCTCCCATAAATACTTCTTGTTCCTTGACCTCGCCGGTCTCTTTATTAATCAAACGAACCTTAACTCTTAAAGGAACGGCATAGGTCATATCTCTTTCCTTGCAGGATTCCACGTCATATTTTGGTTCACCAAGGGAATAATCTATAAATTCCAAAATCAAATTCCCGGTAAAATCTTGTATGGGAGATATATCCTGAAACATCTCCCGCAAACCTTCTTGGATAAACCAGTTATAAGAGTTTTTCTGAATTTCAATTAAATCTGGCATTTCCAGCACTTCATTGATCTCGGCATAACTAAGCCTTTCAAGTGTCCCTATCTGGTTGGGATAAGCCATTAATTAGTCACCCCCATGGTTTTTTCGAGCAAACAAATAATGAATAATAACAAAAAATTTAGGTCAAGCAACAAAAGCAAGGCTATGCTTAGTCAACCTCGCTTACTTTTACACAATAACCCATTATCTATGTATTTTGACCTAAATATTCCTCCATTATACTAAGTAGAAATATTGATCTAAGTTATACTACCAGAAATCCCAAAACCTAACAATAGATGAGCATTTTATAATACTAACAGAACAATTCGATGCTGTCAAGAAAAAGACACCCTTTTCTCAGGGTGTCTTTTAAACTTTTTTTAATAATTAACCAACTATTTGATTTCTACAGAAGCGCCTACTTCTTCAAGCTTGGCCTTAATGGATTCCGCTTCCTCTTTTCCAATACCTTCCTTAATTGGGCTTGGAGCTTCATCAACAACAGCCTTGGCTTCTTTTAGACCTAAACCGGTTATTTCGCGTACAACCTTGATAACGTTGATTTTCTTCTCTCCGGCAGCCTTAAGTATTACATTGAATTCAGTCTGTTCTTCTACAACAGCTTCAGCAGCGGCTGCCGGTGCAGCTGCCATTGCTACAGGTGCAGCAGCGCTAACCCCAAATTCTTCTTCAAAAGCTTTTACTAATTCAGCAAGTTCCAAAACGGTCATCCCTTTAACCGCTTCCAAAATTTCTTGAGTTTTACTCATTGTTTATTATCCTCCTTAATTATCTTCATCGTTTATTATCTTTGGCAATTCTTTTTTCCAGGATTCAGGAGACAGAATTCAGAAATCAAAAGGAGAACCTACTCCTTATAACTGACTACTTAATTCTGACTACTGTATTCTTGATTTGGCGGCCATTAGGCCTGTGCTTCTTTGGCTTCTTTAATAGCTTGCAGCACGTACACAAAGTTGCGCAACGGTCCTTGAAGGACATTGAGCATGCCAACCAACGGCGACTGCATTCCCCTCAATACCTGAGCCAACAATTCCTCTCTTGAAGGCAGGTCCGCCAAGGCCTTAATTTGTTCCTGAGTGACCGCTTTTCCTTCCAAAATACCGCCTTTGATCTCCAACACCTTATTATCCTTAGCAAATTTGGTAAGGATTTTAGCCGGAGCAACAGGATCATTCTTACTAAAGGCAATAGCAGTAGGCCCCTCAAGGTATGGGTCAATACCTTCCAAGCCAATCCTAGAAGCAGCAATTTTAGTCAAGGTATTCTTTAACACCCTGTATTCAACATCGGCTTCCCTCAACTGGTTTCTCAGCTTGGTAGCCTGAGCCACATTGATACCCCTGTAATCTGTTATTACAGCAGTAACCGCGTCCTGCAATTTCCTGGTGATTTCTTCAATTGCCTGCTCCTTCATTTGTCGCTGTTTGTTCACTTTAACACCTCCCTTAACAGAAGTCAGTGGTCACCAAGTAGGAAGCAATTCTGACCTAAGCCTGGATTCAAAACATTAAAACTAAAAGCCCTTGTACTTGTAGACATACAAGTACAAGGGCTGCTAAGGGCTAAAGAAAAAAACAATCTTAATAATTAGCCATTTAAACAACTTTACCTCGGTAGGAAATTAAGCCCCTTAGGCGCCTACTGTCTACAGTAATTTAGGATCTATTAAGTTTCACATGGGTAATGCTAGCACAACCCAATGCACTTGTCAAACTCTTTTATTAAACCCTGATTATTCGCACTCTACTAATTACTTGGCAACAGCCTTTTGCGGGCTAATGCGTATACCTGGGCCCATAGTTGCAGCAATATAGATTTGCCTAATGTATTGACCTTTGGCTGCCGCAGGTTTTGCTTTAATCAAAGCGCTGATCAAAGCATCAAAGTTCTCATAGAGCTTATCGGCTTCAAAAGAGAGTTTTCCAAGAGGAGCATGAATAGAACCCGCTTTATCAACACGATACTCAATCTTACCGGCTTTACTTTCCTGCACAGCCCTGGCCACTTCAAAGGTAACCGTGCCTGTTTTTGGGTTTGGCATCAAGCCTCTTGGACCTAAAATCCTGCCCAACTTACCTACAATGCCCATCATATCAGGAGTTGCTATTGCCACATCAAATCCCAGCCAGCCGCCCTGGATTTTTTCAATCATATCTTCGGCTCCTACAAAATCTGCACCGGCTGCTTCTGCATCTTTAGCTTTTTCTCCTTTAGCAAAAACCAATACTTTCACAGTCTTGCCAGTACCATGGGGGAGAACCACAGTTCCCCTAACCTGTTGGTCAGCGTGGCGTGGGTCTACTCCAAGCCTAACTGCCACTTCTACGCTCTCATCAAACTTTGCTGTACCGGTTTGTTTAACCAGATCAAATGCTTCCTTAGGTTCATACTGTCTTTTTGGATCAACTAATTTTTGAACTTCTTGATACTTTTTACCGTGTTTTGGCATTTTTAACCCTTACCTCCTTGTGGTGATTAGCGGAAAAACACTTCCTCCCACTTTAATGGAAGTTAGAAGTCAGATGTCGGAATAAAACAACTACCAGACTATCTGAAACTAACTATTAATAATATAACACTTATTAAACTCTAGACAATTTCTATTCCCATGCTGCGGGCTGTGCCTTCAACCATCCTCATGGCGGCTTCAACACTTGCTGCATTTAAGTCCTTCATTTTCAGTTCGGCAATTTCTTTTACTTTATCCCTAGGAACCTTTGCTACCTTCTTGCGATTAGGTTCTCCAGAACCTTTATCTAGACCTGCAGCCTTTTTCAGAAGAACAGCAGCAGGTGGGGTTTTCAATATGAAGGTGAAAGACCTGTCCTCAAAAACAGTAAGTTCTACGGGAATAATCAAACCCATTTGATTGGCAGTTTTTTCATTAAATTCTTTACAAAACGCCATTATATTAACACCATGCTGGCCCAATGCGGGGCCAACCGGCGGGGCCGGGTTCGCTTTGCCTGCGGGTATTTGCAGTTTAACCAGTCCAATTACCTTTTTTGCCATTACACACGCACCTCCTTCAAGAATTTTAAGCCTTACATTTTTGTTGCTTGTGAAAAGTCAAGTTCAATGGGGGTTTCCCTGCCAAACATGGAAACCTTGACCTTAATCTTGCCTTTTTGCGGATAGATTTCTTCAATGGTACCAATGAAATTTTCAAAGGGCCCACTGGTAACCCTAATATTTTCACCAAGTCTGAAATCAACGCGCGGCTTGGGTTCTTCAACGCCCATGTACTTGAAGATCTTTTTTATTTCATCTTCCTGCAAGGGTATCGGTTTAGAACCGGAGCCGACAAAACCAGTAACCCCAGGTGTATTCCTTACCACATACCAAGAATCCTCGGTAATCTGCATTTGTACAAGAACATACCCGGGATATATTTTTTTGGGGGTAATCTTTTTCTTGCCGTCTTTGATCTGAATTTCATCTTCAGTCGGTACAAGCACTTTAAATATTTTATCCCCCATATTCATGGATTCTACTCTTTTTTCAAGGTTTGCTTTTACCTTGTTTTCATAACCTGAATAAGTATGGACAACATACCAATTTTTATCCAGGGCGCTTTGTGCTGCCATTGGGAACGCTATCCCCCTTTTTTACAACCACCTTTACAACTGCAAGTAACCCATCAGCTAACTGGAGACGGGTTAACCTATTATCTTGCCTAAAATAAAGGAAAAGATGGAATCTACTATCCAAATCATAACGGCTACTATAAATACTGCTGCCAGTACCACTGACGTATAGGTAATAATCTCCTTTTTCGTCGGCCAGTGGACCTTTTTTAACTCTGACCAAACACCTTTAAGAAATCTGGTTATCTTTTCAGTAACCTTGACTTTCTGGGTCTTAGCAGCAACCTTTGTCATAAAGGTCTCACATCCTTAATTACAAAAATAACTTCTTTGTTTATTTTGTCTCTTTATGGACTTTTTGAGCCCTGCAAAAGGGACAATACTTTTTCAACTCTATCCTGTCAGGATCATTCTTTTTGTTCTTTTTAGTCATATAGTTACGCTGTTTACATTCAGTACATGCTAAAGTCACATCAACTCTCAATTTCAGACACCCCCTACTACCATATCAATCCTGCTAAATAAGTACCTTCCTAATTTATCACAAATAGAAAATGGTGTCAATAATTATACAGCAGACAGATAATTAACCTGTCTGCTGTATTCTTTCACTGAGCCAAAAATTATCTTTTCAACATCTTACCTAATATTTTAACCAACCCGGCTATCTGAGACTGGTTACAACACCGGCGCCAACAGTACGGCCGCCTTCTCTAATAGCAAACCTTACCCCTTCTTCAATGGCAATTGGCGTAATCAGGTCAATGTCCATCTTAATGTTATCCCCCGGCATTACCATCTCCACGCCTTCTGGTAATTTTACTATGCCTGTTACGTCTGTTGTCCTGAAATAAAACTGGGGACGGTATCCTGAGAAAAAGGGCGTATGTCTGCCGCCTTCTTCTTTGCTCAGCACGTATACTTCTGCTGAAAACTTGGTCAAGGGTTTGATTGACCCGGGCTTGGCCAATACCATACCTCTTTCTATCTCTTTTCTGTCCACGCCTCTTAGCAAACAGCCCACGTTGTCTCCTGCTTCTGCGTAGTCTAACAGCTTGCGGAACATCTCTACGCCTGTTACTACTGTCTTTCTGGGCTGCTCTCTTAATCCTACAATTTCTACTTCGTCTTGTACTTTAACTTGACCTCTTTCTACCCTGCCTGTTGCAACTGTCCCACGACCTGTAATGGTAAATACGTCTTCTACGGGCATCAAAAATGGCTTGTCTTTTTCTCTTTGTGGTGTCGGGATATAGCTGTCTACTGCATCCATTAATTCCATGATGCTCTTGCAGGATTCACATTCGCGGCTTCCGCATCCGCACTCCAGGGCTTTTAGGCCTGATCCTTTAATTACTGGAATGTCGTCACCGGGAAATTCGTATTCGCTCAACAGCTCTCTTACTTCCATCTCCACTAATTCCATCAATTCTTCGTCGTCTACCATGTCTGCTTTGTTAAGATATACTACTATATAGGGAACCTGTACCTGGCGAGCCAGGATAATGTGCTCTCTGGTTTGGGGCATGGGCCCGTCTGCTGCGCTCACCACCAAAATAGCTCCGTCCATCTGGGCTGCTCCGGTAATCATGTTCTTTACGTAGTCTGCGTGTCCAGGGCAGTCCACATGGGCATAGTGACGGTTTGCTGTCTCATATTCTACGTGGGCTGTACTGATGGTAATTCCTCTTTCTTTTTCTTCTGGCGCGTTGTCAATTTGATCGTAAGCTGTTGCTACTGCACCGCCGTATTTGGATAAGCAAAAGGTAATTGCTGCTGTCAGGGTTGTTTTACCATGGTCTACGTGTCCTATTGTTCCTACGTTGACGTGGGGTTTTGTCCTTTCAAATTTCTTCTTGGCCATTAAAATCCCTCCAAACTACATTAGCATAAAACTATGACTTCCTTATTATAATTATGTATGGATAGCCTTATCCAACATTATTCTATATTATTTCAATTTGCCTGTCAAATATATACAATAGCCTTATTTTTTGATAAAGCGCTTCAGTTCCTGGTAGAAGTTTTCCCGTGTTCCTGCCAAAAGAACAACTACTTTTCTACCCTCAATTTCGATAGCGTTCAGCAGCAGGGCTGAATAACAACTCATACATGTTTAGCCCTCCGAACCAAACACATCATTAAAGGTTGCAGCAGATTTTTCACCTGAGGCAATTTGTTCAGCCTCTTCAAGCATGGCGCTGATAGCCTTACGGATGTTCTTGCTCTCAAGTTCAAAGCGGCGTACCAATTCTTCTCCGGAATAACCTTGGGCCACTAGATCCCTTAGTATTTCAACAGAAAATTCCCCTTGGCCCTGATGTATTGGACGTATCACCAAAGCACCATCCCGAATAAAACATTCAACCTCCTTTTGCAACTGCAACTGCTTAAAAAATTTTAAAGGTATAGTAATTTGTCGTTTCTGTGAAACGCTAATAATTTTTCTATCCATACATCCACGCTCCAATGTATTGCTAATCACTTACATCAACTCCTTTATAGTATATGCAAATAACACAAAAAGTAACCCTGAAATAAGAATAACAAAGAAACCAAGAAATATCAATATCCTTTTAATTTACCCTATTTCTTTTATTCCTTATTAATTCACATTTGACAAAAGAGTATAAAAAGTGTTATTATCTAAATACGATATCGTTATTCGTAATAAAGGACATTCACCTTGAATGTTCCCCAATTATAGAGGAAGTGCACCCTTGAAGAAAGAAAATCCTGTCCTGCGCAAATTGTTCTTAGGATTTATCCACACCCATATACTTTACCATGCAAACAAAGAACCCTTTTACGGCCAGTGGATGATGCATGAATTAAAAGAACATGGCTACGAAATAAGTCCGGGAACCCTGTATCCCATTCTGCACAATATGACAGCCCAGGGACTTTTGCATTTTTCGTTGAGCATTGTTGATGGCAAACAGCGTAAATATTATCACATAACTGAGCTTGGCAAAGAAGTCCTTCAACAGGCAACAGCAAAGTCTTTAGAATTAGCCAGGGAGTTGACAAAAGATGAAAAAAATTTATGAGGAATATAGTATAAGCGAACCGTTATTTTTAATAGAGCAAGTAAAATATAAAAACATTTTGGATATTGAGACCCTGGACATTCCACAGGGCAAAGTAACCTGCATTCTTGGAGAAAGCGGGGCCGGTAAGAGTACCTTCCTGCGTCTGCTAAACAAGCTGATAAGCCCCGATACAGGAGAGATATATTATATGGGTCAACCTCTCTCTGCCATAGATTCCCTGGTCCTCAGACAAAAAGTAGTCATGCTCATGCAGTCACCCGTTATCTATCCTGGAACAGTACAATATAATCTAAACTTCGGCCTGGAAATCACAGGAAGAACACCCGCCCCAGAAAATAAACTCCTGGAAACACTGCAGTTCCTTGAGCTAGAAAAACTTGCACTTCATGGAGATGCTGCAACCCTCTCTGGCGGTGAAAAGCAACGTATCTGTTTAGGCCGCCTGATACTTATGGACCCGCAAGTATTTCTCCTGGATGAACCTTCCGCAGCCTTGGATGAAAACACCCAGGAACTTATCATTAGCCGACTATCCAAACACGTCAAGGATAAAGGTAAAGAATTAATAATGATTACTCACTCTGGGCAGTTGGCTAAAGACCATGCCGAATACTTAATTTATTTTGGTAGAGATAAAGTAACTGCAAAAAAGGAGAATATAAATGGAAGCTCAAGTAATTGAAATAAGTTTTGGACGAATGGTATTGGCATATCTTTTCTGGTTAATCCTCTTGCTCATTTTTGGTTATTGGAAAATTAATAAAGAAAGAGAGCTTGTAATTGCAACCTTTCGTATGACCATCCAGTTAATCATCGTCGGCTATGTTCTTGAATACATCTTCGGCAACCAGAATATGCTTTTTACATTACTTGCCCTGGGAGTGATGCTCGCCTTTGCAGTCTATAATGTTTTTGCAAGATTAAAAATACCCATAAAAAAAGCTATGAAAAGGGTTATCGCCCTTTCCATTGTCTTTGGCACATGCTCTGCTATTTTTTATTTTCTCCTGGTCATTGTAGCCATCAAACCCTGGTGGGATGCCCGCTATTTTATTCCCATTGCAGGCATGGTTATCGGCAATTCCATGTCAGGCATCTCTTTAGGGGCAGAACGCTTGATTCACGGAATGACCACACGTCGCGAACTCATTGAAGGAACCCTGGCCCTGGGCGCCACCCCGGCTTCGGCCGCCAAAGAGATTGTCCATGAGGCATACAACGCAGCCATCTTACCCTCCATCAACTCCATGATGGGCATGGGCATTGTCTTTCTCCCAGGATTGATGACCGGTCAAATTCTTTCGGGCATATCTCCAAATACGGCCATTAGCTACCAGATTGCCATTATGCTTGCCATAGTCGGCAGTGTGGGCCTATCGGTATTTATCCTGGTGCAGCTTGGCTACAGGACTTTCTTTAACAAGCAGGCACAATTAATCTAAGCTTTAATCCAAGTTTTCTTCATCTAATATCTTGATGAACACCTTTACCAAATCTGGGTCAAACTGCTTTCCGGCGCCTTTTATCAGCTCTTTTACAGCATCTTCACCACTGATAGGCTTTTTGTATACCTGCCCATTAGTCATTACATCATATGCATCAACAATGGCTATTATCCTTGCCAGGAGAGGAATATCTTCTCCTTTAAGGCCCTGGGGGTACCCTGTCCCATCCCAGTACTCATGATGGGATAAGATTCCCTTGGCAATGTGTGCTAGTTCGGGAGAAGCTTGAGCTATCCTAGAGCCAATTTCACAGTGTTTATTCAATACCTCCAACTCATGATTGCTTAATTTTCTCTTGCTGTTAATAATCGTTTCCGGTATAGCTATTTTACCAATATCGTGGAGTGCAGCTAACAAATAAAGCTCATCTAAAGCATCAGCTGACAAATCAAGGGCTTTGCCAACTTTTAATGCATATTTTTTCATGCGGCGAGCATGTTCTTCTGTCTCACTTGTCTTCTGGGCCAACGACGTCTGCAGAGATGAGATAATTGAATTAATATAACTTTTGCTTTCTAACAATTTGTTGTGATACATCCTGTCTTCGGCCTGTTTGATTACCTCTTGGCAATTTTGCTCAGCAAGCACTTTGGTTGCAGTTCCTAGGGAAATGCTCAGTGGCATCTCGTTAGTTAGAGCTTTTCCGCAGGTATGCTTAATGCGCAAACATACCTCTTCCGCAGCCTTGTTGTCAGTCTTTGGCAACAAAACTGCAAATTCGTCCCCACCCCACCTGCAGATGATGTCTTCTTTCCGACAAGCCGTCTTTAATGCCCTGGCAACTTCCATCAACATCTTGTCGCCTTGGTAATGTCCGAAAGCATCATTAACAAGTTTCAATCCGTTGACATCACCCATGATAATACTTAAAGGCAGGTTTCTTGAAACATCAAGTCTTTTTAGTTCTTCCTCAAAAAAGGCCCTGTTATATAGACCTGTGACACTATCGTGAAAACTAAGAAAGTGAAGTTTTTTTTCAGCAGCCTTTCTTTCAGTAATGTCTACCACACTACCTAATACTGCTCGCTTCCCCAGATAATTAATACTCGTTACAGTTTCCATCACCCACTTTATTTCACCCTGTTTGCTGATCAATCTAAACTCATAAGGCATAGTTTGCTGTCCCTTGAGCATTTTCAAGGCATTCCTTTTAACCTGCAGCCTATCACTTGGGTGTACCAATTTAGAGCAATCACTGTCAACTAAATCGTTCTGTGAATAACCGGTGGTATTTGCAAATTGCTGGTTTACCACATAAAATGTACCCTTCCTAGCTACATACATGCCAATGGGTGAGTGAACAAACATGTTTCTAAGCATCTTTTCATCTTGATTGCTTGCTGTAATATCCCTTACAGTTGCCAAAATCAACTCTTCATCATATAATTCTAATTTGTTCATATATATTTCCACTTGAAATTCAACTCCATCTGATGGGCGCCTTGCCCTCCAGTCAAGGACCTGTCCCTTCCCTCTCATCACTTTTTTGAATATGGCAGGCAGCTGGCCTATGGGATTTTGAGAACAAGAATAGTCTTTAGCAAAGGACTTTGCAATGGCTTCGCTCTTACTGTTGACACCGAACATCATCATCATTTTTTCATTTACATCAAAAATGGCTCCATCAGGCCTAAAGACAAATATAGCATCATTAATATTATTAAAAATGGTTTCTAAAGCCCTTTGGGATGATTCCAATGCCTTCTGGGTCTTATAATAAGCTGTATTATCCACAGCCACTTCAATTACACTTTCCACTTGATCAGATTCGCCCTTTACAGGATAGCCCTTAATATCCCAATGTTTGCCGTCGTGAGAGACTATATAGCTTTCCTCCATGATCCCACTGTTGATGGCTCTAATCACAGGACATTTTACACAGGGCTCTGAGCGCTGATGCCATACTTCATAACATTTTTTTCCTATCAAATTTTTAGGTTCTTTGCCCACTGATTCTGCTGCAGCTCGATTAACCCATAATATATCATTATTAAGGTTTTGAAATATTATTAAGGTTGATATTCCATCAAGAATGGTGGCTTTTTCGTACTCAGATTTCCTTAGTTCCTGTTCTGCCAATTTTCTTTGCACTATGTCTTCAATACGCTGAGAAAAAATGTTATACAATCTCTTATCTTTATGGGATAAGACATGAGCCTGTTTAAACAATAAAAAACCCATTTTTCCGCCTGACAGATTATAAGTAAATACCTGTGATGGGTCCTTACCCATTATTTCCATCACTTCAGCTTCGCTTCTGAATCCCCAAAACCTAATAGTCTTTTCCTGACCAGGATGCAAGACAGCCAAAGCCAGACCGCTAACCCCCAGCAGTCTGACAGACTTTTCTAAAACATGTTCAAACAATTCATCAAAACTCTTTGGATAAGCAAAGGATACAATGTCATAAAGCATCATTACGTCATAGGTACTTGGCTGCATTATTTCACCCCACAGCTACAACAATGGTCTTATTGTAAAATAATGGTACAGACAGCCTGTTAAAGACCTCTCCAAAGGTCAACACGCCTATGAATGCAGCCTCCCTGGGCAAAACACCAAGCACTCCATCTATCTCTCTCTTGAAGTCATCACCCATGAGTAAATAGCGGGAGATACAATCAAAAACCATACCAACTCGGATTACAGGGGCTTTTTTAGCAGAAAGCGCAGCAACTGTTCTAGCAGTGTCAATTAAAGACTCAATGCTTCCTTCCATTAGAGTTACCACTGTGTTTAAGGGAACTTCCGTTACAAATTCAATACTATTATCCCTGCGCACATTAATAGGATCCCGGATAAGATAGTCGCCGCTAAAACTGGGAATGCTTAAAGGATATTTCATGCCGTATTCAGCAAAACTCTCTCTGTCTATTCCACCAAGAACTTCAGAATATCTATCAAAGGCAGGATACCCATCCAGTTCGTATACTATTTTTCCTTCAGCTTTAGTAACCACCATCGGCTCCCCTATGGGCTTCCAACCATGTCCCGATTCAGCATAAAAATCGATGCCCTTGACAAGGGCTGCTGCAATATGATTGCTTCCGAAGCCCTGGTCCCAAAACTGATAACTTTTATGAAATCTAAGGTTATCACCAGTACCTCCGCCTATATAATTAAATTCCGAACCTAAGGCATTGTACAACCCGCGTAATAAGTGGGACATATTGGCAGCAAATCCGTCTGGAAAAACAAATATGGTCCCATCTTTTAAGCCGCTTTCCTTGAGGCAGTTGCCTGTTTGAAATCCGGAATTATAAGAGTCTGAGGTGATGTGTCCCAAGGCAGTAACAGCTTGAATTTCCAGACCTTTAATGGTTAATACTCCAACTCCCTGCCTGTGTACTCCTTCCCGGGAGATGATACCCGGTACACAGGCCCCTACAAGCATGGACCTGCCAATCTGGTTTTTCACAGTATGAAACAGCGCTGATTGGTCATAATTATCCGTGCAGAATAAAAAAGTTAAATTAGGCTCTTCGGTGTACTGCAGCGCTTCATGAACAGCATAAATACCGGCATCAAATGGATTATGTGCCGTGCTGAAACCAACTCCAACTTGCATTCTTGGTCCCTCCTACAACTATTTCAATTTGAGAGATCAATTTGAGCAATATTCTATGTGAATTTTCAATATTTTTCTCTATCATACTTCATAATTTACCATATTACAACAATTAGTACACATGCAAAAAAACTCCTGGAAACCCAGGAGTAATATTATTCGCAATTTTAATAACTACTCAACCCCCAAAGGGAGGGGTCAGCCACATAAGTCTGGCCCCTCCCTTTAGCTGCATGCTCATTTCTTCATTCCAATCAACCCTCTTATCATTAACCAGTAAAACCACATTGCTTTGAAAAGGGTTTAAGTCTACTCCTGCTTTTTTAGTAATTTCCTGCAGGGCCTCTTCTAAAGTAATATTTTCACCATGCTCAATGATGCCTTTTTTCGATATGGACCCTTGAGGAGAATAGCTCCTTATGATATAGAAGTACTTTGCCAAAAACATTCACCCATCCTATCACAATTATACTACCAACTTAGTCAACCTCAATATTTAATTGTTCACAGCGCCTCTTATCAGGCATCCCCTTCACATTCCAGCCCAGAGCCTTGTAGTAATCAAGCCTCATGGTTTCAAGGTCAATTGTCACCTCTGAGGTAGGACCTGTTTTTAAAGGTGGTTTACCTAATACCCTGTCAGGTAAACTAAAACCCATGGGAAGCACCCCCTCCCGCAGGTTAAACAGCTGCCTTAAAGTTAGTACCCTTTCACCTATATCCAGCAGTTCATCATCCGATACCTCCCAACCCGCAGCTGCCCTTATCATGTCTCCATAGGGCAGCGGACCAAGAAACCCTGAAAAATTGCACAGCCCCAGACAGTTCAGGACTTGAAACTGTTTACTAAAAAAGGCCTGCAGTTTACCTTTTCCATGATAATCATATTTCTTTACTTTATTCAGCTTATATGCCCCAAATAACGGCGAGGCGCCCAGATCCACATAGTTGTTAGCCCCGGCAGTATGTCTTCCTGGAGTAGCATCGACAACATAGGTAAGACCATAAGAAGGCTGAAACCTGGGGTCATGCATGGGCAGCTCCTGCCCGCCGGCATGAATGGCAAAATCTTCACTGCCGCCGCCAATTGATTGTGCAGCCCTTGCCACCCCATCAGCCAAAACATTCCCCAAGCCGCGTCTAAAGGCTATATCCTCAATCACCTGCAGCACACCTTCAGGGTCTCCCCAGCTGAGCTTAAAGCCACCGGTATCCCCATGGCCGATAAGACCTTTTTCAAAACATTCCACAGCAAAGGCTACACAGCTCCCTGTTGATATGGTATCAAGACCAAGCCTGTTGCATCTATCATTGATCTTGATGATGGCTTCGTAGCTGTCTATAAGCAAATTGCTGCCAAATACCGCTGCAGTCTCATATTCCGGCCTGTGAGCTTCTTTGGTCTGATATTTGCTCCCCTTCACACTTACATAAGCCCCACATCCCAGGGGACAATTGGCACAGTGGAACCTTTTAATAAAGTATTTTGCCGTTTTTCTGTCGCTTATTTTGCAGGACCTCTTCCAGGGGAAATCCAGCAGGCCTATGCCGTTCCAGTTCTTAACCGGAGCATCCCCGCTTTCTACGGCAACGGCTGTAACAGCCCCGGTTCCATATTTTTTGAGGGAACTCACAATCATCTTGACTGTCGGTTTGAAATTATAACCCCTTCTTAACAGCGGAGGAAGCGCCCACTGCTGTGCAGCTTCGCTAACCACTCTTTCCAACCTGCTCGCTTCCTTTCTTATGGGCGCGGCAATTAACTTGTTTATATGCTTAAGGCCCTTTAGGTCAATGACCGGTATTTTGTGAGAACCATTAAGAACAATGGCTTTCAGCTTCTTAGACCCCATCACGGCTCCCAAGCCGGACCTTGCTGCTGCACGTCCTTTATCATTAATGATTCCTGCAATGAGTGCAAGGTTTTCTCCTGCCGGCCCTATAGATGCAACCTTTATTCCAGAACCTAATTCCACAGCCAGGCGTTCCTCAGTCTGCACCGTATCCAGCCCCCATAAATGCCCGGCATCTCTGATCTCTACCTTATCACCAGTAACATACAGATAAACAGGCTCAGCGGCAGCCCCCCGGATGAAAATACCGTCAAAGCCGCACTTTTTTATCTCAGGCGAAAAGCTGCCCCCGCTGTTTGCATCTCCCCAACCTCCAGTTAAAGGAGATTTTCCAACCACCATATACCTGCTAGAAAAGAAAGCGCCTGTACCAGTCAGCAGCCCAGGCAAAAAACCCAGAATATTATCCGGCCCTAAAGGATCTATGCCCTGGGGCTGCTTTTCCAACAAAATCTTAACCCCTAAGCCATAACCGCCAAGGACCTGCCTGTATACATGGTCTGAAACATTTTCAACCTTGAAACTGCCGGCATCAAGGTCTACCCACAAAATTTTTCCGCAATAACCGCACATCACGCTTCTCCTCCCCCTAAGCCAACCTTTTCCTCAATTTATACTTCTTAAATAGCAGCATTGAATTGCCCGTGAATAAATATGACCATGGTCAGACCCATGACCTGACCATGGTCACCAGTTAATCAAACCACTGTCAAACCTGCAGTGCATCCTGCTGCACTTCACCCTGTACATCCATATGATCTTTCATTTCCCTGTTGCGGGTTTCCGGCATAAATACTGCCACAATAAAGATACCTGCCAGCGGACCTAGAGCTACCAGGGATACCGCATTACCTACTCCACCCATATGCACGGCCAGAAAACCCACAAGGGCAGGCGCCATAATTTGGCCAATTCGCCCAAAGATGTTGTTGCCCCAGGCTGTAGCATTCGCCCTGATTGCAGTAGGGAACAATTCATTGGTAAAAGATGCGCAGATAACTGTAAAGGATCCCACAAAGAATACACCAACAATCTGTGCCAGCATGATAGGTATATATGTAGTCAATTGGAAGGTTAACACCACCGCACTGACACCGCACAGGAAAAAGAGCATGGCTGTTTTTTTCCTTCCCATGGCATCAAGGAGCTTACCGGCCACTACATATCCGGAAAGACCGATGGTAAAGGCTAAAGCCATGGTCAAACCTACCTGAGATTCAGTCCAACCCAACTCATTAACCACCCTGTAAGAGAAAAAAGTCATGGCCGTGGTGTATCCCATGTAAATGAAAAACCATAAGGCTGATACGGCTATCATGTGCTTCCTGTAAGGGTGTTTAAAAACTGCAAAGAAACTCGGTTTTGCTTCACTTGACTCCTTGGCCTTTTTAAACCTCTCCGTTTCATGGAAGTTCTTGCCCATAATAAGCACTATTACCAGAGGCAAGGCACCGATAATAAATAAGGTACGCCAACCCAAAGGTGTCATGGCAGCTACCGGAAGGAGCAGCGATGGAAATATAGCGCCAATAGCCGCAGCCCCTTGGAAAAGTCCAATGGCCCTGCCCCTTAATTCAACCGGAAACTCTTCGGCCATGATGATTATGCCCACAGCCCAGGTAGCTACCAGAAAAATCCTCGCCAGGAACTGGCATATCACGAAAAGCTGCATATTTGGCGTAAAAGCCGTAGCCAGACTCAACAGCGAAAAAGCAGCTACCGACACTAGAAATACCGGTTTTCTACCATACTTGTCTCCAAGCCTCACCATGAAAAAGGCCATCAGTGTACCTATGGCAATAATGGACAGCATCATCCCCGTGACCTGATCATCAAGAACAAAGTCATGGGCAATATAGGGCAGAGACATGTTGATTACCATAAAGTCATAGCCCTCAAAAAAGGCTCCTATCATAACTATGGGCATTAACAGTTTTTGCCTTCTGGTCATAGTAAACTTGATGTTTGCCTGCGAAATAGAACTCATTTTATCTCACTCCTGTTAGCCCAGATTACGCCGTGGGAGGACCAATATTTACATCGGTCATTACATTAACACAAGCCGGTTTGCCCGAAGCAATGGCCCTATCCAGAGCAGGACCGATATCTTCAGGCTGCGTAACATACTCTCCATAACCTCCAAAGACTTCTACTATCTTTTCATAACGGACCTCAGCCAGATCCAAGCCATAAAAATCTTTATCCGAAGTTCTCTTTTTAGCTTCACTGCGCTTGATCATACCCCAGCACTTGTCATTTAAGATAACAGTGGTAAAGGGAATATTATAGCGCATGGCAGTATCATATTCCATGGCTCCATAACCGAAGGTCCCATCACCGGTTAGCAAGATCACCTTCTTGTCAGGATGGGCAAGCTTGGCAGCCATGGCATAAGGTATACCAACCCCCAGGGGACCGAAACTGGTAGCGGCTATACTCAAGTATTGACCTGGACCGGTTGGCGGGATAACCATGTTCCCCCAACTGGCGGAATCTCCTCCATCAACTATAACTATGGTATCCTTATCAACTCTCCTGGCTACTTCGGAAACCAGCCGCATGGGATTAATAGGAACATCCTCCGACTCTGCCATGGGAGCAAAAAGTGACATCATGTTGCTCTTCATCATCTTAATAAAGTCTACCCATTCGCTGAAGTTCTTCGGTTCTACCGCATCTGTAAGCTGCTTTAAGACATTGCGGGCATCTCCCACTATTCCTACTTCTATATCCAACTGGTTGGTGAGTTCTGCCGGGTTGATGTCAACTCTGACAATCTTCTGGGATCCTGGGAAAGCGCTGCGATTAAGGGTAAATCCGGTTCTTGTCCCGATGACAATGGCTAGATCTGCTTCTGATAATGCAGCATTAAACAGGGGGTGCATGGGGACAGCTATGCCCATATGCAGTTCATGGTCATCGGGCATAATACCCCTGGCAGCATTGCGCGTAAACACCGGAATACCGGATTTCTCCGCAAATTCTGCCAGCTCTTTACCGCCCCTCGACCACCAAACGCCCCCGCCTGCAATGATTACAGGTCTTTCGGCCTGTTTAATTAATTCCGCTGCAGCTTTTACCTGCTCAGAGTCACCCATGGGGGCAGTGTCCATCCGGTATATCTTTTGAAACTCCACTTTAGAAGCGTCAACTTCCCCTT
The DNA here is from genome assembly GCA_040756735.1 of Bacillota bacterium. Classification (GTDB taxonomy): domain Bacteria; phylum Bacillota; class DSM-16504; order Desulfitibacterales; family Desulfitibacteraceae; genus JBFLYC01. The sequence goes on along the minus strand of JBFLYC010000004.1, from coordinate 66,977 downwards.
CCATCAAATCCCTGGGTATTTCCAAATATACAGGCCCTGGACTGCCCGTGGTCGCATATGCTATGGCCCTGCCAACATATTCAGGTATCCTGTGTGGTTCCAGGACAGACCGGGCATGCTTGGTCATCTCCTTGACCATGTCAATCTGGTTGAAATCCTGGAGAGCGTTGCGGTCATATTCGGAAATCTTGGCTTTACCTGCCATGCAGAGTACTGGGATGCCGCCACAATATGAATTGGCCAAACCTGTAATCAGGTTTGTAAAACCAGGTCCTGCAGTTCCGGCACACACCCCAACCTCGCCGGTAGTTAGAGCCCAGCCTTCAGCCATAAAGGCTGCCGTCATCTCATGACGCACGCCGATATATTTAATACCCCTCTCTTCACACCCCTCAATCATGGGATAGATATGACCCCCGGCTATCCCAAAAATATACTTTACCCCTTCCTTCTTAAAAACCTCGGCAACAAGGTCTCCACCTCTGAATTTTTTTTCACTCATGGCATCATCTCCTTAAATCGCGCCCTTTTTCCAAAGGCTGTACTGGTCAAAAAGCATACTGCTTCTTCTTTTTAAAGCTTTCATGCCTTCATCTCCAGAGTAATCGAAGAAGCCCCTGCCGGACTTTACCCCTAAAGCGCCTTCTTCAATTTTTTGCACAATTACTTCGGGAACATCGGTACCACTGTGGAGGTCCTGGGACACAAAGACATAAGCCATGGCCACAGTATCAAGGCCAATGTAATCCATGGTGTCAAAAAGTCCCTGCCAGGCATGTTTAAAGCCAATGGCGCATGTTACCGCCGTATCTACATCCTCGGGCTTGACAATCCCGCTTCCTACCATCTCCAGGGCTTCCCTCATCATGGCAATCTGCAGCCGGTTGACTAAAAACCCGGTCTTGTAACCGTTTAAGATGATTGGTTTTTTGCCGCACTCCTCAAGCTTCTCTTTGAGCCACAGCACGGCTCCTTCATCTGTCTTTTCACCCTTAACAAGTTCCACCAGGGGAATGATTTCCGGTGGATTAAAATAGTGGCAGATAAAAAACTTTTTCGGCCGAAAATTGGGAAATATCTGCGGCAGGGGCAGGGATGAAGTATTGCTTACAATAACAGTATCTGCCGGACAGAGCTTGTCAAGTTCTTCATAAATCTTGCTCTTGATATCAGGATTTTCGGCCACTGCTTCAATCACCAGGACTGCCCCTTCAACACCTTCAGCTAAGGATATCGTTGTAGTAAAATTGGTCAGGTAAGCCTCTGCAGACTTCTCCACAAGCCCCTTTTCCAACATCATATTAATGCTGTCCTTGATCTTCTCTTTACCCTTTAACAGCGCCTCTTCATTGATATCAATGAGGGCAGCCTCATGACCTGCAAGAAGCCAGGACTGTGCTATCCCAGGACCCATTACACCGGCGCCTATTACTGCTACCTTCATATCAGGATCCTCCTTCAACCCAGGATTGCCTGTAACTTAAGGGCTAACTGCATATCACCTTTAATCTTTAATTTGCCTGTCATAAAGGCCATATTGGGATTGAGCTGGCCTGCCATAACCTTGGCAAAGGTATCTGTGCTCATGGTAATGGTAATATTTGAGGTATCAGCATCTCCACCGGTAATTACACCAACCCCGTCCGTAAAGGCCGCAAAAAACTTACCGCCATCATCTCCTGTAATATCAAACTGATAAACTGCATTCAAACCAGGAGTCTTTTTAGGATCAAGTTTTCCTTCCATCAAAGCTAAAGCTTCCTTAAATGTAGACATAAAAATTTCCCCCTTATGATTGATTTTAATTCTTGCAAGCTGTTTAAGCTTATCTAATGACACATTTTTATTTTATAAAGTAGTCAGATTATCCATTAAATCCAGTACAAAGGTCTTGATCATACCCCGATCAGGTATAGAAGCCATCATGCCGTACATGGCCGCACTGCCTCCATCGGACTTGAATTTCCCGGACAGCACATCCTTTACTGCATCCCTCAGATCACCAACATATTTTTCAGCTATATGTTCGTGCGCAGGAGTCACCATCATATGCAGGCTGGCAGGATTTTGCTGGCGGTCTAAAAACCAACCCCTAGCCTCCATGGCATCCCCTAAAGCATAAACGTCTATCTCATCGGAAGCGAAGGCAAAAACGCTCATATGGGGCTCACCAAGGATATATAGTTCCGGGATAGACCTGACACCATCCATCAACTCCCTGGTCGTATCCATGACCTTGCGGGCTAACTTCAGGTAGCCCTCTTCCCCCAAGTGCTTCATAACTGCCCAGGCTGCTGCAATAGCTCCTCCCGGCCTTGTCCCAGCCATGGTGGGCGAGATGTACACGCCACCTGGAAATTCGGTAAACACCGTAAACTGATATCTCCGCAAATCCTTGTTGCGATAAAGGATGGTAGAAGCTCCTTTGGCAGCATAGCCGTACTTATGTATATCAGCAGATATTGAGGCAACCCCCGGCACCCTGAAATCAAAATCCGGCACCGGATAACCCAGCTTACGCACAAAGGGCAGCATAAAGCCCCCCAAACAGGAATCAACGTGGAACCACAGACCTCTAGCTTGGGCTGTTTCAGCCAGTTCCCCTATGGGATCAACAACACCGTAGGGGTAGCATGGCGCCGACCCCACCATCATAATGGTGTTTTCGTTGATGGCCTCTCTTGCAGCAGCCACATCAGCCCGGAAATCATCCCTAATAGGAATCCTTACCGGCGTTACATCAAAGTACTTGGCAGCTTTCTCAAAAGCAGGGTGAGCTGTCACCGGCAGTATCATCTCAGGCTTGGCAATATGAGGTTTTTCAGCCCTGGCCCAGTCCCTGGCCGTCCTAACAACCAGCAGGATGCTCTCAGTACCCCCTGAGGTCATGGTTCCTGCCACATCAGAATCACCGCCCAGCATATCTGCCGTCATTGCCACTACCTCATTCTCAAACTGCTTTAGGCTGGGAAAGGCCATGGGATTTAAACCATTTTCCGACATGAACATGGTATAGGCATCTTTAAGGAGTCCATAAATCTCTTCCCCTGCATAATAAACAAGGCTCCATGTCCGTCCATCTTTCCAATTGGCATCCCCTGAGCGCATCCCATTCATCTTCTCTATTATGCTTTCCCTGGGTGTCGAAGTCTCAGGCATCTTCATCACTTGACCCATTTGAATAACAACCCTCCTTACTCTTTTTTAAATATCCCTGTAAACAAAATATCTTTTATAAGCTCTACCTCTTCTTCCCAACTGTCCGGCCGATCTACTGTAACAAACTGAATATTAAAGCCCCGTACTGTACTCTCAATGGCCTTGACCAGTTTTCCGGTATCAACAGCTTTCAAAATGCCGTCTTCAATTCCCCTGTTAACAACCTGATTCATCAACTCCATCTTTTTTTTGTGGGTCGAGATGACTAACTCCACCATATGTGGAGCCAAGTTTCCATCTAACTGCCGCCTCACAAAGGAAACAAACAAGTTCCGGTATTCCTCCAAGAACAAGTAGTAAACTTTAATGAGGTTTTCTAATGCTAACCTGGCATCCTCTGCCTCTATACACTGCACCCAAATTTTTTCACAAACCTCTTCCAGACCCCGGCAGATAACAAAAACCAGGATTTCTTCCTTGTTCTCAAAATACTGGTACAGGGTCCCCTTGCCAAATTCTGCTTCCTTTGCAATGTCTTCTACAGTCACTGTCTCAAACAGATTATTGGAAAATAGTTTCTGAGCGGCATCTGCTATTAGTTTTCTTTTAAAGTCTTTTTCAAGTTCTTTACGCGACAGATTAATCTTTTTTCACCTCCGAATGCATAAGTTGAATGGTCAGTTCTTTATACCGGATATTTGGTTCATTTTTTGACCGTCCGTCCTATTTTCAGTATACTATGACAATAACCCTGTGTAAATACCATTTATGAAGTTATTTAATGTTTTTCTTCTTTTTCTTCATTATTTAATTACAAAAATTAATTCTGACTACGCCACGGGTACGCCACGGGGTACGCCACGGGGTACGCCACGGGGTACGCCACGGGGTACGCCACGGGGACGGTTCCATCGTCTTCCCTTCGGACCTTCGCTGCGCTACGGTGACGCTCGAACCGTCCCCATGGCTCCGCCCATGGCTCCGCTAAATTGCTACATTTCGCTGTAGTACTAGTTTAATCTCAGAAAAACAAAAACCCGGAACAGCCGGCCCAATTTAGGCTCAGTCCCGGGACCTTACTTGAAGTATTTACCCATGTCTACCTTATGCCGAGACATGATAACTTTTCTTTCTATTTTAGCATACCCTGCAGTTCCTCATCAGGAACATCAAAAACCAGAGCTGGAACAACCATCATACATAGACCCAGGTTGTCTACAGCTGCCATGTTAATTTGATTTGCCTCTGCTATCCTCGCCTGACCTTGCGGACTCAGGTGATCCACTTTAGCCCTCATTGTATGACCGGCTGTATGATCGGCTCCCATGGGTGAGGTGGCAAAGGTCACCCCGGTACCCTTGATTCCCCTGGGATCATAAGCTGCCATGGCTTGACCTTTAACAACAGGTATCCTGGACAAACCCATGACCCGTCCAACAATTAAAGCACCGCTGCCAGCCAACCTGCCCAGGGGAGTTCCCGGCTCCACCTCATCAAGAAGGTTCAAGATTCCCCTTGTATCCCCAAATTCAACTACACCTGCCTCCATCAGAAGCCCAAGAGCTGCTCCGGTCTCAATGGTATCTAAACCCAGTTCATTCAACCTGGCATTAATCAGCGCAATCTCATCCAGGCTGCCGATGCATAGATTAGAACCTATCATTCCCAAGGTCTCAAATTCCAAAGGGGCAACCAACTCCTTACCGTCTTCTCCTGGAAACACATTAGAACATTTGACAATACATCCAGGCATGCAGGCATGGGAAATCTCCCCCTCACCCCCACGTTCGAGAATAAGGTCATGGAGGCTGTCACCGTTAATTTTATCTGCCATTTCGAAACTGCCTTTAGTAAAGTTTCTCGTAGGTAGGGCACCCAGGGCATTTACCACTGAGAGGGCTGCCGCCGTGCTGTAATGGGTGTATATCTTTGAAGTCTGAGGATTCTCCCTGATTATTTTAATAAAATTGCCATTGTGTTCTTTAAAAGCCGCTTTTTTAACGGCTTTAGGAAGACCTGCATTTTCATCGTCAACTACCACTGCTTTTAACCCCTTGGAGCCCATTAGAGCACCCAGGCCCCCCTTGCAGCATAACGAGAAGGACGACCGTCAACATCTGTTACGGCAATGCCTGAGGCAGCAAGGCCCATCTCTCCCGCCGGACCAATTACCGCTGCAGCTATCCTCCCCCCAAAACGCTTCTTAAGTTCACTGACAGTTTGGAATGTGGACAAACCCTTGAGCTCCGGCGCTTTAACCAAGGAAGCTTCGCCACCTTTAATGCAGAGCACCCAGAGCTGACCATCCCCTGCTTTATCCTCAATAACTATGCCCTTAAGTTTCAATTTTCCTAACTTGTGTCCAAGATTGCCCCCTGCATTGGCTTCTTTTATTCCGCCCGTCAGGGGACTCTTCCCGCCCACAGAAAGCCTGGCAGAGCATGGAACGGGTGAACCAGCCAGGGGACCTGCAGAAAAGATCAACTTATTGTGTTTCCCCAGGGGTTCACAGGTAGGCTGCACTTCCTTCAAAAGAACCGCGGCAGTTAATCCCCTCCCCCAGAAGAGTTCCAGGTACTCAGGGACTTCTTCCCATTTGATCTGGTGGTCTTTAAGGTTTACCCTTAATATTTTGTACATATGCAAATCACATCCTTATGACTTCCTTGTATGCCTGGCTGATTAACAACAGTAGACTGGTCAATCCCCAAGACCTCAGCAGCTTTATAGGTGGACTTATAGACTTTATAAGCCTTAGTGACCAACTGCTGCTCCAGTTCTCGTTTTGCATGTTTGTAGGGAATTATTTCCGTGCAAATAATCTTAGCAGAAGCAGGAGCCTCCACGCCTATTATGGTCTGGAAATATTCGCTGGAGATAATAGCGGCATCACTCATTATGGTCAACCTCTCTATCACGTGTTCTAGTTCCCGTACATTTCCCGGCCAACTGTATCTCATGAAATTCGCAATAATATCGGTATCCAACTTCTTTTTTATTTGATATCTAGCATTGACCTTTTTCAAGAAATATTCCGCCAGAATGGGTATGTCATCTATCCTTTCTCTAAGAGGAGGTACATTGATAGGGATTATATTAAGACGATAATAGAGGTCCTTACGAAAGGTCCCTTTATTAACCATCTCCTGCAGGTTACGGTTAGTTGCAGCAATAATTCGTGCATCAATCTTTATTTTTTTTGTACCGCCCACACGGGTAATCTGACTATCCTGTAAAAAGTCAAGGAGTTTTACCTGCAGGTCATAGGGCATTTCCCCGATTTCATCTAAAAATAAAGTACCTTTATGAGCCAACTCTATTTTGCCCAGCTTACCTCCTTTTTTAGCCCCGGTAAAAGCGCCTGTCTCATACCCGAATAACTCCGAATCCAACAGGTCCTTGGGAATAAGTCCACAATTAATTTTAACAAAGCTGCCCTTTTTTTTGCTTAAATTATATATTGTCTTGGCAACAACCTCTTTGCCGACACCTGTTTCACCCTGAATAAGTACTGTTAAGTCCATGTCAACAATTTTATTGATGGTCTGTTTAATCTGCTTCATCTCCGGACTTTTAGAAATAAAATTTACCTGGGCAAATACCTCTTCCTGCAGCAGACTAAGCTCTTCATTTTTTTGTTTAATCTCATTTTCCTTTTCCTCAAGTTCCTTGCGCAAATTTACCAGCTCTGTAATATCCTTTGAGGTACACAAAATAAACTGCATTTCTCCTTGTTCATTAAAGACAGGCACCCCTGTACTAAGTCTCGAAGTGCCGTCCCTGACATTTTGCAAAATATTGACCTTTCTCCTCTGTTTAATGACCTCAAGGGTTGAGCTGGAAGAAATAATTTTATTTTTTACAAGTTCGGATACATGCCTGCCGACCAGATCCTCTGCTTTAACTCCCATAACCTTTTCTGCTTCAGGGTTAATCCTTAAAACATATCCCTGCGGACTGGATATGAATATCTCCTCTTCAAAAAACTCAAAGACTTTTTCATGATGCTCCATGGCCTTTTGCAGCTTAGATAAAATATATCAGCTATATCTTTATTTCTTAAGATATAAGCCTCGCGAACTAGATCTTCCTTCTTTTTTTCTCCTTCTAACAAATCAAAAATATTAGCTTGATTTCTTGTTGGAAAATAATAGTTTAATAGTCTTTCTATTAACTCTTCTTGCGTCTCAGTACTTCCATCCATATGAATATTAACAACTTCAAATTTTTCATCACTGAATGCTCTGCCAACTAAAATACTTCTATGACAATCAATTGGATCCTTTTCTGTATAAAGGCTATAGTAAATCCTTTATTAAGACCATTTTTTACTCTTTTAACACCTGACTGAAAAAGATTACTTTTGATGACCCTTTCGAAATCAAGAAAACCACTTGAATCGTATAATAATGTTTCAGAACGTCTTGCCCCAAATTCCTCTCCCATAAAAATATAATACTTCTGGTTATTTTTTAAGACCTTTCTAATCTCTGAAATATTATATTGAGGAGCAAATTTGGAGTATGGTGTACTTCTAACATCTATTACACAATTAATATGGTAATTATTAAGCAGCTCAATAAATCGATCAACTGAATGCACAGAATGGCCAATTGTGTAAAGTTTTAGCACATTAACAACCCCTTTTTTGGGACTTTTATTATATTATACCTTATTCACCATTCGAGCTAAACCTTATAATAGAAACTTCGTATGCTAGAATTGCCTAATAATACAATGTTTTTATGATATGTTTGTCACTAAAAATTTAAAGCATAACCTTGCCAATACGACAAAATTATGCTTTAAGCTGCAATCTAAACACATATAACTTCTTTATAAGTAGTGTATTTGTCCAGCAAACCAGTGACAACGTTCACTCCATTGCCTGGCCTCGTAGGTACATCTATAGTCCCGTCAGGATTTAACACTGCAGGCTCATCCACGATGTCTTCATGGTAATACCTCTTAGAAGCAGAGGTATCTCCTGGTATAGTAAAGTTGGACATGGCTGCAATGGCCAGGTTTTGTGCCCTGCCTATACCGGTTTCCAGCATCCCGCCGCACCACACAGGAATCCCTAAATTCTGGCAGATATCATGCAGCTTAATGGTCCTTGTTAATCCGCCTACTCGCCCAACCTTGATATTAATAATTCTACAGCTTCCAAGGCTATGGGCTTTCCTGGCATCTTCAGGATTAAGTATGCTCTCATCTAAACAAATAGGGGTACGAAGCTGCTTCTGCAGCTCGGCATGGTCAATAATATCATCATGCTCTAAAGGCTGCTCAATCATCATTAAGTCAAGGGGCTCCATCTCAAGAAAAAGGGGCGTATCCTCTAATTTATAAGCTGAGTTGGCATCGGCCATGAGCATGATCCTGGGGTAATTCTTCCTGATTTCCTGGAGTACCTTGATATCCCAACCCGGCTTGATCTTCACCTTAATACGCTGGTAGCCTTCCTCCAGGTAACCGGCAATCAGGTCAAGGAGTGTTTTAACATCCTTTTGAATTCCTATGCTTACTCCTGTAGGCACTTTCTTTTTAACACTGCCTATTAGCTCAGCCAGGGATTTGCCCTGCTGCCTGCCATAGAGGTCCCAGACAGCCCCTTCAAGCCCGCACTTGGCCATAGGGTGCCCCTTATAGAACTCCAAGGCATCTGCCAGCTCCTTGGGTGTTTCCCATGCCTTTTTCATGACCATTGGTGCAAAATACTCCTTAATCACATGCCAGGCAGTCCCCACAGTTTCGTAGCTATAGCCTGGATACTCCATGACCGGAGCTTCCCCATAACCATCCAAGCCTTCCCCATGGACACCCACGATAACAGCATGGCGTATGTCCTCCCTGCCAAAGCTGGTTTCAAAATAGCCGACCAGGGGCATTTCCACTCTCCTGATTTCCACTTTCTCAATTTTCATCCATTTCAACCTCCTTTACCAGCACATAGGCCGCCTTATTCTTATCCAGCATATATAGGTTATGAACAATATAACCTCTGTCCAGGTAATGCAGTATAACCTCTCTCACAGCCAACCTCCAATCCAGAGCCAGTTTGGGACTGGTCTTTTTCAACTGCTGGAAGCCGGCAGGTATTTCTGCAGCAATTTTTGAAAATTCTTCCCCTTCGCTGCCGGGCTTTTTCAGGAAAGGTTTCGGCCCTTCATGGGAGGGAAGAACTTCCAGTACTGTAAAAACCTCAGGCCCCTGCGGAAACTCCTGCTTCTTCCCGGCCAGGGCCTCCTCCACCTTCTTGCTCTTTAAATGCCATTCCACCAACAGCCTGTCCGAAGGCAGGCCTTTGTTCAGGGCATCAAGCATTTCACCATAGTATTCCAGGTAATATTTTCTAGATATCACACCCAGCTTATTAAAATTAAGCGAGGCATTTACAATCTCTAAAGGTTCAAAAGTCCAGGTAATCAAGTCTATCCCCTTTTCCATGAAATACTCTCTCTGGGCGACCTTTAACCGATACCCCAAACCAAGCCCCCTGTAATCTGGAAGCACCCCCAGGATATGAGAACAGACATGGATCTTGCCGTCTTCATTAAGACCTATGAAACCGTAGTTAAAACCGATTAGCTTATCCCCGTCATAAGCGCCCAGTACTGCTCCTCCGTTGCGTACAGCTGCAATGAACTGGTGATCAGGTATGATTTCTTCCCTATCCTTCATGCCCCATGTCTGAACCTGCACCTCATGGCATGCCCGCAGCTTATCGGGTTCTGTTATTGGTCTTATAACAATTTCTTCCCTATCCATGATTAAGCTACTCCTTTCCACCAATACTTTCAACAATTGTTCTTTTCTATTCCTCAATTCTTAGCCGGTCACCCACCACAGTACCCATGCTCCGAAAAGTACCTGCAGGAGCTTCAATAACATAGGCTGCCTCTTTTATGGTAGAGCTGAAGCGAAAAGCTGCCATTTCGCCAATAATATGACAGATACGGTTTCCCCCATCCACAAAGGCAACATCAATTGGAAACTTCATCCCCACAGTATGTACAGCTTTACATGGCTTTATTATAAGGCCTGTTCCTGATAAAAGAAAGGGGCGGCCTAACAGCCCCCTGAAGCGCAGCCAGAAAGTATCGGCTACCTCTGCTTCTCTTAGAAGAATTATATCCCTTGTCAAGTTAACTACTCTAACCTTTCTCATATTCATGTGTTGAAATTTACCTTCCAAAATGTCTTTTGTGCACAAATCAATAATGCCCAGGAAATCCTCTGGGCTGAAGGAAATCGTGGATAATAAATACCAGCATGTTTGTCAACCGGTCTTTTTTATCCTGATTTAAATTATATATCAATATTACCTATTCTTACAATATGAATATCCCAATGAAAAATGTTACCTAAATACATGCTGCTAAACTTGCCAGTCTATTCTATAAGACCAAGCGGACACCTTCGCTGGGAAGGGATATGACTGTACACGAATCACCATTTATAGAGATTTGATTGCCATTAAATCTCACATTATCTCCAATAACTTTTCCATTAATGGTGATGTTGTTGCCATTAAACTCAATTGAACCGTGGGGGGCATAAAGTATGCCATCAATTGTAATATTGTTGCCATTTATTTTTATGTCTCCCAAAGAGTAAATACATACTTGATCCTCAGTAGTAGCATTAATGGAGTTTCCATTAATGTGGATGTCACCAGTAGCTAGGATTGCACCGGTTCCGGATATTGTGTTTCCATTAAAGTGAACGCTTCCATTTACATAAATACTATTATTTACATTAATATTGTTCCCATTATAGTGAACATTGTTTTCAAAAACCTGACCTGCTGCTTGGGCCTGGGCAAGCACTTCTTGCCTGTAATCAAGCATATCTACATAACTTGAGTTGGGGTAACGAAAAGGAATAGAAATGTCATTTCCGTTAGTTGTAATATTTTCCACTGCTTCACAGGCGCCGGTTATTTGGATACTATTTCCGTTTGCCTGAAAGTTATAATTGGTGTGAGCGCTACCATTAACCAACAGGTTATTTCCATTAAGTTTGAGTCTTTTTGAACTGCTGCCGGAGAAAAGAGTGTAATCAAAAGCTTGTCCTGGTGATCCGCTCTCCGCCGCGGCGACAGCATTTAAACTTAAAGACTTAAAACCAAAAATTCTCATAAAAAACAGGTCTTGGTTTCTGTTAGATGAAACCACAAGTCTTCTATTATTATTTAAAAAACTAACTTCTATCTCTGATTCAGTTAAACCGTTTAATTCAGCAAATTCAATTGCCTTTGCCGTGGCCGCTAATGTATCCGGCAGTTTTTGTGCACCAGCTAAAGTGGCTGCATCCAGTACATATTGCATTTTCTGCCTTTCATGATAAACAATTCCAATGTCCACAGCAAGGGCAGCCATTCCAAACAAAACAGTCATTACTATGGCTAGCAGCACAACTGCCGAGCCGGACTCGTTAGAGAAAAGTCTCCTCAGCACAAAACCACCTCACGGACTAATCTTGATCTACACTACAAGCCTGATTGAATGATACAAACCAGCGTTTCCTACAAAGGAGGAATCATAGATAATATTTACGGAACCGCTGTCCTTAAGCTCAATTTTGTCTAGAGACATTACTGATCCATAAATAGTTGCATTACAGTTTTCCTTAAATTCAATACCATTAGCATTGCCAAATTGGTAAAAAGCCCCTTGCACCTCTGCATTTCCTTTAAGTTCTACTTTTCCATTGTGTACTATAATCAAAGCATCTCCATTGATTTTGCCTGCGACTTCAATGTTTGCATTCTCTATGTATACAACACCTGTCCAGTTCTTCGTTTGGTCACTGTCTATCTCCTGTTTTGTGTTGAAATACTGACCATTGGCCTGTGCTTGTGCTTTTAAAGCTAGAAGCTGTTCACTGGTAATTGGTGGTTCATAAACCACACCTGTCGTACGGGAAGACAACCTGTTATAATTATCTTGAATGGTAGTTTTTGCTGAACCATATAAGGAAGTACCACTCGCAGCAGAAACATTCTCCTTTACCTGCAGTTGTCCATTTGAATGCACCAGAATATATCCATCATTAGAGCTAAGCTGTAAATTACCCTTTAGTTCAACTGTTCCGTTATCTTTAAAGCAAATAATTCCTGGGTTAAGGTCCCAAAAGGGATTTGCCGATACTTCAGCAGCAGATTCTGCAATTAAAGGCAGGGTGGATAATGCATCGCTTAATACTCGTGCAAAAAATGTATTGACTCCACGGGATACATTAATTACAATCCTTTTGTTGTTGTTTTCAAAGCTGATATCCCCTTCATTTAGGGTTATACCGTTTTTGTTTGCATAATTTATAGCTGTACTCTTAGCCTGTGAGGTATTTCCAGGCAAGAAGTGCGCCCCAGCCAAAACAGCAGCATCCAGCGCGTTAACTGTTTTCCTCTTTTCTGCGGCATGAACACCTATATCCACTGCCAGGCCGGTAAACCCTAGTATTACCACCAGGACTATTGCAAACAACACCACAGATATACCATTTTCATCAGCCAAAAAAGATTTTAAAAATCTTTTCATCTTTGACTCCCCCATAGTTTTAGTCTTTGTCACTCAAGGCTCATAACAGCTTTAGAGTACAGGGGAAAATCCCCTCCCCCACCTAATATGCCGTTTAAAAAAGGTACTATTATCTGGACTGTAGCATTTACTTCAACACTAATAGGCTTCCCTTTGCCTGTTCCCTCCGGAGTGGAGATGGAAATATCGTCATTAGTAATTTCATTGAGCAGTATACCTGTTGAAGCAGAATCCTTCACCCGGGTTTTTATTTCTGTTTCACTTACTCCCAATACAGCAATCCTTGCCCCTTCCCTGGCAGCAGCAGTAACCGTAATTTGGGCATTTAAAATTACCGCAAATTGGATGAGGCCAAATAATAAGAGTAAAAAAATGGGTATTATAAGAGCAAATTCTACCAGAGACTGGCCTTCTTCATTTTTTCTGATCCTAAACAATTTTGACATTGCATTTCCCCCTCTGACATAAAGGGTTCTTATTTAAACAATACCAATTAAAAAATAGTGACCCCTTTAATTAAAGCTAATATTGTACCGAGGGCAATGGGAACCCCGTATGGAAAATACAGGGGTTTCTCCCTCTCTAGAACCTGGCTTGTATCAAAGTACAAAGCGATGTTGTTGAATACAGGTTTATTAAATGTATAGTATAAGGAAGTGAAAAAAGGCCTGAAAACAAAACCTGCTCCTTTTTTCAATGTCACTAAAAGGCGCCCTTTACATGCTAGGTATAATAGAGCTATGATGCCGCCGAATATGGCTGTATATATTGCTGCAACCAGAATAAAACTAGCGCCTTTTAGCGCGCCTATGGCTCCTAAGAGCTTAACATCTCCTCCACCCATGGCACCAAAAGCAAAGGGTATGAGAAGGATGACAATTCCCAAGAGGAGACCATAAAGACTAAATAAGAAGCCATCAAATCTACCAATTATGGTGTAAGATAATAAACCCCATAACATAACCGGAAAGGTTAAAAAGTTAGGGATTTTTCTCTTGGTAACATCAAAGTATATAACTAACATCAATAGAATAAATAATAAATAATTATTTAAGGACATATAATACCCTCTGTTAAATATCATGTAAACTAAATTAAGTATTTAAGTATTATGGTAGCTTTTCAACAATAAACTCGTATAAGTTAACTACAGACTCTCCAAGGAAACTAACCATCAAGACTAAAGACACAGCTACAATAATTATTATTAAAGAGTACTCTACTAAAACTTGGCCGTTATCATCGAAAATTATCTTTTCAGTCATAGATTTAACATTCATATATATGTTACCTCAAAAAATAATTTTAGATTTGTGTGCCTGCCTCTAAGCAGGCACACAAATGCATGCTCTGTTTCTTTTAAGTACCTGCACTTTCCAAGGCATCCTTGATTCGACCGAAAATGTCATCTAAACCGCCACTGACCCACCCTAATGCTGCAATTGCAACTATGGCAATTAGACCAATAATCAAAGCATACTCCACCAGACCTTGTCCTTCTTCATCCTTCACTAGCCTTTTAATGAGTTCTAACATTGTAATTTTTCCTCCTTTAATACAGTTAGTTTTTCAAATTAATTATGAAGTGCTTGATGCCTACCAGCTTACTCCTTATGCAACGCAATATCCTTGCATGGCATCCTATATCATAGCGACCACCCTCTTTGGTTTTTCCTTCTTTCGCCTAAAATTTAAATTTATGGTTCTTTCATTATAGAACATTCAACTGCGGCTGCCATCGTCAAGAGGTCCTATTTAACTAAGACCTAGGTTGCATTTTCCATAAATGACCTTTAGTACCTTGCCCCTGCTTCTTTTAGAAGGTCTACTATTGTCTTGTGACCTTTCTCTGATGCAAATATCAAGGCCGTTTTGTTGTTGGTGTAAGTTTTTGCATGGACATCGGCTTTTGCTTCCAGCAGGGTTTTTACCGCTTGGGTATGGCCCTTGTTTGCAGCCAGCATAAGCGCAGTATATCCCTTGTTATCCTTGGCATTGACCTTGGCCCCTCCAGCCAACAATGCTTTAATGGTTTCATTATTGCCCTTATCAGCAGCAAGCATCAAAGCTGTCCTGCCGTCATCCTGCATTGCATCCACCTCAGCCCCTGCAGCCAGCAGCATCTTAACCGACTCCGTATGTCCTTTGTCAGAAGCATTCATTAAAGCAGTTCTTCCCTAACCAGAGCTGTTGAGCTGCCGATTTTCAGCTCAATCTTTTTACCCGGTTTATAGGCTACAACCTTTTGCTCTGCAGCAATCCACTCAACACTGGCACCGAGTTTCTCAAATACACCCCGCATGGGAACTAATATCCTACCCTCAATGGTCTGGGGCGCCACGTTAAAAGTCATTATCTGCCCGTCAATTACTACTGTAGCTGGGCTATTTGAGGCTTCCACTGGATGAGGTCCTAGACTTAACAGCACTACAATAGCAAAGACCATATACAGACTAACTGCCACTAATACGGAATTCAACTTCTTGTTCAATTTATAATATTTCGTCACTCCCCCTCATCCCCCCTTAAACTTGAAATTATGTTATCTGCATCTATAGAACAGGCTACTATTAACATTGTAAATATTTACCTCACCATGAACATCTGCTTAAAGTCCTATTTCTCTTGAGACCATGGATTTATTTGTTTCCTAAATTCAGCTTAAATTTGATAAGAAATATTCCTGAAAAAACAAAACCCCCTCCGGAAAGGGGGAAGATAAAAAAATGAAGTCAAGGGCAATGAGGCCAAGGGCAATATTCTAGGCTGCACTATACTACTATGGTATATGGTAGGTGATTGGCATAAGTTCCATGATTATCCATATTGCAAGCTTTGTTAAAAATTTTTTATAAAAAATTATAGCCTCCAAAAGAGGCTGTAATTTTTTGATTCACCCAACTGAATCTGCAGCTTATCATTATTCTTCAGCATCGCAAATCCTAATACATCTCTTTGGGAAATGGCTTAGATTCCGCTTCTTTCATAACCCCTAAATATCAGCTCCTCGCGGCTGATGATACCTTTCTGGTAGAGGTGCTTGAGAGCTGAATCCATGGTCGCCATGCCCTGCTTATTGGCTGTCTGCATGACCGAGATGATCTGGTAGGTCTTACCCTCACGAATGAGATTTCTAATGGCGGGGACAGCTAACATAACTTCCACTGCCGGCACCATCTCAGGTTTATCCAATCTGGGAACAAGCTGCTGGGCTATGATACCCTGGAGGACTTCTGAAAGCTGGATGCGCACCTGCTGCTGGTGATGGGGTGGGAAGACATCCACTATTCTGTCTATGGTCTGGACGCTGTTGTTGGTTCGCACAGCGGCAAAGACCAGGCACTTGCTTTCTGCTGCAGCAAGGGCTGCATTGATGGTTTCCATATCGCGCATTTCACTTATGACCAGGACATCAGGGTCCTGGCGCAGGGCAGACTTTACACCATCAGCAAAGGATTTGCTGTCACTGCCTATTTCGCGCTGGTTGACAATGCTCTGCTTGTGTTTATGGAGCAGTTCTATAGGGTCTTCTAAAGTAATAATGTGATAGTTCTTCTCGCTGTTCAGGTTATCCACTATAGCAGCAAGGGTAGTTGATTTGCCACTGGCAACAGGACCTGCCACAATAACAAGTCCTCTATGCATATTTAGGAAGCTATGAATAACTGGGGGAAGTCCAAGGTCATCTAAAGGCTGTATCTGGGAATTAACTATGCGCAGGGCTACCGCTATACTGCCCCGCTGGCGGAAGAAGCTGATCCTGAACCTGCCTATACCGGAGAGGGAATAAGCAAAATCAACCTGGCCCTCCTCCTGAAATGTTTCCCACTGGCTGTCATCCATGACATCCCTGGCAAAACTCTCAAGGACTTTATTCTGTAGAACCAAGGCATTTTCACTGTCCGGCTTTAATTCACCATGCCTCCTGTAAACGGGTGGCTTGCCCACAGTCAGGTGGACATCGGATGCACCAAGGTTTATAGCCCTTTCTAAAATTGACTGTATTTCCATACGGCTAACCCCCAATAAACTCTTAAACCATCATAGAATCTGATTTCGCTATTTTCTCAGATAATTCGACACATTGAGGGCGTTTCCTTCTATTATGGCAAAAACAGGGTTTTTTTCTTGTCAGGTATGCTGGGTCAGCTTTTTTCTACCCAAAAAGTCAAGTTCATATATCAGGTAAATACCTGTTAGAATTACAACAAGGCCTAAATAATACTTATGCTTATTATTTCATCTAAAAACATGCTTCCCCAGGTCATACCGAAAACATGCGCCAAAAAGAGGGTAGTTGAAGCTTTGGTAGGCCCAAGATTTCTTATAAAAGTGAAAAATACTATCAAGGCAAAAGAAGTGCATAGGACAGAGAGAATCAGCAATGATGCTGCTGCTGCCACTGATGACAGTTCTTTGGGCAGACTGAACATTGCAATTGGCAAAAGAAGCAATCCTCCTCCTAAAAGCTGCCCGATGGAAATATCTAAAGAGGAAATGTGGCTGCAATATTTCTTCATAAAGACAATACTCATACCGTAACACAGGGCTGCTAAGATGCAGAAGACAGCTGAAAGTACCACAGTTGTGTTGAAAGCATGAATTATCAAGGCATAAAGAAGCAGGGCCAATCCCGAGATAAGCAGGCGTACATCCATGAGAAATATGGGCCCTAATACAGGTGAGGCTATCCTAATGAAAATAAAAGAACTGCCCCAAATGGCAATAAATTATTGCAAATAAAAAACCCTGAAATCAACCTAAAGGGAGGAGGTTGATATCAGGGGTACAATTACCCGCCGGCAATTCAGGAACCAGCCGCGTTCCAATTATAGTGGACGGGAAACTGCAAGGTGTAGTGGCTACTGCCCTGGAGGCTGCAGGGGGTAATAAAACAGAAGCGGCCAACCTGTTAGGCATCGGCCGCACAACCTTATGGCAGAAGATGAAGGCTATTCAAAAAAACAATTAAGTACCTACAGATGAATTATTCTCAGAGATTTCTATACCGATGCAAGCTCACATTTGTAATACGTCCATAAGGGATTGATTTGTCCATTTGTACCTTGTTCATCTTGTTAATATAAATGAAAACAATAACAAAGACCGCACCCAATATAAAACCAATTACCCCTGAAAGCCAAACCATTAAGATCTACCCCCTAATTTTATAAGAATAACAACTGCTGCTAATGTCGGTATGTAATATTTAGTGTGGACAATGCCCTCTTTCTATTAATATTAATTAACCTGCCATATAATGACAAAAGCATCTAAAAAGATGCTCCTTTTTGAAAAGTTTACTTAGGCTATTCTTCATTCATCAATTTAACAAACATTTCCACCAACTTGGGGTCAAACTGGGTACCGGCACAGCGTAAGTTCTTTTAAAGCTTCCTCTTTACTCAAACGGGTTTTATAAGGACGTCCATTTGTCATAACTACAAAAGCGTCTGCTATCGCCAGTATGCGGGAAGCCAGGGGAATTCCCACACCTTTCAGACCCTGGGGATAACCTGTACCGTCCCAATACTCATGATGGGCGAGAATTTTTTCTGAGATATGGGCAAGCTCTGGTGTTGCCTGGGCAATCCTATGCCCGATTTCACAATGCTTTTTAACTACCTCCCATTCTTGTGGAGAAAGCTCTGTAGTCTTAAGTAGAATTTCCTGAGGTATACCTACCTTACCAACATCATGCAATGCAGCTAATAGATAAAGCTCATCCAATTCACCTGCAGATAACTCTAAAGCTTCGCCAATTTTATGCGCAAGCAAACCTATATGATGACTATGCTCCTCTGTCTCATAGGTACTCTCCCATAAGGTTTTTTGCAGGAAGGCAATAATTGTGCTGCGTATTTTCCTGCTCTTAAGGAGTTTATTTTGATACATTCTGTCTTCTGCTGCTCTTAAAACTCCTCTGATGTCCTGCCCTTCTTCAATTTTCGCAGCAGCTCCAAAGGAAATGCTAACCGGAATAGGATCTTTTGAAGCACCGGCACATGCATCATGTATTCTTGCCAGTATTTTTTCAGCAGACTCCAAGGAGGTCGTGGCAAAAACAATGGCAAATTCATCCCCGCCTATACGACAGACAATGTCCTCCTTACGGCAGGCTTTACGTAGAATTTCTGCAACATTAATAAGATACTTGTCCCCGGCTTCATGACCAAAGGCATCATTAACTAGTTTAAGGCCATTAATATCACCCATTATAATGCTTAAAGGAAGCTGCCTGTTTGTATCTAGTCGCTTTAGCGTTTCATTAAAAAAAGCGCGGTTATAAAGGCCGGTGAGGGCATCGTACATGCTTAGGCGCTTCAGTTCTTCTTCATAAGCCTTTCTTGCAGAGATATCTGAGTATATGCCATACCCACCGACCACTTTATTATTTATAATTATGGGCACAGCCTTTACACTCACATGGATGGGTTTGCACCCCTTGGCAAACCTGACGGTTTCTATTTCTACTGTATCGCCATAATATACTTGTTTTGCTATTTCTTGGGCTTGGAAACGCAGGTGTTCAGGAGCTAGAAGGTCATAGGCATGCTTCCCTTTGCACTCTTCAAGTGCATAACCAAAGAGCTCGGTAAATCTTGTATTAATGTCAATAATTAGCTGTCTCTCATCGGTAAATACTATAGCATCAAGAGAGTTTTTGAACAGGGCTTCAAAGCACTGCTTCTGGTATAAAAGTCCATCTTGTGTCTTATTAATTTTAGACCCGGACATTTTCAACCCTCCAAAAAGCCCAAATTTGATTGGATATAATACTTTCTACAATATTTAAAAAATTTCCTCTATTAAAATTAGTAAAAATTTGCCATTTATGGTAACACAGCTTTGCTTTTAAAATAAAATGACCTGGGAATTACCCAGGTCCTGTGGACTAACATCCTGATACTCTTTTTTCCAAGATCAATAGGCGTCTTTCATGGTCATTAAGACCATCTTCTACTGCACCAAGATAAGACTTAATTACCTTTACATCACTTTTTACTTGTTTTACATCACTTTCAATGTTATGAAGCTTGTTTTCCATGTTATGAAGCTTGCTTTCCATCACCCTTTGGCCCTCTGCTATAGCCTTAACCCTGTCAAGAATATCTTCAAGTAAAACACCGAACTGATTTTCGTTCAAAACTACACCCCCGACAATATTCCAACAGTTAGGATAATATTGCCATGTTTGCCCAATTATTGTCAAGAGTTAATTAATTATTTTTCCCAAAGAGCATGATCTTGAACCGGATCTGCATCTTTTAGGTTAAGTTCTGCTTTTTTAACCTGCCATTCTCTGCGGCCGATAGCTGCTACCACTGCTGCTTCTGCTACGCCCCTGCCAAGACCCAAAACGGTGTTCATACCTACTTCATCATCAGCTGCACCTTGAGCTTTACCGTCTTTTGTCCATACAGTACCTCCGGAATAACACCCTCCAAGACCGCCGCAGACAAGTATGCCATGCATAAGGTAGAAGTTGATTATTGCCTGCAGGGTTGTTTCCTGACCGCCGTGTCTGGTCCCGCCCAGGGAAATGGCGCCACCAACTTTGTTTTTCAAGACACCCGGGTGCACCAGGTAAATTGGCCTTAGACGATTAAAACAGGCTGTAAGCTGTGCTGTGATATTCATATCATAAACGGGTGACCCGATGATATATGCATCGGCATCTAAAAACAGCTGTTCTAGTTCTTTAAAATCATCCTCAATATAACACATGGTTTTCTCTCTAATGCACTTGTCACAGTGCATGCAGTAGCCGATTTTTTTACCTTTGACACTCCAATACTGGGTCGTTACGCCGGGAATCTCTGCAGCTGCCTCAAGCGCTTTTTTAACGGCAAAATCAGTGGCGCCCTTTCTTGGGCTGCCGGATATACCTAAGATCTTAACCATGCTTCTCTCCCCCTGGTTTGATAATTATTTAAATATAATTAAACAATATTAAAAAAACTTAAACCATAACAAAATTATATAAAACCCAACACTTCTTGACAACACGTTATAGTTGTCAAGAGGCTACAATATTTTGTCAATTAATTTAATGGTATCCAACATAGGGCTTGTGTCCCATATGTCCCCCCAAACACTACATCCATTGAAGATCAAATATTTAATATGGCTTCTTTCACGTTTTTAGCAATCACTCTCCCATTTTTCAGGATATACGGTCTGGAACACTGGGAAATAATAGCCTCGCTCGCAGAAGAGGCATCCAAAACTACCAGGTCTGCATTGTCCCCTATATCAAGACCATAACCCTTGAGTTTAAGAGCCTTTGCCGGATTGTAGGTCCCCATTGACATGACCGTTTCTAATTGGAATGGCTCACCTAACTGGGATACCTGGGCTGTTAGAAGGGCTTCTTCTAACATGTCGGCATTGCCAAAAGGCCTAAAGGGATCTCTCACATTATCTGAAGAATAACAGACGTTCACACCGCTGTCCAGGAGTTCTCTTACCCTGGTAATACCCCGGCAATGGGGGGTTTTAGATCCCCTGCCCATAAGATAGAGATTGCAGGAAGGAAGTGTAACTATGGTAAGACCGGCATCCCGCACTTTTGCAATCACCCTTTCTGCAGTTGCATCATCTACAGCGCTTAATGAGCAGCAGTGACCGGCAGTAACTCTGCCTTCATATCCTTCTTTCATGGTTTTTTCGGCCAGATACTCAAGAGCATCTATATTGGGCTCGTCCGATTCATCTACATGGAAATCTAGTAAACAGTCGTTAACCTTGGCAAGCTCAAACAACTTGTCAATAAATGCTTTATAGTCCGGAGCAAGGGTTGGGCAGCCCCCCAGCAGGTATGCTCCCCTATCCAAGGCCTCCTGGAGCAGGGCTAAAGTTTCCTTTTCCACAGCCAATGGGAAAGGGGTGGGAAAAGCTACCACTTGCAGGTCAATATATTCAGCCATGTCTTTGCCGGCTTTTAACAACCCATTGACGGCCTCCATTTTAACTTGTGTATCCACTGTAATGTGAGACCTCACAGCTGTGGTTCCATTAACTGCGGCCATTTCAAGAACTTTTTTGGCACGCTGATAGAAGTCTTCTTCTTTAACGGTTTTAAAATATTCTTTAAAATTCTCTATGGCTTCTCCTAGAGTGCCGCTTTCATTTTTTACCGCATGGGAAAGCAGGGCTTTCTCCAGGTGGGTATGGATGTCCACAAATCCAGGTATAATAAACTTGCCGGAAGCATCAATAACCTGTTTGGACAGGACAGAAATTTTCGGTTGTTTCTCAATAATTTTACCGTCTTTTATCCCTAGGTCCAAGACTTTGTTTTCTTTATACAGCTTACCCTGTTTAATCACTAGATCAAGCAATTTGTTCTCCTCCTAAAATTAGATATTAACAATATCTATAATACATGTTAAGTCGCTTATCGTGCAAATGTTAATCCCTTCTGGCCAATTAAAAAAAGCCTGGAACATAGCTTCCAAGGCTCTTTTATCCTTTAGTTTTACTTGTAAAATGTGTGTTTATGATACTTTAAATCTTTGAACTAGTTCTTCCAGGGATTTGGAAACCTTGCTGGCTTCTTGTGCTACTGAAGATGTCGTTTCTGTGGAAGCTAATTGCTCTTGAGACGCCGCAGATACTTCCTGGGCATTTCCGGATGTCAAATCAGCCAGGGACGCCAGTTTTTCAATTAACTGGACTAGTTTATTTGAAGATAAGGCTTTTTGTCTTATGATTTCATTTATTTCAGCACTATTTAAAATTAAGTCTTCCACTGCCTTAATTATTTGTTTAAAAGCAGCATCTGTCTCGTCTACTATCTTTATTCCACTATTGACGGCCTCCTGCCCTTGCTTAATAGATGAGACCGCCTCCCCTGTTTGTTTGATCATGTCTGATGCCATGGTAGATATTTCTTGTGCACCAGCATTTGATTCATCGGCCAGCTTGCGCACTTCCTCCGCCACCACTGCAAAACCCCTACCGTGCTCTCCAGCTCTTGCAGCTTCAATGGCAGCATTTAATGCCAATAAATTTGTCTGTTCTGCTATGGCATCTATGGTTTTTATGATCTCTCCTATCCTTATAGATAATTTATTGAGCCCTTGAACTAGTTCCACCATCTCTGATGTCTTTTCGCCGATTTTTGCCATGGCCTGAACAGAAGCAGCAACTTTCTCACGACCATGTTCAGCTGTAACCTTAGTATTATTTGACCATTCTTCAACCTTTAATACTTTCTCTTCTGCAGTTTTAATGTAACCAACCAGCTCACTTAAAGCCCTTGCCGCTTCTTTTGCCGAGTTGTTCTGGTTCTGGGCATTTTGGGCAACATTTTGAATATTAACAGTGATTTGCTGCGATGATGAGCTTACCTCCTGGGATGACGCCGCAAGTTCTTGAGATATTGATAACAACTCCTGAGCTTCGGCCCTAATTCCCTTAACAGTCATGGACTGGCTTTTCAACATTGCATTAAAAGCTTCACCCAGAGCTTGAATTTCATCCCGTGACCTGAAATCTGTGTATACTGTAAAATCACCTTCTCCAGCCATTTTCATCTTTTGTACTATTTCATTTAATGGTTTCAGGATGATGACATGCAAAAATATCCACACCATGGCTAGCACTACGACAATATTTATAGCTGTAGACACATAAACAGTAATGTTGCCTTGAATAATATCCAGCCTTTGGACCAATGAGTTTAAGTATAGTGATATTGTAGGGCTTATTAATAAAACTACTAAAATGCTGATTAATATTTTTACTTTTATACTTAGGGGAACATTGTTCATTTTAGTAACATTAAAAGATTTAACTATACTTTTTTTCAATGCGGCACCTCCTGCATTTTATGATGGGGGTGTTTCTACATAAAGATGACCTTTTCCTGCTTGAATTTACAGTTTTCCTTATTTTTATCGGATAAAATTTAGGACACTTTACTAATTCTTTTTGTTAAACAAAAAAATGGAAGCACCCATTTTTCGGGGCTCCCATTAAGAAAGTGCAGCATCAAAATATTTTGCTTTTGATCCAAATAAGCATATATTCCTTTTGTCGCATTATGGTGAAAATTATTTTTTATTTTATAAAGATGATGAAATATTTTTTCTTAAAAATAGCAC
Source organism: Bacillota bacterium (assembly GCA_040756735.1). Classification (GTDB taxonomy): domain Bacteria; phylum Bacillota; class DSM-16504; order Desulfitibacterales; family Desulfitibacteraceae; genus JBFLYC01. The sequence goes on along the minus strand of JBFLYC010000004.1, from coordinate 43,162 downwards.
ATCCTACCGCTCATTGTAAGAGTGTTTTGAAAATTTAAATAATCTTTGGCCGGCTTATTATTTACTTCAGTTTTAAATAATGAAAAAGGGGAACACAATGCCCCCTTATATTTACATCTGGCACATAGACTTAAACCCTCAATTCACTTATTATAAGCGCTGCCCCTAGAGCTCCTGCAAATTGTGCGTATTGTGGAATAACTATTTGGGTATCCAACTTTTGTTGAAGTGCTTTTTGTATACCTTTGTTTAAAGCCACCCCACCTGTAAAGGCGACCTTGGAAGGCCGGCTAAATTTGCAGGCCATACCCGCTATCCTGGTACAAACGGAGTTTAAAAGCCCGGCAACAATACTTTCCTTAGGTACTCCCTTTGCTAATAGACCAATGACTTCCGTTTCTGCAAAAACAGTACACATGCTGTTTATAGGGGCAAAATTCTTAAAATCCGCAAAATTACCCAGGTCACTGACGTCAAGACCTAAGGCCGCTGAAGTAACTTCCAAAAACCTGCCGGTGCCGGCGGCACACTTATCATTCATAATAAAATCTAAAACCCTGCCTTTTTCATCAATCTTTATTATCTTGCTATCCTGCCCTCCCACATCAATAACCATGGATGAGCCTGCCGCAAGATAAGAAGCTCCCCTGGCATGACAAGTTATTTCGGTGATAGTTTTATGAGTAAAAGGAATGGTTTCCCTTCCGTAACCTGTTGCTGCAATCTTATCTATATCTTTTGACGAGCAGTGGGAGGAAGCCAGTATTCTTTTTAAAAGTTCTTCACCTGTTGTCCTTGGGCTCCAACCCGTGGGCATGATTTCATAATAGATTTTAGTGCGGCACTTGTTGGAGCAGTTCACTAAAACCCCTTTGGCTGCGGTTGATCCTATATCGAGTCCCACTGTAATCATAGTTACTCCTCACCTCTAAGGCTGCTTAAAAATTTGCTTATGCTAATCATCAGTTTTACCCATTTTAATCCATCATCTCTAGAAAAGCTGCTATTCTAACTTTTAATGTCTCTACATCTGAGGTTGAATAGTCTGTCTCAAGATGTAGATAGGGAAGTCTTAATTCTTCTTTGACCATTTTTTCGACTACATATGCTTCAATGTTGTAAGTGTGACATGCCTGCCATGACAGGTCAATTACGCCGTCAGCTTTGAACTCTAAGGCTAATCTCTTTAAAAGGTTTAATCTATCATTATTGGGTGACATCACTGAACAAGGTATTTTTATATAAGTTTCTGCCAGGAGTTCATAAACATCCCTGCTTTCGTCCTCAGGAACCAGAATGTCCACAATTTTGTAACCGGTGCAGTTTTCTAAACAGACTACATTGCCCCCGCATTCTTCCACAAGCTTGACAACTTTGTCACTACCTAAACCTACCGGGGAGCCTGTAAGCAGGATACGCTTAGTTTTTTCATCTCCATAGAAAAGGCCTTCTGCGGCTAGGCTTTCCAGGTCCTTTCTCAACCCAGCGAGCATTTCTATGACCTCATTTTTATCCCAGGAGAAGGTGGTCAGCCAGGCTGCTTTAAGCAGGTCTGAACCGGGAAGGACAGATGGCAGGTTTTTGTTTACATCATACAGGGCTTTACGGGTCCTTTTTTCCTTGTTAATAAGCTTTATGCCATTTCTTATTTTTTCTTCGGTGATTTCCTCACCTAACTGTTCTTCTATGACTTCCTTTAACCTAACCATTTCATCCTTCCAAAGACGAAGTGAACTTGGAGAATTGGCTTCGGGAGGTAGGTTCATTACATGGGTGGGTTTTTTCTTGGCCATCAATTCGAACATTTTTTTCTTACCATCGCAAGTAGTTTCTCCTATGATCAAACTGGCAGCATTGAAGTATGGACAAGTATCAGTTATGCCAAAACCATAGGAAGATTTAATTAATGGGCATAAGTTTCTTGGCAGATCTCTTTCCGCAGCTGGAATAGGCTTTTCATTAGTTCCGCACAGGCCTACCGGTATAGCGCCTGCTGCAACTACCAGTTCTTGGGGCGCAAAAGTGCAGTACATACCTACCACCTTCTGCCCTTGATCTAAAGCTTCCTGCATCTTAACCTGGTTTTTTTCCCTTAGGTCTTCAAACTTCTTAATTAGTTCTTGTCTCATTAAACATCACACCTCCTATAAAAATTCAATGCCATGATAACTCATGGCATCAGGTAAAGCAATTCTAATTATCTATATTATCTATAACTTTTTATCGCTTTTTTTAATAATGAATCGAAGAACCGTCCCCCGATTCACCCCGATTCAGGATTTTCAATAAAACACCGTCACAGGGCGATTCAAGCTGGTTATTAATCTTACAGCTTGCTTAAACCATTTTGTTATTTTGCCTTCAGTCATAGTTAGGCCTAACTGCGGCATATGAATTTCTGTTGCCATCTCTTTATCCTCCTAAGAAATTACTCTCCATTATCCAATTTGTTCTTTAACACCGGCCACAATATCATTTACGTTGGGATAGGCTAAGTCTTCCAGCGCCGGACTGAAAGGCAGAATGACGTTTAAGCCGGCAACTCTTTTTACAGGGGCGTCAAGATAATCAAAGAGTTCTTCCGAAATTTGAGCCGCCAATTCTCCCCCAAACCCTCCCCGCTTCACAGCTTCGTGGACTATCACCGCCCGGTGGGTTTTCTTGATTGAATTTTCAATGGTATCCCAGTCAAGGGGCGCCAGGATGATTTCAACAACAGGGCGGAGTCCTCTCATGGCAGCGCCAACAGCCATGGCTGTAAACGAGTTTTCGGAAATGGGGGTGTCAATAACCCGCCAAGGTCCAAACTCCTCCATAAAGCCCCTGGTTAAACCAAATACACTGCCCATCACTCCCATGTCTTCACCCATGATAAATACTGCCTGGTCCCGGATCATTTCTTCATGCATTGCTTCACTTATTGCCTGTCCATAAGTAATTAACCTCATCTGGCTACACCCATCTCATTGTCCATGGCATAGACGTCTTCTGTTACCTGCTCCGGCTCCGGATAGGGCGAATTTTTTGCGAATTCCACTGCTTCTTCAATTTCCTGCTGAACAACCTTGTCAATGGCGGTAACCTCTTCATCTGTTGCCAGACCCAAGGCGATGATTTCGTTTCGCAGACGTTCTATGGCATCACGATTTTTCCATTCAGCCACCTCTTCTTTAGTTCTATAAACCTGGGGATCACCTTCATAGTGTCCGTGATATCGATATGTTTTAGCTTCAATTAATGTTGGTCCTTGCCCCTTCCTTGCACGGGCAGCGGCTTTTTTGACCGCTTCATATACGGCAAAAACATCATAACCGTCAATTGCAACTCCGGGAATATCATAAGCTGCAGCCCGTTCGGCAATGTTTTTAACTTTGCATATTCGGTCAATACATACAGAAACCCCGTATTTGTTGTTTTCACAGAAAAAGACTGCCGGTAAATCCCAGGCGGAAGCCATATTCAAAGATTCATGAAAATAACCGGTATTGGAAGCCCCGTCTCCGAAGAAAATCAGGGTTACCTCATTTTTATTCATTATTTTGGATGTCAAAGCGGAACCTGTTCCGATAGGAATACCTGCTCCCACTATTCCATTTGCCCCTAAAATCCCAAGGTTCAAATCAGCTATATGCATGGAGCCGCCCTTGCCTTTACAGTATCCTGTTGCTTTCCCGAATAATTCGGCCATCATGATATGGGGATACCCGCCTCTGGCCAGGCATTGACCATGACCCCGGTGAGTCAGCACGACAAAATCATCCGGTTCCAGGGCCTGACAAGCCCCCACTGCGGTAGCTTCCTGCCCGATACATGTATGAATATTGCCTGCCATTTGGCCCTGGGTAAATAACTCTGAAGCTTTCAAATCAAAGGCCCGTACTCTTTTCATTTCCTGGTAGAATTTTAAGGATACCTCTTTTCCATATTTTTTTGCGCTCATATTTTAAACTGCCTCCATCGTTTTAGGACAAAATTGTGTAAATCCTGTTTCTTCATCATAGACTCTAAGCATTTTAACATCTACAACTTCAGTAATAACAACATCCAGGGTCGCCAGGACAATATTACCTGTAGCTAACATATGTCCACCCCAGATTTTCATGTCCTCAGTGCTGAAACTGCCATGGAGATGAAGCAGGTATTGATCATCTTCCGATTGACAGATAATTCCTTGCTCTCCAAAAAACTCGATAGGACCTTTCATTTCTATCTTGCTGCAGTATGATATTCCAATTTTCGACTCCTTATTTGTTATGGGGCTGACGAAACTTGCTTTTTCCAATGAACCTATGGCGCAGTTGATATAACCATATTTCACATTATGTCTTTTGCACATTTCGATAATGCCTTCAAACATTTCTGAGCCGGGCAGCAGCCTTCCTGTAATAACGCGGCCGCTTTTCCCCTCAACAGAATTAACTCTGCACTGGGTTTTCACATCTCATCTCTCCTCTGAATTTATTTTCCTTTTACATGGCGATAATTTCAGCAAGAATTATGCCAAGAGCAAACCCAGTAATACCAAGGCTTTATAAGTCGTTCACCCTGAAGCAACTGTTATAAAAAGTGTCAGGTTAAAATGGTCCGGTTGTTATCAACGGTTAGGTTCCTGTACAGGAACTGAACATTGCTCAGAATTTATACGATACTGGTTTACTTTGAGTTAAATCAAAAAAAGCTAAACAAAAAACTGGAGTCTTGATCAGCACTCCAGTCTTTTAAAAATGATTAAGGTTCTTTCATGATTGCGCAAACGGGTCATTACTCTGCAAAGTATTTCATACTAGTTTTCTTTAATTCAGTGGTGCTAAAAAGCAGTTCATAAGGGTAATCACCAACTGCCCTGGCTATCCTTTCTGCCATTTCATGACATTCCTCCTTAGTGGAAAAATGAATCATGGCAAAAAGGTTATACCGCCAGTGAGGTAAAGGCTGTCTATGATAGCAGTGGGTCACCTCAGGAAAACCGGCAACTACATTTCCAGCTTCTTCTATTTCATCTTCTGGTATTCTCCACACAATCATGGCATTTGCCAGCAAGCCTACTTCCCTATGTCTCAAGGCAGCGCCAAACCTACGGATATAGCCCTTTTCTTTGAGGTGAGAGATTTCCTGCAAAAGCTCTGCTTCTTCCATGTCAAGTCTTTGTGCTATTACCTCAAAGGGCCTTTCTACTAAGGGAAGGTCCTTTTGCAGCTCTTTAATTATCTTTTTTTGCAGGTTAGTTATCATTGGCTGCCACCTTCTATGGAAAACTTCACGTCAATTTTAAAGAAATCTTTGGCGGGTAATTCTATTAAATCATGAATACCGCTGCGCTCTTTTATTTCTCTGCAGATTTTTTGAATGTGCGCCTTGGAAGGAGCAATGAGTGTAAACCACATGTTGTACTCGTTTTCGCGCAGGTAATTATGGGTCACTCCTGGATATGAGTTGATGATCTCTGCTGTTTGTGCAATTTTTTCTTCCGGTACTTTCATGGCGCATAGGGTACTTTTGTAGCCTAATTTTCTTGAGTCAAATATTCCGCCTAGTCTGCGAATTATCCCCTGTTCTTTTAGGTCTGCAATTCTACTCAATACTTCCTGGGGTGTGATGCCTAGCTTTTTGCCTAGCTCGTGGTAAGGCTGTGCTGTTATGGGAAAATCTGTCTGCAGGATGGATAGTAATTTTTTATCTAACTTGTCCATTTTTAGTTATCCCTCCATGATATAAACACCAGGGTTCTGCTTCCATGAAATCGCCGGTATAGTAATAGGCTCTGGCCCTGCAGCCGCCGCAGATTTTCTTGTAATTGCACCTGCCGCATCCGCCTTTGTAATCTAGGGTCCTTAGTTTATGAAATATGGGGCTTTCTTCCCAGATCTCATTAAAGGGTTTTTGCCTGATGTTGCCTGCTGAAATGTTCAGATAGGCACAGGGTTGTATGTTGCCTGTTGGACTAATGATGCAGTAGGAGGTACCTGCCAGGCAGCCCCTGCCGAACCTCACTTTTTGGCCTCTTTGTGCGGCTATCCTCATAAACTGGGGTGCGCAGGTGGGTTTGATTTCTATGGATACTTGGTCTGCCTTGTCTTGGATCCTGGTCAGGAGGCTCTCATATTCTTTAGCGCGTAAGGATTCTTTTTCGATGCTGACTGCCCTGCCTGTGGGAACAAGAAAAAAGATATGGTGGGCCACGGCTCCTTTTTCTACTGCAAAGTCGGTCAAGGCTTCTATCTCTTGTTGATTCCAATCCATAACTGTGGTATGGATTTGGAAGGGCAATTTGGCTTTGAGGCAATTTTCCATTCCTTGTACTGCTTCTTTCCATGCTCCTGGGTACTTGCGAAAGTGGTCGTGTTTTGTCTCATCCATACTGTCTATGCTGATACCCATGCCCATTGCTCCGGCTTTTTTTAGGTCTTTTGCCAGTTCTTTTGTAATAAGGGTGCCGTTAGTGCCAAAAACGGGTCTTAAGCCAAGGCTTGCGGCATATGCGACTAGTTCTACAATGTCTGTTCTTAGAAGGGGTTCGCCTCCGCTAAAAATCATGATTTTAAAGCCTGCTTTGGCTATTTCTGTGAGCATCTTTTTGGCTTCTGAGGTGGATAATTCCATCTGGGCTTTTACTCCTGCTTCTCTGTAGCAGTGATCGCAAAACATATTGCATTGGTTGGTGGAATTCCAGGATACTATCATGTCTGCTCTCCTCTATTGTTTTTTGGGCTCAAGCTCTATTTCCTGGTCTGTCAGGTAGCAGGCGGGATCTTCTGCCCAGAAATCGCCGCTGACTGCTTCGGCCCTAGCTCTAAAGTTCCCGTTGCAGAGGTCTTGTCTTTTACACTCTTTGCAGCGTCCTTTTAATAATGGTTTTCTGTTTCTTAGGCCTTTTAATATGGGATGTTCGTCGTTTTGCCATATTTCTTGGAAACTTCTTTCTCTGATATTTCCCAGGGTGTGATCTTGAGTAAACTGGTCCGGGTGTACGCTGCCAAAGGAGTCGACCTGACCTATGGCTATGCCGCTGCGGTTGCCGCCGTTTATTTTTAGAAGCTTGAGGGCCTGGTCTGCTTTTTGGGGGTCTGTGGCTTTTAGTTTCTCATAGATGTAAATCCCATCGCAATGGTTATCCACGGTTAGTATCTCTTTTTGGAGACCTTTTTCTTGAAAATATTCGGCCCAGTCTATTATTTTATCTAATGCCTGCCTGGTCTGCTCGTGGCTTATATCTTGGTTTATGAGAGAGGCCCCTCTGCCGGAATAGACCAGGTGGTAGAAGCAGACTCTGGGTATATTTTCTTCTTCGATCAAGCGGAAGATGTCGTCTATCTGTTGGTAATTGTGTTTGTTGATGGTAAAGCGCAGGCCTACTTTTTGTCCTGCTTGTATACAGTTTCTGATGCCTTGTAAGGCCTTCAGGTAGGCTCCTTTTTGTCCTCTGAAATGGTCGTTGCATTCTTTTATTCCGTCAAGGCTGATGCCTACATAGCTGATGCCTATTTTTTTGAATTGTCTTGCCATATCTTGGCTTATTAGGGTTCCGTTTGTGGAAATGGTTGTCCTGATGTTTTTATTTTTTGCATATGCTGCAAGGTCTAGAAGGTCTTTTCGCACCAGGGGTTCTCCGCCGGAAAACAGGATTACGGGCACGTTAAAAGCGGCGAGATCGTCTATGAATTTTTTTGCTTCTGTGGTAGTCAGCTCGTTTTCGTATTGTTTATTTTCTGAGGCTGAATAGCAGTGTATACAGTTTAGGTTGCAGGTTCTTGTAATGTTCCATACTACTACGGGTCCTCTGCCTGTTGTTGTCCCGTGGATTGAGCCTTCTGCTTCTTTTGCATAGCGCAGGGTGTCTCCGTAGTAGTTTTTGTTGTAAAGCAGTTTTGTAATGCTGATCATATGTGAAGCCTCCCAATATAAAACAACCTAAAGTTTAGGAATTATTCTCAATAGTATCTTTACCATTATCCTATATTATCTGTATCTATGCAACCCCGGCAGCAGGATATTTACGCCTATATAAGTAAAAAGGACTGCCACAAAACCAAATACTGCAAACCAGGCGCTTCTCCTTCCTGCCCACCCCCTGATAAATCTTCCATGAAGGTAAACTGCATAAATAAACCAGGTAATTAAACCGGCAATTAAGATTAACACCAGGCTCACATGGGTTATTACTGAACCTAAATGTCCAAATCTCCCCTTATCAGCGCTTAATAGCAGGCCGCTATTTCTGCTTGCAAAACTTGTTCTAAAACCCTTTTTTCTTAAGTACTTTTCTAACTTTTTAAAGGTTTCCTCACTTCCATCAGCTGCTATAAGGGAAGTGTTTTTTAAAGTATTAAGATCAGAGTAGTCCACTTTGTCATGTAAGTGTGTAACATTCTTCCACAGATGGGGCAGCCTGTTGAGGCTGCATACAATTAAGTTGATGCCTGTTAAAGCTAGGGTTCCGGTAAACCACCATGAGCTGTATACCTTATTCAAGGCTTCCCTGTGTTCCAAAAATGTGGCTCCATAAATGGACATCCCTGTCAGTAATAAAAGCAGAGCAATACCAACTCGCATTGAACTAAAGAAATCCCAGGTGCTCTGAAAAAATCTTTAGACATTCCATCGCCTTCAATCGAAATATTACCCATGATTTCCAATAATAAAAGTATTAACCAATTTGCAGGTATTTATAATACATCGCTACGCCACGGGTACGCCACGGGGACGGTTCCATCGTCTTCCCTGCGGACCTTCGCTGCGCTACGGTGACGCTCGAACCGTCCCCATGGCTCCGCCCCATGGCTCCGCTAATTGCTAAAATTTCGCTGTAGTATTAAACAAAAAGTATTTAAACAAAAAACATTGATATGCATAAAAAACTACCTGAGGTCAGGTAGCATGAGATCGATGATAAACACTCCTGCAAGAATTTATGGATGCGTTACAACTGACTTATGCCTTGTTATTGGGTAATTGCCGGCTCTTCCCCCAGTCTCGTCTACCTTTTCAATCAGTTTTTGGTAAATTAAATCCAAACCAGGCTCCTCCACCTTAAAATCTATTATCTTTACTCCCTCGGCCATTATGGCCTCTAAAACCTTAGCCTTTTTTGCAGCCGGGCAGTAAGTACTAATAGAGTCCTCTTTGACTTCAAATGGCCCAATTCCCTTCATGGCCAAACGCTGCCACAAGTTAGGGTGGACTGTGCCCAAATAAACAGTTAACCTGGCCTGCAGTTGAAGCGCCTTCTTTAATTCCTCTAAAGTCCCCTGGGCTATTATTTCTCCCTCATTCATAACTGCCACCCGGTGGGCTAGTTCCTCCACGTCTCCAAGATTATGGGAAGAAAAGAAAATAGTGGCGCCTCCCTGATTCCACTGCCGGATCATTCCTTTCAGTTCCAGTATCCCCTTTGGGTCCAGACCGGTAGTAGGCTCATCCAGGACCAGCAGGTCCGGCTTGTGAATAATGGCCTGGGCTAGACCCAACCGCTGCTGCATACCTTTAGAAAATGTTCCCACGCGGCGGTGCCTAGCTTCAGTCAATCCCACCTGTTCCAGGACAAATGAACATCTTTCCAATGGCAATCCTTTTAACTTTGCATAAAAGGTGATTGTTTCCCAGGCTGTAAGGTTGTCATAAAAATTCATTCTTTCCGGGAGATATCCAATTTTTCGTTTAACTTCTCGATTTTTTTCCTGGTGAGTTAAGCCTTCAATGATAATATTGCCTGAGGAGGGGGTTGCCAGACCCAAGATCATCTTCATTAATGTTGACTTACCGGCGCCATTGTGGCCCAGAAGCGCAAATATTTCTCCTCTTTCTATTTTGAGAGTGATATCCTTCACCGCCTGGAATTTCCCGTAACGCTTTTGAAGCTGGTTTATTTCCAGCACATACGCTTTTTTCATGGTTATCCCCCTAATAATCTTGTTTACGGCTAAATAGAATAATTGATAGGGCCAGCGGAAGGGCAACCCAAAGGAGCAGTACAATTAGCAGCAGAATTTCTCCGGAACTCCTGGTAAGCAGCCTGGTCAGGGCGGCCAAAGTAGGGCCAAAAGTAGCTTCCCCTCCCAATTGTAAAATTACCAGCACACGCACAATGTCAGCCGGGTTAGCCAGCAATAATGCCAGCAATAAAGGTATTATAACGGTAACCTGCTGTAACGTAGCTACCCCAATGGCCAGAAAATCGTAAACCAATATCATCAAGAACCAGAAAAAAATAGATAACCCTAAGGCCTGAGACCGTCGTGTGGATATCACTGAGATTAGTATGGCAATACTCAAGAAAATCAAAGCCAGGGCTATTGATAAGAGTACAAAAGCCAGGTAATCCACAATGTTAATTGTCCCTGTTTTCCAGGAAATCACCACTCCTGCCCCGCCGAAACCTGTTAAAATTGCTGCTATAAGAGCTAAAGCCAACCCCAAAAATTTACCTGCAACAATTTCACTCTTACTTACCGGGTGTGTCAGAAGCACATGAAGAGAACCGGCCTCTTTTTCACCGGCTATAGTGGAAGCGCCCATTACAAGAGCAATTAAAGGCAGGAGATAAAGAACTAAATTCAAGAGACTGGCAGTTACCCGGTTAAATCCCTGGTAGCCGCCTACACCAAGTCCTGATAAACCAAAAAATGAAATCAACAGCGCCAACATTGCAAAGACAACTGTAAAGGTAGTCAGCCAACGGCTGCGTATAGCCTCCAGTAATTCTTTTTCTGCCACGGCAATTACATTAGCCCCATGCATTGCAGTTTCCTCCTTTCATCGTTATACTTCTACAAGACTGGTACCTGCCTCACTGTGTCTGTTCTTGCACTGCTGGCGCCTCAAAGCCGACCGTTTGTTTAACCTCGAATATTTCGGGCCAGGCAAGCATACGGCTTTCCGTTCTGGCTGCAAATTCCCCGGCTGCCTCGGATGTTGAAAAGGCTACAATACCAAAACTCATAGGTGTATCTATACGTCCATGGGTATAAGTGGCTTCTTCTGCCAGGACCCACTCCATGGTGTTAAAATCCTTGACATAGATAGTCAGCCCTTGTGTTTTCCAGTCAGGCTCCATACGTTTTAGGTAAAGCGCCAGGCAGCCAATATCATCAAAACTTTCTACTTGTTTTTTACTGTTAATTACCTGCGCGGCAAAATGCATGTCAACAATGCTCATCCGGCAAACGGGACAGATGTCCAGTGTAGGGTCAATACTTCTAGGGCTGGTATCTCCCGCTCCAGAAGAACAACCTAACATGAAGAAACAGATCAATATCAAGACTGCCATTTTTTGGATCTTCATAGCATTCCACCCCTCCGTGAAATTAATGACCGACAATACCCTAAGGGAGAATTTGACCTGAAAACCCAATAAAAGATGCTGAAGGCGATCAAGAGCATTACAGCCGAACATTGCCCCAATACTTTATTTGATACTTGTTTATGCTTTAAGGCGAAGTTGGGGATGATGATTTCCATTTGCTCTGCCAGTGGATATGCATCCTTTACCTTGGGAATGTCGATGATAGGAAACATCCTTTCAGAAAACTCCATGGCTTTGGCTGCCGGACTATTTAGAAACAGGCGAACAGCAGGGACTTTGGCCATCAGGTAAACAAAGGGATCCCCCGTCAGGTGTGGGGTATCGCCAATTCCATCCCGGTCTAAATCAAACCCCCGGTAATCACTCCAGTAGTTTCCTCGGCCGTCTTGATAAAAGCGATTGCCCTGCCCTGTATTCCCTGCAATCATGGCTATTTGCTGCAAATTATCCACAAAGTTATTCTCTATAAAAAGGTTATCAGAGGAACTGGAAATAAGATCTATGCCTATATCATTGAGGGCTACCAGGTTCCGTCGAAACACATTGCGCATGGACACATCAAAAAAGACTCCTCGAGTATTATCGATAATGATATTTCCTTCTGCCAGACTATCATCACAAGTTGCAAAAAGAATTCCGTAGGCCCGGTGCCCCCTGCTATGGGCAAAGACATTTTCTCGAAAAACGATGTTCTTGGAAAACATGGGCGCTGCGCCTGCAACATTATATGTTAACAAATTATGTTCAAAATAATTGTTATCCGAATACATGTAATGAATGCCATACCTCGTATGAGATATTTGGTTTCCTACAAGACGGTTGTTGGCAGCATAATTAAAATAAATGCCGTCCCGTGTATCTACAATCACATTATGCTCAATTAAATTTTCAGAAGAGGCAAAAAGATGGATGCCGTCGCCACCTTCCCCTGCAAAAACAGGATGGTAACCTGCATAAGGGTTTTCTTCTTTTTGTGCATCAGTCTCCTGGCTTTTAACAGGCCTGCCTTTAATTAAATTGCGCATAATCACGTTATTTTCCGAACGATCAAGATACAAACCAAAATGATTGTTAACAATACGGTTATCAGCTATTACATTGCTGCCTGATTTAATTTTTATACCGGCATCGGCATTTTCTAACTTTTTCCCGCTTCCTATAATCTCAAAGCCTTTAATGGTCACACCGTCACTTAAAATGGTTATTACATCTCCAGTTCCACCTCCATCAATAATTGGGCATCCTAATCCAAGCAGTTCCACACTTTTCTCAATTACTAATCGTTCCTGGTACACACCCGGGTGCACCCGGATTACATCACCATCATTCGCTTTTTCCAGAGCAGCTGTGATACTACCTACAGGGCCTCCCTGCCACACCTCGATAGTAAGCCCCATGGCAGCCTTTGGAAAAAGCAGCATAAAGACTATCACAACCAGGATACCTTTTATTTGGCATCGCATTCTCTAAACCTCCAGAGGGCAATAAGCAGCAAAAGGATCCCCAGAATCAACAAGTATCCGCCAATACCAAAGCCTGTATAAGTAGTAAAATTGGCCAGCTGATTCTTGCCAATCATGGGAGGTGTGAAGGGGGGTATTTTAATAGCAGCCTTGGGATCCAAATCAGTACCATATAGGTGAAGCCAATACCAAAGCCTGTAAATACCCAACATCCCGCCTACAGAAGCCAGCCCTAAAGTAACAACAGCTATGTCAACCCGTCCCAAACCTGCGCTAAGTAGGATTAATAAAGCTACTAACCCCACCACATAGGGCATAAAAGTCAGCTCAGGAAAGTCCGCTTCACTGATTTCTTTCATTCCGATGTAGTGATTAAGGTTATTGATTATGTCAATCCGGCCTCCGATTTTATTTGCATAAACCTCCATTGACAACCCCTCTGGGTACATTGTGGCTTCAAGGTTTAAATACCACAACGGGAAAAACAGGGATATCAGTATTGCCAAAGCCGCCAATACAAAAAGTACACGGCCCACCGGTGTCAAACGACTTTTCAAGAAGTCCTGCATTAATTTCCCCTCCTAAACTTTTTCTATTTACTGAAATATTGGGGTCCGCAAGCCTATACCTTGCGGGCCCCATCTGTAAAATGTTAAAAGACTGTTTACTGTTTGGGTTTAACCAGCAAGAAACCCTGCATTTCCTGGTGCAAAGCCGAACAGAAGTTGGTACAGTAGAAAGGCCAAACTCCAGGTTTATCAGCCACAAATTCAACTTTTTGTGTCTGTCCAGGCTGGGCTTCTATGTTTATATCATAGAGACAGATGCCAAAGCCGTGGGTTATATCATCATCAAAGTCAGTATTGGTTACATACCAGGTAACATGGTCACCCTCGTTCACTTCCACAATATCCGGGTAATAACGACTGCGGAAACTCATCATATAAACAGTAACATGATTTCCGTCACGCTCTATCCTGGCGTCTTCTTTCTTATATACAGCGCCGGGTTGGCTCTCATCCTTGGGATAAACCTTAAATGTTTTAATTAGGTCACGATGAATCATCTGGGCAAAGTGAGGCTCAGGATCCACAGGGACATCCATGAGCACTTTCATCCTCGGTGATGTCAGGTCAATTAATTGCATTGCTTCAGGGTGTGAAGGACCAACTGATAAGAACTTGTCTTTAGCCAGCTTATTTAGGGATACCAGGTATTTTCCATGTGGGTTGACCGTATCACCGTGTGCTGCCACGAGGTGTCCCGGACAGTAGTGGGCCTGTACTTTATCTACCACCTCGAAGGTTTCAAGATTCCATTTGGCCACAGCGCTTTCCACGAAAAGTGTAGTATAGGCATAGCCCTGATCATCAAACTGTGTATGGAGGGGACCAAGGCCTACTTCTACCTCGGCTACACGTACCTTGTCGTAATTGACAATTGGCATGCCCCGTTCCTCACCCTCGAAATCGCCGTTATTCACACATTCCATAAATTTTTCAAAGCTGAATACTGTTACAAAAGGCGCCAGTTTGCCGTTGCCAACAATGTATTTGCCGTCAGGAGTAACATCTACACCATGGGGACTTTTGGCACAGGGAATAAGATAAACAGCGCCTGGCACATCAGTGGGTTCAATGACCTTTGCCCCGCCTATTATGGTATACTTGCCGCCTGCTACAGCCTCTTCTACCATTCGCCAGTTAATGGCCAGTATATAATCCCGTTCTCGCTGGGAAGCGTTTACTTCCAACAGCTCATACGCTTCTTCGGTATTATAGCTGGTTAGAAACATCCATCCATCGCTTACCAGTTTGCCTGCATCAGACAAATCAAAAGACCATGGCGGAAGCAGCATTTGCCAGGACAATTCCATTTCCCCCGTCAGCGGGTCAATACCAATGGCAGACACATTACACTTGTATTCCTCACTAAACTTTTCTATTTCAGCATAAGTTCCAAAGGGGATGGGTCCTGCAAAACGAGAAGCCATCATGAAATATTCTGTATTAGGGGTTACAAACACAGCTCCATGTGGTCCGTAGATATTAGGAACAGGGCCTAGAATCTGACCTACAGTCCAGGAATCCAAATCAATCCTTGCTACCCGGCTATTGGCGTTATCATTCACAAAGAGCCAACGACCGTCATAATCACCTCCTGTTTCACTAAAGGACGGGTGGTGTACATCTCCCCAGGTAAAGCCGCCTAACATCTCTTTACTTTCTGCGGTCCAGCCCCACCCAATGGCTGAGTCTGGTGTAAATACAGGTATAGTTCTAATGCGGCGCATGGATGGTACTCCGTAAACAAAAATGTGCCCTGAATGTCCTCCTGATGCTACCATGTAATATTCATCATGTTTTCCGGGTGGAACATAGGTTTTAAGGGCTGCATCCAGGATATCATCGGAAACTCCTGCCCGGGAAATGCTTGGAACAGCTTTACTGCCGCCGGCTTCATCCCGTGGAGATAATTGAGCTGATAAAAATACCGCCAGTATGAGACCAACCAGCAGGCCGGCCAGGCTCAGGGCTATTACCTTAAAAGTGCCATTTTGCATAAAATATTCCTCCTTTACCTTTGATTAAATCTTCTTTGTTTTTATTTCTTATTTCTAGACTTACCAGCAATCAATTGCTTGCCTTTTCCCCACCACTACTGCTGTCTAATGAAGTTTCATGCCCGGCAGCCTTCCTAAGGAGGTCCAGAATCAAATATTTTTCTGCCTCGGTTATACCCCTATCAGGAATAATTGAACCCATGGTCCCTTCCGGTTCCCATAAAAATTCCTCCAAGGTCTTGCCAAAGCGGTCAGGAACGTCATAGTATGCTATGGAAAGATCGGGACCTGTTTCACCCCCTTTAATGCCGTAGAAAGATACGGGATGACACTGGATACAGCCCCGCTTGACAAAAATCTCTTCAGTTCCTGCCAGATCCGTTTTTTCAGGGACAACTGCTATTTGTTCAAATGTTGACCCCGGTGCCTGCAGCCCTGTGTTATAAACTAACTTAGAGGCATCTTCCGTCACAGGCCGGTACTTGGGAGCAGCTATGACGCTGCCGGTCAATCCTACCAAAAAGCCCATTCCAGCCCAAATAAAGCATAAAAGCAACCCTCCCATACATTTTTTATCCACCGTATCACCTCCTGTTTTTGATAGTGCACCAACAAGCTTACTCTAAACCCACATAAGTCAGAATAACGAGAATAATCAAAAGCACTTCGGTGGAAATTATTACCCAGGGACTCCCTTTTGCCTTAAGGTAATTGCTTCTATCCAACCACGGCAAAAGCAGAACTGCTAAAAACAACAGTACAGGTATCATCAGCCCCAAAAACTGGGGTAAGATTTTTAGTAATCCGAAAATCCAGAGAAAATACCATTCAGGGGCAATATGGCTTGGGGTCATCACCATATTTGCCGGAGGGCCTAATTCTCCGGGAAATAATCCCGCTAAAAGGAAAATTGCACCAAGTACGGCCAGGGCCACCGCCACCTCAGTAACCAGGTGATTAGGGTAAAAAGGCACTACTTCTTTTAAATAAGGCTTTCTTTGTTCCTTCAATGGGTTTCACCTCCCTACAATCCACCGGAAATTCCTTGTTTACGCACCATTAAGAAGTGTACAGCCATCAGGCCAATTGCCAAAACCGGCAACACTGCCACATGCAGAATATAAAACCTGAGCAAAGTATATTCTGTTACCTTGGTACCCGCCTGTGTCAAAATCAGCAGTTTAGGACCTATAACCGGCACTGAGCCCATTATTTTGGCCCCAATTACTGCCGCCCAGTATCCCTGTTGATCCCAAGGCAGCAAATATCCGGTAAAGCAGAAACCAAATACAATAATTAAGAGAAGTACCCCTACCACCCAGTTATACTCCCGGGGAGGCTTATAGGAGCCGGTATAAATTACCCGTAGAAAGTGCAGCATTACCATTATCACCATTAGATTGGCGCTTATGTTATGTACCGAGCGCAATACCCCTCCCATGGTCACCTCGTGAGTAATAAACAGTACGCTTTGATAAGCAAGTTCCGGATTAGGTTTATAATACAAGGCTAATAGAATACCTGTTACGACTTGTACCAGAAACAGTAAAAATGTGATCCCTCCAAAACAAAACATGATGCTGCGGGCATGTTTTGGCACGGGATGATTAGCTATTTCTTGGAAAATATGCTTCAAGCTCTTCACTGCAAGTTCTTTTTGCTCAATAGCCACTCTTAACTCACCTCCTGACGCACTAAAACGATGCCTTCTTCCACCCAAGCTGTTAGACGCTCTAATGGTTTAGGCGGAGGACCCTTAACCACGTTGCCGTCTGCATCGAATATTCCCCCGTGACAAGGACATTCAAACTTGTTCTCAGCCTCATTCCATTTCACAATACAGCCCAGGTGGGTACATACTCTGGAAAAAGCTTTATACTCCTTACCCTTTAGAAAAATAACGGCCGGATAACCATCGTAAATGAATTCCATGGGTTTGTCTTTGATGTCTTCAACCTTAGCCACAGCCATCTGAGGGGGCGTGGGTCTTAAAGATTTTGGGGGATTTAATACTCCGCCTGCCAACACCAAAGGTGTAGATGCCCCTACAGCAAGGGGAACTCCCATAACCATGGTCAAAAATCTACGTCTGGTTACTTCCTGCTTATGCTCATTCTCCACTTTCATCACCTCCTGTGTCATCTATAACCAAGAGACGCCAGCTGTAAACTGCAATGGCGGCACTAATACAGATAAGCCCTGTAAACAGGGAAACCCAGTAAGCATTGGCAGCTGTCCAACTCCGGGTTAGCATTAATACCAGAGTGATAGAAGACCAGGCCATGAGTCCAAGAATGGTTAGTCCTACTACAAAACTCTTTTTACAAAAGATATTCATGTTTCTAATTCCTCCCTTCATCATTACCTCGGGTAGGCAGCCTGCAGGTATTTGGATAATTCCTCGGCTTCCTCAGGGGTAACATAAGAACCAAACTCTCTCATTAATTCAATAATTTCCGGCCAGGTAGCAGACCCTTGATAGTTTTGTACACGATCAATCTGGTGGCAAGTTGTACAGGTAGCCTGCAGCAATAAAAATCCTTGGTCCATAACTTTACTACCTTGTGCCTCAGATAATGGAATAGCATAAGGGGAAAGGAGCAAAAACCCTATAACCATTCCAACCACAATCATGGCTGGAGCCAGCATTCCCTTAATTTTTTTTTCAACAGTAAAACTCGTCAATATACCTCACCTCCCTCCAGATTTTTTTAAACTGCATTGCAAGTTTGTGAAACCTTTAACATACAGTCTCCATGTCCGTAAGGAAAAATCTAATTGTTTTGATTGAGAATTACTTCACTATTACCCTATAGCAAATGATGTGCCATTTCATTTTGCCTTGGTATTTAAGGTCTTTAATTCTAAAGAGCACAAAAAAGGGACATTCATGCCACAAAATGGGGAATGAATGTCCCGGTCAAAGCGGTTTGAAAAGTTAATCCGGTTTGAAAAGTTAAATGTTATGAGAATCAAGGGGTGGATTTACAGTTTGCTGCTCATAAACAAATTGTGCCGCCAAACCATTTATGATTAGCAATGCGCCCAGGGTATATAGAAATTTTGCTGTGGTATGACACTCCATTGGGCTCATACATACGCCTATCCCAAGTTTGGTTGGCAGAAGGATTACAACAATACCCAAAGCCACCAGGATCAAAGCGAGGCTTTTCTTGACAGCATAACTTTTGCTCAAAAATAATAGTAAGGCTGTGAATACAATCAGGATACCCAGATAGACTTCTGCCTGTCCTGTATAGTGGCAGCGCATGGGTACCATTTTCCCGTTTGTAAGCTCCAAAAGTCCCTGACAAACAGGCGCCAGGTGAAAGGGAGTAAATATTATCAAAATCCCAATGAGCATACCCACAATACCTGGTATATTGGCAAATTTATTTCTCATTGCTTCTCCTCCTCCTTTATCCTTTGTACTTGTAAACAAGCGAACTCGCTTCGCTCGATGCTTCAGTGGGGGTCTCTGCACTCCCCAACTGAATTAAAAGGAATAATTATAATTGTGCCGAACTCATCTCCCACTCATAGAACTGGGAGACTTCTTCTGACACGTGGTTAAATTGACTTCGCTTTAGCGCCTGCCCCACTATAATTCCATCGGGTGCTGTCTTGGGCATACATCTGTCCATTGCGCAAATCATAACTCCTGGACCCCATGGTTACCAAGCTGGGGTCGTGAGTGGCTATCACTACAATTTTGCCCCTATTTGCTTGTTCCAGTATCCATTGACCAATCTTTGTCTTCTTTGCAACATCTAATTCCGCAGTAGGTTCATCGGCCAAAATAATCTCAGGATCATTGATTAGAGCCCTGGCCAAGGCTACCCGGCGCCGCTGCCCACCGCTGAGCATATGGGGTAAAAAATGACCTCGTTCTGTCAAATCCAACTGCTCAAGCAGCTCCTTTACCCGACTTGCAAGCTTGTGATTTTTCGTTCTCTGCCGTCCCTGTATCCACAAGGGCAGCAGGATATTTTCCGTAACCGTCAAAGTCGGTACCAAGTAGCAACGCTGAAATACAAAACCTATTTGACTATTTCTGAACAAGGCAAGTTCTTCTTCACTCTTTTTGGACAAAGGTTGGCCATCTAACATCACCTCCCCTCGTACTGGGCGCAGCAGGCATCCTAAAACAAAAAGCAAGGTGCTTTTGCCGCTTCCTGACGGCCCAAGAATTATAGCTCTTTCTCCGGTAGATATACTAAAATTTATGTTCCTTAATGGAAATACCCGGCCCCCTAACCTATCCCCATAGTAATGAGAAACTCCCCGCAGTTCTATCTGCACAATAAACGCCTCCTTGCTCTATTTTAATTCTCCTTCAGTAAGGGCAATTACCGGATCCATTTTTGCCGAAACCCTGGCAGGCCAAAGTGCAGCTGCTATGCTGATTAACACTACTCCGGCAGAGATTATGGTCAAAATCATTATGAGCTGTGGCAGGGGTGGAAACAAAAAGGGGAAGGAGCTATGTTTCTCTATTAATCCTTTTAAATAATAAACCAGACCCCATCCCAACAGCGCTCCAGCAACTGCTGCAATTAGCCCCGAAAGCACCGTTTCAGCCATTACCAGCAGAAAGACTTGTCTGCGACCTGTTCCCAAAGCTCGTAACAAACCTATTTCCTCCTGTCTTTCAATGACCAGGGAAGAATATCTTGATAGAAGAGAAGCCAGGGTTATCCCCACGGTAATAAAGGCCAGAACCCAGGCCAGAGCCTGAAATACCAGCAGCTGCTCTTTTAAATTTATGAACATTTTGGCAGCGGCAGTTGCCCTCACTCCCTCGATTTTACCAATATCCTTGGCCACTCTTTCCGGACTTGTACCAGGTGCAGTTTTAATCAGTACCGCAGAGACCAAATGAGACGGGTCTCCAAACTCAGCCCACAACTCTTGTAAATAGGGGCTTGCTCCAGCCAATTGGCGAGCAGTATCCATAGAGATAAAAATTGTCCTGTCTATCCCACCACCCATGGGTTTTAGGTATCCGGCCACATCAAATGCCGTTCCTAAAATAAGTACCCGGTCTCCAAGAAAAGCAGGCACCGCGCCCCCTACCACAACCTCCCGGGGATTTAGCTCCCTTTTCACTCCCTGGGCCAATAACCGTTTTACAAGGAAGTCTGTTGAAGAATCGTAGCCCACCAACCTATATTCTTCCGGGAGGCTGCAACAGCTTTCATTAAGGGTTTGACTAAAAAACTGGGGAGAAACCGCTTCCACTCCTGGAATTTTAACAATTTCTTCTACTACATCACCAGGCATGTAGATATTAGCAGGGGCGCCGGTAAACAAGACCTGCCCGGGTTCCAATTGTGCTGCGGCCGGTATCACCAGCACATCTGCGCCTAGATTATCTACCGCATTGCGTGCACCCTGCTCGATTCCCCTGACAATCATAAGACATATAACAAGAGCCGCTGTACAGGACCCAACTACAAAAATAGTTAAACCTGTCTGCCAGGGTCTCCTGTGCACATTCCTCCAGACCAACCTCCACAACATAATACGTTCTCCTTTCTTTTAGAGTCATAAAATATATACAGCAAAAAGTGTGCCAACAAGGTTAGGGGACACTCCTCCCTTGTCGCGTAAACTCTTGGCTTGGAGGAATGTCCCCAACGTAAGTCAGGGGACACTCCTCCCTTGTCGCGTAAACTCTTGGCTTCAAGGTAAGGGGACACACCTCTTACAGAGGAATGTCCCCAACGTATGAATGTCCCTAACGTATGGGAATGTCCCCGATAACTGGGACATATATGTCCCTAACCTGACCATCATGTCCCCACCTGCATGCTCAAAAAACTCAAAGTTTCAAATACAACTTGGCTTTACCAATAGTTTGGAATAGATTTTGCAGATAGTATCTGTGAACCTTATTTTTTGTCCTAAAACATTTTTGAAAGGGGTATACGGCATGAGGAAAAAATCTTTAGGAATCTTTTTGATAATGGTAGTACTAGGAACATTAATTACCCTGCCAATTGCAGCAAGATTATGGGGTAAACAGGAACCAGGGAGGGGCCAAGGGGTAAACGTGCAGCATCAAGAAGTGACCGGTAAAGTGCAGGACTTTAGCCGGCTCTTCAATGTGGACCAGGTAGTAGAGATGGGGCCAATAAAAGTAGGAGTAGTTAACATAGGTCTGGTTAAAAATACCGTAGCAGGAGAGGATGATTTCAAGGGGCATATAGCCCTGGGATTGGAAGTGGCTAACACTGCCCCAGAAATGGTTCGTTTTTACCCGGAACAGTTTGTTATCTATTTGAATACCGGTGAAAGATTAAGTTCCGACATTTCCATTTCCTCAGATATTGGCGGCGTTTTTACGCATCGCAGGGTGAAAAAGGGTTTCGTACTGTTTCCCATTAAAGACAGCGAACCAGATGAAATTAATGAACTTGTAATCTTAATGGTTGCTCCTGAAAACGAAAATCACCAGCCCCTGTGTGAAAACCAAGAACTGGCAATCCCATTATAATTTATGTGTTTTAGACAATTCTACTGCAGATTATATTTTTTCACTAGCCGGTGGATGGTTTTACGGTCTATACCGGCTTTTTGTGCCGCTTTGGTAATGTTGCCGTTATGGATAGCTAATAGCTCTTCAAGGTATTTAACTTCAAATTCCTTAAGCCATAACGCTTTGGCCTCATGAAAGGGAAGATGTACGGATATTTCCCCTAAATCATGGTTGGGAGTTTGAGTAAGGTTAGATGGCAGGTCATCGGGTTTTATAACATTAGAATCACACAAAGAAACCGCTCTTTCCACCACATTTCGCAATTCACGTATATTTCCCGGCCAATGATAGTTCTCCAATAATTTCACGGCAGCGGGACTAAACCCTTTAACGTCCTTACCTATGGCTGCAGCAAACTTATGGCAAAAATGCTGGAGAAGCAGAGGAATGTCCTGCCCCCGTTCACGTAATGATGGTATCTTTAAAGTAATAACATTGATACGATAAAAAAGGTCCTCTCTAAATTCTTTGCAGGCGACAGCCTTTTCAATATCACGGTTAGTAGCGGCTATTACCCGTATGTTAACGCTTATCAGCTTGGTGCCCCCTACTCTGCGGAAGGCTCTTTCTTCTAAGACCCTAAGCAGCTTGGCTTGCAATGGTAAACTCAATTCCCCTATTTCATCAAGGAAAAGCGTCCCTCCATTGGCCAGTTCGATCAAGCCCTCTTTTGCTGTGTGGGCTCCCGTAAAGGCGCCTTTTTCATGCCCAAATAATTCACTTTCCAGGAGATTCTCCGGCAATGAAGCACAATCTACAGGAATAAAAGGACCGGAAGCATACTTGCTGTTATTATGTATGGAACGCGCAATAAGTTCTTTGCCCGTACCGCTTTCCCCTAAGATTAAGGTAGAAGCATCAGTCTTGGCCATTTTCCCAATGGTTGCAAAAATAGACTGGAGCCCCCCATGTACACCAATTATGTTTTCGGTGTGTACAGCTTCTTGAAGTTGAAGGCGCAGTAAGTAGTTTTCTTCCCGGAGAACAATCTGCTGCAAAGCTTTATTAATAGTAATTTGCAGCTGGTCAATTGAAAAAGGTTTAGGCAGGTAATCATAAGCCCCCTCTTTCATGGCTCTGACAGCAGAATCAACAGACGCATAGCCTGTAACAATAATCACTAGCGCTTTGGGAGCGAACTGGCGAGCTTTGTCTAAAACAGCAAAGCCATCATATTCAGGCATTTTCAAGTCGGTTATAATTAGGTCCGGCTGCCATTTGCAGATATCGTCAAGGGCATGACTGCTGTCATCATAAGTAATACAATTGTAGCCCATGCGTTTGATGACCCGTGAACAAGTCTCCAACATATCAGCTTCATCGTCTACAACCATTATAGTACGGTTATTATTTTTTATAGTACGGTTATTATTGTCCATGTAAGTTGCCTTCCTTATCCTGCCCATGGCATGGCAAAATGATGCTGAAACAACTTCCTTGTCCAACTTGACTTTCTACTTTAATGGTTCCCCCATGCCCCTCTATGATATTAAAACTAATAGACAATCCCAGTCCTGTACCTAATTTTTTTTCTTTTGTAGTAAAGAATGGATCAAAAATCCTGGGCTTTACCTCCTTGGCAATGCCTATCCCTGTATCTTTAATGTCTACCTGGACCAGGTCCTGTTCCATTAAGTAATGGGTTTCAATAATAATCTTACCGCCTTGTGGCATGGCATCCCTGGCATTTGTAAAAAGATTCACCAATACTTGTTGCAGTTGTTCCGAACTACCCTGAATCAATGGTAATTCTGAAAGTTTTAAATTAAATTGTATTCCTCCCCGCAAGAACTGCCCTGCCAACCAATCAACGGTCTCCTTAATCAAATCACCCAAATTTAAGAGAGTCAGTCCTGTTAGATTTTTTCGAGAAAAGGAGAGCAAACCCCTGGTAATATTGCCAATTCGTGCGGTGTGTTTTTTGATAGTTTCTAAATCTTGAATAACCTTTTCAGGCAGGCTGTTTTCCTGGGCTTCCAGCAGCAACCATTCTAAACGTGAAAGGATAATGCCGGTGGGATTGTTAATCTCATGGGCTAGATTAGCCGCTAATTGACCAGTAGCAGCCAGACGCTCCGAAAATTTCAGCTGGGCCTGGGCTTCCTCAAGTTCCTGGATCGTTTTTTTCAACACCAGGTTTAATTGAGTAATCTCCCTGTTTGCCTGTTCCAGGGAGCTTTTTTCTAACATCAAACGATTAAAAAGGCGGGTTCTTTGAATAGTTGATGCTACCTGGTTGGCAACTGCTAAAAGTAATTCCAGGCACCCTTTACATAACTTTTGTTCCTGGTCACTTTTGACGGTAACTACACCTAGGATTTCCGTCCCAACTATTAAGGGGACGCAAACATGCCACACAAAACCCTTGGCACACGGTTTTGTTTTACAGCAGGAAGGCATTTGGCCTGGTTCAACAATCATGGGTAATTGATCCTTAAGGGCCTTACATACTTTTATTTCCGCCAAACCGCAGCCACAAAAGTTATTTTCATCAATTAAACTAAACCTGCATTCATAAGGAGCAAGGACAATATCCAACTCTCTTTTAACTGCCGTCAGCATGTCATCGATATTTGAAGGCATAAATCCGGTAAGATTATTAATTTTAATCAGCGCTGCCATTTGTTCCCTTGTTTTATTTCTAACGGTTTGCCCCATTTAAACCACCTCTTGCTGCCCTCACCATTGCTTCCACATTCTCTGGTTTTGCATTTAAAGGCAGCTCACAACCGGAACTCAGAAGAAATCTCCTATTATGACCTGCCTCAGATATTAATTTTTTTGCCTGATCATACAACTCCTCTTGACTATGTTCAACAAAATTGTACGGTTTGATATTTCCTGCCAATGATAAATCTGGCGCTGCATTTAGTGCATTCTTTAAGGGTACTTCATAATCTATAGTGGCCAGATCTGCCCCACACCCCTTGTAATAAGGCAAAAGACCCTTCGTTTGACCTGTTATCACCAACCAACATGCCAATGCTCCGGCAGATTTGCACCC
This sequence comes from Bacillota bacterium, assembly GCA_040756735.1. Classification (GTDB taxonomy): domain Bacteria; phylum Bacillota; class DSM-16504; order Desulfitibacterales; family Desulfitibacteraceae; genus JBFLYC01. The sequence goes on along the minus strand of JBFLYC010000004.1, from coordinate 18,292 downwards.
GGAAAAGATGTAACGTATACGAGGGGTTATATATTGGACAAACACATTCTGGGGAATGATATTTTGGGAAGCAGTAGGTTCAAGAAGCATCAGTACATGAGCGCCGGCATTTAGCAGAGCTTGCCCGTAACTTAAAGAAATGTGGGCAGTATAATCTATGGCTCTGGCAAATTTATCTGGTTCATCAACAAGCAAATAGATTAGCTTATCCAGCCCCATAACTTGCCCTGCAATACTCATAGGACCCAATACGCCTCCAACCACAGTTGTGGTATCCCCCACTGTGGATCGCATGATCTTCACAGCTTCCAACAATTGTGGCATCCTGCCGTCTTTTTGAGCATCAGGCAGCGGCCTTGAAGTCCAGTTCTCATGATCACCCCAGGCATAGTCGGTGATATAAGGATAATCGTTTTCCGGAAAGCAAATTCTACTGCCTAGAGCTTCAGATTCTACTGAATTGTCCGCATAAGCAAACACAGCATCAGTACCAAATTGTTTTTGCGCTTCTAACTGACAGTAAGCCAATAGTTCACCCTTTTGCAGGTAATCACTGAGCTTTACTTTGCACAATGCAGCAGCATAGCCAAATATTAATGGCACACAAGGGGTGCCTGATATTAACCTGCCTTTTAAGGAATCTAAAAACCGTTCTAAAGCAGTCAATTTAACTACCCCTCTCAAAACAACGTAAAAAATTCAACAAATCAAAAACATTGTCAGCTACCAGGTCCACATTCAAGTCCTTGGGACTGACCTGCCTTAAAGCTGCACCGCCTGCCACCACCCGAAGGTCTTGCAAACCTGCTGCGGAAAGCTCTGTTTTCAATTGCCTAATATGTGGAATAGTGGAAGTAATCAGACTGCTTACACCAATGATTTTTGCATTTTCCCGCAAGGCTGCTTCTACAAAAACCGAGGGAGCAACATCTTTGCCCAGATCAACTACCCGGTATCCTGAGACCTTCAATAAAATGGCTACAATATTTTTCCCCAGGTCATGGATGTCTCCCTGAATTGTACCCAGAATAATAGTTTCTTTTAGAAGCGATTCCTTTGCGGCTTGGAAATCCTTATTTTTTTCAAGATATGGAGTAATTACCCTATCCATAACCTCCATCATTGCCCTGCCGGCCAGCAATATTTCCAACAGACTAAGCTGATCGTTATTACACTTAAAATCCAGGGATTCCAAAGCCTTAGTAAGGCCATCCTCTATCAGTTGATGCACCTCAAAACCAGAAGCCAATAATTCCTCAGCAAGATTAACTGCCTGATTGGCATTACCCTGAGCTACAGATAAGGATAAAGCCTGGGTTGTAAGAGCGCTTATACCTTTATCTAAAGCCTCCCGGCCTAGTTTTCTTCTTTTCAGTTATATCAACCCCTTAATACCTTTGGGAATACCCCCTTATACAAGGTTATATTCTTTAATACGACAACAAATCCTCCTTTACATTGTGAAGAGTTTAGATATTTATAGCTGATACGAAAGATTGTCATAAAAAACAGGCTTTTTAGGCCTGATAGTATCGCAATTTGTATTAAAACGCGCAATTTTTGCAGCTGAAATTTGTAATATAGATAGGATTTAAACTTGAGGATTTAAACTTGCTCAATCTCCGTTCCTAGAGCATCAACTGCTTATTTCACCAGCTTGTATCTTAATTGATGCTCTTCTTCTGGAGACAGGCCAGGGTTCCCAATTGGATAAGGAATTGCCACAGTGGGCGCTATCCTATTGGCACCAACTGACTCGGATATGAACGGTACAGAACTTATCTAAACAACCTAAACCAGTTTCCTGACTCAGGGCATCTTTACAACTAACGTCATACTTGCACCATTTTTGGGCGCTGGCTGACTGCAGTCTGTCGGGATTACCCTTGGGCACGATACCTCCGCTGGTAACCAGGGCAATGGCTACAGACTTTAAATTGATCTGACATGCTGTATTCTCCTCTCCCTATTATTAATAAAGCTTGCATGTACAGTCATGAAAACCGATTTCAGAAGTGGAGCCGATAACAGCATTAAGCTCACACATGATGGACCCATCTTCAAGAACTGAGCCTTCCCAGCCGCCGGCAAGGGTTGAGATTGCGGCCGCATTCCCAATTATCCTGTCTGCTGGAGGCAACGTTACAACATGGCTTACATTGTCGCCGGACACTACAGCCACAGCTTCTGGTGCAGTGTCAACAAGAGGTTGTGACCTTCCATCCCAGCCGGCACATTCATCTGTAATTAAAACAGTACTGATTCCGGCATTTTCAAGGCGTTTACAAATCATCAACAGGTCGGAATCCGGGTTGCCGTAACCTTCCTCGGATACAATTACTCCATCCACACCTAACATCCTGCACAGTTTGGCCGTATAGTCACATGCAAGGATTTTTCCTTCCATGGTAGTATGCTCTGGAGTAAGAACGACTCCCACAAAATTGATATCTTTGCCATGCCTGTCATATAGATCTAGGATAACCGAATTATTCTGGTGCTGGTAAGTTGTAATCTTATCACAGGCTGCCACACAGTTGCCGCTGATTACTGCCCCGTCAAGCTCTTCATTGGGATGCAGCAGTGTCGGTAGGATTTGTTGTGTATTTACACCGTACACATATCCACTGTGTAAAAGCCCTTGGGAAATTAACATTTCCACATAGGCTACCTTGGGCAAACTGGGATACCTGGCAGTTTCCTCTGCCATACTACCAATTTCATAGGTTACTATTTCATCGGGGGTTACTTTCCTGCCGGCTTCACCCAGATATTCAGCAGCCTTAAGACCTGCCATTCTCACTGCCGTTTCATGGGAATGGGGGTCAAGGCCCTGTACAGGAGTAATGTCTATAACCAGGTTGAATGTTTTAGAAAAGGGAGTCCATTTAGCTCCTTCTCCCCACATGTCAATAACCCCTTTCATCTTTTTTCAATAGTGCTTTTAATGCTGCCTTGTTTACTGTCAAGATGCCGTTTTCATAATACAAGCTTCTTCCCCAAATTGAATGTCCTTGATAAAAATCCTTCCCAGTTCCAGCTTCATCATGACCACCTCGTAAGATATTGTAAATACTTGTTGCTATTAGGAGTTTAAAGCTGATTCAGTAAGCTTTAAATCTATGAATCTATAGTCTTCATCATTTCTGCTATCTATCTTCCTGTGCAGCATGTGCTTCCTGTATTTAATAATACTATTCTCAATTGTTTCCACGTGCAGGGGTTCAAGCCCTGAGCTTTTACCGGCCACTATAACTGAACGATATGGCGCAAATAGCAATTTCAGACTGGCCGGCAGGGGATGGCTCACAAGAGTATACCCCTGATGCACCATATCACGTACTTTAACTAAAAGCTCATCAACTGACTTTTCTTTAAAAACTACCGGCAGCTTACCTTGATATTTTTCAGCAACCAGCGGATTATTTGTAACAATCAAGCAATTCAAGAAAACCCTCCTTCTTACAAGCATCTGCCTTATTGAGCATGAACTTGTTTGACCTCTTGCTTCTGGTATACCTTTTGTTTTTTATTAGTTTTATTAAAAAAGGGCCTTAAAACTTGGCCCCTTATCTTTAATCTTTACATATGAAATTCCTATATACTTTAAAATTTATAGCAGTTTTTCCTTAATTTTTTCCACAAACAGGTCTGTATGTTCTTTTGCATACCGGTCAGCTAGTGCAGCATCCCTGTTTTTTATAGCACAAGCAATATTTGTCAAGGTGTCAATAAACATGTCAATTTCCGTAATGTTTTTTTGCACATAGAACCACAGCCTTTCCGTGTGCATGTGGAGATTGTGCAGTATTTCAGACAGGCAGGGATTATTGCAGTTGTCAAAGATAATCTTGTGAAACATTCCATCATCTAAAATTATCTTCTTATAATCCCTGTCAATGTTATATCCTTTGAGCCTTTCAATGATTGCTTCGAGGTCACGTATATGCTCGTCAGATATTCTTTCAGCAGCTAATCTTGTAGCATGAGCTTCCATCTCTCTAATTACTTCAAAGACCGACTTAATATACTTAAAATCCAATGGCGCTACCTGTGCGCCATACCTTGGTATTATAATTAACAGCCTGTTATTTTTCAGCTGCTCAAAGATCTTACGTACAGGGGTCCGGCTCAAGTTGAATTCGGCGGCAATTTCATTTTCATTGAGTATTTGCCCAGGCGCATATTCCAACTCAACAATCCTTTTTTTCAAGACTTCATATATTTCTCCATTGGTAAAGCATTTCTCTGACATCAATACTCTCCCCAGTCTTTAAAATATTTAAAAAACAGCGTATTATTCTGAACTTTCAAATTCATAGCGCCAGTGCCTATTATTATATCACCTACATTGTCTCTCTACAATACAATAGACCTATTATCTCAATAGACCCATTATCATTATCATTCTGGCATCATTGAGAATCGTCTGTTGATGGAAGACAACAAACAAAAGAAGATTTAGTTTCTGAAACCTATGATTTTAAAATCTTATCCAAGTCTATAAATAAGGGCATTGAAAGGGCCAAGACCACAGACTTTAGGTGTCTATATCAAGGTTTTTGGGAAGCCGGAACATTCGCCCAAAAAATGGTTGCCTATGTGATCTCCATTTCCGTAATTTCTTTAATAATAGCTACTTATACCCTAATATTTACCTGGCTAGGCACACCGGTGGCTCCCATTCTTAAAATTTTTCAAATACCAAACGCAGTAGAAATAGCGCCTGCTGTCTTGGTGACAAAAGCTGAACTGGCAATGCCTGTAATTATTATCTCGGGACAAAATGTCGCCCCAATGGCAGTTTTCTTTATATGTGTGTTATCAGCTGTCCAAATTATCTTTTTCACAGAAAGCGCCAATGCAATGCTGGAATCTGACATCCCATTAGGGTTCTGGGACCTTATTCTCATCTTCTTTGTCAGAACTATCATTGCCATCCCCTTAGTAGCATTAGCAGCACAGTTAATCTTTTAAGTTATAGTGAAAGGGGAAAAGGTAGTTACTACAAGCAGACATTCAAAGATAAAGATGGTAAGAAAAAGCCGGGATTATTTTATCCCGGCTTCACATTTATACACCAAACAGCTAAAAAAACTTCTCATATCTAGATAGAACATTAACGAAATAATAGTCAACTCATTTAGAGATATTTTTGAAAAAATATTTTATTTTTACCTCATTAAGTGATAAATTAGGTTTAAAGAATTGTGAAAACTAGGATACTTGAAAAGTTTAGGGGGTTTGTTAGAACGAGGAGAAACAAAACGAAAGGATGATTAAAATGACTGATAGGGATTTACTAGAGTTAATTGCCTCTCAGGTAGGTAATCTTACAAAAGATGTAAGCAATCTCACAAAAGATGTAAGCAATCTCACAAAAGATGTAGGTAATCTTACAAAAGATGTAGGTGAATTAAAAGAAGGCCAAAAGAAGCTTGAAAATGAAGTACAGGATATTAGAAATGAAGTACAGGATATTAGAAATGAAGTACAGGATATTAGAAATGAAGTACAGGATATTAATAGAACTGTTATCAAAATTGAACAAGAGCACGGTAAAAAATTAGAAGCCCTATTCGATGGTTATATTCAAAATACCAGTAAGTTAGAACGTATAGAAGCAGAAGTAATAAAGCATGACGAATTTATTCTAAAGAGGATTATCAAGTAAGACAAGAAAAAAGCCCCATAAATATGGATAGCTTATTAAACTCCATACTGGGGTCTCGATTCTCAAGGTAGAGTAACATCTTTGGTAGTGTAACATCTTTTGTGTAAAATGGAAATTTATCAAAATTGTCTTTTTACCATCTGGATTATTTCTTTAGATAAGTTTTGTGCTTCTTGGCTTAACTGTTCTACTTTTGACTGCATTTGATTCTTAAATTCTTCGTCTTTAATACTGCCTATATTTATCTCTACATTAAATAATGCGCCTTTTAGCCCTGCTTCTGCCATTAAGCAGCCTACTCCGGCATCGCTGATACAGTTTGGGTTTCCTTTCTCCACTACTACTTTAACAAGTTTCATGGCCTCTAAGCTGCATTCTGCTGCTTCCATGGGAAGTTCTGATGCTCTTTTAAGGGCTTCCTGGATAGCCTGTGTCCTTTTTGTCTTTTCTTCTTCAGTTGTTTTTGGCATTTTGTAGGCGTTCATTACCAGATTGAATGTCTGGGTATCTTCATCTACAATGTGTGTGAGTTTTTCTTGAAGTACTGCTGCTTTTTCTCTAACAATGATTAATTCTTCTTCTTGCTCTTTGTATTTTTCCCTGCCTATTGTTAGATTTGCTACCATGCTGACCAGGGCAGCTGATATTGCTCCTGCTAAAGCTGCAACACTTCCTCCCCCGGGAGCTGGGCTATCCTTGGCAACTTCTTGAATAAAATCTTTTACTGGTAAATCTACTAGCATTATATGATACCTCCCACTACAATTTTTCCTTTTTTAATTACTTTTTCTACCAGGTTTGTCCCGAACCTGTAGCAGAGATACTGGTGGTTGGGAGCATCAAAAATCACTATGTCTGCCTGTTTACCTACCTCTATGCTGCCGATTACAGAAGCCCTGTCTATGGCATGGGCTGCATTAATTGTAATAGCATTAATGACTTCTGCCGGCAATAGGTTAAGGTACAGGCATCCTATTGTCATGATGATGTCCAGAGAATTGGTCGGACAGCTTCCGGGATTAAAGTCAGTTGCCAGGGCTATGGCTACTCCTTTTTCTATCATTTTCCTGGCCGGTGCATAATGCTCTTCTCGAAGGTTAAAAGTAGTTCCAGGGAGCAATACTGCCATCATTCCGCTCTCTGCCATTTTTTCTATACCCTTATCAGTCACCACAAGCAAGTGATCTGCTGAGGCAGCCCCAAGCTCTGCTGCCATCTCCGTACCCCCAAGAGGGTAAATCTCGTCTGAGTGTATTTTTAGTTTAAAGCCCAGTTCCTTGGCCCTTGTTAGGATCTTTTTGGACTGCTCAAGGTTAAATACTCCCTTTTCACAAAACACATCGCAGTATTCCGCAAGGTTTCTCTCCTTAACAGCAGGAAGCATCTCATCTATTATAAGGTCTACGAACCGGTCTTCTTTACCGTTTTTATATTCTTCTGGAAAAGCATGGGCTCCTAGAAAAGTCGGTACTATGTCAATGGGGTGTTCATCATTTAGTTCTTGGATTACCTCAAGAGTTTTAATTTCATCTTGTGTTGTTAAACCATAGCCGCTTTTTCCTTCTATAGTAGTAGTGCCCTGGGAGAGCATTTGATCTAGGTACTTCCGGCTTGCTTCTTTTAGTTCTTCCTTTCTCGCTTTCCTGGTAGCTCTAACCGTACTGAGGATACCGCCTCCCTGGGCAAGGATTTCCAGATAGCCTGCTCCCTTTAGCTTTAACTCTAATTCGTTTTCTCTTGAACCGCCAAAGACTATGTGTGTATGGGGGTCTACCAGTCCGGGGAGAACTGTTTTGCCGGAGGCATCAATGACTAATGTATCACCTGCAATTTCTGCTTGTGCTTTTACCTCTGCTTCTGTTCCTACTGCTATTATTGTTTCCCCTGCTGTAGCTGCCCAACCATTTTCTATTATGTGCAAGTTTTTCAGATCAGTCCCTATTTTTGGCTTTTTTGTTCCATTTGCACATGTCACTAACTCTTTTGCATTTTTTATAATCAGGTCTGCCTTTGTCATTTTCTTTCCCTCCTTTTCAACGCCAACTACAATTTAACAAAAAACAATGGATTCATCAACATGATAATTTTCTGATTATGGTAATTTTCTTCATATGTGGGGGGTGTCAAGGGGGGTGTCAAGGGGGTGTCAAGGGGACGGTTCTCTGTCACATTCTCTGTCGCATTACTAGCAGATGAAGGAAAGGGGACACACCTCAGCCTAGAGGTGGGAGGTGAGAGGTTGGATTTAAGCACTGCTCCAAAGCATATCTAGAATTCTTACATCTCACTTCCAACTTCCAGAATTGGAGGAATGTCCCCAACATATAGTAATGTCCAAGAACGTTCATTATAGCGACATCTACCAAACCTTCATCAAGAACCCGTTGAAGAATTTCACTATTTTTCCCGTTAGTGTCTATTTGCAGCTTCATATTATTACCTTTTAAATATTTTAAAACCTGAATAAAACTGTCAGCATCTTCAGGATTACCGCCAGAAATATTGATGCCATCTACCCATTCCCTGTGTAAAGTACCCACTCTAAAAAAGCCGTCTAATTTCTTTCCCGCATGAAGGAAAGCAATTGAAGGCCTTATACTCTGGCGAATTTCTACACCATCAGTAATAATAGGAAATTCTACGCCATCAGGTCCACGGTGAATAGAATTACGGTTGGCCTTATAGAAACTTTGAAACTCATCTTTTCCCTCAGCTTTCATATCTTTTTCTACATAATCAATTTTTCGATCATCCATAAAGCTTTTAACTATTTTACATCGGGTGCAGCCTGTTGCTGTAAAAATAGTAATACTCATATTTTTCTCCCCCTCCATTTTGTAGTTTATATTACTCCTGCAGCATACTGATGTATCCTTCTCTAGTGAGCAATCCATTAAGCTGTGTCAAATCACTGGGTTTAACTGTAATCATCCAACTGGTTTCGTAGGGATCATTGTTTACAATCTCAGGAGTACTCTCTAATTCTTCATTAATTGATAGTATCTTACCGCTAATGGGCATATACAGTGCAGATACATTTTTTGCTGATTCCGCCTGGCCAAATGCATCTTCTTGATTAAACTCGTCACCAATAGAGGGCAGTTCAATAAATAGGATTTCCCCTAACTGATCCTGCGCAAAATCTGTTATCCCAATCCTTATTTGATCATCCTCAACTTTTGCCCATGTATGTTCGTTATAATGATAAATATCATTTTTAAAAGTGTAAATATTCACTGAACCATTCAGGAGCAAAATGTACCCAATAAAAGTAGCAAAAATTAGTCCATATTGGTTAGGATTTCTCGGAAACTCTTACTGAGAGGATAAAGATAAATGTCCTTGACGGGTAGTTTGCGTTAATATTTTCGGTCAAGCTTGCCTCGGCCTTGAGTCTGGCCTACATGATATCAATTGGCCGCTTTGTAACAAGTACCTTGAAAACGCTCTTTTTCCACGAATGTTTCCAACATTACCGGCGCATATCCGTAGATACTTTTCCAGTCTTTCGGCAATTGCTTAGCACAGAGGGCCAGTACTTTCGATGCGAGGTTTTTAACCTGAACCCATGGTAAGATCAAAAACCTTTTGAATTATTAGTTACTAAGCGCAAGCGGTTTATTCTCTGCTCTTTATTCCAACCGATGAACTCGTCACGTGGGCGCAGGGCCCAGGCTGCTGCCGAAAAACCAATCGCTCCAAGCAACATGCCGAATTCGGAGTAGATTAAGTAACGAATTTGTGCTCCAGGTAAAGGAGTGTAGCCAAGATAGTGGTAACGCTGGATAAGTTCATTCCAAAAACGGGACTGCATACGCCCTGTAACCCGTATCAGTTGAACATTTCCTAATCCCGACAAGTCCCCCGTAATAGGGTGGCCTGCATTACCGGCAGTCGTACACTTGATACGACACCCGCCTTTGCCATTTTTGCTGCGCGGCGGGGGCAGTTCGATCATCCCTGAACGATGCAGACGCAATAATGCCACACGACAACTCATATCTTTGAGTTCTCCGTCTGGCTTTAGCCAATTAAGCCTACGACAGACCTCACGGGAAATTTCTGTCCGGTTGATATTGTCCTTGCGGATGATATTTCGAATTGCCGCCAAATCCTCTGCCGTAAAGGTACGTCCGCATATGCTAAGTGGCAGCGTCATCGGCTTCGCCCTCCTTGTCGGAGGGCCGCCCGGTCTGCCTCTTGAATATTCCAAGGCAGAAATTTCGCTAACCAGTCACGGTTATCCGGGATTTTGCCTAAGCGGGCGCAAGCATCCAGGTAATAGCGGAGGTATGCCTGGACGTTCAGCTTATGCTGGGCAGCCGTTTGCAGAATCGACATACTGATTGCTGCAAAGTCTCCACTCCAGACGGCGTGGTTTCCATAGTAATTCTTACGTCCCACCGCCGGCGAGCGCAGAGCCCGTTCAGCCACATTATTGTGAATGGGTATGTCCGGATGGCGAAGAAAGGTCGTAAGCGGCTCCCAATTACGCTTTAAGCTACGCAGGATCTTAAGCTGCAATGGTTTTTCGCCGATGCTTTCCAGTTGGCTATCCCGCTTGGCAGCCATCTCACTGATGTGACTCTCCAATTCAGCTTGCTTTTTGGTAAAAAGAGTCTCGTTGTGTCTACAGGCTACCCGATCATTATTGAGTTGATCCAGCACATGAATGTCATTAATCCAATCATTGGCCCAGGCAGAGAGCTGCGGGCTACCCTCTTTAGTATGGAGAAAATCCCGCCGCACATGATATCAGCAAAGCTGGCGCTCAATTCGTCCCGCCAAGGCATGGTATGCACTGTAACGATCGACATTAATTGTGCCTTCCGCTTTATCGGCAAAGTGCGTGAGAGGAACTTTACTGAAAAGGGAGGGATCTACCACAAATACCGTTACTTGTTTGGAGACAAAAGTCCATAACCACCAGCGTTAACCGGTTTTACCCTGCGTCTCCGCAAATACGAGCCAACGTGTTTCGTCTACGTGCCAGTGGTTTTGGGTTCGGCTCGCTTCGGGGAATAACTTGCTTAGCCCGGGCAATATCTCCTCCGCTAGTTCCTCCAAGGCCTGGCGGGTTTGGCCGATCCGGTCGGCCAGCTTGTGCTCCCGTTTTACCCCACGCTTTAAAGCTTGCCAGTCGCTGTCCGGCGGCAGGATGGCTTGATGGACATGGTCGGGGTCTACATAGGGCAGCTTGGCCAGAGCCAGAGCATCCAGGCGATCCGTCTTCTGATGGCGATGAATCAGCCTGCGCATGTCGTGCACCTGGGCCGGCGTGGCCAAATACACCGTATGGCCTTTCTTGTGCAGATAAGCCCTACGGTCTGCCAGGCGGGCGTCGGCTCCATCACGAACCGAAACACGGTGCCTGCCGGGGCCAGGGTGGCCAACTCAGCCAACAAGCGGTCGAGCTCTTCCGCCGAAGTGGTGAATATCCACTCCTTGTCCACCTTCCGGCAGTTTTCATCCAGCACTACCGCTCGGTGGGTCGCCTTCTTCCCTAGATCCACGCCTACCGTCCACATGATCATAGTCAACACCTCCGGTAATTCCACGGCAGGGTCGTCCTCCTTCCTGTAGCCACTCCACCCATGCGCTTTATGAGGGGCCAGCTCAGGCCTTTTTCCTTGGGGAGGCAGGCTGCCACCGATGTTCTCAATCGGAGCTCAGCCACAGGCGGGAACGCTGGCGATCACAACTGATGGGCTGCTACCCAGGGTATAATCAAGCCACGTACGTCCCTACCGGGTACCAAGATAATTCGCTTCTTCGAAGGCAACTCCTACCACGCCCCAAGTTATCTACAAGTTCAGTTTATCCACAACCCTCCCCCCACACCCCCTCCCAACTACCTCTACTGCCTAAAATCAACTTTATCTTAATAATATACATGGTATAATAGCCATAAGGGAAATCCTCTCCTTGTTGTTTTAAAAATGCTTACAACGCAGAAGGCTTTTTTTGAGGCATTTTCGTTCTTTCTGAACAGCGATAACAGGCTTAAAGGTCAGGGTGGCCAAAATAATTTTACCGCAGGGGAGAGTCGTGGACTTTTGTGCTCTCCCGGCCGATGAAGCGCAAGGTATTATACGCCGCTGCTCCCGGGTTTTGTATGAGCGGCTGACTCCTTCCTTTTTGGTACCGGAATTGTCAAAGGGGGCAACGTCAATATCCAAAGGCGCCAGGTCACGCAAACACGGAGTTACCTCGGCTTGCAGGACGCCCAACAGGTTTGCCGATTCGTCCATAATTACCTTTGCCCAGCCGGTTTTGCCGCCCATATCCAGCCGCTGGCGCAATGTGGGGCTAAAGGGTACTGCTCTAAGCATCAGCGACTGGCCAAAAAGAGATCCTGACGAAACGGTTCGATGTGGTCAAAATCACTTTTACCCTGACATAACAGGCCGATTGACAGATACGGCTACATCGCCATTTGAAATATGGGGTGCTACACGGTCAGGCAGCGACAGCCGGTTTAGTTGCTGCTTCAGCTTGGTACGGCTCAGCATTAAGCCGACCAAGGGCGGACCAGTCCCCCGCTACCTGGAAGAAATTTCTCCCACGGGAATGATCATCAGCGGCTCCTCTTCTATCTCCAGCAGCAACTTTACCCTTTCGTCATGGAAAGCCCCCACCGCTACCGCGCCAAGGTTCAGGGACCCGCACTGCAGGTAAATGTTTTGGGCAATATGCCCTACCTCCATATGAACGTAGCGGATGCCGCGCTCTCCGTAGCGCGACGTGGTTCTACCGTAATCGGCCGCCAGGACAATGCTGGCTGGAGCGCTGACCACAAAATGCTGGTTCAAGGCCGCAGCAGCCAGCTTTTCCCTGCGGTCCCCCGGGGTTACTTTTACAATGCTGTGATCAACATAGTCGTAACGATAAACCCCCGGTTCAAGCCCATCTACCCCGCCTGCTACCACGTAGATCTCGATGGGATAGGTTGCCCCTGCCGAAGGTGCTGTTCTCGATGCCCCGGTTACACCGTCAACGCCTGTCCCCTGGGCGGCCCAGAGCAGCTGCGCCACTTGCTCCAGCGCAAGAGGTCTTTCGCTAAAGCTGCGCCGGGATATCCGTTCAAAGATGGCCTTTTCCAGGGAATAGTCGCTTTCCAGGGCAGAGGGAGGCAGCTTTATCTTTTCTAGCCGGTCGTTGCCTAAATCCTGTAGATTTCCGGCAGGAAATGTGCAGGTGGGAAAAAGTAGGGCTATTCCCAAAAAGAGACAGGAGAATAAAGGAAGAAGCGCTCTCACCATGATTGCCTCCTGGCTTTTCAAAAATGAGACAAAAACAGAAAATGATCGGCTCTTTTTTTCTGCTCCCCAAACTTCTTTCTTCTTCTACCTCAACAAGGCGCAGCTTTCCACCTAGCTAGAGTAGGCAGGGAGGCGGGCCCAAAATCGGCCAGCACGGATAAAAATTCCTGTATGTTTAGATGTTCTTGAAATAAACTATCAACGAACTCAAGACCCAAAAAAGAGAGGTAAAAAGCCGTTAGAAAGCCCAATAATTTCGCTGTTTGAAGCAGCAGCATGTCTCTGAGACCGCTGTAAAAAATCAGGGTAAAAACAAACACCAGGACAACATCCAGCCAGTTCATTTCCATCATCTTTATAATTTGCTAACCTGTATGCTCCAAAACAATTGTAACTGAAAAATAAATTTGCTGTAACACTTCTGTAAAGCCGAAGTTCTATAGTGGAAGTGTGTTAACCCCCTCTTTAAATATATATCTTTTTTAAAGGCGGCTTTTCGAAGGCCTCCTTTCTTTTGCAGATTTTCGACATGAAAATTTTTATGTGTTCAGAAGGAATCGGGCCCTGCATGTCGAACAGGTTAACTACCACCTGCCGCCAAACTCGTGAGAAAGAGCGGGTCACAGGAGGCGCAAGTCCCGCCGCGCACTCGAGCATTAAGCTCTACAGCCGCCCTCCGTTGAGTCAACGGCAGGTGGCTTTATTTTTAACAGCGGGCAAACAGCTGGTAAAGCGCAGAGGTTGCAGGAGTTAAAAAAATAGGTAGATATCAGTTCACAAAAGCACAGCGCTGCATTAAGCTACGCTTTTTACAGATATTCTTCCACTGCCTTCTCCCACCAACCGAATTCGTCAGGGAACTTTTTGTAATTTTTTTCAAACCACTTTATGGATCTCGTGTAGCGGGCCACACCGCAAAAAGGCCGGGTTTAAAGAGCTTTTATTGTGCTTGCTTAAAAACTTTCCCTTTCTTTGCGCAGGCGCTTCTGAATTTCCCGGCGGGAAAGCAGCCAGCGCCGAGCTCTCTTAAAGCCCTTTAACTCACCCCTGGACAAAAACCCGTAGATCTCTTTTTCGGAAAGCTTTAAAAGAGGGGCTGCCTCCTGCACCGTGTAATATCTTTTCACCCCGTCATGCTCTCTCCACCGTCTCTTTTACGCAAAAGATTACAGAGCTACCTCTTCGCCTTTCCGGACGATCCTCACTTCATCCAGAAAGCCACAGAAGGCCTCGGGATCCTCGGTATGGATGGGGATGAGTATTTCAGGATCTATCTCTCCAGAAGTGATAAAAAGATTTCTACCAGCTCCGGATCAAACTGGGTACCGGCACACCTTTTAAACTCTGCAACTATTTCGCTCTGGGATAGGGCTTTTTTATACGGCCTGCCGCTCTGCATGACCTCGTAAGTATCGGCAATAGCCGTGATTCGGGCCAGCAGGGGGATCTCTTTACCCTTTAATCCCAGCGGATAGCCAGAGCCGTCCCAGCGCTCGTGGTGAGCTAAAATTTCTTCGGCCACGTGGGCAAATTCTTCCGTGGCCCGGGTAATCCTGTATCCTGTTTCCGGGTGTTTTTTCATAATCTCCCATTCTTCTGCTGTTAAAGGCCCCTTTTTGGTTAATATCTCCTCGGAAATGTTTATCTTCCCTATGTCATGCAGTGTAATTGTCAGCTTTAGCCGGTTCATTTCGGAATCCGGAAGTCCCAATTTCTCGCCCATTTTCAAGGCTACTTCCTGCATGCGCCGCGTATGCTCTTCTGTCTCATAGCTTTTTGCCTCCAGAGCTTTTAAAAGGGCATTTAGCACCGCACCCCTTATGCTTCTGCTTTCAGCGAGCTTTTGCTTATACATATCCTCTTCAGCTGTTCTTAAGGTATCTGCCAGACTTTTTCCTGCGCTCTCTTTAACGGCAACACCCAGGGCAAAGGAAACGGGTACATCTTCGATGTAAGCTTTACCGGCGTTTTCTTTTATCCTTTTACAGATGGTCCGGGCTTTTTCTTCTGCCGTTTGCGGCAGTAGTATAACAAATTCATCGCCGCCCCAGCGGGCAACAATATCTTCCCTGCGGCAGGATTTTTTTAATATTTCAGCTGCGGTTTTTAAGAGCTCGTCGCCCACACTGTGCCCATAAGTGTCGTTTACCAGCTTCAGCCCGTTCAAATCAACCATTATTATGCCGATGGGCAGCTGCCTTGCGGTATCAAGCCTTCGCATTTCTTCTTCCAGGAAACGCCTGTTGTAAAGCCCCGTGAGGCTGTCGTGGAAACTCATATAACGGATTTTTTCCTCCGCCTGCTTGCGCTCGGTGATGTCTTCCACAATGCATACCCCGCCAGAAATAAAGCCGTCTTCAGTTTTAAAAGGAGCAAAAAGAGCCCGTAGAGGTGTTACTTTACTGGCGGTGACGGAATGGTACCAGCCCTCGTAAAATCCATACCTGCCCTGCAAGCATTCCTGCGCAGCGGCTACAACCTTTTTTTCCGGCAGGGCAAGGATGTTTAAACCCACTAAAGCTTGCCGTGAAGAACCGATAATCTTAACAAAGTTATCGTTACACGCCGTCACAGTCCCCTTTTTGTCAAAATGGAATATACCCAGGGGGGAATTTTCAAATATCAAGCGGTATTTTTCCTCGCTTTCCTGCAACTGCTGCTGCATTTTTTTATGCTCGGTGATATCGTCAATTAAATTTAAGGAGGCAGGCCTTCCTTCCCAGTCTATAACAACTGCATTCACTTCGACCCACTTTATGCTGCCATCACCGGCAACTATCTTAAAAGAATATTTCTCTTGCAGCACTTCCTTTCTTTCTCTTTTGCTAATGCGCTCAAGAACAAAATCCCTGTCTTCAGGGTGGATAAAATCAGCCACCGGCCTGGACAACAGCTCTTCTTGGAAACGCCCAAAAATCTCAACCGCTTTGGGGTTAACAAATTTGTACCTCCTATCTTGAAGTATAACTATGGCTTCATTGGCATTTTCTACAAGAAGGCGGTAGCGCTCTTCGCTTTTGTGTAATTGTTGCTGCGCTTGCTCTAATGTGCTCAGCATATTGTTTATCTCCGCCGAGAGGACAGCAAGCTCATCGCCGCCGGGCAAGACACCGACTTTTCCAGAAAAAACAGGGCCGGAACCGATCTTCTTCACGTCACGGGTAAGCCGCTCCAGCCTCGTTAAAATATTTTGTTTAAGCAAAACATAGGTGGAGCAGGCAAAAACGATGCCCGCCAGGAGAATCGCCACGCCAGTCAGGTTTTTTGCCATCCGGGCGAACTTATAGATTTCCCTGGGCACGTTGACGGCAAGCAGCAGAGCAGCTTCTCCATGGAGGTCTTGAAGAAGGGCGCTGCCCATGAGCTCCTCTTCCGATAGCGCCTTTATATAATAAGGTTCGCCGTGAAATAGTAATTCAGCCTGGGGCAAATTGCTAAGGTCAGCATTATGAAGCGGTTCAAAAGCAAGGGGCAACCCTGCCAGTTCAGACAGGTGCCGCACAAAAGCATCGTCCAAACAGCGGGCAAACACCAGGCTGCCCCGGGCCGGCCCCGTATCATCACTTTTCAGGATGGGGCGTGCGGCCGCCAGCACGGGGGTTTTGGAAATGGCAGCCAGCCCCCTTATGCCGCTTTCCGCATCAGCCTGGGAGGTATAAGGGCCCTCTGGGAAAATATAGTCTATCAAGTTCGGAGGAACCGTCTTTTCCTGCCCCGTTTTCGGGTCAAACCCCCCGGCAAAAACTGTCTCCCCGGATGTATCAAGAAGAACAATATAATCTATTTGCAAAACTTCAAAGGTGGAATCCACCAGGTTGCTCTTAACGTAGTCAACGTCCCTATTTTCCATAAAGTCATATGTGTCATCCCAGTAGGCCCAGTCCATGGCGAGGGCGTCAAGCCTGTCAATTTCCCACTGCAGCAGGCGCAATACAAGTTCTATTTCTGACTTCGCCTCAGCTTTTTCTTCCTCAACCGTGATCCTGGTTTGAATAAACAGGAGTATGGTAGAAAGAGAAAGAGCAAGGCAAAGGAAAATAATTCCGGTAATAATTAATATTTTTTTATTAAGTGACATAGCAAATACTTCCTTCTATGCTAATTAAACTATCCATGCTTCCTCTTTGCTTTCAAAATACCTTCAATCTTTTCCACAAAGGGCCAATCTGTTGGGGCAACGGACATTCAACACAACCCCAATATATAAAACTTTTCCCTTTCTTTATTTTCTCACATTTTTTAGAGAAAGAGCCTGACTCCTTTTTGGGGAGACGGTCTTACAAAATATTTCTGGATATAGCGGGAACCAAAAGGAATAGCGATTCGTTATTCCTTTTTTGGGGAAGAAAATTTTTCTTTGAAGTCTGTTTCTAATTTTAAGATCAGCTCGTCGGGATTTTTGCCGTCCTTCGGAAAGGTGGCCGACCCTATTACCAGGATCAGCTTTTTTCGTTCTTCTTCAGGAATGAGGCCGTTATAGACCTTTTCCAGCTTCTCCTTAACGGTAAGGCCCCCTTCGCTGTCGGTAAAAGGGAGGACAAGGAAGTATTCGCTGGGGGAAAGGTTTACAATGTTGTCCGTTTCTCTCATTATGCCCTGCAGCCTTTCCGGATACTTGCTTTCCAGGTCGATAATCCGACGGTAACTGCTTTCCTTGTAGAAGGCATGGTAGGTGTCGGCAGTAAAAATACCGGCCAGGAGCAGGCTCAGCGGATAATTCCCCCTCTGGGCTCGCTTGACTTCAACCCTGATCTGGTCATAGTACTCCATGACCGACCTTCGCTCCTTGAGCCTGTATTCTGACGAAAGAATAACGTCTATCCTTTCCCTCAATTTCTCCAGGTTTACCGGTTTGACCAGAACATCCTTAGCGCCTGCCTTGAAAGCCAGGGCAGCTGATCTGCTGTCAATTCCTGCGCTGACCAAAATAAAGGGTATCTCTTTGCGGCCGGATACCTCCATGTAATTCTGGAGAACTTCCAGCCCGCTGCCATCGGGAAGATAGAGGTCAAGGATAATGAGCAAAAGATTGTCTACCCCAAAGGTGCTGAAATAGCGGTACAGTTCCCGGGCCGAAGTAATCTCCTCAATTTCCAAGGAATACCTGCTGCTTAAAAAATTCTTCATGTAAGCCCTGAAAATCGGCGAGTCATCCACCACCAGAATTTTCTTATCCATTGACATAATAATTCTCTCCGCCTTTATTAGTCCTTTCCTGAAAAATTTAATCCTATCTTTCGCACCCTAAGAAATCAAAAATTTGAATTTAATTATTACCATACAGGGCATGTTTTCTGATCACTTTACTTGAGACAGAAAACAACATTTCAGAAAAAAATTATCTACTAAAGGGCCT